>CAVWCG010000001.1:0-951738 GCA_963753445.1 uncultured Actinomycetes bacterium
TCCGAGCCGGTGCCGCCGGCGATCCGCTTCGACTCCAGCCAGCTGGAGCGCTGCAGCACCTCGTAGTACTCGTCGCCGAGCACCTCCGAGCGGGCGGCGATCTCCTCGCGGCTGAGCTCAGACAGCGGCTTGTCGGCGGCGATCGCGTCGCGGACCAGCTCGCCGACGATCCCGTGCGCCTCGCGGAACGGCACCCCCTGGCGGACCAGCAGGTCGGCGATCTCGGTCGCCGCCAGCATCTCGTCGGCGGAGGCCTCCTCGAGCCGCTCGCGGTCGAAGACGATGTCCTCGAGGATCCCGGCCGCCGCCTCGAGGCTCGCCTCGACCGTGTCGATCGCGTCCCAGAGCGGCTCCTTGTCCTCCTGCATGTCCTTGCCGTAGGTGAGCGGCAGCGCGTGCATCACCCCGAGCAGGGTCTGGTGGGCGGCGGCGACCCGCGGGCTCTTCGCGCGCAGCAGCTCGGCCGCGTCGGGGTTCTTCTTCTGCGGCATGATCGAGGAGCCCGAGGAGAAGGCCTCGTCGAGCTCGACGAAGCCGAACTCGCTGCTCGACCAGATCACCAGCTCCGAGCCGAGCCGCGAGAGGTGCATCGCGCAGGTCGCCGCGGCGCTCAGGTAGTCGATGACGAAGTCGCGGTTGGAGGTGCCGTCGAGCGAGTTCGGGGTGATCGCGGCGAAGCCGAGCTCGGCGGCGACGATCTCGCGGTCGATCGGCCAGTTGACCCCGGCCAGGGCGCCGGAGCCGAGCGGCATCACGCTCGCCGACTCGGCGGCGAAGGCGAAGCGGCGCGCGTCGCGCGAGAGCATCCAGAAGTAGGCGAGCAGGTGGTGGCCGAGGTAGACGGGCTGGGCGCGCTGGAGGTGGGTGTAGCCGGGCATCGGCCAGTCGCGGTGGGTGTCGGCGAGGCCGAGCAGCTCCCCCATCGCGGCCGCGCAGAGCCGCATCGCGCGGCGCGCGGCGGCGCCCACCACCATCGCGATGTCGGTCGCGACCTGGTCGTTGCGGGAGCGGCCGGTGTGGAGCTTGCCCGCCAGCGGGCCGATCTCCTCGCCGAGCAGCCGCTCGATCGCCATGTGGATGTCCTCGTCGGCCTCCTCGAAGGCGAAGCCGGGTTCCCCGATCCGCGCCCCGACCCGGTCGAGCCCGGCGGCGATCTCATCGGCCTCCGCGGCGCTCAGCACGCCGACCCGGACCAGGCCGCGGGCGTGTGCCTGCGACTGCAGGATGTCGTAGGGGGCAAGCTGCCAGTCGAAGGGAAGCGAGCGGTTCATCCGCCAGAAGCGGGGATCGGGGTCTTTGCGGAATCTGGCCATCGGGCTGATTATGTTGGTTACCCGGGTCCCCGCCGGGCCGAGCCGTCGACGGCGCGCGCCAGCTCGGCGCAGACCCGCTCGATCTGAGCCTCGGCGAGCGCCGGGAAGAACGGCAGCGCCAGCGAGTGGGCCGAGGCGGCCTCGGCGACCGGGAACTGGCCCTCGCGGTAGCCGAGCTCACGCAGGTGCGGGAAGAGGTGGATGCTCGGCAGGTAGGACTTGGAGTCGATCCCGACCTCGCGCAGGCGCAGGATCACGGCGTCGCGGTCGACCTCGTCGGCGAGCCGCGCCACGTAGACGAACCAGCTGCGCACCTCGTTGCCGCCGGCGGCGAGCGGCGGCTCGACCCCGGGGACGTCGGCGAGCCGCTCGGCGTAGGCGGCGGCGACCGCGGCGCGGCGCTCCAGCAGCGAGGGCAGCTTCTCGATCTGGCCGACGCCGATCGCGGCGGAGACGTCGGACAGCCGATAGTTGAAGCCGAGCCGGTCGTGGTCGAGCCAGCCCATGTCGACGGCGCGGCCCTGGTTGCGCTCGCTGCGCAGGCGCGCCGCCGCGTCGGGATCGGTGGGGACGATGATGCCGCCCTCGCCCGTCGTCATCTGCTTGTTGGCGTAGAAGGCGAAGGTGGCGAAGTTGCCGCGGGTGCCGACCATGCGGCCCTCCGAGTCGACCGCGCCGAGCGCCTCGCAGGAGTCCTCGAGCAGGCCGAGGCCGTGCTTCGCCGCCAGCGCCTCGAGCTCGGGCCAGGCGGCGGGCCAGCCGAAGATGTCGATCGGCAGCAGGCCGACGGTGCGCTCGCCGACCGCCGCCGCGGCGGCGTCGGGGTCGATGTAGAGCGTCTCCGGATCGACGTCGACGAAGACCGGCCTGCGCGCCCTCGTAGAGCAGGCAGTTGGCGGAGGCGACGAAGGTGAAGGGGCTGGTGACGACCTCGTCCCCCGCGCCCCAGCCGAGCTGGCGCACGCCGAGGTGGAGCGCCGCGGTCCCGCTCGACACCGCGACCGCGTCCTCGACCCCGAGGAAGTCGGCGAAGGCGCGCTCGAAGCGCTCCCCCATCGGGCCCAGCGAGAGCCGCCCGGAGCGGATCACGTCGAGGACCAGTTCCTCCTCGCGCTCGCCCAGCTCGGGGCCCGACAGCGGGATCGGCTCGAAGGCCGGGTCGCTCACTGGAACGCGTACTCCAGCGAGTCGACCAGCGCCTGCCAGGAGGCCTCGATCACGTTGCCGGAGACGCCCGTCGTCCCCCACTCACGCTCGCCGTCGGCGGAGTCGAGCAGCACCCGGGTGATCGCGTCGGTGCCGCGGTCCTGGTCGAGGATCCGCACCTTGTAGTTGGTCAGCTGTATGTCGGCCATGTGGGGGTGGCGGTCGGTGATCGCCTCACGCAGCGCCTTGTCGAGGGCGCTGACCGGGCCGTTGCCCTCGGCGACCTTGAGGTAGCGCTGCCCGTCGACGACGACCTTGATCGTCGCCTCGGTCTCGACCTCGCCGCCGGCCCGCCGCTCGGTCACGACCCGGTAGCTCTCCAGCTCGAAGAGCGGCTTGTAGACGCCCGCCTCGTGGCGCAGCAGCAGCTCGAAGGAGGCCGGCGCCGCCTCGTAGTGATAGCCGCGGTGCTCGCGCTCCTTCAGCTTCTCGATCGCCCGTGAGGCGGTCTCGTCGTCGATCTCGAGTCCGGCCGCCTTCGCCTGGTCGCGGATCGTCGCCTTGCCGGAGAGCTCCGAGGGCAGGATCGCCCGCTCGTTGCCGACCGCGGCCGGGTCGATGTGCTCGAAGGTGCGCGCGTCGGCCTCGACCCCGGCGACGTGCATGCCGCCCTTGTGGGCGAAGGCGTTGCGGCCGACGTAGGGAGCGTCCGGGTTCGGCGTCAGGTTGCAGAGCTCGTCGACGAAGTGGACGGTCTCGCTCAGCGTCGCCAGCTGCTCCGGCGAGACCACGTCGAAGCCCATCTTCAGCTGCAGGGCGGGCAGGATCGAGGTCAGGTTCGCGTTGCCGCAGCGCTCGCCGTAGCCGTTCACGGTCCCCTGCACCATGCGCGCCCCGGCGTCGACCGCGGCGAGGCTGTTGGCGACCCCGCAGCCCGCGTCGTCGTGGGCGTGGATGCCGATTTCGGCCCGCTCGCCGAAGCGCGCGAAGCCGACCTCGGTCGCGGCAGCGATCTGGTCGGGGAGGCTGGCGCCGTTGGTGTCGCAGAGGGTGACGTTCTCGGCGCCGGCGTCGATCGCCGCCTCGAGGCAGGAGAGCGCGTAGCCGGGGTCCTCGCGGTAGGCGTCGAAGAAGTGCTCGGCGTCGTAGACGACCCGCTTGCCCCGCTCGCGGCAGAAGCCGACCGACTCGGCGATCATCGCGAGGTTTTCCTCGCGCGAGACCTTGGTGACTTTCTCCAGGTGGAGGCCCCAGGTCTTGCCGACCAGGGTGACGACCGGCGCGAACGACTCGACCAGGGTGATCAGCGCCGGGTCTTCGGCTGCCTCCACCCCGCGCCGCCGCGTCATCCCGAAGCCGCAGACGACGGCCCGCTCGAGCGGCAGCTCGGCGAGCGATCCGAAGAGCTCCTCTTCCTTCGGGTTGGAGCTCGGGAAGCCGGCCTCGATCATCTGCACGCCGAGCTGGTCGAGGGCCTTGACGACGCGCACCTTCTCGGGGGCCGAGAGCGACATCCCCTCCCCCTGCATACCGTCCCGCAGGGTCGTGTCATAAAGCTTCACCTGTTCCATCCGCAATGCCTTTCCAGTCGAGAAGAAGATCGGGTGGGCCCATCCGGGCCCGGACGCGCGGCCAGGGGGCCGCGCCTGCCGCTAGGCGGCAGGGGTAATTCGCCCGATCGTCTCGTCGGTGGACTCGATCTCCTCGGCGCCGATCGCGGCGCCGTCACGCTCGTCGGCCGGCGTGTCGGCCGGGACGTCGACGAAGTCGAGCCACTCGAGGTACTCCTCGGCGCGCCCGTGCAGGGCGTCCATGAATTTCGCCTGGATGTGGCAGGTGATCTCGCCGGGACGGCCGACCTCGTGGTCGTCGATCTCGCGGACCGGGACCATCTCCGCCGCCGTGCCGGTCAGGAAGACCTCCTCGGCGAGGTAGAGCTCGGCGCGGGCGATGTCGCGTTCGACCACGGTGTAGCCGAGGTCACGAGCGATCTGGATCACCGACTTGCGGTTGATCCCGTCGAGGATCGAGGCGGTGTGGGGCGGCGTCAGGATCTCGCCGTCGCGGACCACGAAGATGTTCTCGCCCGAGCCCTCGGAGACGAAGCCGCGCTCGTCGAGCAGGATCGCCTCGTCGTAGCCGGCGTTGGCCACCTCGGTCTTGGCGAGGATCGAGTTGAGGTAGGAGCCGGAGGCCTTGGCGTGCGGGATCGCGCCGCCGGGGCTGTTCCGCCGCCAGCTCGAGACCTTGGCGCGGATGCCCTTGCCGGCGCTCTCGTCGCCGAGGTAGGCGCCCCAGGGCCAGGTGGCGACGATCACGTCGACCGGGGCCGAGTCGGCGTAGAGCCCCATCTCGCCGTAGCCGCGGAAGGCGAGCGGGCGGATGTAGCAGGAGCGCTGCCCGTTGCGCTGCATCAGCTCGTGCGTGGCCTGGCGCAATTCCTCGGTCGAGTACGGAATCTTCGAGGTAGTACAGCCCGGCCGACTTGTGGAGCCGATCGAGGTGCTCGTGGTGGCGGAAGACGGCCGGGCCGCGCTCGGTGTCGTAGGCGCGGATGCCCTCGAAGACGCCGGTTCCGTAGTGCAGGCCGTGCGTGAGCACGTGCACCTTGGCCTCGTCCCAGGGCAGGAACTCGCCGTTCTTCCAAATCAAATCGACCTGATCCATGTTGGGGGGATTATGCCCGATGGATCGAAGGGGTTGAAACCAAGCGCATCGAATGACGGAGAAACCCCAAAAGGAGGAAACAGGATGAGGAGATTTCGTCCCCGGCTGACCTACGCGAACGTGATCGCGTCGTTGGCCTTGTTCATCGCCCTGGGCGGCGCCGCGGTGGCGGCCGGACTGCCCAAGAACAGCGTCGGACCGCGGCAGCTGAAGAAGGGGGCGGTGACCGCGAAGGCGATCCGCAAGCAGGCCGTGACCGCAGGCAAGATCGCCCCGAAGGCGGTCGTCGCCGGCAAGCTCGGCCCCAACGCGGTGCTGCCGGGCAATCTCGGCGCCGGGATCATCAGCACCAGCAAGATCTCCGCCGGCGCGGTGACCGCGGAAAAGATCAAGAACAACGTCGTCACCACCAACAAGCTGAACAACAAGGCCGTGACCTCGCAGAAACTCGCCGAAAAGGCGGTCGCGACCGCGAACCTGAACGAATTGGCGGTGACCGGGCCAAAGATCGCCGCCGGTGCCGTGACGAAGGAAAAGATCGCCGTGGGAGTGATCGGCAATGTGGAAGCGCTGAAGAGCGGCCAGACCGAGCGGGGCGTGTTCAGCCTCGGCGGCACCAAGGAAGAAGGCGACGAAGCGAGCGCATTCGGCTCGATCAGCTTCCAGCTGCTGCTGGCAAGCAACCCGACCTCGGTCACCGTCCTCGCCGCGACCGGTCCCTTCACCGCGCAGTGCCCAGGGCTCGGCGGCGGCAACACGACGCCTGAAGCTGCTGCGGGGGCTGCCTGCATCTATCTGACTCCCGAAGCCAACCTGGAAAAACTCGAATCCAGCGGCAACCGGCTCGGCGTGCTGCTCACCGCAAAAGCCAAAAAAGAAGCCAAAGGCGACTTCGCCGCCTCCGGCGTCTGGGCGGTGACCGCCCCCTAGTTGGCCAGCGCCTCGATCACCGCGGCGGTCATCTCCGCGGTGCCGACCTCGACCTGGGAGGGGACGTCCACCATCGGCGGTGGTGCGACGGTCCCCCCGGCGAGGTCGGGGGTGCGGAGGCCGTCTTCGAGGACGGAGTCGACCGCCGCCTCGATCCGCGCCGCCTCGTCGGGACGACCGAGGCCGTGGCGCAGCATCATCGCCGCCGAGAGGAACGTGGCGAGCGGGTTGGCGATGCCTTTCCCCGCGATGTCGGGGGCGGAGCCGTGGACCGGCTCGAAGACGCCGGGGGCGCCGTCGGCGCCGAGGCTGGCCGAGGGGAGCATCCCGAGGCTGCCGGTCAGCATCGCCGCCTCGTCGCTGAGGATGTCGCCGAAGAGGTTCTCGGCGACGATCACGTCGAAGTCGGCCGGGTGCGAGACCAGCTGCATCGCCGCGTTGTCGACCAGCAGGTGCTCGAGCGTGACGTCGTCGTAGTCGGGGGCGATCCTGGTGACCACCTCGCGCCAGAGCCGCGAGGTCTCCATCACGTTGGCCTTGTCGATCGAGGTGACCTTGGGCCTGCGGCGGCTGCCCACGGCGCGCCGGCGGGCCGCCTCGAAGGCGGTGCGGGCGATCCGCTCGATTTCGGCGGCGTCGTATTCGCAGGTGTCGTGGGCGGCGTCGCCGTCGCGCCCGGAGTCGCCGAAGTAGATGCCGCCGGTCAGCTCGCGGACGACCAGCAGGTCGGTGCCGGAGATGCGGTCTTCGCGCAGCGGGCTGGCGCCCATCAGGGCCGGGCTCGGCCGCACCGGACGCAGGTTGGCGTAGAGGCCCATCCCCTTGCGCAGGCCGAGCAGGCCCTGCTCGGGGCGGGGGTCGTCGGGGTTGGTCGTGTCCCATTTGGGGCCGCCGACCGCGCCGAGCAGCACCGCGTCGGAGCCCTTGCAGGCGTCCAGCACCTCGTCGGCGAGGGCGACGCCGTAGGCGTCGATCGAGCAGCCGCCCATCAGCCGCTCGTCGTAGGCGAACTCGCCGAGCGTGTCGAGGACCTCGCGGGTCGCGGCGACGATCTCGGGGCCGATCCCGTCACCGGGCAGGACGACTATGCGGGGTGCGTCGGGCACGGGCGGCACTTTATGGGTTAGGCGGCGACGGCGGAGATGCTGAGGCGGACGTAGCGCAGGCCGAACGGCTCGCCGACCGCGGCGAGGACGTCGTCCAGCAGCTGCTCGTGCAGCTCGGGGGGCAGCGAGTCCACCTGCGGCTTCAGGATCAGCGTCCGCATGAACTCGCGCGGGTCGGCCGGGACGACGTCCCACGGCTGCAGCCAGGCCTCGGTCTGATCGAAGCCCGCCGCGCGCAGGCGCTCTTCGGTTTCCTCGACGTCGGCGTAGAACCATGGCTCCTCGAAGCCCACCGCGCTGAGGTGGGCCGCGTACGGTTCGCCTGCGACAACCTCGCCGGAGATCCGGCGGAACTCGTCGAGATTGCCCTTGCCGCCGCACTGGGCCTCGATCCGGCCGCCCTCCTTGAGCGCCGCCCGCATGCGCGCGAAGAGTGCGTCGTGGTCAGGGATCCAGTGGAAGACGGCGCTGGAGACGACCGCGTCGACCGGCTCGTCGAGCTCGAGCGCCGTGAGGTCCGCGACGAACGTCTCGTCGTCCGGGCGCAGCACCTCGCGCACCTTCTCGATCATCGCCGGCGAGCCGTCGACGGCGATGACGCGGCCGGCGGGCAATCGCTCGACCAGCATCCGGGTGACCCGGCCGGTGCCACAGCCGGCATCCAGCGCCGTCTCGTCGCCCGCGAGCGGCAGGCGCTCCATCAGCGCCGCCGCCCACTCCTCATGGGGAACCGAGACCCGCTGGTAGCCGGTCGCGTCCCATTCGCCGACCGGTGCCATCAGATGCTGGTCGTGACCGGCCCGTGGGCGCGGCCCGAGTTCTCGTAGTCGTCGATCGCCCCGACGTTCTGCAGGGTGATCCCGATGTCGTCGAGGCCGTTCAGCAGCCGGTGCTTGACGTCCGGCTCGACCGCGAACTCGAAGACGCCGGCGGCGCAGGTGACGGTCTCGTCGTCGACGTCGATCCGCGCCTCCCCCGCTGCGGCGACCGCCTTGCAGTGCGCCTCGTCGAGGATCGCCGGCAGCAGCCCGATCTTCGTGCAGTTGGCGTAGAAGATGTCGGCGAATGAGGGCGCGATGATCGCCTCGAAGCCGAAATCCTCCAGCGCCCAGGGGGCGTGCTCGCGCGAGGAGCCGCAGCCGAAGTTGCGGCCCGCGACCAGGATCGGGTTCGGCTCGAGCTCGATCTCGCCGTCGCGGATCCAGTCGTAGAACAGGAACTCGCCGAAGCCGGTCCGCTCGACCCGCTTCAGGAACTGCTTGGGGATGATCTGGTCGGTGTCGACGTCGTTGCGGTCCAGCACCGACACCTTGCCCTCGATGACGTCAATCGGCCTCATCTTCAGCTCCAATCCCTGATGTCGACGAAATGGCCCTCGACGGCGGCGGCGGCCGCCATCCGCGGGCTGACCAGGTGGGTGCGCCCACCCTTGCCCTGGCGGCCCTCGAAGTTGCGGTTCGAGGTCGAGGCGCAGCGCTCCCCTTCGCTCAGCGTGTCGGGGTTCATCCCGAGGCACATCGAGCAGCCCGCCTCGCGCCATTCGAAGCCGGCGCCGCGGAAGACCTCGTCGAGGCCCTCCGCTTCGGCGGCCTGCTTGACCTGCTGGGAGCCGGGCACGACCATCGCCCGGACCGAGCTCGCGACCTGGCGGCCGTCGACGATCGCCGCCGCCTCGCGCAGGTCCTCGATGCGGCTGTTGGTGCAGGAGCCGATGAAGACCCGTTCGGGGGCGATCTCGGTCATCGGCGTGCCCGCCTTCAGGCCCATGTAGGCGAGGGCGCGTTCGGCCGATTCGCGGTCGGCCGGTTCGTCCAGCGCGGCCGGGTCGGGGACGCTGTCGGTGACCTCGACGACCATGCCCGGGTTGGTCCCCCAGGTGACCATCGGCGAGATGTCGCCGGCCTCGACGTCCATCTCCTGGTCGAAGCCGGCGCCTGCGTCGGTCGGCAGCTCGCGCCAACGGGCGACCGCGGCCTCGAAGTCCTGCGGCGCGCCGGGGCGGTCCTTGACGAACTCGAAGGTGGTCTCGTCGGGGGCGATCATGCCCGCCCGGCCGCCGCCCTCGATCGTCATGTTGCAGATCGTCATCCGGCCCGGCATCGAGAGCGCCTCGATCGCGGGACCGGCGTACTCGACCGCGAAGCCGGTCATGCCGCCGGTGCCGAGACGGCCGATCGTCGCCAGGATCAGGTCCTTCGGCGTGACGCCGTGGCTGAGCTCGCCCGCGTAGTTGATCCGCATCGTGCGCGGCCGCTTCTGGACCAGGCACTGGGTGGCGAGGACGTGCTCGACCTCGGAGGTGCCGATCCCGAAGGCCAGCGAGCCGAAGGCGCCGTGCGTCGAGGTGTGGCTGTCGCCGCAGACGATCGTCATGCCGGGCTGGGTGACGCCCAGCTCCGGGCCGATCACGTGGACGATCCCCTGGCGGTCGGAGCCGAGGCTGTACAGCTTCAGGCCGAACTCCTCGCAGTTGCGCTCCAGGGTTTCGACCTGGACCCGGGAGAGCTCGTCGGCGATCAGCCGGGCTGCCATCGTGCCGTCGGTCGGCGTGTTGTGGTCGGCCGTGGCCAGCGTTTTGTCGGGGCGGCGCACCGGCCGGCCGGCCAGGCGGAGGCCGTCGAAGGCCTGCGGCGAGGTGACCTCGTGGACCAGGTGCAGATCGATGTAGATCAGCCCCTCGGAGACCTCGTGGGCCTCCCAGATCTTTTCGAACATGTTCTTCGGCACTGCTAGCTCCTCCTCAGTCCGGCGGCTATCACCGCGATGAAGCGGGTCGGTTCGGTTCCTTCGTTCTCGAAGTGGTGCGGGAGATCGGCATCGAAGGTGACGCTGTCGCCCTCCTCAAGCTCGGTGCGGGTGCCCTCGTGGACCAGCGCAAGTTGGCCGGCGAGGACGACCGCGGTCTCGCGGCTGCCCGGCTCGTGCATCGGCGGGTCGGCGGCGCCGCCGGTGGTGGCGCCGGGCTCGAGCACGTGCAGGGACACATCGGCGCGCTGCCCGGGGAGCGGCGGCGTCAACTCCTCGATCGCGTGGCCGCCGCGGCGGCTGGAGCGGCGCCCGGCGGCGCGGGAGACCGCGACGTGCCGGCCCTCGTCGAGGCGCAGCAGCTGGGACAGCGTCAGCTCGAGGCCGGCGGCGATCTTCGCGGCGACCGCGAGCGTCGGCGAGGTCTCGCCGCGCTCGACCTGGGACAGCATCTGGGCGCTGACACCGGAGCGGTCGGCCAGGTCGCGCAGGGACAGGGACATCGCCTCGCGCAGGGCACGGATGCGAGGGCCGACGGTGGCGATCGGGTCGCTGGGCGTTGCGCTTGGGGAAGTCGGAGGGACGACGGTCGCCATGAGGCGCGTACGTTATCACGGACAGTTGTAAGCCGTGGGTCTGCCCCGGTCACGGTCCTCGCGGGGTGTGACCGTGACCGGGGCAGACGCGAAAGGGTTGAGGAGAGAGCGGAGATCTGCGGCGATCTCGGTGGGTTCTGAGAGGAGTTGGTCTTCGGTGATGCGGACGATTCGGTAGCCGATGGCGCCCAATCGTCGATCCCGCTTCCTGTCCTTGCGGAAGGCGCGCTTGGTGCCGTGGGACTTGAAGCCGTCGAGCTCGCCGACGAGCCGGGCGTCGGGCCAGAGGCAGTCGACCTGGTAGCGGCGCTCGCCGATCGTGAGCCAGGCGTTGAGGCGGGGGCGCGGGATGCGGTGGCGGTCGAGGAATGGGAGGAAGAGCTCCTCGAGCGTGCTCCGAACCCTGCCACCGGGGTCGTCCTTCAAGCGATCCAGGCACCTCTCCACGATCCGCGTGCCCCTGTGTCGTGGGTAGCGTTCGAGGAGGGCCGGGAGCGAGACCGGGCCGTAGATCCCGAGGTATTCCATCTCCCGAAGCGCCGTCTCCGCCGCCGCCCGTCCTTTGTCCGCCGCGAGGTCGAGCACGGCCCGCGCCGCGGACGTGACCGGGATCCCGTCATGGATCGTGACCTCATCGACGGGAAGGGCACCGAAATGGCGGCGGATCGCGCGTTGCGACCGGGACTTCCGCGGCACCATGACGTGCACCTCCCCGGCTCCCGCTCCCCAAATCCCCCAAAGCGCCGTCGCCGATCGATGACTCAGAACGGCTCCGGCCCCCGAGGCGAGCACCGCCGCCATCCACCTGCTCCGGACCGTGATCGCGTCGTGTCCCAAGGCGTAGACGCCGGGATGGATGCGATGGAGCCTGCCCTTACGTATCCATCGATCGATCGTGATCCCAGAGAGGCCCGTCCCTTCGAGTTGTCCCCGCGCCACGATGCCGTGCTGATGGCCCGCGATCTCGGTCAGTCCCCGGTCCGTCGCACTCACAAAGGCCCAAACCGCGGAGGCGTCTGCATTTACCCCCCAGATTTGAGGGGTAAATGCAGACGGTGCGGTGATTACGGGCCGGGGGTGCGCTCGACGACGGCTTCGGCGGTGGCCGCCTCGGCCTCGCGGGTCGCGGCGCCTTCCAGCGAGTTGGAGAGGGCTCGCAGATAAGCGCGGGCGCTCGCCTCGATGATGTCGGTCGCGACCCCCGCGCCGGAGGCCAGGGTGCCGTTGGTGCGGAGCATGACGGTGGTCTCGCCGAGGGCGTCCTCTCCCCCGGTCACCGCCTCGACGGTGTATTTGACGAGCTCGGACTCGACCCCGGTCGCCACCTGGATGGCGCGGAAGACGGCGTCGATCGGGCCGTCGCCGCTGCTCTCGCCGACCACTTCCTCGCCGGAGGGCAGGGTGACGCCGATCTTCGCCATCGGCTTCTTGCCGCTCGCCGCGGTGACCTCGAAGGAGGCCAGCTCGTGGGCGTCGGCGCGGTCGCGCATCTCATCGGAGACGATCGCCTCGAGGTCGAGCGCGGTGACCTGCTTCTTGCGGTCGGCGATCTCCTTGAAGGCCTTGAAGGCCTTGTTGAGGGCGCTGCCGTCGATCTTGTAGCCCAGTTGCTCCAGGGCGTCTTTCAGGGCGTGGCGGCCGGAGTGCTTGCCGAGCACGATCGAGTTGGACTCGAAGCCGACTTCGGTCGCGTCCATGATCTCGTAGGTGCTGCGCTCCTTCAGCACGCCGTCCTGGTGGATCCCCGACTCGTGGGCGAAGGCGTTCCGTCCCACGATCGCCTTGTTCGGCTGCACCGCGTATCCGGTCATGCGGCTGACCATGCGGCTGGTGCGGGCGATCTCGCGGGTGTTGATGCCGGTGGTGAAGCCGTGGACGTCCTCGCGGACCTTGATCAGCATCGCGATCTCCTCCAGCGAGCAGTTGCCGGCGCGCTCGCCGAGGCCGTTGATCGCGCACTCGACCTGGCGCGCCCCGGCCTGCACCCCGGCGTAGGAGTTGGCGACGGCCAGCCCCAGGTCGTCGTGGCAATGGACCGAGGTCTCGACCCCATGCAGGGCCGGGACCAGCTCGTAGAACCGCCGCCACATCGCCGCGTACTCCTCCGGCGTCGTGTAGCCGACCGTGTCGGGGACGTTGATCACCGTCGCGCCGGCCTCGATCGCGATCGCCAGCACCTCGGCGGTGAACTCGAAGTCCGAGCGGGTCGCGTCCATCGGCGAGAACTCGACGTCCTCGCAGTAGGCGCGCGCCATCGTCACCGCCGCCTTGGCCTGCCCCTTGACGTCCTCGCGGTCGGTCTGCAGCTGGTGCTGGATGTGGATGTCGGAGGTCGAGATGAAGGTGTGGATGCGGGGTCGCTCGGCATCTTTGACGGCCCCCCAGGCCGCGTCGATGTCGGCCTTGTGGGTGCGCGCCAGGCCGCAGATGACCGGCCCTTCGACCTTCCGGGCGATCGCCCGCACCGCTTCGAAGTCACCCGGCGAGGCGATCGGGAAGCCCGCCTCGATCACGTCGACGCCGAGCCGCGCCAGCTGCTGGGCGATCTCCACCTTCTCGGCGGGATTGAGCGAGATGCCCGGCGATTGCTCGCCGTCTCGCAGCGTGGTGTCGAAGATGTGGACGCGGTTGGCGTCGGGCGAGGCGTTCACGTCGGTGTTGCTCGGTCCCATGGGACCCCTCCTTCTCTCTAAGTCCTGAATGGCCTGTTGTCTCTCGCGGCTAACGCGCCGCCCAGCGCTATTCCCCCCGAGGGGGGAGGAGAAGGAGAAGCGCGAGGCTGTTCAGCGGAAAGGCCATTTCCACCGCTGAGGGTAGCGCACCAGCCGGCCGGTGTCGTAGCCTGCCGCCTCGTGGAGGCGGCCACGAGCAAAGGGACCAACTGGCTGGCGCTGGCGGCGATCGGGATCGCGACGGTGACGATCGCCAACGACTTCTCGGCGATCAACGTCGCCCTGCCGACGATGGAGCGGGACTTCCACACCAACATCAACACGATCCAGTGGGTGGTGAACGCCTACGCGCTCACCTTCGGCGTGATGATCGTCACCGGCGGCCGGCTCGCCGACATGTTCGGCCGGCGCAACGCCTTCTTCCTCGGCGCGACGATCTTCGCGGTGATGTCGGCGGCGGGCGGCGCCGCCCCGAACGAGTCGATCCTGATCGTCACGCGGGCCTTGATGGGGATCGGCGCGGCGCTGATGCTGCCGTCGATCATCGGCATGACCTACGCGATCCTGCCCGAAGACAAGGCGGGCCTCGCGGGCGGCATCATCATGGGCGCGGCCGGGCTCGGCAACGCGATCGGGCCGCTGGTCGGCGGCGTCTTCACCGACCTCCTCACCTGGCGCTGGATCTTCTTCCTCAACGTGCCGATCGCGGCCTTCGCGATGGCGGTGGTCTGGGCCAGCGTCCACCTCACCGAACCGGAGGACAGCGACCACGCGATCGACTACCCCGGGATCGCGTCGATCTCGATCGGCCTGGTCTCGCTGCTGGTCGCGCTCGACCAGGTCGACGACTGGGGCTGGGGCGATCCGCGGGTGATCGCGATGCTGGTGATCGCGGTGGTCGGGGTGACGGCGTTCGTGCCGATCGAGCGGCGCGCCGGGCGCCACGGCCTGATCCCACCCGCGATCATCGCCAACCGCGACTTCGCCGCCTCCTGCGTGGCGATCCTCTGCATGTCGGCGACCTTCTTCGCCGCGCTTCTCTACCTGCCCCAGTACATGGAGAGCCAACTCGGCTTCTCGCCACTCGAATCGGGGCTGGGGATGGTCCCGGCGCTGGCCACCTTCGCGCTCGTGTCCTTCGTCGCCGGGCCGCTCTATGCGCGCCTCGGGGCGAAGCGACTGACCGTGATCGGCGCCTCCTGCATGTGCGCCGCCGCGATCCTCTTCTCGCTGGTCGGCTCGGGCTCCGGCTACAGCGCTTTCCTGCCGGGGATGCTGATCCTCGGGATCGGGATCGGCAGCTTCTACCCGACCGCGACGACCGCCGGGGTCACCTCGGTCGACGAATCGCAGGCGAGCCTCGCGGGCGGGATCATCTACATGTTCCAGATCGCCGGCGGCTCGATCGGGCTGGGGCTGACGACGACGATCTTCTCGAGCTTCAACCCGCCCTTCATCGATGGCTTCCAGGCAGGCTTCCGGCTCGACGCCGGGATCGCCCTGGTCGGGCTGGCGGTCAGCGTGCTCTTCATCGGTGGCTCGCTGCTCCCCCGCCGCGCCGAGGCGACGACCTAGGTGACGAGCCCAGGGACGTTCCGAACGCCATGAGGTAGATCCGGGTCCCCCGAGAGGCTGTGGGTGTCGAAGCTCACGACCTCGAGGAGGACCCGGATGCAGCACCGTAACGCCCCGCTCACCCCGAACGGGAGGCGTCGCCTGGTGGCGCTGGTGGAAGACGAGGACCTCACGTTCGAGGCGGCCGCGGCCGCCTCGAACGTGGCGAAATCCACAGCCCACACCTGGGTCTCGCGCTGGCGCGAGGCAGGCGAGGATGCCCGGCGCGACCTGAGCTGCCTCACCGACCGCTCCTCGCGCCCCGGGCGCAGCCCGGCCCAGGTCCCCGACGCAGAGGCGAAGAAGATCTGCGAGCGGCGCGAGAAGACCGGCTGGAGCCCCCGCCGCCTGGCCGAGGAGCCCGACATCGCCCGCCCGGCCTCGACCGTGCACCGCGTCCTGCGCCGCGGCGGCTGCTCGCGCCGACCGAGGCCCGAGCCCCCGGCGGTGGTCCGCTACGAGTGGCCCTGCCCCGGCAACCTCCTGCACATGGACGTCAAGAAGCTGGGCCGCTTCGAGGCGCCCGGTCATGCGCTGACCGGCGACCGCCGACGGCGCTCGCGACGGGTCGGCTGGGAGTACGTGCACTCGATCGTCGACGACTGCTCGCGCCTGGCCTACGCGGAGATCCACGACGACGAGCGGGCCCCGACCGTCACCGACTTCACCCGCCGGGCGTTCGAGTGGTTCGAAGAGCGTGGGATCGGGGTCGAGAGACTGATGACCGACAACCACTTCAGCTACACGAAGAGCACCTCCCTGGCCGAGCTCCTGGATCGTCGCGCCGTCTCACACCTCCTGATCAGGCCCTACACGCCGCGCACCAACGGCAAGGTGGAGCGCTTCCACCAGACCTTGATGCGGGAGTGGGCCTATGCCCTGGAATACGCCTCGAGCGACGCCCGTCGGGAGGCGCTGCCACACTGGCTCGACCACTACAACGGGCGGCGCTCCCACTCCGCGCTCGGCCATAGGCCACCGATCGAGCGCGTTCGGGACGTATTGGGGTTCGACACCTAGGACCTAGGGACGGAGGATGTTCTGGCCCGGGCCGCCGATCAGCTTGTCGGTGCCGGGGCCGCCGATCAACAGGTCGTTGCCGCCGCGCCCGTTCAGTTCGTCGTTGCCGGGACCGCCGATCAGCTTGTCGGGGCCCGCCCCGCCGGTCAGCACGTCGTTGCCTTCGCCGCCACGGATCGTCGCCGGGACCGGCACCGTGCGGCCGAGGGTGACCGTGTCATTGCCGGCGCCGGTGTTGATTTCGAAGCCGGCGATCGGCGCCGCTTCGCAGACCAGCGCTTCCGGCCGCTTGTCGGGATGGGTGCAGACGGTGCTGCCGACTTCGAGCGGCGTCGCCGATTCGATTTCGTAGGAGCGGCCGTCGGCCGAGAGTTCGATCGTGATCTGGTCGTCGCCGGAACTGCCGGCGAGCACCAGGTTGACCGATTTTTCGGGCGGGGCGAATTCGGTGCGTGGGGTCCCGTTCGCCGACGCCGATGCGGAGGCGAGGCACGCGGCCACGGCGAGAGCCGCGACGAGCACAAGTCCGGTGATGCGCTTCATCGCACCCCTTAACAATCTGTTGACCTGGAGTTGCGGTCAGAGATCGACGGAGCGGCCGACCGAGAATCCGTCGAGGCCGAGGATCGTCTGCAGCGCGTCGGGACGGACCGGGGCGTCGGTGGTCAGCGCCATCACCGCGGCGTCCCCGCCGCCACGCTCGGCGCCGACCGCGGCCGAGACGATGTTCACGCCCTCCTCGCCGAACGCGGTGCCGACCCGGCCGATCATCCCCGGCTGGTCGGCATAGCGGAACACGGTGATGTGATCGGCGAAAGGCAGGTAGAAGCTCTCGCCCCAGGCCGAGACCAGATAAGGCTCGTTTTTGGGACCGACCCCGGTCCCGGCGACCTCGACTTCGGCGTCGCCTGAGCCAAGCCGCACGGTGACGAGCTCGGTGAAGTCCTCGGCGCTCGAGTCCTTTGTCTCGGTCAGCTCGATGCCGCGCTCCTCGGCCATCTGCGGCGCGTTGACCAGGTTGACCGGCGTCTCGGTGTTGCCGGAGAGGATCCCGACGAGGACGGCGATCCCGAGCAGGCGCGTATCGTAGGAGGCGATCCGGCCCCGGAATTCGGCGGTGACCCGGTCGACCGAGCCCTCCCCCAGCCCCTGCGCCAGCCGGCCGAGCTTTTCGCAGAGCGGCACGAAGGGCGCCAGCGCCTCCATCTCCTCGGGGCGCACGGCGGCGATGTTGACCGCGTTGGTGACGACGCCGCCGGTCAGCGCCTCCGTCACCTGCTCGGCGGTGACGACGCCGGCCCGGTCCTGCGCCTCGGCGGTCGAGGCACCCAGGTGTGGGGTGACGACGACGTCGTCGCGGGCGAAGATCGGGTGGTCGGTGAAGGGCTCCGAGGGGAAGACGTCGAGCGCCGCGCCCGCCAGCTTGCCCGACTCCAGCCCGGCGACGAGATCGTCGAGCACCACCAGCTCGCCGCGGGCGCAGTTGACCAGGCGCGCCCCGTCCTTCATCGCGGCGATCGCCGCGGCGTCGATCAGCCCCACCGTCTCCGGCGTTTTCGGCACGTGCAGCGTGACCAGGTCGGCGCGACCGAGCAGATCGCCAATCTCGTCGACCCCCTCGACGCCGAGCTCGCGGAAGCGCTCCGCCGAGACGAACTTGTCGAAGGCGAGCACCTCCATGTCGAAGCTCTGGGCGCGCTTGGCGACCAGCTGGCCGATGCGGCCGAAGCCGATCACACCGAGCGTCTTGCCGTAGAGCTCGGCGCCCTTGAACTTGGCGCGATCCCAGCGTCCGGCGACGAGGGTCGCCTGCGCCTGGGGGATGTTGCGGAACATCGCCAGCGAGAGCGCCAGGGTGTGCTCGGCGGCCGCCACCGAGTTCGACTCGGGCGCGTTGGCGACGATGATCCCGCGCCGGGTCGCCGCCGGGATGTCGACGTTGTCGACCCCGGTCCCGGCCCGGCCGATCACCTTCAGGTTGGTCGCCAGGTCGATCAGTTCCGGCGTCATCTTGGTCGCCGAGCGGATCAGGATCGCGTCGTAGTCGCCGAGCTTCGCCCGGAACTCCTCGTCGGACATGTCGAGCCCCAGGTCGACGTCGAACTTCGACCGCAGCAGGTCGACGCCCGTGTCGGCGATTTTCTCCTTGACCAGAACCTTCATCATTCTGCGGCACCCTGGTCCTGCGACCGGACCCCGTCGACGTTCGCGACCACCCAGTCGATGCAACGGGTGAGCGCCTCGACGTCGCCGGGCTCGACCGCGGGGAACATGCCGATCCGCAGCTGATTGCGGCCGAGCTTGCGGTAGGGCTCGGTGTCGACGATGCCGTTGGCCCGCAGCGCCTTGGCGATCGCCGCCGCGTCGACACCGTCGTCGAAGTCGATCGTGCCGACCACCAGCGAGCGCTTCGCCGGATCGGCGACGAACGGCGTCGCGAACTCCGAGGCCTCGGCCCAGGTGTAGAGGCGGCCGGAGGAATCGCTCGTCCGTCCCACGCACCAGTCGAGCCCGCCGTTGCCGAGCATCCAGTCGATCTGGTCGGCGAGCAGGATCAGGGTGGCGAGCGCCGGCGTGTTGTAGGTCTGCTCCTTGCGCGAGTTGTCGAGCGCCACGGCGAGCGAGAGGAATTCCGGCTGCCAGCGGTCGCCCGAGCCGTCGAGCTCCTCGATCCGGGCGATCGCGGCGGGGCTGAGCGCGGCGAGCCAGAGCCCGCCGTCGGAGGCGAAGCCCTTCTGCGGGGCGAAGTAGTAGACGTCGGCCCGGGAGGCGTCGAGCGGCAGCCCGGCGGCGCCCGAGGTGGCGTCGATCAGGACGAGGGCGTCGCCGGCGTCGGCGGGGCGCTCGACCGGGACCATCACGCCGGTCGAGGTCTCGTTGTGGGCCCAGCCGATCACGTCGGCGGCGGCGTCGCCGTGCGGTGCGGGCGCGTCGCCCGGCTCGGCCTCGACCAGGATCGGGTCCCCGAGGAACGGCGCGGTGGCGGCCGCCTTGGCGAACTTCTGTGAGAACTCGCCGTAGGTCAGGTGCAGCGAGCGCTCGCGGATCAGCCAGGCGCAGGCCGACTCCCAGAAGGCGGTGGTGCCGCCGTTGCCGAGCGCGACCTCGTAGCCGTCGGGCAGCCCGAGCAGCTCGGTGATGCCCGCGCGGATCCGCTGCACGAGGTCGCGGACCGGAGCCTGGCGGTGCGAGGTCCCCATCAGCTGCGACTGCTCGGCCAGCCTGGCGAGCGCCTCCGGACGGACCTTCGAGGGCCCGCAGCCGAAACGTCCGTCCTCCGGCTTCAGGTCGGCGGGGATGGAGACGATGGTGTCCGTGGTCGTCATCGAGGCGACAGGTTATTGACCGAAGCCTGTGGACCGCCGCCGAGCCTCGGGTTAGGCTGGCCAAGCCGTTCAGAAGGCACCAAATAAGGCCATTCAGAAGGCAAGTCCCGACACTTAGGGGGAGAGATGTACCCAGTCAGCTACGAAGCCGACTTCCAGTCGGAGCAGAACCGCGCCACGACGTTCTTCCGGATCATCCTCGCGATCCCGTGGATCATCGTCGCCCTCGTCTATTACATCGTCGCCGCTTTCACCCACCTGTTCGCCTGGGTGGCCGTCGTGATCCTGGGCCGCTACCCGGAGGGCCTTTACAACCTGAACTCGGGGTTCGTCCGCTATTTCGTCCGCACCTCGGCCTGGATCTACCTGCAGACCGACGAGTGGCCGCCGTTCGGCCTCTCCGACGACCCCAACTACCCGATCCGGGTCCATGTCGCGCCGCGGGCCGAGCACCAGAGCAGGCTGAAGGCGTTCTTCCGGATCATCCTGGCGCTGCCGATGCTGGTCGTCGCCTACGCGGTCAACTACGCGCACCAGTGGATCGCGGTGATCGCCTGGCTGACGATCGTCTTCCGCGGCTATCTGCCCGAGCAGCTCAACACCGCGATGACGTTCTGCAACAGCTTCTACGCGCGGGTCTACGGCTATCTCGCGCTGCTGACCGACGACTACCCCCCGATCGGCCTCGAGAAGGCGAAAGGCGTCGGGAACCTCGGCGCCGGCCCGGCGGCGCCGCCGCAGGCTCCGCCCGCCGCACCGACGGTCTGAGCGACACCGAACAACCAGGCAAGGGAGGCAGGACGATGAGCGAGCAGACCACCGACAACGTGGAGAGGGGCGACGGCTGGTCCGTCGCCAACCTCGCCGACCTCGGCGAGGGGCCGGGGTTCCGCAAGATCCGCGGCCCGCTGGGCGTGACCGCCTTCGGCGTCAACGCGATCGTCCTGCCTCCCGCCTACGCCACCGGCAGCCACCTGCACGAAAAGCAGGAGGAGCTCTATTTCGTCCATTCCGGCCGGGTGGCGATCGAGTTCGGCGACGGCACCGTGCAGGAGCTCGAGGCGGGCGGCCTCGCCTGGGTCGACGCCCCCACCCCGCGCCGCCTCCGCAACCTCAGCGATTCAGAGGAGGCGGTGTACGTGGTCGTCGGGGGGAAGGACGGGTATGTGGGACGGGACGGGAAATTGGCCGAGGGGGAGACTCACCGATAAGGGACGGAGGTGCTCCGGCCTGGCGGGTCCTGTCGCCGCCGGGACCCACCATCCCTCCGGTAGCTAAAGCTTCCTCGGGATGGTTCCCCCCCGCGGCGCCACCCCCCAGGTCGGGCCCACGGTCGAGCGCAGGAAGAACCACCGCGCTCCACCTCTGTGAAAGCTGAAAGGGACGAACCGTCCCTACGACTTCCCGCACCGACCCTTCCAGCCCTTAAAAGTGAAGCCGGACCGGTACGTCGGCCTGAGCACCTCTGCCGGGCGGGTGGCACCGTAGGGAGCCGGTGTCTGAGGAAGCTTCAGCTACCGGAAGACACCGGGGGTCCCCTGCGGTGACAGGACCCGCCCGCCGGAGCTCGCTAGAACCCCTGGTCGATCCAGGGCATCATGTCCCTCAGCTCTTTGCCGACCTTCTCGATTTCGTGGTCGGTGCCGGCTTTGCGCAGCTCATCGAACTTCTTGCCGCCGGCCTCGTTCTCGGCGATGAACTCGCGGGCGAACTCGCCCGACTGGATCTCGGCGAGGATCTCCTTCATCGCCGCCCGCGAGGCCTCTCCGATGACGCGTTTGCCGCGGGTGAGGTCGCCGTACTCGGCGGTGTTGGAGATCGAGTACTCCATCCCGCGGATCCCCTTCTCGTACATCAGGTCGGCGATCAGCTTCAGCTCGTGGAGGCACTCGAAGTAGGCGAGGCGCGGATCGTAACCGGCCTCGACCAGGGTCTCGAAGCCGGCCTTGACGAGCTCCGAGGCGCCGCCGCAGAGCACCGCCTGCTCGCCGAAGAGGTCCGACTCGCACTCTTCTTTGAAGGTCGTCTCGATCACCGCGGCGCGACCGCCGCCGATCCCCGAGGCGTAGGCGAGCACCACGTCGTGGGCGGTGCCGCCGGCGTCCTGGTGGACCGACATCAGGCAGGGGACGCCGTTGCCTTCCTCGTACTGGCGGCGGACCAGATGGCCCGGGCCCTTCGGCGCGACCATGCCGACGTCGACGCCCTCGGGCGGGTCGATCTCGCCGAAGTGGATCGCGAAGCCGTGGGCGAAGAGGAGGAGGTTGCCGGGCTCGATCCCGGCGCTGATCTGCTCGCGCCAGAGCTGGCCCTGCTTCTCATCGGGAAGCAGGATCATCACGATGTCGCCGCGCTTGGCCGCGTCGGGGATGTCGAGGACCTCGAGGCCCGCCTCTTCGGCCTTGGCGCGGCTGGAGGAATCGGGACGCAGCCCGACGACCACCGAGACGCCGGAGTCCTTGAGGTTGAGCGCGTGGGCGTGGCCCTGGGAGCCGTAGCCGAGGATCGCGACCGTCTTGCCCGAGAGCTGGGAGAGGTCGGCGTCTTTGTCGTAGAAGATGTCGTCGGTTCGCATGGGCGAGGAGGCTAGCGGAGTGCCCTGCTGATCAGCGGAGCGCACGGCGCATCAACTTGCCCGAAGGCGTGCGCGGCAGGGCGGCGGCGAGCTCGACCCGCTTCGGGACCTTGTAGCCGGCCAGGGTCGCGGCGCAGTGGTGGCGGAGCTCGTCGGTCGTCACCTCAGTGTCCGGCGCCAGCACGACCACCGCGGTGACCGCCTGCTGCCACTCCGGGTCCTCCCTTCCCACCACCGCCGCCTCGACCACCGCCGGGTGCGTCAGAAGCACCTCCTCGACCTCGGAGGGGACGACGTTCTCGCCGCCGCTGACGATCATGTCGTCGATCCGGTCACGCACGTAGAGGAAGCCTTCATCGTCGATGTAGCCGAGGTCGCCGGTGTGGAGCCAGCCCGACTCGTCGCAGCGGCCCGGGGCGACGGTCGGGCCCTGGACGAGGATCTCGCCGCCGCGGATCCGCACGTGGCTGGAGAGCAGCGGCCGGCCGGCCGAGCCGAGCTTGCGCAGCGCGTCCTCGGGGGCGAGCGTCGTCACCTGCGAGCAGGTCTCGGTGAGGCCGTAGGTCTGGACGACCGTGGCGCCGCGGTCGAGCGCCGCGGCCAGGATCGCCTCCGGGACGGGGCCGCCGCCGACCAGGATCGCCCGCGGCCCGGAAAGGTCGGCGCCCGCCTCGAGCAGCCGCGAGAGCATCGTCGTGACCAGTGAGACGACGGTGATCCCGTCCTCGGTCAGCGACCGCGCCACCCGCTCGACGTCGAAGCCGTCGTGGACGACCGCAGTCGTCCCGTAGATCGCCGAGCGCATCACGATGCTGAGTCCGGCGATGTGGCTGAGCGGCACGCAGCAGAGCCAGCGGTCGGCCGGGTCGACGCCGATGTTGAAGGCGCCCCCCATTGCGCTCCAGAGGAAGTTGCCGTAGGTGAGGCCGATCGGCTTCGGCGTGCCGGTGCTGCCGGAGCTGAGCACGTAGGCGCAGACGTCGTCGGTGTCGTGCTCGCCGAGCATCGGCAGGTCGGCCTCGGTCTGGGTGAGGAGGCCGGGGTCGTCGAGGTCGACCATCGGCTCGACCACCTCGACGATCCGCGCCCGCTCGGTCTCGGTGAGGCGCGGGCTGAGCGGCAACAGCGCGGCGCCCACCTTCATCAGCGCGTGGACGAGGACGACCTGCTCGCGCCGCGGGTGCATGGTCAGCGCCGCGGTCGAGCCGCGCCGCACCCCGTGGGCGGCGAGGCGGCGCGCGACCCAGTTCGCTTCCGCCTCCAGCTCGGCGTAGGTGACCTCCGCCCCTTCGGCGATCAGCGCGGTCCGCTCCGGGCAGCTCTGGGCCCGTTGCGCTAGCCAGTCGTCGATTCTCATATCGTCTGCATCATGCACCAGCGCGACCGGGAGGCCCGGTGATCTGGGTCCAGGCGGCGCGGCCGCGAACCTTGCCGGCGGCGATCGCCCCGGTCCTGGTCGGCACCGCCGCGGCCTGGCAGTTCGCCGGGCACCTGCCCCGCTGGGGCGCCTTCCTCGCCGCGCTGGTCGGCTCGATCTTCATCCAGATCGGCACCAATCTCGCCAACGACTACTCCGACGCTCGCCGCGGCGCCGACACCGCCGACCGGCTCGGGCCGGTGCGGGTCACCTCGGCCGGGCTGGTCACGCCGCAGCGCGTCCTCACCGCGACCTGGGTCGCCTTCGCCGTCGCGGTCGCCTGCGGCATCTACCTGGCGATCGTGGCGGGCTGGGTGATCCTCGTCGTCGGCGCCGCCTCGATCGCCGCCGGAGTCCTCTACACCGGCGGCCCGCGCCCCTACGGCTACGCCGGGCTCGGCGAGGTCTTCGTCTTCCTCTTCTTCGGCCTGGTCGCCGTGAACGGGAGCTACTTCGTGCAGCTGGAGGAACTCGACGCGCTGCCGCTCGGGCTCTCGATCGCGGTCGGCTTCCTCGCCACCGCGATCCTCGTCGTCAACAACGTGCGCGATCTGGAGACCGACCGCCGCGCGGGCAAGCTGACCTCGGCGGTGCGGATGGGCCGCGCCAACGCGGTCAACCTGTACCGGCTGCTGGTGATCGGGGCGTTCCTGATCCTGCCCTTCTCGATCTGGGCGGGCGAATGCCAATGGTGGCCGCTGCTCGGGCTGCTGGCGGCGCCGCTGGCGATCAAACCGATCCGGGTGCTGGAAACGCGGACCGACGGCCCGGCGCTGAACAAAGCCCTGGCCGCGACCGGCGGTCTGCTCGCCGTCTACAGCGTGCTCGTCACGGTCGGCCTGCTGCTGTCGGCGTGATCGAGGTCATCCCATACGCGCTGCCGTTCAGGGAGCCGTACGTCACGGCGCGGGGGACTCTGACGCAGAGGGAGATGGTGCTGCTGCGGATCAGGGACGAGGACGGACGCGAGGGACTCGGCGAAGCGGTGCCGCTTTCGCTGCGCGGGGGCGTCGGGATCGCGGAGGTGGTGCGGGAATTGGAGGAGGTGGGGACCTCTCCCTCAGTCGCGGACGCACTTGCGGGTAGGTCCGCGAATGAGGGAGAGGTCACTGGGAGCGCCCTGGAGGGACTATCGATGCCCGCGCGCTGCGCCCTCTCCACCGCGCTGATCGACCTCGCCGAGAAGCGAGAGGGCACGGGCGCCTGGCACGCCCCGGTGCGGTGCAACGCGACGCTGGTCAGCGGCGAGCCCGCCGCGGTCGCGGTCGAAGCGGAACGGTGGGCGGCGGACGGGTTCGGGACGTTCAAGCTGAAGGTCGGGGCGGGCGCAGACGTGGCGCAGGTGCGCGCCGTGCGTGAGGCGATCGGCGAGGCGGCGCGGATCCGGCTCGACGCCAACGCGGCCTGGTCGTTGGAGGAGGCGACGGAGATCCTCGCCGCGGTCGAGCCACTCGGGATCGAGCTTGTCGAGCAGCCGGTCGAGACGATCGCCGAAGCGGCCGAGCTGGCCCGGCGGACGCGGATCTGGCTGGCCGGCGACGAGAGCATCGTCACGATCGAAGACGCCGAGGAGGCGATCCGCGCCGACTCGTTCTCGGTGACCGGGGTGAAGCTGTCGAAGGTCGGCGGGTTCGAGCCGGGCCGGGAGATCGCCGGGCGGATGCGCTCCTACGTCGCCAGCGCCCTCGACGGGCCGGTCGGGATCGCGATCTCGCGGCGGCTCGCCGAGTGGATCGACTCGCCTCGCTTCGCCGACGAACGGCTCGCCCACGGCCTCGCCACGCAGCGTCTCTTCGCCGCGACGATCGCCGCCACCGAGTGCCGGCTCGAGGGCGACATGCTGCACGAGGCCGAGGGACCGGGCTTGGGCATCGTGATCGACGAGGATTCGCTTGAGCACCATCGACTTTGACGTGGTGACTTAGTCGGTCATAGACCGAGTTTCTCTCCACATGGACCCGACCAACGCCAACACCGCGCTCGCCTCGGCCTTCGTCGAGGAGCTGGCGCGCGGCGGGGTGCGGCGCGCGGTCATCTCGCCGGGGTCGCGCTCGACCCCGCTCGCGGTGGCGCTCTGGCGCGAGCCGGGGATCGAGGTGACGGTGATCGTCGACGAGCGCTCCGCCGCCTTCTTCGCGCTCGGCGCGGCGCAGGCGAGCGGCGACCCGGTGGCGCTGCTCTGCACCTCAGGGACGGCGCTCGCCAACTACCACCCAGCGGTCGCCGAGGCCGACGAATCGGCGCTGCCGCTGGTCGTGCTGAGCGCCGACCGGCCGCCCGAGCTGCGCGGGATCGGCGCCGGGCAGACGATCGACCAGATCAAGACCTTCGGCGAATCGGTGCGCTGGTTCTGCGAAGTCGGCACCCACGATGCCGACGACTCCGGCCTCCTCCACATGCGCTCGGTCGCCTGCCGGGCGCTCGCCTGGGCGCGCGGTGAGATCCGGCCCGGCCCGGTCCACCTGAATCTTCCCTGGCGCGAGCCGCTCTCGCCGATCCCGGTCGACGGCGCGGTGACCGCGGCCGACCCGCTCGCCCTGCACGGCCGCGAGCAGCGGCCGCTGACCGCCGTCACCCGGGTCGACCTCGAGCCGACCGCGTTCGTGCTCGACGAGGTCGCGGGCCACATCGGCGACGCGATCGCCGGGGTGATCGTCGCCGGGCGCCAGTCCGACCCCGAGCTGCGCGCACCGCTCGCCCACCTCGCCCGCGCCTCCGGCTTCCCGATCCTCGCCGAGCCGACCTCGCAGCTGCGGCTCGGCCCCCACGACCGCTCCTACGTCGTCACCACCTACGACACGCTCTTGCGCGACGAGCACTGGGCGAAGGGCGTCGTCCCCGAGCTGGTCCTGCGCTTCGGCGACCTGCCGACCTCCAAGCCGCTGCGCCAATGGCTCGCGGGCAGTGGCGCCGACCAGATCGTGGTCGACCCGAGCGGTGGGTGGAACGAGCCGACCAACCGCGCCGCGGCGATCCTGCGGGCCGACCCGACCGAGTGTGCGAGTGGGTGGGCGACGAGGCTGGAAGGGCTCGGAGGCGAGGAGCGGCCCGTGCCGAAAGCGTGGCTCGACGCGGAGGCGGCGGCGTTGGTGGCGATCGCCGAGGCGCTCGATGCGGAGCAGCAGATCACCGAGCCCGCGCTGCACCTGGCCTTGGGGAAGGCCCATCGCGACGGCGACCTCGTCTACACCGCCTCCTCGATGCCGATTCGCGACCAGGAGACGTTCCTCGGCCCCGGCGACGCCGAGGCGCTCCTGCTCTGCAACCGCGGCGCCAACGGGATCGACGGGCTGATCTCCTCCGGGATCGGCGCCGCTCACGCCAGTGGCCGCCCGACCACGATCGTCACCGGGGACCTCGGCCTGCTCCACGACATCGGCGGCCTCGCCGCGCTCCGCGACGTCACCACCCCGGTCCGGATCCTCGTGATCGACAACGGCGGCGGCGGCATCTTCCACTTCCTGCCGCAGCGCGAGGCGCTCGGCGGCGAGGAGTTCGAGGCGCTGCTCGGCACCCCGCGCGGCGTCTCGGCCGAGCGCGCCGCCGCCCTCTTCGACCTCTCCTACCGGCGCCTCGAGAGCCTCGCCGATCTCCCCGCCGCCCTGGCCGCCGGCACCGGCCTGATCGAGGTCCGCACCGACCGCCAAGCCAATGTGGCGGCCCACCGCCGCGTCACCGAGCGTGTGCTTGAGAGCCTGAGCTCGCCCTAGTCGGAGACCAGCGGCAGCATCGCCTGGAGCTTGACCTCGGTCTCGGCGAGCTCGGCCTCGGGATCGGAGCCGGCGACGACCCCGACCCCGGCGAAGAGGTGGGCGTCGCGGTCGCGGAGGAGGGCGCTGCGGAGGGCGACGCAGAATTCGCCGTCCTCGGTGGCGTCCATCCAGCCGAGCGGGGCGGCGTACCAGCCGCGGTCCATCTGCTCGAGCTCGGTAAGGGGGGCCGCGGCCGCGGGCCAGGGCTCACCGCCGACCGCCGGGGTCGGGTGGAGCATCCCGGCCAGCTCGATCGCCGAGTGGGGCTCGGCCAGCTGGGCGATCACCGGCGTCGCCAGGTGCTGGATGTTGGCGACCTTGATGATCTCCGGCTCGGGGCCGGTCTCGACCCACACCGCGAGGGGCCGCAAGCGGCGGACGATCCGATCGGCGACGATGCGGTGCTCACGGCGGTCCTTGTCGCTGCGCAGCAGCCGCTCGCCGAGGTGGTCGTCGACGGCCGGGTCGGAGCTGCGCCGGGTCGAGCCGGCGAGGGCGACCGTCGAGACCCCGGCCCCCGAGCGCCGCACCAGGAGCTCCGGGCTGGCCCCGATGAAGGCAGCCTCGGGCGTCCCCGCGCAAAAGCAGAAGCAGGCCGGGAACTGCTCGCGCATCGCGCCGAAGATCGGCGCCGGATCGTGGGCGGCGGCGGCGGTGACGATCACCTCGCGGGCGAGCACGACCTTCTGCATCTCCCCAGTCGCGATCCGCGCTGTCGCCTTCTCCACGGCGTCTTCGAAGGTGCGCGGCGGTCGGGCACTGCGGATTTCAGGGCGGGCGGTCGGGTGCGGGTCGAGCAGGGGCAGGATCGCGCCGGCGCGCAGGCCGGAGAGGCGCGCATTCAGCTCCGCCCCGCGCCGCTCGGCGTCGTCGCCCGGCCCGACGATCGCGTTCACCGTGAGGAAGGACTCCTCCCCGCGCCGGCAGATCGAGAGCTCCGGCAGGAACATCGACCCGGGCTCGAACGAGCTCCAGGTCGCGCTGCCGCCCCCTTCGGGGTCGAAGGCGAAGCCGCCCAGCCAGACCGGCCCCGCCCCGGCGGGCAGCCCGGGAGGCTCGTCGAGGACGGCGTCGCGCCCGGTCTCACCGGCCGCCCGGGCGATCTCCTCGAAGCGCCGCTCGCCGCGCGAGGACGCCTCGCGCGCCACCCCCATCCCGGCCAGGGCGAAGCCGCGGTCGGGCTGCTCCCAGCAGAACCAGCGGTCGCTGGCCAGCCGCGAGGCGAAGATCACGGCGCAGGGATCCTCGACCGGCGCAACCGCGGTGACGCTGACCAGCGTCCGCCGTCCCCTCGCTATGCCTCGCTCGAGCGCCCCTAGGAGGGATTCACTCGTGACCACGGGCGATCGCGATCTCGCCGGTGCGCACCATTTCGACCAGCCCGTGGGGGCGGATCATCCGCTCGAAGGCCTCGATCTTGTCGGCCGAGCCGGTCACCTCGATGGTCATCGTGCGGCGCGCCACGTCGACGATTTTCGCCCGGAAGATGTCGGCAAACTGGATGATCTCGGCGCGGTTCTCGACCGCCGCGGAGACCTTGAACAGCGCCATCTCGCGGGCCACCGTCTCCTCCGGGCCCATATCGCGGATCTTCAGCACGTTGACCAGCTTGTGCAGCTGCTTGGTCACCTGGTCGATCGGGTGGACGGCGCCGTCGAGGGTCAGCGTGATCCGCGAGATGCTCGGGTCGTCGGTCGGGCCGACCGCCAGCGTGTCGATGTTGAAGCCGCGGCGCGAGAAGAGCCCGGCGACGCGCGCCAGCACGCCCGGTTTGTTCTCGACCTGGATCGAGAGGATGTGCTTGCGGCCGCTCAGCTGCCCGGGCAGGCGCAGGTCCTCCAGCCTGACCAGATCGGGCGTCCCCGCCTCCATCATGAGCCCCCTGACCAAGCAGCCCAAGGACGCAGGGAGCGCCGTGTGCTCTGCACACAAGCGACCGAGGACACCGGGATGCGCCGCGTCAGGGGGCTCATGGCACCAGCCCTGGGGCCTCGACCATCTGCCGGGCCGGGTTGCCCGGGGCGATCATCGGATAGACGTTCTCCTCCTGGGTGACGCGGACGTCGACCAGCACCGGCCCGTCGGTCTCGCAGGCGGTCCGCATCGTGCCCTCGAGGTCGGCGGCGTCCTCGACCCGCAGGCCGGTCGCGCCGAAGGCCTCGGCCAGCTTCACCCAGTCGGGGCTCGCGCCCATCTCGACCGCGCTGTAGCGGCGGTCCCAGAAGAGCTGCTGCCACTGGCGGACCATGCCCATGTAGCCGTTGTTCATCAGGAAGACCTTGACCGGGATCTGCTCGGTGACGGCGGTCGCCAGCTCCTGCACGTTCATGATCAGGCTGCCGTCGCCGGAGATGCAGACGACCAGCTCGTCGGGGCAGGCCACCTTGGCGCCGATCGCCGCCGGCAGGCCGAAGCCCATCGTCCCGAGGCCGCCCGAGTTGATCCAGCGGCGCGGCTTGTCGAAGCCGTAGTACTGCGCCGCCCACATCTGGTGCTGGCCGACGTCGGAGCTGACGATCGCGTCGCCCTCGGTCGCCTTCCAGAGCGACTCGACCATGAACTGCGGCTTGATCTCGCCGCCGGTGCCGGGTTCGTAGAAGAGCGGGTGGTCCTGCTTCCAGGCGCGGATCTGGGTCCACCAGGCCTCGGTCCGCCCGGAGTCGGTCTGCAGCGCCCGATACTCGCGGGTCAGCTTCGGCAGCACCTGCTTGACGTCACCGACGATCGGGATGTGGGCGCCGACGTTCTTCGAGATCTCCGCCGGGTCGATGTCGATGTGGATGATTTTCGCGTTGGGCGCGAACTCGTCCAGTTTGCCGGTGATCCGGTCGTCGAAGCGGGCGCCGATCGCGACGATCAGGTCGGCCTTGTCCATCGCCGTGTTGGCGGTGTAGGTGCCATGCATGCCGAGCATGCCGAGGAAGCGGTCGCTGGAGGCCGGGAAGGCGCCGAGCCCCATCAGGGTCGAGGTCACCGGGAACTGGTCGGAGGCGACCAGTTCGCGCAGCTCCTCGGAGGCGTTGGCGTTGATCACGCCGCCGCCGGTGTAGAAGATCGGCCGGCGCGCGTTCGCCATCGCTTTGGCGGCGATCCGGATCTGTTTGATGTTGCCCTCGGTCGAGGGCTTGTAGCCGGGCAGCTCGACCAGCTCGGTGCGCGCCTCGTACTCGATGTCGGCGCGGAAGAGGTCGGAGGGGACGTCGAGCAGGACCGGCCCGGGGCGCCCGGTCGAGGCGACGTGGAAGGCCTCGTGGACGTACTCGGGGATCTGCCGCGCGTCGGTCACCTGGAACGAGTGCTTCACGAAGGGCAGCGTGGCGCCGAGGATGTCGGCCTCCTGGAAGCCGTCGGTCCCGATCAGCTCGGATTTCACCTGGCCGGTGATGAAGACGGTCGGCACCGAGTCGAGCATCGCGTCGGCGATCGCGGTGATCAGGTTGGTCGCGCCCGGACCGGAGGTGGCGAAGGCGACCCCGACTTTGCCGCTCGCCTTGGCGTAGCCCTCGGCGGCGTGCCCGGCGCCCTGCTCGTGGCGGGTCTGCACGTGGCGGAAGTCGGCGTCGACGACGGCGTCGTACATCGGCAGGTTGGCCCCACCGGGGATCCCGAAGACGTTCTTCACGCCCTCGGCCTTGAGCGATTCCATCAGTGCGTCGGCGGCTCTCATCGAACCGACGATGCTACCAGCGGGTTTATGCCTGGGCTGCAGCCGGCTTTGCGGGGTTCCAGCGGGTGCGCGGATCGATCGCGCCCTCGGCGGCGCGGCTCTTGTGGCGGTCGAGGATCCCGAGGATCGACTCGACCAGCTCCTCGCCCAGCTGCCGCGGCTGCAGGCCGAGGTCGAGCAGGTTCGAGTTGACCGCGTTGTAGTAGTGCTCTTCCTTCTCGACGCGGGGGTTGTCGTAGTGCTGGATCTCCACCTCGTAGCCGAGGTGCGCCCCCGCCTCCTTCACCAGCTCGGCTAGCTGCATCACCGAGAACTGCTCGGTGAACTGGTTGAAGACGCGGAACTCGCCCGCCGCCGCCGGGTTCATCACGGCGATCTCGACGCAGGCGAGCGTGTCGCGGATGTTGAGGAAGCTGCGGGTCTGGTTGCCTTCGCCGTAGACGGTCAGCGGATGGCCGATCACCGCCTGCAGGCAGAAGCGGTTCAGCACCGTGCCGAAGAGCTCGTCGTAGTCGAAGCGGGTGATCAGGCGCTCGTCGCGGACGGTCTCGTCGGTCTCGATCCCGTAGACGACGCCCTGGTTCAAGTCGGTGGCGCGCAGGCCCCAGGTGCGGCAGGCGAAGTGGATGTTGGTCGAGTCGTGGACCTTCGAGCAGTGGTACAGCGAGCCCGGCAGCTTCGGGAACGGCAGCATGTCGCTGCGCCCCTTGTGCGAGATCTCGATGTAGCCCTCCTCGATGTCGATGTTGGGCTGGCCGTACTCGCCCATCGTCCCCAGCTTCACCAGGTGCGCCTCGGGGACGTGGTCGCGCAGCGCGAAGAGCAGGTTGAGGTTGCCGATCGTGTTCGCGTGCTGGGTCTCGACCGCGGTCTGCCGGGAGATCATCGAGTACGGCGCCGAGGCCTGCTGGCCGTAGTGGACGACCGCGTCGGGGAGGAACTCGGCGACGACGCCGTCGAGGAAGTCGCCGTCCTCGATCGGCCCGATGTGGGAGGCGATCCGCTTGCCGGAGAGCTCGGCCCAGGCGTCGATCCGGGCGTCGAGGTCGGCGATCGGGGTCAGCGAGTTGGAGCCCGCGCCCTCGACCCAGCGGCGCCGATTGAAGTTGTCGACGACCGCCACCTCGTGCCCGTGCGCCGAGAACCGGAGTGCCGTCGGCCAGCCGAGGTAGCCGTCGCCACCGAGGATGAGGATCCGCATAGGCGGGTCAGGATAGTTGACAATCCGGCCGTGAGGACCCGGCTCGAACGCGCCTGCGGCGGACGCCTCGCCGCGACGCTCCTCGTCGTGGCGATCCTGCTCGGCCTCGGGCTGCGGCTCGACTACGCGATCCGCGCCCCCCAACACCAGGTCGACGACGCCCAGGCCTACTCCCGGATCTCGCGCGCCCTGGTCGAAGGCGACGGCTACACGCAGGGGCCGGGCCACGAATACCTGCAGTCGGCGTCGAACTACCAGCCGGGGCTGCCGCTGCTGGTCGCGGCGATCTACGAGGTCGGCGGCGGCGTGAACGAAGGGGCGGCGCGGATCGTCCTGGCGCTGCTCAGCTCATTGGCGCGTGCCGTTCGCGTTCTTCCTCGGACGGCGGCTCGCCGGGGCCAGGGCGGGAGTGATCGCGGCCTTCGCGGTGGCGATCTACCCGGCGCTCCTCGAGTACAGCGGGATGCTGATGACCGAGCCGCTCGGCAGCGCCCTGATCGCGGCGATGATGCTCGCCTTCCTGCGCGCCCGCGAGCGACCCGACCGGCCCTGGCGCTGGGCGCTCTGCGGCGTCGCGGTCGGCGCGATGACGATGCTGCGCCCCGAGTACCTGCTGCTGATCGTCGCCCTGCCCGCGCTGGCGCTGGCGCTGCCCTGGGGGCGCGGCGGCCCGGTCGACCGCCGCCTCTGGGCCCGGGCCGGGCTGCTGGCCGGATGCGCGGTCCTCGTCGTCCTCCCCTGGACCGTGCGCAACTTCGTCGCCTTCGAACGGGTGGCGCCGATCTCGACCGGCGGCGGCCAGGTCCTCTACGCCGGCTCCTACATCGAGGCCGGGCCGAACCCGGAAAAGATCACCGACGACTTCCTTGCCGAATACCCGTGGATCCGGCGCGAGCTGGGCCCGGCGCCGGGCCCGATCTACCGCGGCCAGGCGCTCGCGGCGCTGGCCGAACGCGAACACCCCGGCGAGAACACCGACACCGCCCTGACCGGGATGGCGATCGACGCCTACGCCCACGCCGCCTGGCACGAACCGCCGGCGCTGGTCGGCTTCGTCGCCGGCAAGGTCTGGTTCGGCTGGACCGCCGCCGCGCGCGGCGTCATGAAGCTCGCCCCGTGGCGGGTGCTGCAGCTGGCGCTGCTGCTCGCCGCCGCGGTCGGGCTCGGCGTCGGCCTCGCGCGGCGCCGCTTCGACGTCGCGGCGATCGCCCTCGTGCTGGCGCTGGAGACGCTGGTGCAGGCGACCTTCATCGCCTCACCGCGGCGCACGCTGACCCTGCTGCCGCTGACCGCCCCGCTCGCCGGGGCGGGAGCGGTGTGGATCGCCGCGGCGGTCCGCGCCCTCAGCGGACGCGGACGCCACGACGAGCCCGTCGCCTAGTTGTTGGCGTAGGTGATCTTGAACTTGAGGCGGATTTCCGTCGCCGTGTCGGCGCCGCGGAAGAGACCGCTGTACTTGATGGTCAGCGGGGTTTCGGAGACGATCGACGGGGTGATGCGGAAGCCTTCGATCGCCATCGGCGACTCGACTTCGCGCTTCACGACCGTTCTCAGGACCTTGTTCACGATCTTGCATTCCGCGAACTTCATCTGCGACTGAGCGACGTTCTTGCCGGTGACGGTCGTGGTGAGCTTACGACCGGCGACGTTGTTCGAGGTGATGCTGCAGGACGTGTTGACGATGCCTTCGGTGGGCATCGCGGCGGCGGTGCCGACCGATACCGGCAGCATGCAGGCGACGGCGCCCGCGAGGACCAGTGAAACGCGTTTCATAAAGATTCCTTTCCTAAGGTTTGCCGCGCTTTTCAGCGGCGGCGCGGGGATTCCTGCCGCGCCGCGAGTAGCCTGACGCCCGCCCTTGAAAGCCCTCCACCGTTTGTCCAGCTCGCTCGTCGCCCGTTACGGGCGGCGGACGCTCATCGCGTTGGCCCTGATCGCGGCCCTCGGCCTCGCCTGCCGCGCCGTCGCCGTCGTCCACCCGGTCGCCGACCCGGCCGACGACTCGCACGCCTACTACGCCCTCTCCAAGGCGCTCTACGAGGAAGGCAGCTACGGCGAACCCTCGTTCCACGACTCGAGCGACTGGTCGCCGGGGGCGCCCTGGCTCTACGCCGGGCTCTTCGTCGTCACCGGCGGGCCGCGCGAAGGCAGCATCCGCATCCTCGAGGCGCTGCTGGGGGTGGGGACGATCCTCGTCGTCTTCTTCCTCGGATGGCGCCTCGGCGGCCGCCGGCCGGCGCTGCTCGGCGCGCTCTTCGTCGCGATCTACCCGCCCTTCATCCACTCGGTCGGCGAGATCATGAGCGAGCCGCCGGCGATGCTCTCGCTGCCCGCCGCGATCCTCGCCTTCTTATGGGCCTGGGACCGGACGGCCGCCCGCCGCGGCGCGCGGGCGCGCGGCGCCTGGGCCTGGCTCGTGCCCGGCTTCCTCTTCGGCATCACCGCGATGTTCCGCCCCGAGTACACGCTGGTCGCGGGCGCCTTCGTCGTCTTCGCCGCGGCCCGCTGGGCCTGGGAGCGCGAGTGGGCGTTCGGGGCGACCGCGATCGGGCTGATGCTGGTCGCGCTGCTCCTGCCGATCGTCCCCTGGACGATCCGCAACATCGTCGTGCTCGAACGGCTGGTGCCGATCTCGACCGGCGGCGGCAAGGCCCTCTACGTCGGCACCTTCTATCCGGCCGACGGCGAATACCAGCGGGTCAAGGCGATCCTCTACCACCGCAAGACCGGCAAGACGCTCCCCGCCGACTCGCAGGCGCTGAACGAAGTGAACCCGGTGCCGCTCTTCAACAAGGTCGCCGCCCGCTACCCGGAGGAACCGCGCGACTCGGCGCTCGGCAGGATCGCCAAGCAGAACTTCTCCAGGTGGTTCGGCGAACACCCGGTCGGCTACGCCGAGATGACCGTCCGCAAGGTCGGCCGGATGTGGTCGAGCGGGGTCGGCGAATTCATGTCGACGACGCTCGGGCGGGTGATCCAGGTGCTCCTCGTGCTGCTCGGGGTGGCCGGCCTGGTCCTCCTCGGCCTGCGCCGGCGATGGTGGGAGACGCTCTGCCTCGCCGCCCCGATCGTCCTCGTCACCGTGGTCGGCGCCGCCAGCCTCGCCGCCCCGCGCCGCAACGAGATCCTGATGACGCTGATCATCCCGCTCGCCGCCCTCGCCCTCTCCACCGTGGCCACGGCCGTATCCTCCGGCCGTAAATGGTCCCCCTAGCAGGCATATTCCCGGCCGAACTGACGGCGCTGCGCGGCCTCGGGCTGGCGCTGTCGCTGTTCCTGGTCGGCTACGCGGTCCTCCGCCGGCGCAGCCTGCGCAACGCCGACGTGCTCGGCCTGGTCCTCGCCGGGCTGGCGCTGGCGGTCGTCACCGGCACCGAAGTGGTCAACGGCCTGCTCTCCGCCTTCTCCTTCGAAAAGGGCAACGGCGGGCGCATCCTCGGGCTCGCCGTCTTCGCGATCTTCATCCTCTTCATCCTCGCCGTGCGGGCGCTCTCGGTCGGGGCGCGCAACTCGCGCCAGCTCTCGGCGGCGCTCAAGGGGCTCGCCTGGGAGGAGTTCCGCCAGGCCGGGCTGCCCGCCCGCTTCAAGGACAAGATCGCGATCCTGATCCCCGCCTACAACGAGGCCGAGAACATCGGCCACGTGCTCGAGGGGATGCCGAAGGAGGTCTGCGGGGTGGCGACCGAGGTGCTGGTCGTCGACGACGGCTCGCGCGACGGCACCGGCGACGTCGCCGCCGAGCACGGCGCCCCGGTCGCCCGCCACGTCACCAACCGCGGCGGCGGCGCGGCGCTCCGCACCGGCTACCGGCTGATGGTCGAATCGGGCGCCCTGATCGTCGTCACCCTCGACGCCGACGGCCAGCACCTCCCGTCGGAGATGCCGCGCCTCGTCGAACCCGTCCTGAGCGGCGAGGTCGACCTCGCCCACGGCTCCCGCGTCCTCGGCCACGCCGACCGCAACCACTTCGCCCGGGAGCTGGGGATCGTCTTCTTCAACCGCCTGGTCTCCTTCATCACCCGCACCCACGTCACCGACTGCTCGAACGGCTACCGCGCCGTGCGGACCACGGTGCTGCCGCAGCTGGTCCTGCGCCAGGAGCAGTTCCACACCTCCGAGTTCATGATCGAGGCGATCAAGCGCGGCATCCCCGCCAAGGAGGTGCCGATCACGGTCGAACAGCGCCTCCACGGCCACTCGAAGAAGCCGGCGGTGATGCGCTACGGCCTCGGCTTCGCCAACGCCATCGTCCGCACCTGGCTGCGCTGACGCGCCCCGCCCACTGATGCGTTCGCACTTTCCCGTAACCGGTACGGCTAACTGCGAACGCCAGGGTGGCGGACGGCGCGCGGGTCGGGCAGGTAGAGCTCGGTGCCGCAGCGCGGGCAGACCTGGACGTAGAGCTTCAGGGGCTTCAGGCAGTTGGGGCACTGCCGTTCCGGTTCGTCCTTCTCGCGGCGGGAGAGGATCACCGCGGCGAGGCCGATGATCGGCAGCACGGAGCCGACCAGGAACCAGATCCAGAAGGAGCTGCCCTTGGCCTTGCCGATGATCGCCGTGGCGAGGCCGAAGAAGAAGACGATGACGAGGTACTCGAGGCCCATCGGCCTTCCATTGTGGCGGGTTGCCCAGTGCGTTCGCACTTTCCCTTAACCAGTACGGGAAACTGCGAACGCGCTCAGCCGAGGCGTTTCGGCCGGGTAACCGAGCCGAGCTCGGCGATGTCGCGCTTGAACGGCATGCTGGCGGTCCAGTCGAGCACCGCGTGGGCCTTACGGGCGTAGCCGGGGATCTGGCTCATGTGGTAGCTGCGGGCCAGGAACCAGGCGGGGAAGCCGCGGAATTTGCGCTCGCCGATCCGGCCCACGGCCTTGTAGCGCCCGAGGTTCACGAACGAGGCCTCGCTGCGGTACTCGAAGGCTTCCGAGTCGCCGATCCCGAGCTCGGCGGCGATGTTGCGGGCCACCACCGGCCCCTGCCGGACCGCGTGCTGGGCGGTCGGCGGGCAGATGCCGCCGCGCGGGTCGGGGGCGGCGGCACAGTCGCCGATCGCCCAGACCGAGTCGAGCCCCTGGACGCGCAGGTGGTCGTCGACCGGGACCCGGCCGCGCTCGTCGAGCGGCAGGTTCAGCTCCTTGAGGATCGGCGCCGGGGCGACGCCGGCGGTCCAGACGACGGTGGTGGTCGGGACGATCTCCCCGGTCGAGAGCGTGATCGAGTTTTTCGTCACCTCTTTCAGCTGCGTCTCCAGCTTGATGTCGATGCCGCGGCCGCGCAGCTCGCGCAGCGCGTAGTCGGCGAGGTCCTGGTCGATCTCCGGCAGCACCCGCGGCGCCGCCTCGACCAGCATCCAGCGCATCCCGTGCAGGCGGGCGCGCGGGTAGCTGTCCATCGCGTCGGCGGCGAAGTCCTGGAGCTCGGCGAGCGCCTCGAGCCCGGCGTAGCCGCCGCCGACGAAGACGAAGGTGAGCAGTTCCTCGCGCCGCTGGTGGTCGGCCGTCGCGTTGGCGGCCTCGAGGTTCTCGATGATCCGGTTGCGCAGGACGATCGCGTCGGCGAGGCCCTTGAAGCCCATCGCGTGGTCGGTCAGGCCGGGGATCGGCAACACCCGCGAGACCGAGCCGAGCGCCAACAGCAGCTGGTCGTACGGGATCGTCTCGGTGCCGCCGTCGTTGGCCCTCAGCTCGACCGTCTTCGCGACCGGGTCGTGGCCCTCGATCGCGCCGAGGCGCAGGTAGGTGCGCTTGAGGATTTCGCGCAGCGGCGTCACCACGTGGCGCGGCTCGAGGGTGCCGGCGGCGGCCTCGGGCAGGAACGGCGTGTAGGTCGAGAAGTTCGTCTCGTTGACGAGCATCAGCCGCGCCGACTGCTTCGGCATCACCTTCTCCAGCTCACGCGCGGCGGCGAGCCCTCCGAAACCACCCCCGGCGATGACGATGTTCCAGGCCATGCGGCCAAGCTAGCAGTTTGTGACAGCGTGTTACAAAGTGCGCTGAGTCACAGAGGCGCGGTGCCTCAGAGGCCGAGCTGAGAGCGGATCAGGCGGTTGACCTCGCCGCCGTCGGCGCGCCCTTTGGTCTCCCGCATCACAGCGCCGACTATCGCGCCGATCGCCTTGCCGTTGCCGGCGCGGATCTGCTCGGCGGCGGCCGGGTCGGCCGCGATCGCGGCGGCGACGATGCCGGCCAGCTCGCCGTCGTCACCCCCCATCTGGGCGAGACCCTCGCGCTCGATCACCGTGTCGACATCCGACTCGTGGTCGCCGACGACGACGGTCAGCACCTGCTTGCCGCCGTTGTGGGAGATCCGCTTGCCCTGCACGGCATCGACGAGGTCGGCGAGCGTGCGGGGATCGGGACGTCCGGCACCGTCGACCTGGCGGAGGGTCGCGGTCAGCTCCCCGGTCACCCAGTTGGCGACGACCTTCGGCTGCCGGTCGGCGACGAGGTCGAGGACCGACTCGAAGTACTCCGCCTGCTCCGGGTCGGCGGCCAGCAGGCGAGCCGGGGCCTCGTCGAGTCCGTCGGCTTCGTAGCGCGCCTGGCGCGTCGCGGGCAGCTCGGGCAGCGAGTCGCGCGCCTCGGTCAGCATCGCCTCGGTGGGGACGATCGCGACCAGGTCGGGCTCGGGGAAGTAGCGGTAGTCGTGCGCTTCCTCCTTCGAGCGCAGCGAGGTCAGGTCGCCGCTGGCCGGGTCGAAGTGGAGGGTCTCCTGTTCGACCGTCCCCCCCGCGTCGATCAGCTCGCGCTGGCGCTCCAGCTCGGCTTCGATCCCGCGCTGCAGGAAGCGGAAGCTGTTCATGTTCTTCAGCTCGGTCTTGGTGCCGAGCTCGGGCGAGCCGACCGGCCGCACCGAGACGTTGGCGTCGACCCGCAGGCTCCCCTCCTCCATGTTCACGTCGGAGACGCCGAGCTGGCGCACCGTCTCGCGGAGGAGGCGCGCCCACTCGGCCGCCTCGGCGGCGCCGCGCAGGTCGGGCTCGGTGACGATCTCGACCAGCGGCGTGCCGCCGCGGTTGAAGTCGACCAGCGAGGTGGTCGAGGCGGCGATCCGACCCGACTCGCCGACGTGGATCGTCTTCGCCGCGTCCTCCTCGAGGTGGGCGCGGGTGATGCGGATGTCGCCGAGCTTGCCCGGCCCGCAGATCGGGATGTCGTACTGACTGATCTGGTAGGCCTTCGGGTTGTCGGGATAGAAGTAGTTCTTGCGGTGGAAGATCGAGCGCGGGGCGATCTCGCAGCCGAGCGCCAGGCCGATCTTCAGGGCGAAGCGGATCGCCTCCTCGTTGGGCACCGGCAGCACGCCCGGGTGGGCGAGGCAGATCGGGCAGGTGTGGACGTTCGGCTCGTCGCCGAAGGAGAGCTCGCAGCCGCAGAACATCTTCGTCCGCGTCGCGAGCTGGACGTGGATCTCGAGGCCGATCACCGCCTCCAGCTCAGCCACGCGCGCCTCCCTTCCAGGGGGCGGCGTCGCCCGCCGCGGCGGCGAAGCCGAGCGCGCCCTCGAGCGCGTGCGCGGCCTCCAGCAGCTTCTGCTCGCCGAAGGCGGGGGCGGCGATCTGGAAGCCGACCGGCAGCTGCGGCGCGTCCGCGCCCGCGCCCTCCGGCGCCGCCAGCCCGGCCGGGATCGAGATCGCCGGGATGCCGGCGAGGCTCATCGGCACGGTGAAGAAGTCGTTCAGGTACATCGCCAAGGGATCGGCCGTCTTCTCCCCGAGGCCGAAGGCGACCGAGGGCGAGGTCGGGGTGATGACGAGGTCGACGTCCTCGAAGGCGGCATCGAAGTCCTGGGCGATCCGGGTGCGGACCTTCTGCGCCTGGCCGTAGTAGGCGTCGTAGTAGCCGGAGGAGAGCGCGTAGGTGCCGAGCATGATCCGCCGCTTCACCTCGGCGCCGAACCCCTCGGCGCGGGTCGTCTCGTACATCTCGATCAGATCGGCGCCGTCGCCCCCCGTCCGCATCCCGTAACGGACCCCGTCGTAGCGGGCCAGGTTCGAGGACGCCTCGGCCGGGGCGATCACGTAGTAGGCGGAGATGCCGTGCTCGGCGTGCGGCAGGGCGATCTCGGCGATCGCGCCGCCGAGCTCCTCGATCCGCGCGAGTCGTCGCCTCGAAGACGGCGCGCACGCCCGGATCGAGCGCCGCCTCGCCGATCTCCTTCGGCACGCCGAAGCGCAGGCCCGAGAGGTCCTCGCGGGTCGGCAGCGCGACGCCGCCGTCGAGCCCGACCGAGGTCGAGTCGAGCGGGTCCTTGCCCTGGAGCACGCCGAGCAGCAGCGCCGCGTCGGCGACGTCGCGGGTCAGCGGCCCGCACTGGTCGAGCGAGGAGGCGAAGGCGATCATCCCGAACCGCGAGATCGCCCCGTAGGTCGGTTTCAGCCCGACGATGCCGCAGAGCGCGGCGGGCTGGCGGATCGAGCCGCCGGTGTCGGTGCCGAGCGCCGCCGGGGCGAGCCCGCCGGCGACGACGGCCGCCGAGCCGCCCGAGGAGCCGCCCGGGACGCGGCCGCGGTCCCAGGGGTTCAGCACCGGCCCGTAGCCGGAGTTCTCGTTCGAGGAGCCCATCGCGAACTCGTCCATGTTGGTCTTGCCGAGCACCCGGGCGCCCGCCGCCGTCAGCCTGCGGACGGCCGTCGCGGTGTAAGGAGGGCGGTAGCCCGCGAGGATGCGCGACCCGGCCGTGGTCGGGATGCCCTCGGTGGCGAAGATGTCCTTGATCGCGATCGGCACGCCGGCCAGCGGGCCGGAGTCGGCGGGCGCCGGGGCGTTGGCGCCGTAAGGGGTCTCCTCGCCCTCGCCGGTCGGCGCGCTCTCCCCCGCCCCGGTCCAGTCGGTTTCGACCGGGGCGCCGTCGGCGGCGGTCCAGAGGTAGGCGTTCAGCTCGTCGCCGGCCGCGGCGGCGCGCCAGGCGTCACCGTACTCCTCGGCGGAGACCTCGCCCGCGGCGATCTTCGCCGCCGCCGCGGCGACGGTCAGGTCGAGCAGGTCGGCCATCAGTCGACGTCGGCCTGCGGCGAGGGGACGCGGAAGGCGCCGCCCGACGGCTCCGGGGCGCCTGCCAGCGCGACCTCGCGCGGCAGGCTGGTCCAGGGCCGGTCGGCGCGCAGCACGTTCTCCAGGTGGACGACGTGCGAGGTCGGCTCGACCCCCTCGAGGTCGAGGTCGGCGATCCGGTCGACGTGCCCGAGGATGCCCGAGAGCTCACCCGCCATCGTCTCGACCTCGTCGTCGTCTAGTCGGAGGCGCGCCAGCCTGGCGACGTGGAGGACCTGCTCGCGATCGATCACGGGACCGATTCTAGGTGGGGCGATGCGATCGGCGCGGCGACTCCAGCTTCTTGCCGATCGCGGCGAACGAGGTGCCTTCGTCGGCCATCGTCCGCCGGCCGCCATAGGCGATGCCGAGCGCGGCGGCGAGGGCGAGGAAGATGGGCAGCCGGAGCGTCGTGTGGATTTCGGAGCCGGCGAGCGCCGGGGCGCCCGGTCCCGGCGGGTCCACCATCCGGATCAGGATCAGCAAGGCCGCCAGGCCGCCGAGCACGCAGACCGCGGCGCCGGGCGGGATCGCCGGCTTCCAATCGGAGCCGCTCAGTCGCAGCAGCGCCGCGCCGACCGCCACCGCGATCGCCAGCATCAGGAAGATCGGGGTCACTTCGAGCGCCTGCCAGGCGTCCTGACCGTGGGTGAAGAGGTTCAGTTCGCCGGCCACGCCCGGTTCCTGCCCGATCCCGAAGCCGAACCAGTCGAAGAACATCAGGATGAAGAGCATGATCGCCGCGACCAGGTAGATCGCCTCGCCGACCCGCAGCCCCCTTCGCGCCTTCATCGGCCCAGCGTACGCGCTCGGGCCGCCTGCAGGGTGTTGTGGAGAAGCATCGCGATCGTCATCGGGCCGACCCCGCCGGGCACCGGGGTGATCGCCGACGCGACCTCGGCGGCCGCCTCGTAGTCGACGTCGCCGGCCAGACCGTCCTCGAGCCGGTTCATGCCGACGTCGATCACCACCGCGCCCGGTTTGACCGCGGCCGCGCCGAGCAGCCGCGGCACACCGACCGCGGCGACGAGGATGTCGGCGCGGGCGCAGACGGCGTCGAGATCACGGGTCCGCGAGTGGCACATCGTCACCGTCGCGTTCGCCATCAGCAGGAGGCGCGCGATCGGCACGCCGACCAGCTTCGAGCGCCCGACCACCACCGCCTCGAGCCCTTCCGCGTCGACCCCCTCGTGGGCCAGCAGTTCCATCACCCCGGCGGGCGTGCAGGAGACGAGGCCGGGGGTGCCGTGGGCAAGCAGGCCGGCGTTGATCGGGGTCAGCCCGTCGACGTCCTTGGGCGGGTCGATCAGCCCCACCACGCGGTCCGGATCGAGGTGGTCGGGGAGCGGCAGCTGGACGAGGATGCCGTCGACGTCCTCGTCGGCCCCGAGCGCCGTCACCAGCTCCTCGAGCTCCTCCTGGCGGGTGGCGGCGTCGAGCCCGTGGTGGGCCGAGCGGATCCCGGCCTCGCCCGAGGCTTTGTGCTTGCCGCGGATGTAGATCTCGGAGGCGGGGTCGTCGCCGACCAGGACGGTGACCAGCTGCGGCGTCCGCCCAGCCTCGGCCTCGTAGGCGGCGACGTCGACCTTGACCCGCTCCCGGACCGCCGCCGCGACGGCTTTTCCGTCGATCACCCGGGCGGCCACGATCACCGTTTCCGGATCGGCGCGTAATCAGCCATCAGCTTGCGCTCCTTGCCGTCCTCGGAGAAGCGCACCACGATCACCCCGCCCGGCTCGGTCCCGGTCACCACGCCGTCGCCGAAGCTGGCGTGGACGACGTCGTCGCCGATCCGCATCTCCAGCGCCGGGCCGGGGTCCTGCGGCTGCGCCGGGGCCGGCGCGCCGAGGCCCGAGCCGCCGCCGTAGGCGGTCGAGCCCCAGGTCATCCCGGCGCTCGCCGCGGTCGAGTTGCGCTCGGTCAACTCGGCCGGGATCTCATCGATGAAGCGCGAGGGCAGGTTGCGCTCGGAGCGGCCGAAGAGCTGCCGTTCGCGCGCCCAGGTCATGTAGAGACGGCGTTCGGCGCGGGTGATGCCGACGTAACAGAGGCGCCGCTCCTCCTCTTCGCCGCCCTCCTCGAGCGCCCGCATGTGGGGGAAGGCGCCGTCCTCGCAGCCGACGATGAAGACCGCCCCGTACTCGAGCCCCTTCGCGTTGTGGAGCGTCATCAGCGTCACCTTTTCGACCTCGGCGCCCTCGAGCGCGTCCTGCTCGGAGCGCAGCATGTTCTGCTGCAGGTACTCCTCCAGCGGAGAGATCTCGCTCTCGCCCTCGATCTCGCGCTCACGGTCGAACTCGTCGGCGCCCTCGAGCAGCGCCTCGAGGTTCTCGGCGCGCCCTTCGGCCTCGACCGTCCGCTCCGCCGCCAGCGCTTCCAGGTAGCCGGTCTCGTTCAGCACCCGCTCCAGGATCGAGCGCACCGAGGAGCCCTCGACCCGGTCTTTCAGCGCGTCCATCGTCTCGAAGAAGCGGCCCACCGACTTGATCGCGGCGGCGCTCATCCCGGGCACGTCCTCGACCCGTTCGATCACCTCCCAGATCGTCAGCCCGGCGGTGTTCGCGTAGGCCGCCAGCCGGCCCTGGGTGGTGTCGCCGATCCCCCGTCGCGGCGAGTTGACGATCCGCCCGAACGAGACCATGTCGGCCGGGTTGACGAGGAAGCCGAGGTAGGCGAAGGCGTCCTTGATCTCGGCCCGTTCGTAGAACTTGGTGCCGCCGATCACCTGGTAGTTGACGTCGAACCGTTCGAGCGTCTCCTCCAGCACCCGGCTCATCGCGTTGGTCCGGTAGAAGACCGCCACGTCGGAGCGCTTGACGTCGTCCTCCTCGGCCAGCCGGTCGATCTCGCCGGCCACCCAGCGGGCCTCCTCGTGCTCGTCGCCGAGCTCGTAGAGCTGCACCGGATCGCCGCCCGCGATGTCGGTCCAGAGCTCCTTCGGCCGCCGCTCCCGGTTGTGGGAGACGACCGCGTTGGCGGCCGAGAGGATCGTCTGCGTCGACCGATAGTTCTGCTCGAGCTTGATCATCTCGGCGTCCGGGAAGTCGGCCTCGAAGTCGAGGATGTTGCGGATGTCGGCAGATCTGAAGCTGTAGACCGACTGATCCTCGTCGCCTACGACCATCAGATTGCCGTGCTCCTTGGCGAGCAGCTGCAGCATCCGGTACTGGGCGTGGTTGGTGTCCTGGTACTCGTCGACGAGGACGTGGCGGAAGGTGCGCCGCCAGCGCTCGCGGACGTCCTCGAAGAGCTCCAGGACGTTGACCGTGCGGACCAGCAGGTCGTCGAAGTCCATCGCGTTGGCCTCGAGCATCCGCTTCTCGTAGAGGGGGAAGGTTTCGGCGACCACCTCCTCGAAGCCGCCGACCATCATCTCGGTGTAGCCGGAGGGGTCGATCAGCTGGTTCTTGGCGCCCGAGATCTTTCCCTGGACGGCGCGCGGCGGATAGCGTTTCGGGTCGACCCCGAGCTCGGCCAGGCAGCGTTTGACCATCCGCAGCGAGTCGCCCTGGTCGTAGATCGTGAAGCCTTTGGAGTAGCCGAGCCGCTCGGCGTCGACCCGCAGCATCCGCGCGCAGGACGAGTGGAAGGTGGTCACCCACATCGCCCGCACCGAGCGGCCGATCAGCGCGCCGACCCGCTCCCGCATCTCGGCGGCGGCCTTGTTGGTGAAGGTGATCGCGAGGATCTCGCCGGGCCGGGCGGCGCCGGTCGCCAGCAGGTAGGCGATCCGGTGGGTGAGGACGCGGGTCTTCCCCGACCCGGCGCCGGCCAGCACCAGGAGCGGGCCGTCGCCGTGCTCGACCGCCTGGCGCTGCGGCGGGTTGAGGCCCGCGAGCAGGCGCTCGACGCGGTCGGCGCCGGGCTCGGTGGGGGCGCCGGCCGGCGGCTGCTCGGCGCCCGCCGGGGACTCTTGGTCGGCCTGCAGGCTCATCCGCCGAGCATAGCCAGGGGCTCGGCCGGGGCCTGCCGGCGCGGCGCCGCTAGGCGCAGCCCCTCGCCAGTTCTTCGATCGCCGCCGGCGAGCCGCTGAAGAAGAGCTCTTCGGCCTCGGCCTTGCTCGCTTTCGCGATCCCTGCGGCGATGCAGCTCGCCTGTTCGGCGTTCAGGCCTTCCGAATCTTCCGATTCTTCTTCGAAGTGCTTTTCGAACGCTTCGCCGAGCGCCTTGCCGTCGTAGCCGGCGAACCCTTCGACCTGGTCGAGCTTCCAGTTGCCGCCTTCCTCGACCAGGGCCAGCGTGACCGTCTGCGAGCCGAGCGGGCCGCCTTCGAACTTGACCTCGGCGGTCGCCTTTCCGCCATCGACCGAGACGTTCGAGACTTCGGCGCCTTCGGCCTGTTCTTCGCCTTCTTCGGCTTCTTCTTCGCAGGCCTTGATCGCGCCCTTGCCCTTCACGGTGCTGTTCTGTTCGTCGAAGCTCAGGGTCTGGAGTTCGGTGCAGTTGCTCGGGTCGCTGGTCGTCGCCGCCTTTTCGATCGCCTCGGTGATCTTGTCCTCGTCGCTTGAGCCGCCGCCACCGCAGGCGGCGACCGTCAGCGCCGTCAGCAGAAGCAGGGCAAGCGGGACGAGGATGCGCTTGTTCACAGGGGTTCCTCTCAGCCGCCGGCCGAGGAGCGCCCGGTGCGCGGCGCGATCCCCGGCTGGTCCCGCTTCGCCGCCGCCGCGGTCTTGCCGCCGTCGACCTCGGCCAGCCGCGCTTCCAGCTCGGCGATCCGCTCCGAGAGCGCCTTGATCGCGTCGGCGATCGGGTCGGGCAGGTGGATCCAGTCGGCGTCGGGGCCTTCCAGCCGGCGGCCTTCGACCCGCACCGGGTGGCCCGGGTTGCCGACCACGGTGGCGCCCGGCGGCACGTCCTCGACGACGACCGTGTTGGCGCCGATCTTGGAGCCGTCGCCGACCGCGATCGGTCCCAGCAGCTTCGCCCCCGAGCCGACCGTGACGTTGTCGCCGAGGGTCGGGTGGCGCTTGCCGCGCTGGAAGCCGGTGCCGCCCAGCGTCACCCCTTGGTAGAGCGTCACGCAGTCGCCGATCTTCGCCGTCTCGCCGATCACCACGCCGGAGCCGTGGTCGATGAAGAAGCGACTGCCGATCTCCGCCGCCGGGTGGATCTCGACCCCGGTGACGGCCCGGGTCAGGTAGGCGATCGCCCGCGGCAGCAGCGGCACGCCGGCGCGGCGCAGCGCGTGGGCGGCGCGGTGCGCGAGCAGCGCCTGGACCCCGGCCCAGCTGGTCAGGATCTCGAAGCTCGAGACCCCCTGCGCGGCCGGGTCACGGTCGCGCGCCGCGGTGACGTCGGCACGGATCTCGGCGAAGACGCCCCTCACCACCGGAAAAGCACCCCCGGACGCGGAGGCGCGGCCGCGAGATCGCCGGTCATGATGAGCGCGGTCGCGCCGTAGCGGAGGAGGTGGCGCCCTGGTGGCTCATGGTGCGAAGAATGGCAGGGACATGTAGCGCTCGCCCGAATCGCAGACGATCGTCACGACCCTCTTGCCCGCCAGCTCCGGCCGCGCCGCCACCTGGAGGGCGGCGTGGATGTTGGCGCCGGCCGAGATGCCGGCGAGGACGCCCTCGGCGCTGCAGGCGCGCCGCGCCGTCTCCAGCGCGTCCTCGTCCTCGACCGTGATCACCTCGTCGACGACCGAGCGGTCGAGCACCTCGGGGACGAAGCCGGCGCCGATCCCCTGGATTTTGTGCGGGCCGGGCTGCCCGCCGGAGAGGACCGGCGAGCCGGCGGGCTCGACCGCGATCACGAGCGCCTCGGGCGCCCGTTCCTTCAGCATCCGCCCCACCCCGGTGATCGTGCCGCCGGTCCCGACCCCGGTCACGAAGGCGCCGATCTCCCCGTCGGTGTCGCGCCAGATCTCCTCGGCCGTGGTGCGGCGGTGGATCTCCGGGTTGGCCGGGTTGGCGAACTGCATCGGCATGAAGGCCTTGCGCTGGTCACGGATCTGTTCGGCGAGCGCCACCGCCTCGTTCATCCCGCCGAGGCTCGGCGTCTCCCGCACTTTGGCCCCGTAGGCGCGCAGCAGCTTGCCGCGCTCGCGGCTCATCCCTTCGGGCAGGGTGAGGATCAGCTCGTAGCCGCGCGCCGCGCAGACCATCGCCAGCGCGATCCCGGTGTTGCCGCTGGTCGGCTCGACCACCAGCACGCGCCCCGGTTCGATCTCCCCCGCCGCTTCGGCGGCGTCGATCATCGCCACCCCGATCCGGTCCTTCACCGACCCACCGGGATTGAAGTACTCGAGCTTCGCGCACACCTGGCCGAAGAGCCCGCCGCCGAGCCGCTCGAGCAGGACCATCGGCGTATTGCCGACGACGGCGGAGGCCTCGGGGCCGATCCTCATCGGTGCGAGTCTAGACCCGGCTCGCAGCTGAACAGGAGGTGGTCGAAGCCGGCGTGGACGACCTCGCCGGCCGGGATGAGGCCGATCTTCTCGGCGACCCGCAGCGAGGCGGCGTTGGCCGGCAGGATCATCGCGAAGATCTCGTCGAGCTCGAGGTCGGCGGCGAAGGCGAGCGCCGCCGTGGCCGCCTCGCTGGCGAAGCCCTCGCCGTGGCGGTCGGGGTCGATCGCCCAGAGGACCTCGATCCCGGCGCGGTCGCCGATGTCGGTCCACTTCAGGCCGACCCGGCCGAGGTGGTCGCCGCTGCCGCGCTCGATCACCGCCCACGGCCCGAACCCGAATCGCTCCCAGTGGCAGCTGTCTTCGGCCAGCCAGGCATCGCCGTCGGCGGCCTCGAACGGCCGCTCGGGTGGCGGCCGCAGCCATTCGCCGACGATCGGGTGCAGCAGCAGCGCCCGGTACCCCGGCGCGTCCGTCGGCTCGGGCGGGCGCAGGGTCAGCCGCTCGGTGGTGCGCGCGTCGCCGTCGATCACGGCGCGCACTCTAAGGCGGCTAGTCGGCGGGCGGTGGCGGCGCGTCGGGCGCCGAGGGCGATTCGAAGCCGAGGATCGCGCAGGTCGACGGGATCGCCGCGTCCCCGGAAGCGGCGAGACGCCTTTCGGCGTCGCCGCGGATCTGTTCGATTTCGCCGAAGGCGGCGGCAAGGGCGGTCGCCATTTCGCGCCAGCCCTGCTCGTCGAGCCGCATCGCGATCCAGCTCAGATGCCGGTCGTCGCGGGCGTCGAACGTCTCTGTCATCACGGCCCCTTCGATCCTGGCCAGGAGCCCCTGTACGACGGTCTTGCTGATCCGCGAGCGCTCCTCGCCGTCGAGCGCCGACCACTCGACGTCGGAGAAGTAGGCGCGACCGACGCCGCGGTAGACATGTTCGATCGACCCGCGCCGTTTGTTCTCCTCGATCACGGTCAGGCACCCGTACTCGGCGAGCTCCCGGAAGTGGTAGGCGACGTGAGACACGTCCATCGTCTCGGGGGCGAATCCTTCGCGGCAGAACTCGATCGGGCTCATGTCGCGCTCGTTGAGGATCTCCAGGACCCTCACGCGCACCGGATGGGCCAGGACCGAGGCCGCGGTCGATTTGTCTCGTTCGGCTCTGGTGGCCTTCAAACCACTACCTATCGGGGCAGTTCGATCACTCGATTCCATTCGTGTGAAGCAGCATAGTGACCTAAAACGCGGAATCGGGCCCCCTCCCCCTCCCCCAAAGCGCCCCCGGAAATGCATACAAAGGGTTTCGGCCGTCCGAATCTCTGGACGGCATCCAACATTCATCCGGGACAGGGGAAAGGGGGTGAGCATGCAGCTCTCCATCTGCGGGCAGCGGATTCCGTCCGCCTCGATCACGAAGTCGAACTAGCTCCGACCGGAAGGCGGCCTCTCGGCGCCGCCGTCCGTCGGTCCCTCGCCGATCGTGCACTTGAGCCGCCTATGACCGGCTCGATCGCACACTCGTGCGATCGACCACATGGGAGTGTGGATGAGTGCGCTCGCCGGCGCGACTAGATGAAGTACATGCCGCTGCCGGCCTCTTCGGCCTCGCGGCGGGCGACTTCGGCGATCGTCGTCTGGCCGAAGACCTTGCGGAGAGCGCCGACGCCCTCGGCCCAGATGCCGCCTGCCTCGTCGGCTTCGGAGCCGATTTTGCCATCCAGGGCCTGGACGACCTCGAGCACGGTGATCTCTTCCGGCGGCCGGGAGAGGGTGTAGCCGCCGCGCATGCCGCGGTGGCTGGTCAACAAACCGGCGCGTCGGAGGGTCGAGAAGAGCTGCTCGAGAAACTGCTCGGGGATGTCGCGGCGTTCGGCCAGCTCTTTGATCGGCACCGGTCGCTCGCCCGATCGGGCGAGCTCGGCGAGCGCAACGACCGCATAGCGCGACTTCGAGGTGATCGAGATCACCCTGACTTTCTACCGCACGGTCCGGCCTTGGTTAGGATCGACCTCAGTCGGGCGACGCCTCCACCCGGGTGCCCCCCAAGCAATCGAGTGATCGGAAGCAGTCCTGAGCGAACGCCCGCTATGTCTTGTCGTGGACGTCCATCCGCTGGTGCGGTTGGGGGTCCGGGAAGTCCTGGCCACGGATTTCGAGGTCCAGGAGGCGACGGGCCGCGAGGAGGCTCTCGACCTCGTGCGCGACATCGGTGACTTCGACGTCGCGATCCTCGACATGGGCTGGCGGCGCAACGGCAGCGGCGCCGCGATCAGCGGCACCGAGACGATCCGCGAGATGCACCGCGCCGCGCCGGTGCTGGGGATCGTCGCCCACGGTGACCGCCCCGAGCGCCACCTCGCCAACGTCGCGCTCGGCGCGGGCGCGACAGCCTACGTCGCCCGGACCGCCGGCCCGGAGCAGCTGCGCAGGGCGGTCGACGCCGCCGTCGCCCAGGAGAGCTTCATCGACGGCGACGTGCCGCCGAAAGGCAGCCGCGGCGTGATCACGCGGCGCCAGCGCGAGATCCTCCAGCTCCTGGCCGACGGCGAGTCGACCACGGTCGCCGCCCGCAAGCTCGGCCTCTCCGAGGAGACCATCAAGACCCACATGAAGAACACCCTCGCGCGCCTCGGGGCGAAGAACCGCAGCCACGCCGTGGCGATCGGGCTGCGCGAATCCTTGATCGTCTAGATCCAGCCGCGGTCGCGCGCGGTGAGGACCGCCTGGGCGCGGTCGACGGCGCCGATCTTGCCGTAGACGTTGTGCAGGTGGGTGCGGATCGTCGAGACCGAGAGGTGCATCTCGGTGGCGATCTGCTTGTAGACCATGCCCTCGGAGAGGTGGCGGAGGACGTCGAGCTCGCGCGCCGAGAGAGGGCACGGCTCGCTGATCCGACTCGAGTCGGCCGCCGCCAGCGGCAGCTCGTAGAGAAGATCGCGGAGCGCCTCGGGGCCGAGGCCGATCCGCTCGCAGCTCGCCATCAGGCGGTCGGGTGAGATCGCCTCGCCGTTCGTGTAGTGGGCGACCATGTCGGCGGCCGAGACCATCGCGGCGAGGCCGTCGGCGTCCTCGGCGTGGTGGCGCTCGATCGCGACGGCGAGCCGCTGCGGCAGGTTCCAGCGCCGCGCCAGGACGCCGCCGACCAGCGCGTGGTCGATCCCCAGCTGCTCGCGTTCGTCGCGGAGCCGCTGCTCGGGGGTGCGCGAGGCGGCGTCGAAGTAGACCTTGTAGCCCGGGTGCAGGCGGGAGATGACGAGGCGGCCGATGTCGTGGAGGAGCGCCGCCGCGGCGAGCTCGTCGCGTTCGGCCCAGCCGATCGCGCGACCGATCTGGTCGGCGGCGCGCTGGGTGGCGAGGGCGTGGACGCGGAAGCGCTCGGGCTTCAGCTCCCAGCCGCCGTTCGACTCGAAGAAGTCGAAGCTCGGAGCGGTGCCGGCGATCGCCAGCACGCCGGAGGGCTTCAGCACGTCGACCGCGTCGGGGATGCCGGCGACGCCGCCGGCGGTCATGCCGCCGCGATTGGCGAAGCGGAGGACCGAGATCGCCAGGGCGACATCGGCCTCGACGGTTTCGACCAGCTCGCCGACCCGGGCCGTCTCGGCGGTGGAGGCGGCGATCACGCGCTCGCGGGACTCGATCAGCACCGGGAAGCGCTCGACCGCCTCGAAAGCCTCGGCCAGCCGGCTTCCGGGCGCCGGTGCGCCGCGGCCACCGGCTTTCGCACCGATGTCTGCAGCCGTCGAACGGCCGCTCTGCGTGGTCGTGCCTGCCATCTCGCACTCCATCGGCAGATGCGGGGTGATGGTTTAGCCGCGAACCCCTATGTATTGGGTATTAGATCGCGCGAATCGCGCTGAATTCGGCTCAGACGGGCTCGCCGAGTCGCCGCGAGGCGTCGCGGAGGCGCTCCAGCGTAGCCTCGCGGCCGAGCACGGCGAGCGACTCGAAGATCCCCGGCGACACCGACGTCCCGGTGATCGCCACCCGCAGCGGCTGGTAGAGGCGCCCAGGTTTGACGTCGAAGCGGTCGAGCAGCGGCGCCAGGGCGCCCTCGATCGACTCCGCCGTGTAGGGCTCGACCGCGGCGAGCACGGCGGCGGCGGCGTCGAGCATCTCCCCCGTCCCCGCTTTCATCACCTTCGCCCAGGCCTTCTCGTCGTCGACCGGCGGCTCGTAGAGGAAGCGGATCAGCGGCCAGACCTCAGCCAGCGTCTGCGCTTTGTCCTGGGCGATCGCGCAGGCTTCGCGGAGGCGCTCGTCGTCCTCGCGGCCGAGGTGGCGGGCGACCGCCAGCGTGTATTCGTCGGGCGGCATCTCGCGCATGAAGCGGCCGTTCAGCCAGCGCAGCTTCTTCTCGTCGAAGATCGCCGCGGATTTGCCGACGTCGGCGACGTCGAAGCGGCGGATCAGCTCCTCGGTCGACATCAGCGTGGTGTCGTCGTCGGTCCCCCAGCCGAGCAGCGCCAGGTAGTTGCGGACCGCGGCCGGCAGGTAGCCGGCCTCGCGCAGCTCCTGCACCGAGGCGGCGCCGTGGCGCTTCGAGAGCTTCTTGCCGTCGGGGCCGTGGAGCAGCGGCAGGTGGGCGTAGCGGGGCGGCTCGTGGCCGAGCGCGCGCAGCACGAGCAGCTGCTTCGGGGTGTTGGGGAGGTGGTCGTCGCCGCGCACGACCTCGCTGACGCCCATCTCGGCATCGTCGACGGCGACCGCGAAGTTGTAGAGGACCGAGCCGTCGCCGCGGGCGATCACGAAATCGTCGTAGCTGACGTTGGGGAAGGCGACCGGGCCGTGGATCAGGTCCTCGACGATCGTCTCGCCGCTGTCGGGGACGCGAAGGCGGATCGCGGCGCCGGGCTCCTCGGTCGGGTTGCCGCGGTAGCCGCGACCGGCGCCGTGCTCGGCCTTCCAGGCCTCGACGTCCTTGGCGGTCGCGGCATCGCGGTAGGCGGCCCCGGAGGCGAGCAGCTGGTCGAGCGCGGCGGCGTGCCAGTCGGCGCGACCGGCCTGCGAGATCGGCCCCTCGTCGTAGGTGAGGCCGAGCCAGTCGAGGGCGTCGAGGATCTGGTCGACGTTCTCCGTGGTCGAGCGCTCGCGATCGGTGTCCTCGATCCGCAGGATCAGCGTGCCGGCGGGCGCGTGGCGGGCGGCGAGCCAGTTGTAGAGTGCGGTGCGCGCTCCCCCGATGTGCAGAGCACCGGTAGGCGACGGGGCGAATCGAAATCGGGGGTTATCTCTTTCCATGTTCATCGGCGCTCACGTCTCCACCTCAGGCGGTCTCGACAAAGCGGTCGAGCGGGGGAGCGAACGCGGCTGCGAATCTATCCAGATCTTCCACCAGAGCCCGCGGATGTGGCGCCCGACCAACTATGGCGAGGACGACTTCGCGGCGTTCAGGAAGGCGATGGAGGCCTCCAAGGTGGAAGCCGTGATCATCCACGCCGTCTACCTGATCAACTGCGCGACCAAAGACAAAGAGCTGCGCAAGAAGTCGCTCGACTCGCTCACCCACGCCCTGCGGATCGGTGACGGGATCGGCGCCGCGGGCGTCGTGCTCCACCCCGGCTCGACCAAAGGCGAACCGCTCGGGCCCTCGCTGAAACGGGCCGCCAAAGTCATCAAAGCGGCGCTCAAGGACTCCGACGGCTGCAACCTGCTGCTCGAGCAGACGGCAGGCCACAAAGGCCTGATCGGGCGTGACTTCGACGAGACCGCGGAGCTGATCGACCTCGCCGGCGGCGGCAAACGGCTCGGCCTCTGCCTCGACTCCTGCCACATGTTCGTGCAGGGCTACGACATCACCGACGAAGAGCACCTCGGGGCGGTCCTCGACGAAGCCGACGAGAAGGTCGGCATCGACCGCCTCGGCGCGATCCACGTCAACGACGCCGCCGCCCCCCTCGGCTCCCACCGCGACCGCCACGCGAACATCGGCAAGGGCGAGATGGGCCGCAGGGGCCTCGCCGCCTTCCTCTCCGAGCCCCGCTTCGAGGGGCTCCCCGCGACTCTGGAGACCCCCGGGCCGGAAAAGAAAGGCCCGAGCAAGGCCGAAGTCACCGCGGCCCGCCGCCTCCGCCGCGAAGGCCTCAAACGCCGCGAAGGCTGACTTTCGCCACTCCTCCTGCCGGCCGAGCGGTTTCGGGCAGGCGACGAGGGCCGCTCCCCCCGGAACGACCCTCGCTCTCCCGCCGTAAATTCGTGACTACTGGATGTGGACGCCGGAGATCGCGCGCGCGATGACGAGGCGCTGGATCTCGGAGGTGCCCTCGAAGATCGTGTAGATCTTGGCGTCGCGGGACATGCGCTCGACCGGGAACTCGCGGGTGTAGCCGTTGCCGCCGAGGATCTGGATCGCCCGCTCGGTCGCCCAGACCGCGACCTCGCCGGACTTCAGCTTCGACATCGAGCCCTCGGCGCTCTCGAACTTCTTGCCGGTGCGGCCCATCCAGGCGGCGCGCCAGACGAGCAGCCGCGCCGCGTCGATTTCCAGCTTCATGTCGGCGAGGGTGAAGGCGATCGACTGGTTCTCGATGATCGCGCGGCCGAACTGGCGGCGCTCCTTCGAGTACTCGAGGGCGAATTCGTAGGCCGCGCGGGCGATCCCCAGCGCCTGCGCGCCGACCACCGGCCGGCTTGCCTCGAAGGTCTGCATCGCCGCCTGCGATTTCGATTTCTTGCCTTCGCGCACCCGCGCCAGGCGTTCGTCGAGCTTCTCCTTGCCGCCCAGCAGGCAGGAGCCCGGGACGCGGCAGTCGTCGAGATGGACGTCGGCGGTGTGCGAGGCGCGCAGGCCGTGCTTCTTCACCTTGGCGCCCTGCTCGCAGCCCGGCGTCCCCGGCGGGATCACGAAGGCGGCGTGGCCGCGCGAGCCGAGCTCACGGTCGACCGAGGCGATCACCACATGGACGTTGGCGATGCCGCCGTTGGTCGCCCAGGCCTTCTGGCCGTTCAGCACCCATTCGTCCTTCGCCTCGTCGTACCTGGCGGTGGTGCGGATCGCCGAGACGTCGGAGCCGGCGTCCGGCTCGGAGGCGCAGAAGGCGGCCAGCTTGACGTCGTCGGGCGTGCCGAAGCATTGGGGGATCCACTCCCCCATCTGCTCCGGCGTCCCCTGCCCGAAGATCGCGGCGACGGCAAGCGAGGTGCCCATGATCGCCATGCCGATCCCGGCGTCACCCCAGAAGAGCTCCTCGTTGGCGATCGGCAGCGTCAGGCCGGTGTCGTCGGCCCAGAACTGGCCCATCGCTTCGAAGCTGTAGAGGCCGATCTTGGCGGCCTCCTGGATCACCGGCCAGGGCGTTTCCTCGCGCTCGTCCCACTCGTGCGCGGCGGGCCTGACGACGCCCGCGGCGAAGCCGTGCACCCACTCTTTGATGTCCTTCTGGTCCTGGGTGAGCTCGATCGTGAAGCCCGAGCCCTCGCCCGCGATCGGCGGCTCTCCGGCCATCCCCGTAAGGATCTCTTCCGAGTCCGTCTCGGGAACCGTGGTGGTGGCGTCACTCACGGCCGGGAATCCTACATTAATCCGTGTCGAAAGAACACGGACTTTCTTCAAGCCCAGCCGGCCGGGGCGCAAGCCCCGGGGCGTCCGTCACGGAGATGACGCATATCCGAACGGTCAGAAATCTGCGCGGTTGGAAATCCTCGCCATACGTGGATAAGTAACCACGCAGATTTCTGACCGTTCGAGGTGGGTCACGAAACCGTGACGCCCACCCTCCCCGGCCCGTATTCCGCCGCTCGCCCGAACCCTGGCCCGTCCCTCCCGACCCCGGCCTTTTCGGAGGCGGCCATACCCTGCCAGGGTCGCCTCCGAAAAGGCCACGTGCCTACCCCGTCCCGCCGCCCGTCGACGGCGCCTACGCGCGGGGGCTCCCCGCCCCTGCGGCTTGGCCGCGCGGCCTCAGACGGCGTCGCGGAGATCGAAGGCGCGCATGCCCTCGGCGCCCTCGTCGGTGCAGTCGAAGAAGCGGCGGTTGACGCAGTCGTAGGACTCGCCCTCCCCCTGGTAGGCCTGCTCGACCGTGAACTGGCAGTGCGGCAGCGGGCTGCCGGTCATCTTCACGCCGCCGAACCCACCCGGCTCGAGCACCGCGGCGAGATCGATCTCCGCGCCGAACACTTCCTGCATGCAGCCGACGTACTGGCGACCGTCGAGGCGGTCGACGTAGCTGTAGAGGAACCGGCACCCGAGCTCGATGCAGCCGCGCGGCTCGACCATCTTGTCGCAGAACGAGCGGCACTGGCGACACTCGCCGACCTCGGTGCGGGTTGCGGTCATTCGGTAAGTCTAGGGAGGTCGGACCGCGGAACCAAGCGGTTTGCGACGCTCAAGCCGCGAGCGCGTCGCTGCCCAGCAGCTGGCCGATCTCGTAGCGGAGATTGGGCGACGGCTGGACTTTGTACTTGCTGCCGAAGCAGAGCTTCCGCGGCCCGTCGGCAGTCTCGACGACGAGGTGCACATCGGAGTCGCCTTTGTGGTCCTCGAACAGCGACTTGAGCTCGTCGAGGACGGCCGGATCGAGCGCCTTCGCGGCGGGCAGCGAGAACTGGAAGGGGCCGCCGGAGATCGCCGTCGGAGCGTTCTTGGCGGCGCGCTCGACCTCCGCCGCGTCGGGTTCGAAGCGCTGCGCCTCCTGCACCACCAGCTTCGTCTCGCCGCGGTCCTTGTGGTCGATCCGGCCGCGGACGATGACGATCGCGTCGGGGGCGATGACCTGGGCGCTCTCGGCTTCGTCGGCCTTGAAGACGAGCATCTCGATCTGCCCCTCGACGTCGTCGAGCGTCGCGAACATCATCTGGCTGCCGCTCTTGGTGCGGATCTTTTTGCACTCGACGACGATCCCGCCGATCGTGACCCAGGCGCCGTCCGGCTTGCGGTCGAGCTCCGAGATCCCGCAATCGACCCGCGCCCGCAGCGCCGGCCCGACTTCGGTCAGCGGGTGCGAGGAGAGGTAGGTGCCGAGCGTCTCCTTCTCCATCGCCAGCAGCTCGGCGCGGTCGAACTCGGCGGCCGAGATCGGCGGCCGCGCCTGCGCCTGGGACGGGCCGCCGGCGCCCAGGTCGGCGTCGCCGAAGTCGAAGATCGAGCCCTGGCCGAGCTGCGCGTCTTCCTGGGCCTTCTGGCCGGACGCCTGCGCGGCGGGCAACGCCTCGAGCATGCCCTTGCGGGTCGCGCCGGTGCTGTCGAAGGCACCGCACTTGATCAGGCATTCGATCGCCCGTTTGTTGACGGCGCGCGAGTCGACCCGTTCGCAGAAGTCGTAGATCGAGCTGATCGGGGCGTCGTCGCGGGCCCGCAGGATCGCCTCGACCGCCGCGTGGCCGACGTTCTTCACCGCGTCGAGGCCGAAGCGGATCGCGTTCTCGTAGACGACGAAGCTGTGGTCGGACTCGTTGACGTCGGGCGGCAGGACGTCGATCCCCATCTCCGCGCAGCGGTTGACGAAGAACGGCACCTTGTCTTTGGTGTTCATCACCGAGGAGATCACCGCCGCCATGTACTCGGCCGGATAGTTGGCCTTGAGGTAGGCGGTGCGGTAGGAGATCAGCCCGTAACAGGCGGCGTGCGACTTGTTGAAGGAGTAGTCGGCGGCGGCTTCGTTCAGTTTCCAGAGGTCCTTGGCGACGTTGGGGGCGGTCTTCGATTCCGCCAGCCCTTCCATGAATTTGTCTTTCATCGTCGCCATCAGCTCGCGCTTCTTCTTGCCGATCGCCTTGCGGAGATCGTCCGCCTCGGCGCCGGTGAAGCCCGCCATCGAGCGCGAGATCTGCATCAACTGCTCCTGGTAGATCACGCAGCCGTGCGTCTCCTCGGTGATCTCGCGCAGGCGCGGGTCCGGATAGCGCACCGTCGAGGGGTCTTTCTTGCCCTTCGCGTAGGTGGGGATGTAGGCCATCGCACCGGGCCGGTAGAGGGCGCCGAGCGCGACCAGGTCACGGAACTCGGTCGGGCCGACCTTGCGCAGCGCGTCGCGCATCCCGTCGGACTCGAACTGGAAGACGCCGGTCGAGTCGCCGCTGGCGAGCATCTCGTAGGTCTTCTTGTCGTCGAGGGGAATCGCGTCCATCTCGATCTCCTCGCCGCGGGAGCGGCGGATGATGTCGATCGCGTCCTCGATCACGTCGAGGTTGCGCAGCCCGAGGAAGTCCATCTTCAGCAGGCCGATCTCCTCGATCGGGCCCATCGAGTACTGGGTCACGATCTTGTACTGGCGCTCCGGCTTGCCCGTTTTGCCGTCGGCGGAGACCGGCGGCGGCGCCGTCTTGTCCTCGGCGAGCTGCAGCGGCACGACTTCCTGCAGCGGGCGGTCGGCGATCACCACGGCGGCGGCGTGGATCGAGTTGTTGCGGATGATCCCCTCGAGGCCCTGGGCGACGTCGATGATCTTCTTCGCGTCGGGCTCGGCGTCGTAGGTCGATTTGAGGTCCTGGCCGGACTTGAGGCACTCGGCGAAGGACGGGCTGCGGCCCATGATCGGCTCGGGGATCAGCTTGGCGAGGCGGTCGCCGGTGCCGTAGTCGAAGCCGAGCACGCGGGCGGCGTCGCGGGTCGCGGCGCGCGGCGCCATCTTGCCGAAGGTGATGATCTGGGCGACCGATTCGCGGCCGTATTTCTCGGCGACGTAGCGGATCATCCGCTCGCGGCCGCGGACCGAGAAGTCGATGTCGATATCCGGCATCGATTTACGGCCGGGGTTGAGGAAGCGCTCGAAGATCAGGCCTTCGGCGAGCGGGTCGAGGTCGGTGATCCGGAGGACATAGGAAACGATCGAGCCCGCCGCCGAGCCGCGGCCGGGGCCGACGGCGACGCCGCTGCGCTTGGCGTAGGTGACGAAGTCCCAGACGATCAGGAAGTAGGAGGAGAAGCCCATCTCCTCGATCACCCCGAGCTCGAAGTCGAGCCGTTCGACCGCCTCGGCGGGCGGCGGGTCACCGTAGCGGGCGCGCAGGCCTTCGTCGGCGATCCGCCGCAGCATCGCCTCCGGCTCCTCGCCGGTCTCGGTCGGATAGCGCGGCAGCAGCAGGCTGCCGAGTTCGATGTTGAGCGAGCAGCGCTCGGCGATCTCGAGCGAGTTCGGCACCGCTTCGGGCCACTCGGCGAACGCCTCGTGCATTTCGTCGGAGCTTTTTATGTAGAACTCGTTCGTGTCGAAGCTCATCTTCGGCGCTTCCAGGGTGGATTTCGTCTGCACGCACAGCAGCGCCGCGTGGTTGTCGAAGTCCTCGCGCGTCAGGTAGTGGACGTCGGCGGTGGCGACCAGCGGCCGGCCGCTCTCCTTGGCGAAGCGGACGATCCCCTCGTTGGCCTTGTCCTGCTCGGCGATCCCGTTCTTCTGCACCTCCATGTAGACCTGCTCGGGGCCGAAGGCCTGGATCAGGTCGTCAAGATGGGCGCGGGCGTCGTCCTCGCGCTCTTCGACCAGGCGCCGGCAGAAGCGCGAGGCGAGGCAGCCGCTGAGCGCGATGACGCCCTCCGAGTGGCGGGCGAGCAGCTCCAGGTCGACGTTGGCCTTGCCGCGCGAGAAGCCCTCGAGGAAGCCGGCAGAGGTGAGCTTGACCAGGTTGGAGAAGCCGGTGTCGTTTTCGGCGAGCAGGGTGATGTGGTTGCGCTCGTAGCGCGTCTGCTCCTTGATCGCGTGGCGGTCGTCGACCAGGTAGGCCTCGAGCCCGACGATCGGTTTGATCCCGTGCTTGGCGCAGGCCTTGTAGAGGTCGACGGCGCCGTTCATCACGCCGTGGTCGGTGAGCCCGAGCGCCGGCTGGCCCAGCTCCGCCGCCCGCGCCGCCATCGCGTCGATCTTGCAGGCGCCGTCGAGCAGCGAGTACTCGCTGTGGGCGTGGAGGTGGACTGCGGCAGGCGTGCTCACGGGTCGGTCGATGATGCCAATCGGGGCAGATGGCATCGTCGGCCTTCCCCGCTATGTCCGAGCCCTTTCGCTCAGGAAAAGGCGCTGAAGGCTGCGGCGATGAGCCCGCCCGTTACAACGCTGAGCGATCCGCCGAGCAGGAAGATGATCGTGCGGTTGAGCGCATCCAACTTGGTGTCGAGCTTCGCGTCCATCGCCTTGAACCCGCCTTTGATCTCGGCCCGCAGTTCGCGGATGTCGGTTTCGACGCGGTCGAAACGAGCATCGACCTCTTTGAAGCGGAGCTCAACGGTGGCTTCAAGGTGCGCGAACCGTCGGTCGACCGCTTCGAACCCTCGGTCGACTTCCTCAAACCCGCGGTCGACCCGTTTCGACAGCTCGTCGACACGTTCTTCCGTCCCGGACTCGGTCATGGTCTCCACTGGATAGACCGTAGGGCGGCAATTCGCAATGGTGTTGCGCGAAAAGTTACGTTTGCCGCACCGGACTGGGAAATTTCAGCGCCGGGCGCCCGGTTGGCCAGCGCGCTAGAGCGAACCGCAGACCCAGGCGCCGGAGCCGGAGTCGGCCCAGATTTCCCTCGCGATCCGGTCCTGTTCGGCTTTCGGCGCGTTCTGGGGTTCGCCCTGGCCGCCGTAGAGTTCCCAGGTCGAAGGGAGGATCTGGTAGGCGCCGCCCGCGCCGCTCGAAGGGTTGAGCGCGCTGTAGTTGCCGCCCGACTCGCACATCACGATGTAGGTCGGGATCGAGTAGGGGCCGCCGAGCCAGCGACCGACTTCTTCTTCGGCTTCGGCTTCACTCGCCGCCTTCGCTTCGGCGGCGCGGATCTTCTTCACGTCGTCGACCCACTTGGCGAGGTCGCCTTTGAGCTGCGACAGCGACGCTTCGCGGGCGCCGCTGACCGCCGCCAGGTGGGCCGCCGACGCGGCCGCCGCTTCGCGCACGGCGGCGATTTCGTCGCGTGCCGCCGTGAGCCGTTCGTCGTAGGCGACCGCCTTGCGCCGCGCCGCCGCGACCAGCGTCGCCTCGTGGTGGACCTGGTCGCGCACCTCGCCGACCCGCCGCGCCAGCGCCGTGTCGGCTTCGTTGATCTCGCGCAGGTAGGTGTCGCGGGTGATCAGTTCTTCGTAGTCGCCGGAGCCGAAGATCACGCTCGTCGCGTCCGGGACGCCGGTCTCGTAGATGTCGACCAGCCGCTGCGCCAGGGCCCGCCGCGAGCGCCGCAGGCGCGATCTCACGACCGTGAGGTGGCGCCGCGTCGCCGTCACTTCTTCGCTCAGCTGCGCCTCGCGGGCTTCGCCTTCGGCGAGCAGCGTGGAGAGCCGTTCCTCGTGCTTTTCGGCCCGCGCCGCCGCCGCTTCGGCGCTCGCCAGTTCGGCCTGGCTCGCCTGCAGCTCGCCGGCCAGGGCGCTCGCTTCTTCGCGCCCCGCCGAGACCCTCGCTTCGAGCTTGCCGCGGTCGGCGGCGCGAGCCCCCGGCGCGAGGACCAGGACCAGGGCGACGAGGATGCCGAGCAGCGCCACGGCGCAGGCCAGGGCGAGGAGATCCGTTCTGACCCGAGCCGACGCCAAGAGGCATCGAGGCTAGCGCCGAGGCCGCATTTCCCCTGCTAGTTGACGATAAAGGGACAGAAAAGTTTCAGGTCCCCGCCGTGCGTTCGCAGTTTCCCCTACTGGTTACGGATAAGTGCGAACGCGTCCGGGGGAGCGCCGCTCAGTTCTCGTCGCGTTCGCGCAGGCGATGGGCCATCCGCGACTGCAGCGACCAGAGCTCGATGAAGCCGGGCGAGGCGGTCTGCGAGAAGAGCGCTTCCCCCGACTCCGAGAAGCTCGCCAGCGCCGAGTCGTAGACCGCGTTCGGCGAGGAGCGGGTCACCACCCGCACGCTGCCTTTGTAGAGACGCAGACCGATCTCCCCCGTCACCCGCGCGTTGACCGCGCCCATGTAGGCGTCGAGGTCTTCGCGCAGCGGCTCCCACCACAGCCCGGCGTAGACCAGGTAGCCCCACTTCTGGTCCATCTGCGGCTTGAACTGGTTCTGGTGGATCGTCCCGACCAGCCGCTCCAGCTCCTCGTGGGCGGTGAGGATCAGCGCCGCGGCGGGGACCTCGTAGATGTCACGCACCTTGAGCCCGACGATCCGGTCCTCGATGTGGTCGACGATCCCGACCCCGTGGCGGATCCCCAGCGCGGCGGCCCGTTCGAGCAGGTCGACCAGTCCCAATCGCTCGCCGTCGATCGACACCGGCAGCCCCGCCTCGAAGCCGATCTTCACGACCTGGGCCTCGTCGGGAGCATCCTCCGGCCGCCTCACCAGCTGGAAGACGTCGTCCTCGGGCGCGTGCTCAAGATCCTCGATCCACTTCCCCTCCGAGGAGCGCCCCCACAAGTTGTCGTCGATCGAGTACGGCGCCACCTCGGTGCCGCCCTTGACCGGGATCCCGTGCTCGCGCGCGTAGGCGATCTCCTCGTCGCGCCCCATCGCCCAGGAGCGCACCGGGGCGATCGTCTTCAGCTCCGGCGCCAGGGTCGCCACCGTCGCCTCGATCCGCACCTGGTCGTTGCCTTTGCCGGTGCAGCCGTGGGCGATCGTGTCGCAATTCGACGTGCGCGCGTACTCGACCGCGAGCTGGGCGATCAGCGGCCGGCCCAGCGCCGTGAAGAGCGGGTAGCCGTTGCCGTAGACGGCGTTGGCCTTGATCGCCGGCCCGACGAAGTCCCGGGCGAACTGCTCACGGGCGTCGACGACGTGGCACTCGATCGCGCCGAGCCGCTTCGCCTTCTCTTCGATCACGCCGTAGTCCTCGCCGGGCTGGCCGAGGTTGACCGTGAGCGTGACGACTTCGGCCTCGTAGGAGTCCTGGATCCACTTCAGCATCACGCTGGTGTCGAGGCCGCCCGAGTAGAGCAGCAGGACCCGGTCGACCTGAGACGGATCGGCCTCATAGCTTGCGGTCGGACGCTGCTGCGCCGGGTCGGCGCCGCTCATTCAGCTCCCACCCCGCCGCCTTCTTCTTCCGGCGCGATTTCTTCGACCGCCCCTTCTTCTTCGGGCACTTCTTCGATCGCGCCTTCTTCTTCCGGGATGCCTTCGAAGGTTTCTTCGCCTTCGATCCCGCCGGTTTCTTCTTCGCCTTCTCCGGCTTCTTCGCCTTCGGCTTCTTCGGCTTCTTCTTCTTCGCCGGTGCCTTTTTCCTGCGAGCCGGTCGCCGGCACTTCATGGGTGACCACTTTGGTTTCCGTGACGGTCTTCGTTTCGCCCCCCCCACAGGAGACGAGCAGCGCGACCAAGAGGCCGAAGATGACCGCGCCCATCACCGCGACGACGAGGCGAAGGTTGCCGCGCGGCTGGTGCTGCGGGGGGCGGCGACGGCGCGGTGGCTCGTCGTCGTAACCCATCAGTCTGGTCGGATCCTCGTTCATGCCTACCTACTTCTACGCCGTCGGGACCGAAGTCCCTTTACTGCTCCGGGCCGAGGATCGCGTCGAGGATCGCCCGCGTGTCGGCGATCTCGAAGCCGTCGCGCAGCCGCGCCTCGATTTCGGCGCGGCTCGAGCCGGACACCGCCATCTGGGTCGCCAACAGGCGCGCCCCGGCGTGGGTGTGCCCGATGCTGGGCGGTTCGGAGTCGAAATCGGGGTCGGGGCCGGCGGCCTCGGCGGCGGCTGGCGGCGCCTCCGGTGCGGGCTCCTCCGGCGCGACGGGCTCCAAGGGAGCGGGCTCCTCTGCCGGTGCGCCGCTGATCACGGTCAGGGATGGCGAGGTAGATCTGCGCGAGGCGGCCTCGGCTTCGCGGCGACCTATTGGCGCCGGCCCACCGGGCGCCTCGGCACCACCGATCTCGGCCTTCGCCTGCGCGAGCGCCTCCTGCAGGGCCTCCGCCCCGCGCCGCAATGCCTCCGCCTGGACGCCGAGCTCGTCGGCCAGTCGGGCCAGCCCGGCGAGCCGCTCGGCGACGATCCGGTCGGCCTCCTCGTGGGCGTCGTCGAGTCTCGCGCGCGCTTCCTCTTCGGCCTCGTCGATCACCTGCTTGGCCGCCCGCTCGGCGGCGGCGACGATCTCCGCGAGGCGCGCCGCGGTCGAATTTTCGATCTCCCGGCGCTTGGCGGGGCCGTCAGTGCTCACCAGCACCCAAGCCTAGAAGCGATTCGCCGATCAGTCCAACCGCCCGGTCGATCTGGTCGGCCTCGACCACCAGCGGCGGCAGCAGCCGCAGCGTGCCCGGTGCCGGGACGTTGACGACGAGCCCGCGGCCCAGCAGGTCGCTGCCGACCGCCGCCGCATCGATCCCCTCCTCGAGCGCGACGCCGATCATCAGCCCCCGCCCGCGGGTGCCAACGACGCCGGGGAGCGCCTCGAGGCTGCCGCGCAACCGCGCCCCGAGCTCGCGCACCGAGCGCAGCAGGGTCGGGTCGTCGACCGCGTCGAGGACGGCGAGCGCCGCCGAGGTCGCGATCGGCCCGGCCGCGAAGGTCGAGCCGTGGTCGCCGGGCTGCAGCGCCTCCGCCGCCTCCGGACCGGTGATGCAGGCGCCGATCGGCATCCCGCCGCCGAGCGCCTTGGCGCTGGTGATCAGGTCGGGGCGGACCGGGCCCTGCTGGTAGGCCCAGAGCGAGCCGGTCCGCCCGATCCCGGTCTGGATCTCGTCGAAGATCAGCAGCGCGCCGACCGCGTCGCAGGCTTCGCGGGCGGCGAGCAGCGCCTCGTCGGAGGTCGGCCAGACCCCCGACTCGCCCTGGATCGGCTCGATCAGCACCGCCGCCGTGTTCGGCCCGACCGCGGCGCGGAGCGCCTCGGCGTCGTTGTCGGGGACCGAGACGAAGCCGGGCAGGTAGGGACCGAGCGCCTCGTTGCGGGCCAGTTTCGGCGTCGCCGAGAGCGCCCCGTAGGTCCGGCCGTGGAACTCGCCTTCGAAGCTGACGATCTCCGGCGCAGCGATCCCCCGTCCGTGGGCGTGCTTGCGGGCGACCTTGATCGCCGCCTCGTTGGCCTCGGTCCCGGAGTTCGAGAAGAAGACCCGCCCGCCGAGGCTCGACTCCGAGAGCCGCTGCGCCAGCCGCGCCATCGGCTCGGTGTAGAAGAGGTTCGAGACATGCATCAGCCGCTCCGTCTGCTCGGTGACCGCGGCGACCACCGCCGGGTGGCAGTGCCCGAGCGAGCAGACCGAGATGCCGGCGAGGAAGTCCAGGTAGTCGTTGCCGTCGGCGTCCCAGAGCAGGCAGCCTTCGCCGCGGACGAAATCGACGGGGCCGCGCTTGTAGGTGCGCATCAGGTAGCGCTCCTCGAGCTCGCGCGTCCCGGCCAGGCCCAGCGTGGCGGGGTCGACGGTGCTCATAGGGCAACCTCCCCCCTCGGGGAGAGATCTCTCTCCCAAGTTGGAAAGTCAGAGAGGGAGACGCCTGGCCGTAGGCCAGGCCCCCGATCAGACTGACCCGCGCATAGAGCTGACCACCGCCGGGAGAGCGCCTTCGGCGCTTGCCCCGTAGAGGGCCCTCGTGAGACCAGCGCCTCCCGGCGGTGTGAGGCACCCAGAGCGGCAACAGGGCGTTGCGCCATAGAGCGCCTGCCTATGAGCGCCCGCCACGGTACCTCCCGGTCGGCCCATTTGAAAGCGACCTCGACGGAGGAGGAGGACCTGTGGCTGCAATCAGCGGGATCGACTGGGCATCCGAGCACCACGACGTGCACGTCGCCGACGGCGAGGGTGAGGTGCTGGAGCGGCGGCGCTTCGCCCATACCGAGGAGGGGGTGAGCGCCTTGATCGAACTGCTGGTCGACCGTCGCGTGGAGCTGGTCGCGATCGAGCGCCCCGACGGCCTCCTGGTGGGCAGGCTCCTGGCGGCCGGCCTGCGGGTGATGGCCGTGCACCCCAACCAGCTCGCCGCCGCCCGCGAGCGCTTCCGGGCGGCCGCCGGCAAGTCCGACCGCTTCGACGCGATGGCGCTCTGCGAGCTGGCCCGCACCGACGCCCACCGCTTCCGGGTGCTGGCGCCCCTTGGCGACGAGACGCTGGCGCTGCGCTCGCTGGTGCGGGCGCGCGAGGACCTGGTCGGGGCCAAGGTGGCGCTGGCCAACCAGTTGCGCGCCCAACTCGATGCCTCCTGGCCGGGCGCGGCCAGGATCTTCGCCTCGATCGACTCGCCGATCGCACTCGCCTTCATCGCCCGCTACCCCTCGGCCGCCGAGGCCCGCAGCCTCGGGCCCAAGCGCCTTGCGAGCTTCCTCGCCCGCCACTCCTACTGCGGGCGGCGCAGTCCCGAGGAGCTCTTGGCGAGGCTGCGCGGCGCTCCCGCCGCAGCGCTCGGCGAAGCCGAGGAAGAGGCGCGGCGCACCGCGGTGGCGGGCCTGGTCGGCGCCCTGGGGCAGATCGTCGCCGAGATCCGCCGCCTCGAGTCCGAGATCGCCGGCGCCGTCCGCTCCCACCCCGACGGCGAGATCTTCCTCTCCTTCTTTCGCGATCCCAGGAGCGTGCTCACCGCCGCCGGCCTCCTGGCCGAGATCGGCGACGACCGCTCCCGCTACCGCGACGCCGAGTCTCTCGCCGCCGACGGCGGCGTCGCCCCGGTCGCGGTGGAGTCGGGCAAGAGCCGTCACGCCAGCTTCCGCTGGGCCTGCGACAAGCGATTGCGCGCCCACCTCGGCGTGCTCGCGGACTCCACCCGCCACTGGCACCCGTGGGCCGGCGACGTCTACCAGCGAGCCCGCGCCCGGGGACAGGACCACCCGCATGCCAACCGCACCCTGGGCAAGGCCTGGACGCGGATCCTCTGGCGCTGCTGGCAGGACGGGGTGCCCTACGACCCCGCTCTTCACGGCAACCTGCGGCGCCTCGAAAAGGCGAGGGGTTGACACAGGGCGTCTCACGGGACCACCATGGTGCCGATCCCGGCGTCGGTGAAGAGCTCCAGAAGCAGGCTGTGGGGGACGCGGCCGTCGATGATGTGGGCGGACTGGGCGCCGCCGTTGACCGCGTCGACGCAGGCCTGCAGCTTCGGCCGCATCCCGCCCGAGAGCCCGGGCAGCGCCGCCTCGACCTCATCGACCGCGGCGCGGGAGATCAGCGAGCTCTCGTCGCCCGGGTCGCCGAGCCAACCCTCGACGTCGGTGAGGAAGATCGCCTTGGTCGCGCCGAGCGCCGCCGCGACCTTGCCCGCCGCCTCGTCGGCGTTGACGTTGTAGGGCTGGCCGGAGCGGTCGGAGGCCGAGGAGGCGATCACCGGGATGTAGTCGGCGGCGATGTGGTTGAGGACGTCGACGTCGACCCGCTGGATCTGGCCGACGAAGCCGACCCGGTCGGCGTTCGGCGCCGGCGCCACCTCGAACAGCGTCCCGTCCTCGCCGGCCAGCCCGACCGCGGGCTGCCCGTGGCGGTTCAGCCGCTGCACGATTTCCGAGTTCAGTTTGCCGACCAGGACCATCTTGGCGATCTCGACGGTCTCCGCGTCGGAGATCCGCAGGCCCTCGAAGAACTGCACCTCGAGCCCGAGCTTCTCCATGTAGCGGGTGATCTCGGGACCGCCGCCGTGGACCACGATCGGGTTCAGCCCGACGTACTTGAGCAGGACGACGTCGGCGGCGAAGGCGTCGCGCAGCCCCTCGTCGAGCATCGCCGCGCCGCCGTACTTGATGACGACGGTGCGACCGTGGAACTCACGGATGTAGGGCAGGGCCTCGAGCAGCGTCTGCACGCTCGTCGCCGCCGCTCGCGACTGAGGGGCGCGCTCGGTCACGTCGTGTATTCCGCGTTCAGGGTCACGTACTCGTGGCCGAGGTCGGAGAAATAGACGTGGGCACCGGCGTCGCCCCGGTCGAGCCGCAGCGCGATCTCGGCCTCTGGGGTGTCTGCTCCAAGCTCGTCGGCGTCGATCGAATCGGCGCCGATCTCGTCGAGGTCGGCACCGGCCAGCGCCGCTCCCGCAGTCTGGGCGATCCGCCCCCAGTTGGGGTCGCGGCCGTAGAGCGCCGTCTTCACCAGGGGCGAGTTGGCGATCGCCCGCGCCACCCGCTCGGCCTCGGCGGTGTCGGCGGCGCCGCTGACCGCGATCCGCCCGGCCCGGGCGGCGCCCTCGCCGTCGCGGATGACCTCGATCGCCAGCTGCAGGAGGACCGCGTCGAGCAGCCCCTCGGGGAGCGGCTCGCCGGAGGCGCCGCTCGCCTGCAGGAGCACGGTGTCGTTGGTGCTCATCTGGCCGTCGACCGTGATCCGGTTGAAGGAGCCCTCGACGGCGCGCCGCAGCGCCGCGTCGGGGTCGGCGACGACGGCGTCGGTCTGCACGAAGCACAGGAGGGTCGCCATGTTCGGTTCGATCATCCCCGCCCCCTTCGCCTGGGCGGAGAGGGTGACGCCGCCGGCCTCGACCGTGCAGCGCTTCGGCCAGCGGTCGGTGGTCATGATCGCCTCCGAGAAGGTCCCGCCGCCGGCCTCCGAGAGGCCCTTCGCCGCCTCCTCGATCCCCGGCAGCACGGCGCTCATCGGCATCGGCACGCCGATCACGCCGGTCTCGGCGACGGCGACCTGCGGCGTCTCCAGGCCGAGCGCCTCGGCCGCCCGTTCGGACATCGCGAGCGCGTCGGCGAAGCCCTTCTCGCCGGTCTCGGCGTTGGCGTTGCCGGAGTTGATCACCGCGGCGCGGACGTGGGCCCGGTCGACGATGTCGCGGCAGACGCGGACCGGCGCCGCCGCCGAGGCGTTGCGGGTGAGGACCAGGGCCGAGTCGACCTCGGGCGCGTCGCAGACCAGCAGGCCGACGTCGGTCTTGCCGCGGCCCTTCAGCCCGACGTGGGCGCCGCCCGCCCGGAAGCCTGGCGCGAGCTGGGCCGGGTCGAACTCCTCGACGCCGGCCGGCGCGTCGACCCAGCGCGACCGGAAAAAACCGTCGCCGCTCATGCGAGCCCCGCCGTCTCGTCGAGGCCGAGCATCAGGTTCAGGTTCTGGATCCCCTGACTCGAGGCGCCCTTCCAGATGTTGTCGATCGCCGAGAAGGCCATCACCCGGCCCCGCTCCTCGACCGTCACGTAGACGTGGCACTCGTTGGTGCCGCGCAGGGCGCGCAGGTTGGGCGGGCCGTCGAGCAGATGGACGAAGGGCTCGTCGGCGTAGCGCTCCTCGTAGAGGGCGACGATCGCCGCCCGCGAGGTCGGCTCGGCCAGCGTCGCGAAGCAGGTCGCCAGCTCGCCCTGGTCGAGCGGCACGAGGTGCGGCACGAAGGTGACCGGCGCCGGGCTGCCGAGCGCCGCCAGCTCCTGCTCGATCTCGGGCCGGTGGCGGTGGCCCTCGGTCTTGTAGGGGAAGGCGTTCTCGGTCATCGCCGAGTAGTGGACGAGGTCGTCGCTCGAGCGCCCGTAGCCCGAGGTCCCCTGCATCGCCGCGACGAAGACCTCGCCGAGCAGCCCCTGTTCGGCCAGCGGCGCCAGCCCGAGCACGGTCGCGGTCGGGTAGCAGCCGGGCGTGGCGACGAGATCCGCGCCGCGCAGCTCCTCCCGGTGCATCTCGGTCAGCCCGTAGACGCCGGTGCCGAAGAGGTCGGGCGCGCCGTGCTCCCCGTACCAGCGCTCGTAGGTGCCCATGTCGCGCAGCCGGAAGTCGGCGGAGAGGTCGACCACCTTCACCCCCGCCGCCCGCAGCGCGGCGTCGGTCGGCGCCGCGGCGCCGTGCGGGTAGGCGACGATCGCCGCGTCGATCGCCGGCGACCCGAGGTCGTCGAGGTCCAGCTCGGTCAGCGTGATCGGCACCCGGTAGCGCGGGTAGAGCGCGTCGAGCCGCTTGCCGGCGTCCGAGCGCGAGGTCGCCGCGACCAGCTCCAGCCGCGGGTGATCCCAGACGAGTTTCGCCGCCAGCGCGCCGGTGAAGCCATTCGCCCCGGCGACCAGCACCCGCGCCGCGGGCCCGCCGTCGAGCGGTTGGGTCGGATCGCTATTCACGGAGGGACCCGCCGATCTTCTCGATCTCGGCCCGGATCGACTCGCGCGCCGCGTCGACCTCGGCGTCGGTGAGGGTCCGGTCGGGCGCGCGGAACTCGAGCGAGAGCGCCAGGCTCTTCCGCCCTTCGCCGAGCTGCTCGCCCGCGTAGAGGTCGAAGACGTCGGCGGCATGGAGCAGCTCGCCGCCGCCCGCCAGCACCGCGGCGCGGACCTGCGCGGCGGGCGTCTCGGCGGGGACGACGACGGCGAGGTCGCGCAGCGCCGCCGGGAAGGTGGTGACGTCCTCGAAGGCCTCCTCGCCGAGCGTCGCCGCCGCGAGCAGCGGCGCCGCGTCGATTTCGAAGGCGACCGCGGCGTCGATGTCCCAGGTCCGGCAGACCAGCGGGTGGACCTCGCCGAGCCAGCCCAGCGGCGCGCCGCCGACCGAGACCGCGGCGCTCCGCCCCGGGTGCAGGAACGGCTCGCTGGCCGGCTCGAAGTCGAGCGGCGGGCAGCCGAGGCCGCTCGCGAGCGCCTCCAGCACGCCCTTCAGCGCGTAGAAGTCGACCGGCTCGCCGCCACCCCGCCAGGAGCGCGGCACCAGCGGGCCGACCGCGAGCGCCCCGTAGCGGTGCGGCTCGGTGACCGGGGCCGGCGTGTCGCCGGGGAAGTCGCCGGCAAGCGGGCCGCCGGACGCGGGCGGCGCACCGCGCAGGTAGACGGCGCCCGCCTCGAACAGCGCCACCGCCTCGCGGCCCCGCGCCAGGTTGCGCGCGGCGACGTCGAGCAGCGAGCCGAGCACGGTCGTCCGCATCGCCGCGCCCTCGTCGGAGAGCGGGTTGGCGACCAGGATCGGGTCGGCGCGCGGGTCGGGCTCCTCGATGCGGAGGCGCCCGGCCTCGCCGGGGTCGGTGAAGCTCCAGCCGACGATCTGGTCGAAGCCGCCCATTTGCCGCAGCTCGTCCTCGGCCCGCCGCCGCAGCCGCTGGGTGCGGTTCAGCCGGCCGACCTTGCCCTCGCCGACCGTCGGCAGCGTGGTCGGCAGGTGGCGGTCGAAGCCGTGGATGCGGCCGATCTCCTCGATCAGGTCGATCTCCCGGGTCACATCGTAGTAGCGGTCGGGCGGCACCGAGACCTCGACGTCCTCGCCGTCGACCCGGGCGCCGAAGCCGAGCCGCTCCAGGTAAGCGACCTGGTCGGCCTGCGGGACCTCCATGCCGAGGATGCCGCTCACCCGGGCGCCGCGCAGCCGCAGCATCCGCGGCGGCGGCGGGTCGGCGGCGACGTCGATCGTCCCCGGCACCAGCTTCGCGCCGCAGAGCTCGACGAGGAGCTTCGACGCGACCGCCTGCGCCCGCATCGTCAGGTCGGGATGGAGCTGCTTCTCGAAGCGCGCCGAGGCCTCGGAGCGCAGCGACAGCTTGCGCGAGGTGCGCAGCACGTTCGCCCCGTTCCAGTTCGCGACCTCGAGCAGGACGGTGGTCGTCGTATCCGAGACCTCGGAGACCTGGCCGCCCATCAGCGCGGCGATCCCGGTCGGCCCCTCGCGGTCGCAGACGAGGACCGTTTCGGCGTCGAGCTCCCGCTCGATCCCGTCGAGCGTCGTCATCTTCTCCCCCTCGCGGGCGGTGCGGACGATCAGCTCACCGCCCGGCACCTCCTCGAGGTCATAGGCGTGGAGCGGCTGGGCGGTCATCAGCATCACGTAGTTGGTGATGTCGACGACGTTGGAGATCGGCCGCTGCCCGGCGGCGGCGAGACGCTCCTGCAGCCAGAGCGGCGAGGGGCCGATCTTGACGTCGGTGAAGACGCGGGCGGTGAACCGCGGGCAGAGGTCGGGCACCTCGACCGTGACCCGGGCGAGGTCCTCCACGTTGCCGTCGCCCTCGGCGGGCGCGTCCTCGGCCCACGGGTCGGGACCGAGCGGCGCCGCCGTCACCGCGTGGACCTCGCGCGCCACCCCGTGCACGCCGAAGCAGTCGCTGCGGTTCGGCGTCACCTCGATCTCCAGCACCGGCTCGGCGAGCGGGATCACCTCGGCGAGCGGAGTTCCGACGGCGAGCGCGTCGTCGAGGACCAGCGTCCCCTCGTGGTCCTCGCCGATCTCGAGCTCGTCGGCGGCGAGGATCATCCCTTCCGAGGCGACCCCGCGCAGCTTCGCCTTGCGCAGCTTCTCGCCGCCCGGCATCCGCGCCCCGGGCAGCGCCACCGCGACGGTCTGCCCGGCGGCGACGTTGGGGGCGCCGCAGACGATCGTGCGCGGGCCGTCCTCGCCGACCTCGACCGTGCAGACCCGCAGCCGGTCGGCGTCGGGGTGCCGGACGGCCTCGGTGACCTTGCCGACGACGAAGTTGTCGGCCTGCGGCGGGCCGACGATCTCGACCCGCTCGACCTCGGTGCCGGTCATCAACAGCCGCTCGGCCAGCTCCTCGGCCGGGGTCCCCGGGTCGCAGTACTCGCGCAGCCAGCTATAAGGCACCCGCATCAGTGGCTCCTCACGCGAACTGCTCCAGCATCCGCACGTCGTTGTCGAAGAAGCGCCGCAGGTCGGGGATGCCGTGCCGCAGCATCGCCACCCGCTCGATCCCGAGCCCGTAGGCGAAGCCCTGCACCTTCTCGGGGTCGTAGCCCATCGCCTCGACGAAGCCGAGCACGTTCGGGTCGACCATCCCGGCGCCGAGGATCTCGATCCAGCCCTGGCCCTTGCAGAGGTTGCAGCGCTCGCCGCCCGGCAGGACGCCGGTGCCCTCGCACTGGAAGCAGGAGACGTCGACCTCGACGCTCGGCTCGGTGAAGGGGAAGTAGTGGGGCCGCAGCCGCACCTCGCGGGTGTCGCCGAAGAGCGCCCGCGACATCGCCAAGAGCGTCCCCTGCAGATCGGCGAGGGTCAGCCCCTCGGCGATCGCCAGCCCCTCCATCTGGTGGAACATCGGGCTGTGGGTGGCGTCGGAGTCGCGCCGGTAGACCTTGCCGGGGATGACGATGAAGATCGGCGGCCCCTGCGTCTCCATCGCCCGGATCTGCATCGGCGAGGTGTGGGTGCGCAGCAGCACGTCGGGCTGCGACTGGATGTAGAAGGTGTCCTGGAGCATCCGCGCCGGGTGGCCGACCGGGTGGTTCAGGGCGGTGAAGTTGTAGTAGTCGTGCTCGATCTCCGGGCCTTCGGCGACCTCGTAGCCGAGCCCGACCATGATGTCCTCGATCAGCCGCGTGGTGCGGCCGATCAGGTGCTGGTGGCCGAGCGGCCGCGGCGGCGCGCCGGGCATCGTCACGTCGATGCGGTCGGCGACGAGCTTCGCGTCGAGCTCGGCCGCGTCGAGGTGCTCGGCGGAAGCCGCGATCAGCGCCTCGAGCTCCTTGCGGGCCTTGTTGGCGGCGCCCCCGACCGGCCCCCGTTCCTCCTGCGGCAGGTCGGCGATCCCGCGCAGGATCCCGGTCAGCTCCGCTTTGCGGCCGAGGAATCTGACCCGCAGCTCCTCCAGCTCGGCGCTCGACGCTGCGCCGACGATCGCCTCTGTCGCGGCGACCCGTATCGCCTCGATCCGCTCAAGCATCTGACCGCTCCTCGCTCATCCGCGCGCACGCTACAGCCGCGGCGGCGGCGACGCTCAAAGACTCCGCGCCCCCGTGGAGGGGGATCGTCACGCTGGCGTCGCAGGCGGCGACGACCTCCGGCCTCAGCCCCTCTCGCTCGGCGCCCAGGCAGACGGTCCCGGCACCCGCGAGGGCACTGAGACCATCGCCGCCATGGGCGACCAGGGCGACGCGCGGCCTCGGGGTCTCCTCCACCCCGGCGACGACCGCCGGTGGGCGGGCGAAGAGGGAGCCCATGCTCCCCCGCGTGGCCTTCGGGCCGTAGGGGTCGGCGCAGTCGGGACCGAGGGCGACGGTCGCGTCGAGCAGGGCATGGGCGGTCCGCACGATGGACCCGACGTTGCCGGGATCGCCGACGCCGTCGAGGTAAATGCAGGGTGCCGCGGGCGCAGCGGCCTGCTCGAGCGGCCAGACCGCGATCACGCGGGTGCCGGAGCCGAGCGTCGACACCGACGCGAGCAGATCGGCATCGACCTCGTCGAAGTCCGAATCCACCGCTCCGCGGTCGTCCTTTGGCCCGCTGTCCGGGCCAAGGGTCGACCGCGAGCCCGCGGCGACGAGCACGAACCGCGGCTCGGCCCCGGCCGCCAACCCGGCCGCCAGGAGGTCCTCGCCCTCGGTCGCGAACAGGCCCTCGCGCTCGCGATGCTTGCGCTCGCGCAGCTTGCGCACCAGCTTCAGCTTCTCGTTGTCCTTGCTTTCGATCGTCATCGGTCTGTGTTCGTCGTCTGCGGGTTCTCCCGACCGGCCCCAACCCCTCCTGAAACGCAAAACGGGCCGCAATCGCGGCCCGCCCGGAAGAGTCAGAAGTGTCGGCCTGCGCTCAGGCGGCCGCACCCTCCCGGGCTATCTCCACGAATCGGCGGAACCCCTCCGGGTCGGACACGGCGATCTCCGCGAGCATCTTGCGGTTCACCTCGACTTCGGCCAGCTTCAGGCCGTGCATCAGTTCCGAGTAGCTCATCCCGTCGAGCCGCGCGGCGGCATTGATCCGGGTGATCCAGAGCCGACGGAAGGTCCGCTTTTTGTTGCGGCGATCGCGGTAGGCGTACATGCCCGACCGCTGCACCTGCTCTTTGGCGAACCGGTAGGAAGAATGCTTGCGCCCGAAGTAGCCCTTGGCTTCCTTCAGCACCTTGCGGCGCTTCTTGCGCGCGTGGACGCTGCGCTTGACGCGGCTCACTTGCCGCCTCCGAGCAACTTGCGGACATTCGGCACGTCGGCTTTCGCGATCTCCGCGGGCCGCGCCGCGGCGCGCTTCACCTTCGGAGACTTTTTCTCCAGAATGTGACTGAGGCCGGCGTGCCTACCGCGGATCTTGCCGGTGGCCGACTTCTTGAAGCGCTTCTTGGCGCCCGAATGGGTTTTCATCTTCGGCATACGGGCTCGCTATTGAAGCAGAACCGCGGCACTGGGTAGTGTCACGCGCCGATGAGGCTCCTCTATGTCGTCGGCACGCGCCCCAATTTCGTCAAGACGGCGCCGGTGATCTCCGCCATGCGCGCCCGCCTGCCGGAGGGCCGCCACGCGATCGTCCACACCGGCCAGCACTACGACCGGCTGATGTCGGAGATCTTCCTCGAGGAGCTAGGCGTGCCCGCACCCGACCACATGCTCGAGGTCGGCTCCGGCACCCACGCCCAGCAGACGGCGCGCACGATGGAGCGGCTGGAGCCGGTGATCGAAGCCGAGCGCCCCGACCTGGTGGTCGTCCCCGGCGACGTCAACTCGACCCTGGCGGCGGTGCTGACCGCGGTGAAGATGGAGGTCCCGGTCGCCCACGTCGAGTCGGGCCTGCGCAGCTTCGACCTCTCGATGCCGGAGGAGGTCAACCGGATCGTCGCCGACCGCTTCTCCTCCCACCTCTTCCTCCACTCCGAGGACGCGATCGGCAACCTGCGCGCCGAAGGAGTCGCGCCGGAACGGATGCATTTCGTCGGCAACACGATGATCGACACCCTGGTCGCGCTCGAGGACCGGATCGCGGCGGCCGGGACGGCGGCGCGGCTCGGCCTCTCCCCCGGCTCCTACCTGCTCGTCACCCTGCACCGCCCGGCCCTGGTCGACGGCCCGCTGCTCGCCGAGACGGTCGCCCAGCTCGCCCACCTGGCGAAGGGGATGCCGGTCGTCTTCCCGGTCCACCCGCGGACCCGCAAGATGATGGAGGCGTCGGGCGCGGACGCCCCGCCCGGCCTGATCCTCACCGAGCCGTTCGGCTACCTCGACTTCCTCTCGCTGCTCACCGACGCCCGCGCCGTCCTCACCGACTCGGGCGGCATCCAGGAGGAGACGACCTACCTCGGCGTCCCCTGCTTCACCCTGCGCGCCAACACCGAGCGCCCGGTGACGGTCGAGCTCGGCACCAACACGCTGCTCGGCCTCGACCCGGCCGCGATCGCGGAAATCCCCGCGACGCTGGCCGCGGGTCCCGCCGCGCCACCCGAGCCGCCGCCCCTCTGGGACGGCCACGCCGCCGAGCGGATCGCCGACATCCTGGCGCCGCCCGATCCGGAACTGCTCACCGCCTGAGTTCGCACTTATCGCCGCATAGCGACGAGAACTGCGAACGCACCGGGGGGCTAGCCCTCGGCGGCGGCGCTGTCGGCCGCGGCGGGGCCATCGGCCGCGGCGGCTGCGTCGACCGCCGGCCGCTCGGCGAGCGCCTCTTTGCTCGGCGCGAGCAGCATGCTCATGTTGCGGCCTTCCTGCAGCGGCGCGGTCTCGATCGTGCCGAGCCCGCCGAGGTCCTCGAAGAGCTTTTGCAGCAGCGCCCGACCGCGCTCCGGGTGGGCCTGCTCGCGGCCGCGGAACATAATCGTGACTTTGACCTTGTCGCCGTGTTTGAGGAACCGCTCGACGTGACCCTTCTTGGTGTCGTAGTCGTGCGTCGCGATCTTCGGCCGCAGCTTGATTTCGCGGATGTTGACCTGCTGCTGGTGCTTGCGCGCCTGCTTCTGCTTCTGCTCCTGCTCGTATTTGTACTTCGAGTAGTCGAGCATCCGCGTCACCGGCGGCTTCGAGTTCGGCGCCACCTCGACCAGGTCGAGATCGGAGTCCTGGGCGCGGCGCAGCGCCTCCGAGGTGTCGACGATCCCGAGCTGCTCGCCGTCGGCGCCGATCAGGCGCACCTGCGGGACGCGGATCCGCTCGTTGATCCTCGTCGTGTCGCGCTCTGGTGGGCGCCGATCGAACCTACGCGGAACCGGCACTAGTAAGAGTGGTGATGTTGCTTCAAGAGGACGAGGCGTCGAATCGCGGGCACGGGGCGCTCAGCGGCGGCGGTCATTTGGGGTGCCCACAGTCAAGTGATGGGCAGTATAGCTCACCTTTGCGCGGTCTCCGCATCGATCCGCGCGGCGAACTCGCCGACGGTCATCTCGCCGACGTCGCCGTCGGCATGCGACCGCACCGCCACCCCGCCGCCCTCCTGCTCGCGGTCGCCGACCACGAGCATGTACGGGTAGCGGCCGAGCGAGCCGTCGCGGATCTTGCGGCCGATCGACTCCGAGCGGTCGTCGATGGCGACGCGGACGCCGCGGTCACGGAGCTCGTCGTGGGCGCGCCGGCCGTAGTCGTTGTGGCGGTCGGAGATCGGCAGGACGATCGCCTGCACCGGCGCGAGCCAGATCGGGAAGCGGCCCGCGTAGTGCTCGATCAGGATCCCGGCGAAGCGCTCCATCGAGCCGAGCAGCGCCCGGTGGATCATCACCGGCCGGTGGGCTTCGTCGTCGGCCCCGGTGTAGTTGAGGTCGAAGCGCTCCGGCATCTGGAAGTCGAGCTGGCAGGTGCCGCACTGCCAGGAGCGGCCGAGCGCGTCGGTGATGTGGAAGTCGATCTTCGGGCCGTAGAAGGCGCCGTCGCCGGGGTTCAGCTCGTACTCGCGGCCCTGGCTGTCGAGCGCCTCGGCGAGCGCCGCCTCCGCCTTGGCCCACTGCTCCTCGGTCCCCATCGACTTGTCGGGACGGGTCGAGAGCTCGACTTTCACGTGGTCGAAGCCGAAGCGCGCGTAGAGCTCGTCGATCGCCTCGCAGATCGAGGCGACCTCGGCGGTGATCTGGTCCTCGGTGCAGTAGACGTGGGCGTCGTCCTGGGTGAAGGCGCGGACGCGGAGCAGGCCGTGGAGGACGCCCTCGCGCTCGTTGCGGCTGACCCGGCCGAACTCGGCGAGCCGCAGCGGCAGCTCGCGGTAAGAGTGGCGGTCGGAGCCGAAGACGAGGCAGGCGCCGGGGCAGTTCATCGGCCGCAGCGCGTAGCGGCGGTCGTCGTCCTGCATGAAGTACATCTCGTCCTTGTAGTTGTCCCAGTGCCCGGAGCGGTGCCAGAGGGCCTCGTCGAGCACCTGCGGCGTCGCGATCTCCTTGTAGTCGCGCTTGCGCAGCTGCTCGCGGACCTGGTCTTCGATCAGGTGCAGCAGCGTGGTGCCGTTGGGCAGCCAGAACGGCATGCCGGGCGCCTCGGGGCGGAGCATGAAGAGGTCGAGCTCGGGGCCGAGCCGGCGGTGGTCGCGGGCTTCGGCCTCGGCGATCCGCTCGAGGTGCGCCTCGAGGTCCTTCTTCGAGAAGAAGGCGGTGCCGTAGATCCGGGTCAGCTGCTCGCGGTGCTCGTCGCCGCGCCAGTAGGCGCCCGCCACCGAGCTGAGCTTGATCGCCTTGATCCGGGAGGTCGAAGGCGAATGGGGCCCGCGGCAGAGGTCCTCGAAGGGCCCGTTCTTGTAGAGCGAAACGGTCTCGACGCCTTCGTCCTTGACCAGGTCTTCGATCAGCTCGACCTTGAAGCTCTGTTCCTGGGCGCGGAAGATCTCGAGCGCCTCGTCGACCGGCACCACCCGGCGGGAGAAGTGCTCGTCGGCGGCGATGTGCTTCTGCATCGCCTTCTCGATCTTCGGCAGGTCCTCTTCGCTGATCTTTGTATCGGGCGGGAACTCGAAGTCATAGTAGAAGCCCGACTCGATCGGCGGGCCGATCGTCACCTTGGTGCCGGGGTAGAGCTCGGTCACCGCCTCGGCCATCACATGGGCGGCGTCGTGGCGGATCAGCTCCAGTGCCTCAGGGTCACGCTCGGTGACGATCGCCACCTCCGCCCCATTTTCGGGCAGCGGCGCGTCGAGGTCGCGCAGTGCCCCGTCGACCTTGATCGCCAGCGCCGCCTTGGCCAGCCCCGGCCCGATCGCCGCCGCGGCGTCGGCCCCGCTCGCCCCGACGGGCAGCTCGAGCGGCGTGCCGTCGGGCAGCGTGATGACGATCTTGTCGGTTGCGGCCTCCACAGGCGCCATGGTACGTGGCCGTCGCCGCCCACGGCCGGCCCGCCCGGTGCGTTCGCAGTTATCGCCGCATACCGACGAGAAGTGCGAACGCGCAGGGTTGCGCCGGCGGGGGCGGGGCGGTCGGCGGGGCCCCGGGCGCTCGACGGCGACCCCGGCTGGGTGCGGCCGCCGCCGAACGCCCGGGTCGTAACGGTTTCGACGGGAAGTCAGAGAGATGTGGGCGTTACAAAGACGTGGCCATGGTTTTGGGCCCTTATAAGGGCGCCAAATACACGCTGCGTGATTTTGTGACGCCTGAGGATCTGTGACGTTCCGCGCGGAAGTGTCACGCCGCCCTGGATCTCCCGCCGTCCCCTGGGCCCCGGCCCTCTCGGCGGCGACCACACCCTCCGGGGTCGCCGCCAAGAGGGCCGCGTCCTTGCCCGTCCCGTGCCACCCTGTTGTCCCCCTACCGCGCCGGGCCCTGGCGGGCCTGGCGGACGGCGATCAGCGGGCAGACGCTGTTCGCCGCGATCGGGCCCTTCACTTCCCAGAGGACGTAGGGCGTGGCGGCCTTGCGCAGCCGCAGTCCCTTGAACGGCGGCTGGTGCTTGGAGCCCTCGGTGACGACGTAGCGGACCCCGGGCGGCGGCTTGCCTTCGGCTTCTTCGCGGGTCTCGATGCAGACCCGCCCGCCGCGCAGCTCCCAGGCGATGTAGTTGGTGCCGTGGTCGTCTTCGAGCAGTTCGCGAGAGGCGAGGACGACGGTCGAGCCGTTCGCGACCAGTGGGCGCAGGCCGGTGAGCGCCGGCGAGTACGACGACGGACCGACCGGCGCGTTGGCGAGCGCGAGTGCCGAGCAGAGCCCGGCCGCGCCGAGAAATGCGACGCACGCCGCGAGCGCCAAGCCGCGACGTCCTCGCCGCCGTATCCTTTTGCCGATGCGGAAGGAACAGCTGGACGTCGTGGATCAGCGGCAGGAGGATCGTCAGCGCGTGAGGGGCGCGGCGATCTCGATCGCCTTGCCCGCGGTGTAGGCGGTGCCGCCGACCCGGGCGGCGAGGTAGGCGATCGCGGCGACGGCGAGGCCGGAGAGGACGACCGTCTCGCGTCGCCGCCAGCAGGCCCAGATGCCGTAGATGAGGAGCACGGTGCCGAAAGCCGCGCCGAGGTAATAGGCGGCGGCGGGCACCGCGCCGTCCCCGGGCGCCAGGCGGAAGTCCCCCGACGGCCAGATCCCGAGCGCCTCGAAGGGCGAGATCTGACCGAAGAGGTTGCCGAGCCCGGGGCCGTTCGGGTCGAAGGTTTCGAACTTGTGGAAGTCGATCATCCGGCCGATCTCGGGGGCGACCAGGATCACGAGCGCTCCGATGGCGATCAGGACTGATCGGACAACCGCGGGTCCTGTCACGCCGATCACCCCCACCGTGCTCGGCTGCTCCGCAGCCTGCGCGCGGCGGGGGGCCCCCATCGGCCCGCCACCCGCGGATGGGGCGTCTGGGCTGAGACGGGTTCGGACGAGCTCCACCGACGCCCACACGACCGCAGTTCCCAGCAGCCAGAGGAGCCCCGGGAAACTGTAGGTGTACACCGCGCCGACACCGATCAGCGCCGCCGGGACGAAGCGCAGTTGCGAGCCGACCGGGTCGCGGGCCCCTCTCGCAGGAAGAGCACGAAGCCGAGCAGGAAGAGCGCCAGCATCGTCTCCTTGAAGGCGCCCTGGGCGAAGTAGCCGGCGACCACATAGGCGAGCCCGACGACCAGCGCCGCGGCGGTCCGCGGCGCCGCGCGCAGGTCGCGGAAGGCGGCGAGCGCGGTCAGCGGCGCCAGCACCGCGACCGCGACGGTCAGCCCGCTGAACCCCTTCACCAGGCCGATGTCGAGGCCCTTGTCGAGGGCGACGACGATCGAGTGCGGGCCGAGCGGATAGCCCTGGCGGATCAGCTGGCCTGAGTGGCCGCGGGCGAGCTGGTCGGCGGCCTGCAGGTGCTGCGACATGTCCGGGTTGAAGCTGGTGCCGAGGATCCCGAAGTGGCCTTCGACGATGAACGGCAGCGAGGCGGCGATCGCGGCGAGGAGCGCCACCGGCCAGCCCGCCCCGAAGGCCTCGCGCCAGATCCCCTGCCCCTGCAGGTAGGCGAGCGCGGCGGCGAGCAGGGCCAAGGCGACGATCGCCGAGATCGAGCCGTGGCCGGGCAACCGCACCGTCCCCCAGCAGACCGCGCAGAGGATCGCGAGGCCGACCGGGCCGGATGCCCAGGACCAACGGCGGCGGCCGCAAAGGGAGATCGCCGCCTGGCCGATCGCCAGGGCGGCGATGCAGACGGCGAGGGCGGCTGCGTAGGTGCCGATCACGGATCGCGAGCCTAGACTCTGAAGATGATGGCGTTCGCCCCGCCCGCCCGCCACCTGCTCCGCGCCAAGGACCTCGCCGACGCTCGCTACGCGGAGCCGCTCGGGGTCGAGGAGATGGCCGCGGCGGCGGGCCTTTCACGCGCCCACTTCAGCCGCGAGTTCCGCCGCGCCTTCGGCGAGTCCCCGCACGGCTACCTGCTGACCCGCCGACTCGAGCGGGCCGCGGCGCTGCTTCGCAACACCGATCGACCGGTCGTCGAGATCTGCCTCGACGTCGGCCTGGCCAGCGTCGGCTCCTTCACCACGAGCTTCAAACGGACCTTCGGCAAGACGCCGACCGCCTACCGCGAATCGTTCCCGCCGGCCGCGGCGTTCGCCGTCGTCCCCGGCTGCGTGGTGCGCGCCAACTCGCGCCCGCGAAAGCGCACGTTTCGAGAAGACAGCTCGCCGGCGGGCTCCTAGAGTCGACCCATCGCTGCAGAAACGAGACAGGAGGACGCGATGAGGATTGCGAACGCGCAGTTGTGGGTGCTGGACCAGGAGGAGGCGCTCGCCTTCTGGACGGAGAAGGTCGGCTTCGAGGTGCGCGCCGACGTGACGCTGCCCGAGATGGGGACTTCCGCTGGCTGACCGTGGGACCGCCCGGGCAGGAGGATGTCTCGGTCGTCCTGATGGCGATCCCCGGCGAGCCGATGATCGACGCCGTCACCCAGGCGCAGATCCGCGACCTTGCCGCCAAGGGCTTCGCCGGGACGGTGTTCCTCACCACCGACGACTGCCGGGCCGAGTACGAGCGGCTGGTCGCCCGCGGCGTCGAGTTCTCCGAAGCGCCGGAAGAGCGGCCATACGGGATCGACGCGGGCTTCCGCGATCCGTCGGGGAACGCGATCCGCCTCACCCAGGTGACGGTCGCCCTGACCCCCTGAGGTCGGTCCGGACCGACGGCGGGCGGATGCGGAGCGGACGGGGCGACCTCGCGGAGGTCGTCCCGCTCAGTTCCCTTCTTCGCCCGCCTTCTTCTTCTTGGCGCCGGAGTTGCCGGCGGACTTCTTCTTGGCGCTCTTGCCGCTGCCCTTTTCGAGCGCTTTCTTCTCGGCCTCGAGCTGTTTCTTCTTCGCCTTCGACAGCTTCTTGTTCTGCAGCTGTTTGTCGATCTTTTTGATCTCGGCCCGCTTGGCGGCTTTGGCCGCCTGCCCGGCGCCCGGCGTCGTCGCTCCCGGCGCGGTGCCGCCGCTGCTGTCGGAGCCGCCGGAGACCAGGAGCGCGACCACGACGACGATCAGCACCACCGCGCCGAGCAGCATCCCGACGCCTTTGGCGCCGCGACTGCGGATCGATTCGCGCAGTCTCACCAGCTCCGGGGGCGGAGCTTCGCGGTCGCCGTCGCCGATCGCCCCACCCGCCGCCGCGGCGGCGGAGTCGGCGGTGTGGACGTGTTCGGTCCACGCATCTCCGTCCCACCAGCGCAGGCCCTGGCCGCTTGGATCGTCGTACCAGCCGGCCGGTATCCCCGACCCGCCCGGCGTCTCGGTCGAGTTCACGCGGCGATTATGGCGATTCGGGGACGGGAAGTTGTGAACTGCCGTTACATCTCTTTTGCATGCCCATTGGAAAGGTCAGGATTGGGGCGTCGATCGGCGACGCAGACCCAATCCAGGGCACGCAGCTCAAGCTCCTCAAGGTAGGCATCCTTCCCCTCCATGTAGGCGATGCGGTCCTCGGGAGAGCGCCGCGCCGACGCGCGCTTGACCGCCTCGTAGCGCTCGGCCTCGGCGCGGTCGGCGCGCAGGTAGTCGCGGACGGCGAGGTGGCGGAGCTCTTCGCGGCTCCCCGCGGCGCAGACGTGGAGGTGATGGGTGCGCGGCCGCTCCCGCGGCTTGCCGAAGAAGTGGTACTCGGGCGAGTCCGGGAACGGCACGAAGAGATAGCCGAGGCCCGCCAGCGGCGCGACGTAGAGGTCGCGCGGCTCGAGTGCCGCCACCGAGACCTGCAGGTCGACGATCGGCTTCGCCGCGAGGCCGGGCACCGAGGTCGAGCCGACATGCTCCTGCCGCACCGCGATCCCGCCGAGCGCCGCCCCGACCCGCGCCAGCTCCCGCTCCGCCTCCGCCGGCCAGGCCGGGTCGTAGTCGACGATCCGCACCGCCGGGTCGCGCTCCTCCCCCGTCCTGGCCGCCGCCTTGCCCTCGCGCTCCTCTCCCATGCCCCGACCATAGAACGGAAAAGGGCCCCTTACGGGGCCCCCTGATTCCGAAGGACGTACCACCAGCGACTGCGAAGTGGCTGGCTCGTCGGTCCTCAAGTCTGTGAAGTTTCGGCCGACGGGTTTTCGACGACGGGGATAGAAACCCCTCTTCCTGGGAAAAGTTGCAGTCTCCAGGGAAAGTCGTCGAATCTCGGCACGCCCGCGAGCCGCCCGCGTCCCCTCGCCCGGCCTCGCCTCGCTGCTACATTGCGGCGCCCCGGGCGTTTAGCTCAGTTGGGAGAGCGCCAGCTCGACAAGCTGGAGGTCACTGGTTCGAGCCCAGTAACGCCCATGCCCCGGATCTCGCTCTGTTGTGTCGACTCCGCTTCATCAGGTCCGGGGAATCGAAACTCTCCATCGCCTCGCCGCTTTCTTGTGATGGTGCTTTTCCGGCGGGAAGCTCCCGGCGGGCAGGCAGATGCCGGAGGGGTGCCGCTTCGTCTGCCGACATTCGGTGGTCGGCTCCCTGATCGGCGGCGGGACTTCTTCGGGGCACCAGACCGACGGCTGCAGCGACGGATACATGATGTTGGTCGGATCTTCGGAGTGCCCGTGGCCGAGCAGATGACCGACCTCGTGATCCATCGCCTCCTGCTGGAGGCAGGGGCCGGCCGGGAACTTGTCGGCGAAGACGTCCAGTTCGCACCATGCGTAGATGACGCCGGGCGCCGGTTGGCTCGCCGCCGCCGCGCCGCCCTCGCCGACGACCGTCGAAGACGGGTCGGTCGGCAGCACCGACTTGCGGACTTCTTCGCATTGCGGCGGCGCCGACACACCCCAGAACGCGAGCGCGGCACCGTACTCGGCTTCGAGCGTCGGGCTGAACGGTTCGGCCTGCGCCGTGCCCGCGAGCGCGAAAAACGCGACGAGGACGGCGGCCAGGGCGCCGCGGGCAGGCAGGGGCAACGACAGGCGAGCGCGGAGAACCGACACACCGAGCCTTTCTCGAACGAAAGGTTCGGGGCTCCCCAACTGTCTTCATCCGGCGCGCCACCCCGCCTCGCCGGATCGCGAAAATCTAGCAATAACCTCGCCGAGCGCGCCGGCGCCCTTCGACTGCTCGCAGACCTAGATGTGGTCGCTGGGCAGGTGCCAGCGGCGCGGCGCGATCAGCTCGTCGATCTCCTTCGGCCCCCAGCTGCCGGGCTCGTACGGGATCGCCGGCGGCGGGTTCTCGAGCACCGGCTCGGAGATCTCCCAGAGGCGCTCGATCGCGTCGGAGCTGGTGAAGAGGGTGCGGTCGCCGTTCATCACGTCGTGGATGAGGCGCTCGTAGGGGTCGAGCGCCGCCTGGTTGTTGCCGAACGCGTCGGCGTAGTTGAACTGCATGTGGGCTTCGCCGAGCTGCATCGTCGCCCCCGGCACCTTGGCCAGGAAGGAGGCGGAGATGCTGCCGGGGTCGCCGAGCTCGAAGGTGAGGTGGTCGCGCCCGAAGCCCTCCGGGATCAGCGCCGCATCGAGCGGGAACATCCGCCGCGGCGGCTGCGAGAAGGCGACCGTGAGGACGTGGTGGCTCTCGGCCATCCTCTTGCCGGACCGCAGGTAGAAGGGCACCCCCTCCCAACGCCAGTTGTCGACGAAAGCCTTGACGGCGATGAACGTCTCCGTGTCGGAATCGGGAGCGACACCCTCCTCATCGCGATAGCCGATGTACTGACCGCGGACGACGTCCTCGGGGCGCAGCGGCAGCATCGAGTCGAAGACCTTCTCGCGCTCCAGCCCGAGCGGCTTCGGCTCCAGCGAGGTCGGTGGCTCCATCGCGACGAAACCGAGCAGCTGGAACAGATGAGTGACGAGCATGTCGCGGAAGGCGCCCGTGTCCTCGTAGAAGCTCCCCCGCATTTCGATCGAGAGCGTCTCCGGGATGTCGATCTGGACGTGGTCGATGTGGTTGCGGTTCCAGACCGGCTCGAACATGCCGTTGGCGAAGCGCAGCGCCAGCAGGTTCTGGACCGCCTCGCGGCCGAGGTAGTGGTCGATCCGGTAGATGCGGTCCTCCTGGAAGACCGAATGGAGGCGTTCGTTCAGCTGGCGGGCGGAGGCGAGGTCGGTGCCGAAGGGCTTCTCGGTGATCACCCTGGCGTCTTCGTCGAGCCCCAGCTTGCCGATCTCTTCGACCGTCCCGGCCGCGGCCTTCGGCGGCAGCGAGAGGTAGAAAAGGAGGTCGGCCTCGCCGCCCAGTTCCTCCCTGGCCGTTTCGACCGCCTTGCCGAGCGGCTCGAAGCCCTCGCCGACGCCGACGAAGCTGAGCGTCTTCCCGAACTCGTCGAAGGGCCCGTCGGCGTCCGACTTGCGTCCCGATTCGGCGACCGATTCGCGCGCCAGTGCGCGGAACTCGTCGGTCGAGATCGGGTGGCGGGCGGCGCCGATGATCCTGAACCCCTTCGGCATCAGGCCGACCTGCGAGAGGTGGAACATCCCGGGCAGCAGCTTCCGCTTGGCGAGGTCGCCGGTGGCGCCGAAGAGGACGATGACCTGGTCGGTCGCCACCGGGGCGGCGGCGCGGTCCTCGCGGCCGCTGGAGGTGGTGATGCTCACGCCGCGCAGGCTACCGCGCGCCTTGCCCCGCCTTATCCTGCGGCACGATGGCAAACGCGACCGAGGGCGGGACCGAGTTCGACCCCGTCGCGCTCGACCTCGCCGAGCGGCGCTTCTGGCGTGAGATCTGGGACGCCGTGCCCCCGGCGGTCGCCGAAGCGCATGGGATTCGGCGAGCCGATTTCGGGCCGATCCAGGCAACTGTCGCCGCCGACGCGCCCGAGGTCCGCACGCTGAACCTGGTCCTCGGCGCCGAGGGCCCCGACGGCGCCGCCGAGGGCTTCCTCGATCAGGCGATCGAGTGGGCGCGCGAGCACGGCGCGAGCGCCTTCGCCCTGCTCTCGCCCGACCGGCCGGGGACGGCGGCCGCCGAGGCGGCTCTCGCCGCCGCCGGGTTCGAGCGCGGCGTCGCCTGGATGCGCTTCGTCCGCGACGCCCACCCACCTCGCTTCGCGGTCGCCGACGACGTCGAGGTGGTCGAGATCGACGGCACCGACGACTCGCCCTTCGCGACGATCGCGGCGCTCGGCTTCGGCCTTCCCGCCTGGGCCGCCTCGCTCCTCGCCGCCGTCCCCTCCCTCCCCGACTGGCGCTGCTACCTGGCCAAGGTCGACGGCGAGCCGCAGGCGTGCGCGGCGATGCTGCTCGACGGCGACGTCGCGGAGTTCGGGATCGCCGCGACGCTGGAGGGAGGCAGGCGCCGCGGCTGCCAGCTGGCGCTGCTGCGGCGCCGGATCGAGGACGCCGCGGCGGGAGGCGCCCGCACCCTCTTCGTCGAGACCGGCGAGCGCGTCCCCGGTCGGCCCTCGAGCAGCTACGCCAACATCCTCCGCGCCGGCTTCGAGGAGGCTTACCTCTGCCAGGGCTGGAGCGATGCGCGACTTCCTGCGAGCTGAAGCGGCCGGTGGCCTGGCGCTGCTGATCGGCAGCGCGGTGGCGCTGATCTGGGTCAACGTCGTCGACCCGGGCGGCTACGCCTCCTTCTGGGCGACCCACATCGAAATCGGCGTCGGCGGCGCGTCGATCGACGAGACCCTCGGCCACTGGGTGAACGACGGCCTGATGACCCTCTTCTTCTTCCTGATCTCGCTGGAGATCAAGCGCGAGCTGGTCGCCGGCCAGCTCCGCCACCCGAAGCGCGCCGCCCTGCCGATCATCGCCGCGGCGGGCGGCATCGTCGTGCCGGTCGCGATCTTCTTCGCCGTCACCGGCGGCCACCACGCGAGCGGCTGGGGGATCCCGATGGCGACCGACGCCGCCTTCGCGATCGGCGTCCTGGCGCTGCTCGGCGACCGGGTCGGGGACGGCGTGAAGCTCTTCCTGGTGACGATCGCGGTGGTCGACGACGTCGCCGCGATCTGCGTGATCGCGATCGCCTACACCGACTACCTGAGCCTCGACTGGCTGGCGCTGGCGGTCGCCGGGCTGCTCGCGGTGGTGGCTATGCGGGCGCTCGGGGTGCGGCGGGTGCTCGCCTACGTGCCGATCGGGCTGTTCATCTGGGTGGCGACCTTCGAGTCGGGGATCCACGCGACGCTGGCGGGCGTCGCGCTCGCCCTGCTCACCCCGGCGGCGCCGGTCGGCGGGCGCGACGTGCTCGGCGAGCTCGAACACCGCCTCCACCCCTTCGTCAACCTGGCGATCCTGCCGCTCTTCGCGCTCGCCAACGCCGGGGTGAAGCTGAGCGGCGGCGAGCTCTCCGACTCGAGCGGGCGGCGGATCGCCCTGGCGGTGGCGCTCGGCCTCGTCGTCGGCAAGTTCCTCGGCATCGCCGGGGCGACCCTGGCGGCGCTCCGCCTCCACCTCGGCGCTCTCCCCGCCGGGGTCGACCGCCGCGGCCTGCTCGGGGCGGCGGCGCTGGGCGGCATCGGCTTCACCGTCTCCCTCTTCATCACCCCGCTCGCCTACGAAGATCCGCTGCTGGTCGGGGCCGCCAAGCTCGGCATCCTCGGCGGTTCCGTGGTCGCCGCGACGATCGGCCTCGCCATTTTCACTGCGAACCGCGTCCACGTCGCTCGCGCCACCCCGACGGGCGACCCATAGGATCGCTCCCGTGCCGACCTCAAAGCCGCGCCGCGTGGAGAAGCCGTGGGGCTGTGAGATCTGGTGGGCCCAGACGCCCGACTACGCGGGCAAACTCCTCCACGTCGACGCCGGCCACCAGCTCTCCCTGCAGATGCACCGCGAGAAGGACGAGACCTCCTACCTTCTCTCCGGCCGGCTCCGCCTCACCCGCGGCCCGAGCGCCGAGGAGCTGACCACCGAGGAGATCGGCCCCGGCTTCGCCTGGCGGATCGAGCCGGGGACGGTCCACACGATCGAGGCCCTCGAGGACTCGGTGGTGCTGGAGGCCTCGACCCCCCAGCTCGACGACGTGGTGCGGCTGCGGGACCGCTACGGGCGCGAGGACTGAGCGCGCCGTTGCTCAAGAGGCCCTGTGTTTAGTTTCGGTTCCTGAGCGACCGAAACTAAACACAGGGCTCCTTGACCGATGGTCGGCGGCGGCTTTGCTCCGGATCAGTAGGCCCGGGCGACGATCGCGAGCAGGTCGGGCTCGTCCTCGGAGGCGGGGACGCTGCCGTCGGCGCGCTGGATACAGCGGACGCTGACGCCCTCGGCGAGGAGGCGGCGCTCGCCCTCGTCGCCGAGCCTGGACCACTCGATCCGACCGACCGCCTCGCGGCCCGCCTCGAGCGCCTCCTCGACCGTGCTGACGTCGGTGGTCGCGGCGTCGCGGAAGGCAGTCGCCTCGGTCAGCATCGCCGCCTGGATGTCCTCGAGCAGGTCGTCGACCAAGTGGGGCACCGAGTCGATCGGCACCTGGCTCTTCTCGCCGCTGTCGCGGCGGAGCAGCGTCACCTGGCCCTCGGCGAGGTCACGCGGGCCGAGGTCGATCCGCAGCGGCACCCCTTTCAGCTCCCAGTCGACGGCGCGGCGGCCGAAGCCGGTGTGGACGTCGGCGTCGACCTGGACCCGGGCGCCGTCGGCGCCGATCGCGTCGGCGAGCTCATGCGCCTTTTCGACCGCCCCGTCCTCGTCGCGGACGACGACGATCGCCACCTGGATCGGCGCGATCCGCGGCGGCAGCCGCAGCCCGCTCGCGTCGCCGTGTCCCATGATCAGGCCGCCGACCAGACGGGTCGAGGCGCCCCAGGAGGTGGTCCAGGCGGTCTGGACCTCGCCGCCCTCGTCGGTGTAGGTGATGTCGAAGGCGCGGGCGAAGTTCTGGCCGAGCTCGTGGCTGGTCGCCAGCTGCAGCGCTTTGCGGTCGCGGGTGACCCCCTCGCAGGTCATCGTGTTGACCGCGCCGGCGAAGCGCTCCTCGGCGGTCTTGCGGCCGAGCAGGACCGGCAGCGCGAGCGTGTCGACGAGGAAGTCGCGGTAGACGTCGTGGTGGATCCGCAGCGCGTACTCGGCCGCGTCGGCGGCGCTCGCGTGGACGGTGTGGCCCTCCTGCCAGAGGAACTCGCTGGTCCGCAGGAAGAGGCGCGGCCGCATCTCCCAGCGCACCACGTTCGCCCACTGGTTCAGCAGCAGCGGCAGGTCGCGGTAGGAGTTGACCCATTTCGACATCTGCTCGCCGAAGACGGTCTCCGAGGTCGGCCGCACGACGACCGGCTCGGTCAGCTCTTTGCCGCCCGCGATCGTCACCACCGCGAGCTCCGGGCTGAAGCCCTCGACGTGCTCGGCCTCGCGCTGCAGGTAGCTCTCCGGGATGAAGAGCGGGAAGTAGACGTTTTCGGCGCCGGCCGCCTTGATCCGGCGGTCGATGTCGGCCTGGATCCGCTCCCAGATCGCGTAGCCGTAGGGTCGGATCACCATCGTGCCGCGGACCGGGCCGTTCTCGGCCAGGGCGGCTTTGGCGATCACGTCCTGATACCAGCGCGGGTAATCCTCGTTCGGGTCGGCGATCGGCGACTTGGCCATCGCCGCATCCTAGGTTTCGAGGGCGGCGGCGCGCGGTCCGGGGGCCGCCGGCCAGGAAACGCGGAAAGGCTCCCCGTCCCATTCCACACCCAATTTATAGCGCATGTGGGGCTTGTAACAAGCCCCGGGCGTGCCCCATACTGCCCGGCCGCAGAGGCGGAGCACCGACTCGGAGTGTGGAAATCGGTGTGTTGTTTTCGACGGCAGGAGGGTGTGTATGGCGGAGCATTCTGTGGTGATCGCGGGCGGCGGCCCGACCGGGCTGATGCTGGCGGCGGAGCTGGCCCTGGCGAAGGTCGACGTCGTGGTCCTCGAGCGGCGGCCGACCCAGGAGCTGGCCGGCTCGCGGGCGGGCGGGCTGCACGCGCGCACGATCGAGATCCTCGACCAGCGCGGCGTCGCCGACCGGTTCCTCGAGGCGGGGTACACGGCCCAGGCGGCCGGGTTCGCGTTGAACTTCCTTGACATGAGCGACTTCCCGGCCCGGCACCCCTACGCGCTGGCGCTGTTCCAGAACGAGATCGAGCGGATCATGGCCGAATGGGCTCTCGAGCTCGGCGTACCGATCCACTACGGCCGCGAGGCGACCGGCTTCGCCCAGGACGATGAGGGCGTCGACGTCGAGGTGTCCGACGGCGAGACCCTGCGGGCGCGTTACCTCATCGGCTGCGACGGCGGCCGCAGCCTGATCCGAAAGGCGGCCGGCATCGACTTTCCCGGCTGGGACGCGACGACGAGCGCCCTGATCTCCGAACTCGAGATGGACGAGGAGCCGCAGGTGGGCAGCATCAACGACGAGCTCGGGGTGCGCGGGATGAACGTCCTCGAGGACGGCAAGACGGTGCGGGTGATCGTCACCGAGCAGCAACTCGGGCCCGCGGGTGACGCCACCCTCGCCGAGCTGAGCGAGGCGCTGGTGACCGGCTACGGCACCGATTTCGGCATCCACGATCCGATCTGGGTCTCGCGGTTCACCGACTCCACCCGCCAGGCCGCCTCCTACCGTGAGGGTCGAGTCCTCCTCGCCGGCGACTCCGCGCACATCCACTACCCATCCGGCGGGCAGGGGATCCAGAACGGCATCCAGGACGCGATGAACCTCGGCTGGAAGCTGGCCCAGGTGATCCACGGCAACTCCCCCGTCGACCTCCTCGACACCTACCAGGCGGAGCGCCATCCGGTCACCGCCCGGACCCTCAGACACACGATGGCCCAGACCGCGCTGATGCGCCCCGACTCCACCGGTCGCCTCGAGGCCCTCCGCGAGACGATGACCGAGACCCTCCAGATGGACGAGCCCCGCAAGCATTTCGCCGCCATCGTCTCCCAGCTCGACATCCGCTACGACCTCGGCGACGGCCATCCCCTGCTCGGCCGCCGCATGCCGGACCTCGACCTGGAGACCGCCGACGGCCCGATCCGCACCTACACCCTGCTGCACGAGGCGCGGCCGGTGTTACTTAACCTCGGCGAGCCCGGAGCCCTCGACATCGCTCCCTGGGCGGATCGGGTTCAACTGGTCGATGCGAAGTACGACGGCAGCTGGGAGCTCCCGGTGATCGGCGAGGTCCCGGCGCCAACCGCGGTTTTGGTCCGACCGGACGGGCATGTGGCGTGGGTCGGCGCTAGGACCGAGGCAGGCCTCGCCGAGGCGCTGACAGCCTGGCTCGGATCACCCTCCCGCGTGTAGAGATGTTTCTCACAGCGGCCAGCTATTCACAAACCACTGATCGCTGCCGGCTTCCGACTGGATGTGAGAGACGGGATCCGCTGCCAGGGCCACGACGGCAACGACGATGACCACACCGATGAGCAGGTGCGGCCAGCCGATCCGCCTTGCGCTCAAGGCGGGACGCGACGCCACCAGGAAAAAGAGGACGCAGACCCCGCACCAGATCGCGAAGGTCTGTCTTACCGAATGCTGGGTCGGCGTCGTGCATACCGGGAATTCCCCATGACATTCCGGGCCGTTGATGTCACTGAGCAGATTCACCCCGACGACGATCAGCACCACGGCAGCGGCCGCGCCGATGAGGACCACAGCCAAGGGCGCAGCGCGTCGACTCATGAGACTCGAGTCTAATTCGGAATCGAAGAGGCCCCGTGTCGGCAGGCGACGGGCGCGAGCTGCGGGATCTGACCGGCGGCAGTCTCCTTAAGGAAGCCGACGCAAGGCGGCGGCCAAAAGGCGCCTACCGGAATCGAACCGGTGTAAACGGCTTTGCAGGCCGCTGCGTAGCCACTCCGCCAAGGCGCCGAACGACGGACCATTATGCCGCCGCACGGCGGGGCGGGCGGTCAGGGCTTGGAGGGCTGGACCTCGATCGAGAGGGGGACCTTGGTGCCGGCGGCGTCGTGGGCGGTGGCCTTGACGGTGAGGGTCGGGGAGTGGCCCGCCTTGAAGGCCGCCTTCAGCTTGCCGCGATCGCGGCGGGAGAGGGGCAGGGAGATGGATTCGGCGGATCCCGCGGGAATGCGGGCGTGGACCTTGGCGGTGCGGAAGCTGGGGCTCTTGCTGATCGCCTGGGCCACGACGGTGCAGGCCTCCGAGGGGCAGCGGGCGCGGATCTCGATCGCCCCTTCGCCGATCACGTCCTGATGGGTCGAGCCGGAGATGTGGAAGACCAGGTGGTGGACCTTGGGGGCGCCGGTGGCGGTGGCCAACGGGAGGACGGCGAGGGCGACCGTCGCCGTGAGGGCGATGAGAATGCGAGACGACCGGAGTCTTAAGGCTGGACGGATGATCGACATGTGCGGGTTGATACCCGACGGGTCGGTCGATTAGTCGTCGAACGATCGAGAGGAGAGGGCGATGCCCAAGGACAGGATCGAGCTTGCCAAGGCCTGTTACCGCGCCTACCAGACGCGCGACCGAGAGCTGATCGAGGAGCTCATCGGCCCCGAGTTCAGCTTCCACAGCCCCGCCGACGAGGCGGGGCTCGACCGCGCAGGCTACTTCGAGCGCTGCTGGCCGAACGCCGGCAGCTTCACCAGCTTCGAGTTCGTGCGGCTGATCGAGGACGGCGACGAGGTCGTCGTCACCTACGAGGCGACGCGCCAAGACGGCAGTCGCTTCCGCAACACCGAGGTGCTCGGCTTCGACGGCGACCTGCAGGTGCGCGCCGAGGTCTATTTCGGCTGGAACCTCTGAGCCAGGACGCCCTGGGGGGCGCGGCGCGGCCTATTCCGGGGCGTCGGGGTCGGTGTCGTCGTACGGCGTGACCGTGCCGTAGTCCTCGACGGTGCCGCCGTCGCGTTCGCTCGCCTGGTCGGGATCGTCGCCGGCCTCGCGCAGGGAGCGGCGCTGGCGCAGGTAATCCCAGGTCTTGTCGAGCTGGATTTTGAGCTCGTCGAGGCGGGCGTGCTCGTCGTCGTCCAGGCCCTCGCCCTCGTGACGGTGGAGCAGGTCCTCCTCTTCCTTGACGAGCTTGTCGATGCGGTCGAGTACTTGCTGGTCGTCCATTGCGACTTAGATTAGTGGGCGGCCAGTTCGCGCAGGTGTTCGCGGAAGCCGAGGCCGAAGGCGGTCGGGGTGCCGCCGTAGTCGGTGATCAGGGACGGGCCCGCCCTGCAGGTCCAGCCGCCGTGGGTGTCCCAGGCCCAGGCGAGGTAGGAGATGCCGTGGCGGTCGGCCCAGCGCATGTAGGGATCGATGTAGTCGTCGCGGCAGTCGCCCTCCCCCATCTCGCCGGTCACCACCGGATGGGTGCGGGAGATCTGGACGAGGGCGGCGCGACAGGTCGCATGACAGGCGGCGAAGTTGTAGGTGTGGTTGGAGGCGACCTCGGCTTCGGCCGGATCGGGCGGCAGGTGGGCGAGCCAGCCGCTGTCGTCGCGCGCCCACTCGGTGCCGCCCAGCATCACCGGCTGCGTCGCGCCGGTCGAGCGCACGGCGGCGACCAGTTCGGCCATCCCCGCGGCGCGGTAGGACCCGACCCGCTCGTCGTGGATCTGGCAGCCGTGCTCCCAGCACCCCCACCCCACTTCGTGCGGCTCGTTGTAGAGGTCGAAGAGGACGGCGTGGTCGTCCTTGTATTCGGCGGCGACCGAGCGCCAGAAGTCGGGCGCGTGGTCGGCGTCGGGCATCGGGATGATCCCGGTCGCCTGCTCGGTGCCCGGCGCCGCCCAGTGAAGGTCGAGGATCACGTAGAGCCCGGCCGCCTCCAGCCGCGAGATCCAGGCTCGGATCGTCCGCCGGTAGGCCGCCCCGCCGTACTTCGCCCCGACGCCGTTGATCCCGAGCCGGCAGGTCTCGTTCAGCGGCACCCGCACCGAGTTGATGTGCCAGGACTTCATCGCCGCGATCGAGGCGGCGTCGCTCGGCCCGTCGAAGAACCCGTAGCCCTGCTGGCAGGCGTACTCGGTGCCGGAGCGGTTGACGCCGAGCAGGCGGACCGTGCGCCCCGCCCGGTCGACCAGGTGCCCGCCGTCCACCCCGATCCACGGCTTCGCGGCGGCGCCTGCCGGGGCGGCGGCGAGCAGAAGGAGGGCAAGGAGCAGCAGGGGCGGCGCGAGTGCGCGCGAGCTTCCTCCGCTCAGGCGGGGACGCGCGGCGGCGCCCGCACCCGCCGCTTGAACTGCATCGCGTCGTCCTCGAGCGAGCCGTAGCGCAGCGCCCGCAGGTCGACCGCGTAGTTCTGGCGCAGTTTCCACGGCTCCTTCGAGCCCTGCTTGGGCAGGTCGGCGACGGCGCGCAGGACGTAGCCCGAGTTGAAGTCGAGGATCGGCTCCGGGGTGACACTCGGATCGCTCAGGTGCGGCACGCAGATGTCGTAGCCGCCCGCGTCCATGTGGTTGAGGAGCCGGCAGAGATATTCGGCGACGAGGTCGGCCTTCAGCGTCCATGAGGCGTTGGTGTACCCGATCGTGAAGATGAGGTTGGGGATGTCGCTGAGCATCATCCCCTTGTAGGCGAGCAGTTGCGACTGGTCGGGCTCCTCACCGTCGACCTCGATCTTCATCCCGCCGAGGAAGAGCAGGTTGAGCCCGGTCGCGGTGACCACCACGTCGGCCTCCAGCTCCCGCCCCGACTCAAGCTTGATCCCGCCCGGGGTGAAGCCCTCGATCCGGTCGGTGACGATCTCGGCGCTGCCGTCGGAGAGCACCTTGAAGAGGTCGCCGTCGGGGACCATGCAGAGCCGCTGATCCCAGGGGTCGTACTTGGGCTTGAAGTGGGTGTCGACGTCATAGCCCGCCGGCAGCGCGTTGATGACGCCTTTTCGCAGCAGCTTCTTGACGAAGCCGGGACGGGTGCGCGCCAGCCGGTAGGTGAGGCTCTGCAGCAGGACGTTCTTCCAGCGGACGACCGGGTAGAGGGCGCGCGCCGGCAGCACCTTGCGGAGCGCCTCGGCGATCGGGTCTTCGCCGGGCACCGAGAGGATGTAGCTCGGCGAGCGCTGCAGCATCGTCACGTGGGCGGCGTCCTTGGCCATCGCCGGGACCAGCGTCACCGCGGTCGCGCCGCTGCCGATCACCACGACCCGCCTGCCTTCGTACTCGGGCTCCTCGGGCCAGTGCTGGGGATGGATGACGCGCCCCTCGAAGTTCTCGATCCCGGGGAACTCGGGCGTGAAGCCTTCGTCGTAGTCGTAGTAGCCGGTGCAGTTCATGAGGAAGGCGCACGAGATCGTCACCTGAGCGCCATCGTTGCGCTCGGCCGTCACGGTCCAGCGCGCTTCTTCACTCGACCAGGACGCACTCAAGACACGGTGGCCGAAGCGCACCTTGCGATCGATGCCGCCCTCGCGTGCGGTCTCGCGCACGTATTCGAGGATCGACTCGCCGTCGGCGATCGACTTCGCCGCGGTCCAGGGACGGAAGCGATACCCGAGCGTGTGCATGTCGGAGTCGGAGCGGATGCCGGGGTAGCGGAAGAGGTCCCAGGTGCCGCCGATCGCCTCGCGCGCCTCGAGGATCGCGAACGACCTGCCCGGGCAGCGCTCCTGCAGATGGTGGGCGGCGCCGATCCCGGAGATGCCGGCGCCGACGATGAGGACGTCGAGGCGCTCCGGCTCGGCTGGCTCGGCGCCCGGGCCGGGACTCTTGCTGAGGGTCTCTGGGGCCAAGCTGTGTCTCCTCCGTTCGTGACCGTGAGGCGGGCGGGGCGCCCGCTCAGGCGGTCTCCAGCACCCGGAACGTTATTCCGGCGTTTTGCAGCCTTGTGAGAAGCATGTCACCCATCGATGCAACGGTCGTCAGCTGACCGGACGTCTTCGGCAGGTCGTCGAAGGCGAGGCAGAGCCCGCACTCGGCGAGGATCTTCGAGGTCTCGGTGTAGCCGGGATCGCCACCCGAGACCTCGGTGACGACCCGTTTGCCGCCGCCTTCGCCGACGAAGCGGACCTTGAACCAGCTCGCCGCGCGGGTCGCCTCGTCGGGCCCCTCGCCCGGCGATTTCGCCTTCAGCAGCAGCTTCCGGGTGGGCGGGATCGGCGCCAGCACGGCGACCGCGGCGATCCCCGCCGCCGCCCCGGCGACCGTCGCGAGATGGCGGGCGACGGCGTTGTGGCCGTAGGTGAAGTCGGGGCCGTAGCGGTCGACCGCGGCGGCGGAGCGGCGGACGATCGTGCCGTCGACGGTCGGCAGCGGCACGACCCAGCCGCCGAGCTCGTCGTCGTGACGGATCCGCGCGGGAGCCGAGTGGATCTGCCGCGAGGTCGGTCGAGGCTCGGCGTTCCGACGAGCCCGCGCCGCGCTCATCGTCTGCCGGCCGCGGGCGAAGCCGTTGACCGCCGAGTGGTAGGTGCCGCCGGAGAAGCTGGCGTTGCTCCGCACATAGCCGTTGACCGTCAACGGCACGCCCTCGGGTAGCTGCTTCACGGTGAAATACGCACCGAGGTCATGCGGGACCGAGTCGAAACCGCAACAGTGGACGAGCCGCGCGCCGCTCTTCCGCGCCGCGGCGTCGTTCTCCAGCCACATCCGGTCGACGAACTCGGGCTCGCCGGTGAGGTCGACGTAGTCGGTCCCGGCGGCGGCGCAGGCGGCGACCAGCGGCGCGCCGTAGAGCGCGTACGGCCCGACCGTCGTGATCACGACCTTGGCCGACCCGGCGACCCGGGCGAGCGCCGCCGCGTCGGCGGCGTCGGCCGCGAGCAGAGCCGGCACCGGCGCCTCGGGACTGGCCGCGGCGAGGCGCGCGGCGACGGCCTCGAGCTTGGGGCGGTTGCGGCCGACCAGCGCCCAGCGCAGGCCCTCCGGAGCGTGGGCGGCGAGGTAGTCGGCGGTCAGCCCACCGGTGAAGCCGGTGGCCCCGAACAGCGCAAGGTCGAACTCCCTCTCCCCCGGCATCGCGGGGGATTGTGCCGGCTAGGCAGCCAGTCCGCTACTCGGCGACCCAGACCTTGGCGGCGCCGAGCTCCGCGGGCGGGAAGACCTGCATCTCACCCGGCGCCATGAAGCCGAAGGCTTTGATCGATTTGCGGATCCATTCGACGTCGGTGACGATCGCCGTGCGTTTCCACGCTTTCATGTGACCGAGGCCGAGTTTGAGGCCGGTTTTCGCGTCCTCGATCACCGCCCCCGCGTCCATCCCGAACCCCGCGTCGATCTCGAACAGAAGGCGCACCTCGCCCGCCTCGGCGGCCGCCGCGAGCGCCGGCTCGATCTGGTCCTTGTAGTCGTCCCCGGTCAGCTCGGAGACGACCTTGAACCCGATCGTCCCCGCCGGCATCGCCTCGATCCGCTCGACCATCTGCCCGAACCTACTTGGCGAGAAACGAGAGCAGCGCCGGGTTGACCTCGTCGGGGAAGGTCCAGCCGACGTTGTGGGGACCGTTCTCGATCGGCACGAACTCGAGGTCGGCGATCAGGTTCTCGTCGTGCAGTCGTTTCGCCGTCGACTCGAACGGCAGGATCCGGTCCTTGACGCCGTGGATGACGAGCGTCGGGATGTCGATCTTCGGCAGGTCGTCACGGAAGTCGGTGAGCCAGGTGTCGACGCACGCGTAGGTCGCGAAAGGGGACATCCCGACGGCGATCTCGAAGTGCGCTCTCAGCGCCGCGTCGCCGATCCGCTCGGGCGCCAGTTCGTCGGTGTTGAAAAAGTTCTTGAAGAATTCTTCGAACCAGAGGTAACGGTCCTTTTCGATCGTCGCCTTGATGCCGTCGAAGACTTCGCCCGGCACGCCTTTCTCGTTGTCGTCCGTCTTCAGCACGAAGGGCGGGATGACGCCGAGCAGGGCGGCCTTGCTGATCCCGGCGGAGCCGTAGGTGCCGAGGTAGCGGGTGACCTCGCCGGTGCCCATCGAGAAGCCCGCCAGCACCACGTCCTCCGCCGGCGCCAGGTGGTCGAGCAGCGCTTTGAGGTCGGCGGCGAAGGTGTCGTAGTCATAACCGGTGGTCGGCTGGCTCGACCTGCCGAAGCCGCGGCGGTCGTAGCTGATCACGCGCCAACCGGCCTGCAGCAGCTCGGGCTCCTGTTTCTCCCAGGAATTGCCGTCGAGCGGGTAGCCGTGGATGAGGACGATCGGCTTGCCGGCGCCGTGGTCGTTGTAGTGGATCTTGATGTCGGTGCTGTTCTCGGTTCCGACCGTCACGTAAGGCATCGCTCTTCTCCTCGAATCTCGGTCTGGGGGTGCGCGTTTCTCGCGCGCCGCGGGGGTGCTCCGAGCCTACCCCCGTCGCGACCCCGGCAAGCGTCGATCGTCGAGGTCCAGCAGCGCGTGGGCCGGCGCGTCGAGTCGCTCGCGGCCGCCCAATGCGCTCAGCTCGATCAGGAAGGCGTAGGCGACGATCTCCCCGGCGCTGCGCTCCGCCAGCGCGCCGAGGGCGGCCGCGGTGCCGCCGGTCGCGATCAGATCGTCGTGGACGAGGACCCGGGCGCCCGCCGCGATCCCGTCGACGTGGACGTGAAGCTCCGCCTCCCCGTACTCGAGCTCGTAGACGACGCCCTCCGTCTCGGCGGGTAGCTTGCCCGCGCGGCGGGCCGGGACGAAGCCGGCGCCGAGCCGGATCGCAAGCGCCGGGCCGAGGATGAAGCCGCGCGCCTCGGCGCCGAGGACGACGTCGACCGGCCCCTCGACCTCGACCTTCTGCGCCAGCAGCTCGACGGCGCTGCCCAACGCCGCGGGGTCGGCGAACAGCGGCGTCGCGTCGCGGAAGCAGATGCCCGCGCGGGGGAAATCCGGGATCTCGCGGATCATGCCCTTCAGCTCGGCGATCTCGACCATCCCGGCATCATCGCGTTCGTCGTCAGTCGGACTCGGGGTCCTCCTGGGCGGCCAGCTCGAGCGATCCGTCGCGCACGGCGCTCAGGTGGCGCTCCTGGAGCGGCAACGCCCAGTCGACCAGCTCGCCGACCGCGCTCTCGCCCGCCTTCTCGTTCAACTTGGCGAGGATCGCCCAGTGCCCGGCCTCGCCGGCCTCGGTCATGATCAGGAACTCGAAGCCGTCGAGCTCGTCGGAGTCCTGGTCGAGGTAGTCGCCCATCATCTTGACGCCCTCTTTTTTCGTTTCGGCGGCCATCTCGAGGATCGCGGTCTTCTTGCCGTCGCGCTCTTCGGCGACTGCGGTCGCACGCTCTGCGGTCTCGGTCGACTCCTCGTTCAGCTTCTGGAGCAGTCCGGTGAGCTCGTCGTCGTCGACCATGCCGACGACTTTCTCGGTCGCCTGCTCGGCGGCCTCGGCGAGGCCGATCACCTCGGCGAGCTTCTCCTCGAGCGGACTCAGATCAGCCATGCGTATTCCTCCTTGGATTTGCCCGTGAAGGCCGGCGGCCATCCCTGGAGGCGATTCACTGTCGGCGGGCGAGGTACCCGATGGGTCGGCCGTCAATCCGCGGCGGGCGCTCCTCGCAGCGCAGGCGCCACAGTTCGGGCGGGCCGCCGCCTTCGGGGCGCGGCCGGAAGGCTGGCGACGCCGGGCGCGGCGCTCCGCCGATGCGGCGCTCGACCGCGACCATCACCTCGGCCGCCATCGCGCTCAGAGCGCGCAGGCTCTGGTGGCGGTTCTGGCGGCCGCCGAGGTCGACCTCGGCGAGGCCATCGAGGCCGACCAGCCGCAGCGCGTCGATCAGCATCGCGACCTCGACCCCGTAGCCGACCGGGACCGAGAGCCGGTCGAAGAGGTCGCGGCGGATCGCGATCTCGCCCGCCAACGGCTGGGTGAGGCCGCTGAGCGCCGGGAAGTGGAGGTTCAGCAGCGGCCGCGCGACCAGCTCGGTGACCCTGCCGCCTTCGCCTTCGCGCAGCTCGTTGCCGAGCGCGAAGGGCCGGCGGAAGGTGCCCTTGACCAGCGCCAGGGTCGGGTCGAGCAGGATCGGGCCGAGCATCCCGGTGACGAAGCCGGGGTCGAAGTCGGAGGTGTCGGCGTCGAGGAAGAGGAGCAGCTCGGAGTCGGTCGCCGCGGCCGCCCGCCACATCGCGTCGCCCTTGCCGCGGCAGGGGCCGAGCTCGGGGCTGAGCGCCGACTCCGAGACGACGCGGGCGCGGTGCTCGCGGGCCACGGCAGCGGTCCCGTCGGGCGAGTCGGCATCGACGACCAGGATCTCGTCGAGCAGCCCCGCCTCGCGCAAGGGGACGATCGCGTCGAGGATCGGCCCGATCGTCGCCCGGCATTCGCGGGCCGGGAGGATCGCCGCGACCGTCGTCGTCTTCGCCGCGACCAGGTCGGCGAGCGCGAAGGCGGCGCCGTCGTGGCGGCGCTCGGCGAGCCAGCGGGCCAGCTCGAGATCGCGGGCGAGGCCGCGCTCGGCGCGGCCCTCGGTGCGCGCCGCGGTGACGACCGAGACCGGGCGCAGTCGGTGGATCCGGATCCCGGCGGCGACGAGCCGGTCCTCCAGCTCCTGGTCCTCGAGCGCCGCCAGCCAGGCCATGCCGCCGGCGCGGCGGTAGGCGCGCGGCGTCACCCCGAGGCTGGCGCCGGAGAAGTGGGCGTGCTCGGCGGGCCCGCGGGCGGCGGCCTCGCGGGTGCGCGAGGCGAGCTGCGCCTCGCGCTCGGCGAGGACGCCCGGCGGCAGCCCCGCCGCTTCGGTCGGGTCGAGCAGGATCTCGCCGCCGATCGCCTCGGCGCCGCCCGCGATCGCCTCGAGCTGGCGGGCGATCCAATCCGGGGCGACGATCGAGTCGGCGTCGGTGCTGGCGATCAGGCCGTCCTCGCGGCCGACCGCTTCCAGCCGCGCACAGCCGACGTCCATCCCGGTCGCCCGCGCCGGCCCGGCGCCGCGGCCAGGCCCGGGGACGACGTGGACGGTGAGGCGCGGCAGCCGCGCCCGTGCCGCATCCAAGGCCGCGGCGGTGCCGTCGACGCAGGCGTCGAGGACGACGATCACCTCGAACTCCTCCGGCACCACCTCGACCTGCGCCGCCAGCGCCTCGAGACAGGCGCCGATCCGCGCCTCCTCGTCGCGGGCGGGGACGACGACGACCGCCCGCAGCCAGTCCCGCGGCGAGTCCAGCGGGCCGCCGCTGCGCGTCGCGCTCAGCTCCACGGGGCCCGCTCCTCGATCAGCTCGCGGCCTCGTTCGTAGGCGGCGTCGTCTTCATGGGCGGCGACCCCGACCAGCTCGCCGTCGCGTCCGTACCAGCAGGCGAAGCCACCGTCCTTGCCCGGCACGAACCGGAGCTCGTCCCAGCCGTCGCCCCAGCCGACGTACTTGATCGTGTGCTCGCCGATCGTCGACCAGAAGCCCGGCGCCGCGCCCCAGCCCGTCTCGACGCCGGCCAGGGTCCGGCCCGCGACCTCGCCCATGTTCAGCGCCTCGCCCCAGTGTTCGACCCGCAGTCGACGGCCGGCGGTGCGGTTGAAGGCGAAGGCGACGTCGCCGGCGGCGAGGACGCGCGGGTCGGCGGAGCTCATCGCGGCGTCGACCTGGACCCCGTCCTCGACGGCGATCCCGGCCGCCGCGGCGAGGCCGTCGTTGCGCGTTACGCCAAGCGCCAGCACGATGCGGTCGGCGACGACGTCCTTGCCGTCGGAGAGGCGGGCGCGACCGGCGCGGTCGCCGGCCGACCCGATCGATTGCAGCTCGGTGCCGCCGAGCACGTCGATCCCGAGATCTTCGAGCCACTCGCCGACCCGCCCGGCGACGTCCTCGCCGAGCCGCTCGATCTGCGGCGCGGCCTCCATCGTCGCGATCGTCACCGCGGCGCCGCGGAGCGCCAGCGAGGCGGCGGCCTCGCAGCCCACGAAGCCGGAGCCGACGACGAGGGCACGGTCGCCGTCGCCGAGCTCGGCGAGGCGTTCGGAGTCGCCGATCCGCCGCACCGTCTGCACGCCGGGGCCGTCGGCGCCGGGCAGCGAAGGGACCAGCGGCTCCGCTCCCGTCGCCAGCAGGACGCGGTCGAAGCCGAAGCCCTCGCCGTCGGTGCTCGACGCCTCGAGCGAGCCGAGATCGAGCTCCGCCACCTCGATCCCGGTCCGCAGATCGATCCCGCGCTCCTCATACCAGCCGGGGGCGGCGAGCGGCAGCGCGTCGCGCTCCGCTTCGCCGCGGAGGAAGTCCTTGGTCAGGGGCGGCCGTTCGTAGGGCGGGTCGGCCTCGCGGGCGAGGATCGTCACCACGCCGGTGCCGCCGGCCTCGCGGTAGGCACCGGCAGCGGCCTGCGCCGCGGGACCGCCACCGACGATCACGATCCGCTCCCCACCGCTCACCAGCGCGCCACCCGACGGTCGAGCACGTAGTCGGGGGTGGCGAAGCGCGCGTCGCCGGCGAGCCGCGTCTCGGCCTCGATGATCGCGTGGACGTCGTCGCCGATCAGCTCGCGGCGCGGGTCGGAGTGGCGCCAGTGGACGGCGAGGAAGGTGCCGCCCGGGGCCAGCTCGGCTTCGATCCGGCGCAGGCCCTCGCGGACCAGGTCGGCGCTCCAGTAGTAGAGGATCTCGGCGCAGACGATCGTGTCGAACGGTCCGCGGGGCATCTCCTCGGGGAGGCGGCGACGGCGCAGCTCGACGTTGTCGGCACCGTCGAGGCGGCGGCGCGCCCGCTCCAGCGCGGTCGGGCTGAAGTCGACCGCGAGCAGCGATTCGCAGCGCGGCGCCAGCATCGCGGTGAAGACGCCGACCGAGCAGCCGAGCTCGAGGGTGCGGCCGGTGCGCTCGGGCAGGTACTCGAGCGTGCGCCGGTACTTGCCCTGCTCGTAGTCGCTGGTCGCGTAGTCCCAGGGGTCCTCGGACTCGCGGGCGAGCCGCTCGAAGTGCTCGACCGGGGCGCGGTCGCCGGCGGCGTGGGCGCTCATCGGCGCGCCAGCCCCGCGGCGCCGAGCCGGGCCAGGAGCGGATCGAGGCGGTGCTGGAGGAGGAAGGTCTCGAGGTCGCGGCGGGCGCGGTCGAGCCGACCGCCGGTGACGAACACGTGCGAGCCGCAGGCCGCCGCCGCGTTCTCGAGGATCGCTTTCGCGGCGCGGTCGATCTCGGCCCGCATCGCGATCCCGGTCGGGCGCAGGTCGACCGGGGAGCCCGGCGCCACGGACGCGTCGGCGGCGGCGGCGGCGCGGTCGACCCAGGCGGCGACGGTGCCATGGGCGGCCTCGACCCGCCCCGCCGCGAGCTGCGCGAGCGGCTCGTCAGCGCGGTGGGCGGCGAGCTCGTCGAGCGCCGCCGCGGCGGCGGCGTCGACCATCCCGGCCCAGCTCGCCGCGGTGCGCATCGCGTCGCGCGAGAACCAGGGGTCGCGGGCGAGCTCGCCCGGCTCGCCGAGGACGGCGGTGACCGGGGCGTCGTGGAAGACGACGCGATGGCTCTCGGAGGCGCGCAGCCCGGCGGCGCGGTACCAACCGCGGTCGACCTCGAGCGCCGCGCCGCAGTCGAGCAGCGCCAGGGCGGGCGCGGTGCCGTCGTCGCTGCCGACCATGACCAGTGCCGCGTCGATGCCGCCGGCGCCCGAGCAGAACGTCTTGACGCCGCGCAGGACGAGCCCGTCGCCGGTCTCGCGCAGACGCGCCGGATCGCCCTCGCCGGGGCCGGGGTCGGCGCCCCAGACGCCGAGCAGCTTCTCGCCCGCCGCTACGGCCACCAGCTCGCGCTCGCGCACCTCCGGCGCGGCGGCGACTTCGAGCCGCTCGACCGCGTTCAGGTGCCCGTCGAAGATCCGCCCGACCGAGGCGTCGGCGGCGGCGACCCGGCGCAGCAGGTCCCACTCGGCGACGACCGGGGCCCGCGCCCGGGCGGCCCCGAGGGTCGCCGTCGTCGCCTCCGCCGCGACCAGCTCGGCGAACGCCTCGCGCGGGAAGCGCGGCTCGCGGTCGAGCTCCGGCGCCGCGGCGGCGATCGCCGCGATCGCCTGGTCGAGCCGGGCGGTACGCGCCGCCTCGCCGCTCGGCATCTCGACCCCGCTCACGCGGTCACTCCCTCGCCGGCCGAGACGGTCGCGGTCGCGAGCCCGGCCTCGCCGGCGCTCGCCAGCAGCATCCCGGTCAGCTCCACCGTCTGCTCGCAGTCGTGCCGCAGCGCGCCCGGGCCGAGCGCGTCGTGCATGAGGATCACGTCGCCGTCGCGGAGGCCGCCCTGCGCCTCAAGCGCCGCCAGCATCTTTCCCGCCGAATCGCCGCGCCAGTCGTGGGAGTCGACGTTCCAGCCGATCAGCCGCAGCTCGTGCTCGGCGGCCAGGTTGCGGGTCGCCTCGGTCTCGATCCCCCAGGGCGCCCGCCAGGCCAGCGGCTTCACCCCGACCAGGTCGAGCAGGCCGAGCCCGAGGTCGAGATCCGAGTAGAGCTCCCCGTCGGTGCGCTCGCTGTGGCGGATGTGTTCGAAGCAGTGGAAGGCGACCTCGTGCCCGGCCGCGGCGACCGCACGGACCAGATCGCGCTGCACCAGCGAGCGGCGCGCGTCGACGAAGAAGGTGGCGCGGGCGTCGAAGCGGGCCAGCTCGGCGAGGACGCGCGGGGTCCACTCCGGGTCCGGCCCGTCGTCGTAGGTCAGTGCGATCGTCCCGCTCACCCCTCCTCGGTACCCAGAGAGGGGGCCGACCTACTCAGGTCAGGCGGCGAGGGCGCCGTAGGGCGCGCCGGCCGCGGCGGCTTTCGCTTTCTTCACCAACTTCGGCAGCGCGGCCGGCGGCTGGCAGATCCAGCGCTTGGCGCCGTGACCGAGGAACCCCCTGCTACGGTGAATGGGTCGGGTGTTGCCTAACGCCGCCCGAGAGGTTCCGTTTCCTCCGCGTGCCATTGGTGCCTTGGGGTCGCAGGATCTCCCAAGTAGCTCAATACAGCAGGAGAAAACAAAATCACTTCATTTGCCGATCTCGGCACGTCACCGTCGGTCGTCGACGCCCTCAGCGCGCGTTCGATCGAACAGCCCTTCCCGATCCAGGAGATGGTCATCCGCGACGCGCTCGCCGGCCATGACCTCCTGGTCCAATCACCGACCGGCTCGGGCAAGACCCTGGCCTTTGGCATCCCGCTGGTCGAGCTGATCAGCGCCGGCGCCAAGAGCCCCCAGGCCCTCGTCCTCGCCCCCACCCGCGAGCTCGCCGGCCAGATCGTCGACGAGGTCGAACCGCTCGCCAAGGCCCGCCAACTGCGCATCACCGCCGTCTACGGCGGCGTCGGCTTCGGCCCGCAGATCAAGGCCGCCGGCCGCGCCGACATCCTCGTCGCCACCCCCGGACGGCTCGAGGACCTGATGGGCCGCGGGGCGATCTCACTGCGCGCGGTCCGCGTCCTCGTCCTCGACGAGGCCGACCGGATGCTCGACATGGGCTTCCGCCCCGCCGTCGACCGGATCGTCGGCCAGACCTCGCGCGATCGCCAGACGCTCTTCTTCTCGGCGACCCTCGAGGGTGCGACCGGCCGCGTCGCCGCCGCCTACACCGAAGCGCCCCGCTCGCATACCCACGCCGAGCCGGAGCACAGCGAGGCGAAGATCGAGCACAAGTTCGTGCCGGTCGCCTCCCAGGACGCCAAGCTCGACCAGCTCGTCGACCACCTCAACGACGACGGGGCCGGGCGCTCGCTCGTCTTCGTCCGCACCAAGCGCGGCGCCGACCGCCTCGTCAAGCGCCTGCGCTCGCGTGACGTCGACGCCGTCGCCATGCACGGCGACAAGAGCCAGCGCCAGCGCGAGCAGGCGCTCGCCCGCTTCGAGCGCGGCGACGTGATGACCCTGGTGGCGACCGACGTCGCCGCCCGCGGCATCGACGTCCCCGACGTCACCACGGTGATCAACTACGACGCGCCCGAGGACCGCGACGCCTACGTGCATCGCGTCGGGCGCACCGGCCGGGCCGGTCGCACCGGCACCGGCATCAGCTTCGTCCTCGCCGAGCAGGCCGACGACATGCGGCGCATCCGCGCCCACCTCGGCCTCCACGACGACGGCCGGCTCGGCAAGTCCGAGCGATCGACGTCCGAGCGATCGGCTTCCGAGCGGCGGGCGAACGGGGCGAGCAAACCCCGCCGCAAACGCAATCGCAACCGGCGCCGCAACAACCGAGTCGCGGCCTAGCGATGGGCGCGGGCGCGGTCAGATGGAGCTGCGCCCGCTGCGGGGTGTCAGTCGGGCGCATCGACGGCGAGGCGACCGACCTGCCGGAGACCTGGACCGAGGAGGAGCTGGAGACCTTCTGCCTGACCTGCAGCCGGGCCCGCGCCGGTGAGGCGGCGATCGCCCTGACCGACGGTCCGAGCTCGCGCGAAGACCGCGTCCGGATCCAGCGCGACGCGGTGATCGAGTTCGAGATCGGCCGCACCCCGGAGGCGCCGAACCGGGCGATCGCCAACGCCTGTCACACCTCGAGCAGCGCCGTCGCGTCGGTCCGCGACCTGATGGAGAGCACCAGCGCCAGTCCGGATCCCGACCTCGGCGCCCGCAGCGCCGTCTAGGCAGACCGCGTGGAGATCGGGATCGGGCTCGCCGTCGCGGTGGCCCTGATGACCAACCTCGCCTCGCTCCTGAAGCACCGCGGTTGCCAGGACGCCCGCTCGGTCCGGCTCGGCCGGCCGCTCTCCGGCCTGCGCGACCTCGCCACCTCGCGCTGGTTCGTCGCCGGCTGGCTGCTCGCGGCGGTCGGCTGGATGGCCCACGTCGCCGCCCTCTCGATGGCCCCGATCTCGCTCGTCCAGGCGGTGCTCGCCGGCGGCGCCGTGACGCTCGCGGTGCTCTCGCAGCGGCTCTTCGGCGATCCGGTCGGCAAGCGCCAATGGCTGGCGCTGACGGTCGGCGCGATCGGCCTCGTCCTGCTGGTGGTGACGCTGCCGAAATTCCACGGCTCCGATTCGCAGTTCTCCCCGGCCGCGATCATCAGCTTCGAGGGCGGGCTCGTCCTGCTCGCCGCCGGGATCGCGCTCGGCCATCGCTCGGAGCGACTCGCCGAACGCCGCGGGGTGATGCGCGCGGTCCTCGCCGGCCTCCTCTTCGCGCTTGCCGGGATCGCGATCAAGGCGGTCCTCGGCGGCGCCGGCGGCCCGGTGATGATCGCCTCGCTGGTCGCCTTGACGGTCGCCTGCGGCGGCCTCGCCCAGTACACCGCGGTCACCGCCCTGCAAGGCGGCGGGGCGATCGAGACGATCGGCCTGATGGGCCTGGTCGCCAACGCCACCCAGATCGTCGGCGGCATCCTCGTCTTCGGCGACCCGCTCTCCCCCAGCCCGCTCGGCATCGTCCTGCAGGGGGGCGCCTTCGCGATGGTCTGCCTCTCGGCGCTGCTGCTGCCCTCGCCGCTCGCGCCTCGGGCTCAGGCGCCGGCGCGGGCCGCGCTCCCGGCATAGGGGGAGCCCGCTTCGGCCCGGATCAGTTCCCGGGCCTGGCGCCAGGTGACGAGCTTGCCGGCCGCCGGGTCGATCAGCTTCAGCCGCACCGAGCGCACGCCCTCGAACAGGGTGAGCACCGGGACGTCGGCGAAGATCGGGCTTTCCTCGTGGGCGCGCTGCAGGTTGTAGTTGGGGATCTTGGCGCTGAGGTGATGGACGTGGTGGAGGCCGATGTTGCCGCTGAAGAACTGCAGGACCTTCGGCAGCTTCAGGTAGGAGCTGCCTTTGAGCGCGGCGTCGGCATAGCTCCAGCTCTCGCCGGTCTCCCAATAGGCGTCCTCGAACTGATGCTGGACGTAGAAGAGGAAGACGCCGGCGACGCCGGCCAGGATCGCGGTCGGCATCTGCACCTCGAGCCAGGCCACCGGTCCCACCGCCCAGAGGATCACGCCGAGCAGGACCGCGAGCGCGACGTTGGTCAGCCAGACGCTGTGGACCTGGCGCGGGCGCATCTCCTTGGTCCAAAACCGCGGCCCGATCATCAGCGACCAGATCGGCCCGATCCCGAACATCACGGCGGGGCTGCGGAACGCCCGGTAGGCGAGTCGGCCCTTCAGCGGGCGCGAGGCGTACTCGCTGACCGTGATCGTCTCGACGTCGCCGGTGCCGCGGCGGTCGAGGTCGCCGGAGGAGGAGTGGTGGACGGCGTGGTTGTGGCGCCAGTTGGCGAAGGGCTGAAAGACGACGAGGCCGGCGATGCGGCCCATCCAGAGGTTGCCCCGTCTGGTCGGCAGGAACGAGCCGTGGGTGCAGTCGTGGAAGACGATGAAGGTCCGCAGCAGGAAGCCGGAGGCCGGGATCGCCAGGGCGAGCGTCAACCAGTAGGAGACCTCGAGCGAGAAGTACATCGCGACGGTCAGGGCCACGTAGGGGATCAGCGAGGTGAACAGGTCGCCGGTCGCCGATCGCACCGAGGCACACTCGAACCGCGATACGGAGGTTCGCCAGTGGGCCTTGCTCGTCGCTGCGCTCATCCTGCCGAACCTCCGTGCGTCGCCGTTGCAGCAGACAGGTCCGTCTGCCTCGAGAACGCGGGAAGTCAGGGTGCGCTACCGACCACCGTGGCCGATCCCGGGCTGTGCCCTCCTGCGATGAACCGTCAACCTACCTGAGGGATCTTAATCCGCTCTGAGGACCCCTCGCCTCGCTCAGCCGATCCCGTAGATGCCGAAGTCGGCTTCCGACAGGTCGAGCGCGCCGCCGTCGGTGATCGAGGTCGCTTCGCCGTCGACTTTGCCGGTGCCCGTCTGGCCGAAATGGAAGAGCCGGATCGCAGTCGGTTCTTCCGGCGTCAGGGTCAGTTCGGGGAAGCTCGTTTCCAGTTCGTGGATCGAGCAGCCCGCGTCGAACGAGTAGGTGACGCCGAATCCTTTCGCGGTCAGCGTTTCCGAGTTGACGGTGACGCCCCACGGCAGCGTCTTCGGCGTCGCGGCAGTCACTTCACAGCCTTCGAATTCACCGGCCAACCCGAGACAGGAGCCGGTTTCGATCGCGTAGGCGGCGATCGAAGCGCTGCTGCCGCCTTCGGTCGTCATCGTCGCCGTCGTGTCACAGAGCAGCGCCGAGCTGCCGACTTCGAGCACTTCGCCGCCGCTCAGCGGCAGCGAGACTTCTTCTTTCAGCGGACTGCCTTCCCGCAGCCAGGCCGCGGCCGAAGCCGAAGCCGGCCCGGTCGCGAATGCCGCCGCGACGAGCACCGTGGTCGCGATCAGCAGCGACCTCGTGGATTTCTTCATGATGCGCCTCCCTATAGGCGTAGGACAACTGCCGCTAATTATTTAGCACTATTCAGAATCATTCGTCCCGGGCTTCGGCGAAATCGCCCGCGGCGTCGATCACCCGTCCGCTGTGCACGATCGTTCGGGATCTTCGCCATCACCCTCGCAGCGGCTGCCACCTCCGGCGGAGCCGCCGAGGCCCTCAGGACGGCGGCCGCCAGCCCCTCGGCAGCGTCGTCTGACCGACCTCGATGATGTAGCCGTCGGGGTCGCGGACGTAGCAGCGGATCTCGGTCTCGTGCTGCTTCGGCGGCGTCAGGAACTCGGCACCGCGCGCGCTCCACTCCTCGTACACGGCCTGGATGTCGGCGACCCTGATGTTGAGGAAGCTGCTGACCCGGTCGGGGTCGGGCGGAGTCTCGAGCGTGACCGTCGGCTTGTCGTCGGTCGGGCCGCCGCCGACGTTGATGATGACCCAGCTGTTGGCCAGCGCGACGTAGGTCACCTGGTCGCCGGCCTCGCCCCCGATCACCGTCGTGCCGCCGAGCACGTCGGTGTAGAAGCGGCGCGACCGCTCGACATCGTCGGAGACGATGAAGTGAGCCAAGGCCATCTGGTCCTCGATGGTGCTCATGCAGTGACCATAGCCTGGGAAAGCGAGATCGGCGCCCCGAAGGGCGCCGATCCGCAACGAGCTCCTCTACTCGGGCCTCAGTGGGACAGGTACGCGGCCCCGACGACCCCTGCCATCGCGGCATAGCCGAGCTTGGTCGGGTGGATGTCGGCTTCCGGGCTCGCCGGGTTGAACACGCCGCCCGGGCACATCGCCGTGAAGGCGCAGACCGTCGGGATGTCCCCCGATTCCGGGCCGCCGTGGGTGCCCGAGAAATTGATCACCCGGGCGGTGTTCGCGAACTTGACCCCGTAACCGGTGGCCACGCTCTTGATCGCCCCGTTCAGCGCTTCGACCGTCGCGTCTCCCCTGCCTTCCGGCGCCAGCACCGTCGGATAGGGGTTGTACTGCGAGACGAAGACGATCGTCGCTTTCGGCGCCGCCGCGCGCAGCTCGCCGAGGATGTAGGCGATGTTCGTCACGACATGCCCGATCTCGGCTTCCACTTCCGCTTCGCTGCACGAGAACGTGACCGGGAAGCCGCACGTGTGGCCGAGGAACTGGAGGATGTCGTTGGCGCCGATGTCGAGCGTGATCGTGCCCGTGCCCGGTGCTTTGGCGACCGCCAGCCCGTCTTCGAGCTGCGTGCCAGGGTAGGGGTGGTGCAGGAACGCCTTCGGGAAGGGACTCCCGGTCGGTCCGCCGGCGCAGTATTCGGGCCCGACACCGGAGCCTTTGATGAACGTTTCGGTGGTCTCCCCCGGGCAGCCGTCGTTGACGGTTTTCAGTTTCGGATTGAGCAGCCGGAGCGCCGCGCCGAAGTCGTCGACGTAGCCGTCGTTGAAGTTCGCCGGATTGACGAAGCCTTTTTCTTTCAGTTCGTTCTGGAACTGAGCCTGGTGGTAGCCGTAGGCGAGCGAGTCGCCGAGCGCGAGATAGGTGCTGCCGGGGCCTTTGGCGCCGGCAGCGGGCGCGAGCGCCAGCGCTGCGAAGGCGACGACGACAGCGACGCACACGAGCAGACGCGCCCGGACACGATGCAGGGCAGACATTGGTTCCTCCCTAGTTTCCGATTGTCCCCAGGGCCGAGCTTTGAAGCTCCTGCCCAAGTTTTTAATTAATCGAAACTAACTGATGCCAAGACCCCCGACAACCTGTTCGGGCCGGTCGGTGGTCGCCCCTTCTCCGCCGCGGGCGGCCCTATTGTTGCGCGCCCTTGTACGACGCCCCTCAGCACCTGAACGGCGGTGGGGCGCGCGCCCGATCGCTCCCGGATTGGCCCGATGCCCGACCCCTGCGCTCGTGGCAGGAGGAGGCGACCGAAGCCGTGCGCGCGCACTCGGCCACCAGCTTCCTCGCCTCGGCGACGCCGGCGGCCGGCAAGACCACCTTCGGCCTCCATATCGCCCACCGGATGCTGAGCGCCGGGTTCGTCTCGCGCGTCGTCGTCGCCGGCCCGACCACCCACATCTGCCGCCAGTGGGCCGCCGACGCGGGCCGCTACGGCATCGACCTCGAGCCGAACCGGCCGAACTCGGACGGGCCCGAGTCGGCCGACTTCCACGGCCTCGCCGTCACCTACCAGACGATCGCCGCCGGGCCGGAGACGCACCGCGCTGGCCGCCGCGCGCCGGCCGACCCTGCTGATCGCCGACGAGCCCCACCACATGGGCGACCTGGCCGCCTGGGGCGTGCGGACCCGCAGGGCCTTCGACCGCGCCCGCTTCCGGCTGCTGCTCTCGGGCACGCCATTCCGCTCCGACAACTCGGCGATCCCCTGGGTCACCTACGACGAGGACGGCCTCAGCCGGGCCGACTACGCCTACGGCTATCCGCAGGCCCTGCGCGACCGGGTGTGCCGGCCGATCACCTTCCTGCCCTATGACGGCGAGATGGAATGGGTCTCCGACGGCCGGCTGCGGAGCGCCGACTTCGACCTCCTCCTGCCGGCGGCGGAGTCGGCCCGGCGCCTGCGGACGGCGCTCAGCCCGGAGGGCGAGTGGATGGGCCACGTGCTGCGCGACGCCGATGCCAGGCTGAGCGAGGTGCGCGCCGACGGCCACCCCGACGCGGGCGGCCTGGTCATCGCCTCCGATCAGGATCACGCGCGGGCGATCGCGGCGCGGCTCGGCTCGATCTCGGGGGAGCAACCCGAGCTGGTGATGAGCGACGAGCCCGGCGCCAGCCGGCGCATCGCCGAATTCGCCTCCTCCGAACGCCGCTGGCTGGTCTCGGTCCTGATGGTCTCGGAGGGCGTCGACATCCCCCGCCTGCGGGTCGGCGTCTACGCGACGGCGGCCCGCACCGAGCTCTTCTTCCGCCAGGTGGTCGGCCGCTTCATCCGCGCCACCCCGGGGCCGCGCCGCCAGATGAGCTACCTCCTGATGCCGGCCGACCCGCGCCTGAAGGCGCTCGCCCACGAGATCGAGCTGGAGCGCCGTCACGCCCTCGACCTCTCGCCGACCGGCGAGGAGGACGAGGGCGAGGAGTTCGACGACCCCGCTCCGGACGACAGCCGAGCCGGGCGGCGGCTTCGCCGTCCTCAGCTCCGGCAGCGCCGAGCTCGACGAGGCGATCATGAGCGAGACCGCCCTCCAGCTCTTCCCGACCGACGACCCCAAGCCGGTGGCGAAGAAGTCGATCGCCGTCGCCGGCCCCGCGGCCGCCACCGCAGGATCGCCGAGCCCGAGCGGGAGTCGGCCTACGCGACCCGAGAGCGGCTGCGCGACGAGCGCCGACGCCTCGTCGGCGACGTCTCCCGCCGCACCGGCAAGTCGCACCGGGAGATCCAGGCCCGCGTCAACCGGGAGACCCGGGTGCGCTCGGTCACCAACGCGACCATCGACCAGCTCGAACGTGGCAACGCGATCCTTCGCCGCGATCTCTGGCGCTGAGCTCCGGGCGCTCCTCTCAGTGGTCTTCCACAGTCGGTTCGGGTGTTTCCCCCCGACGTCGGACCGGGGTTGCGGGACTACGTTCGGTGCGAGCGAAGCGCCCGCACCGCGCGGGCGACCGAGAGAAGGAGATCGATATGAAGGCGCTCGTCTACCACGGGCCGGGTCAGCGCAGTTGGGACACCGTCGAGGACCCGAAGATCATCGACCCGACCGACGCGCTGGTCCGGATCGACACGACGACGATCTGCGGCACCGACCTGCACATCCTCAAAGGAGACGTGCCGGAGACGACGCCCGGGACGATCCTCGGCCATGAGGCCGTCGGCACCGTCGAGGAGATCGGCGCGAGCGTCACCACGGTGGCCCCCGGCGACCGGGTGCTCCTCTCCTGCGTCAGCTCCTGCGGGCGCTGTCGTTACTGCAAGGAAGGCCGCTACGGCCAGTGCCTCGGCGGCGGCGGCTGGATCTTCGGCCACACCATCGACGGCGTGCAGGCGGAGTACGCGCGCGTCCCGTTTGCCGACAACTCGACCTACAAGGTCCCCGACGGGCTGGCCGACGAGCAGGTGCTCTTTCTCGCCGACATCCTCCCCACCGCCTACGAGGTCGGGATCCTGAACGGCAAGGTGTCGCCGGGAGACACCGTCGCGATCGTCGGCGCCGGACCGATCGGCCTGGCGGCGATCCTCACCTCGAAGCTCTACACGCCCGGACGGATCGTCGCGATCGATCTCGCCGACGGCCGGCTGGAGAGCTCCCGCCGCTTCGGCGCCGACACCACGATCAACAACGGCAGCGAGGATCCGGTCGCCGCGGTGATGGAGATGACCGACGGCCTCGGCGCCGACGTCGCCCTGGAGGCGGTCGGGGTGCCGGCGACCTTCGAACTGGCGACCGAGCTGATCCGACCCGGCGGCCACGTCGCCAACATCGGCGTCCACGGCGAGGCCGCACATCTGCACCTCGAGAAGCTGTGGATCCGCGACGTGACCGTCACGACCGGCCTCGTCGACACCTACAGCATCCCCCAGCTGCTGCGGCTGATCGAGAGCGGTCGCCTCGACCCGAGCCTCTTCGCGACGCACCGCTTCTCGCTCGATTCCGCGATGGCCGCCTACGACACTTTCGCCGACGCCGGCGCGACCGGCGCGCTGAAGGTGGTCCTGCAGCGGGTGATGGACGCGGGCGAGATGGTCGAGGAGCAGCAGGAGCTCTCCGGAGCTCCTGCCTGAACCGGAGCACGCAGGCCCAAGGGTCGTTCTGCCGAGGCGCGCGCGATAGTCGGTTTCATGTCCAGTCCCGCTCGGGAGCGGGACTTCGGCGAAGCGGCTGAAGGGATTCGAACCCTCGACCTTCTGCGACGAGAAACATCGCCACGTCAATGTCTGACCCCTCGGCGTGTGACGTCCACAGCGCGGGCACGCTAGCTAGGTTGAGCACTGGAGTCGTGGGTTCAGGGCGAGCCGCGCGAAGCGGGGCGCCAAGTGCGGATGCGGCTTACCCCCCCCCCCCGATACGATCGGCGTGCAGGCGCTCGAAGACCGCCCCCGGCCGGGTGTCAGGACCCCCTGCCGGCTCCTTCGCGAGACTGACAACTCATCAGAGCGCTCGACCTCTCCCCCCTGCGTCGGGATTAACCCGCGACCTTCTGCACATCACACGACTGAAGATGCCTGTCAGGGCCTCTCAGAAGCCGCGAGCGACAGCGGGAATAGGCCCCACCGCCCCGTCCACGAGTTGCTCCAAGCGTCGACTGACGAGGGTGCGCAACCGCGGGCTTCCGATGCGGCCGACCCAGGCGCCGAGGGCGTCGTGGTCGAACTCCTCGGGCAACGTCAGCTCGGGCACGTATGCGCGACCTCCCGCGGCGGCGCGCAAGTAGGCAAGGTCGAACAGAGCCTTCTCCGGGCCGGCGATCGACCCTCCCCGCTGCCACGGGACAAACCCTCCGAACAGCTCGGGGGCGATGTGGTGGACGTCGAAGGCGCCGATCGCGGTCTGGATGCGACGGGCACGATCGAGGGAGACCACCGAGACGCGCCCCGGGATCTGCTCGATCATCCCATGCGCGGCGAGGGCGGAGAAGATGGATATGTAGGCGGGGAACGGTGCGGTCAGATAGGGCGCCACCGCGAACGGGTCGGGATCGGCCTCGACGGACCAGAGGCCCCGGCGGATCGGGGTTACGAGGCCTGCCTCCGCCAGCGACTGCAGCCGACGCCGTGCCGTCCCTTCCTCGGAGCGCCAGAGGGCCGCGGCCTCGCGCGTCCCCACGACCGGGCCGCCGAGATCACGCAGTTGCGCATACGCCTCGGCCTGTCTCATCGTGCCGCCTCCAGATGGCCCGCGACCGTGGTCTGCATCCGCTCCCACGCCTCGGCGCCGTCGTAGAGCTCGAGGACGTCGGGGTCGAGGAAGGCGAGGACCTGGTCGCGGTAGGCGTCGAACGGGAGCTCGAAGGCCCGCTCGGCGGCGGCGGTGAGAACGTCGGCATCTACCTCTCCCGGCGAGATCGCCCGGCGCCGCAGCAGCAGATCGAGGTCGAAGACATCCCGCGCCTGCGTCTCGGAGCGGCCGGCCAGCGCCCGCACCTTCTGGGCGGTCGCCGCCCCGATCCCGTAGTGCTGGACGCTCGGCGCGGGCAGCCCGTAGCGGGCGGCGACGTCGGCCGGGAGTCGATCGAGACGATAGCCGCCATCGGTCTCGCGTCCGGAGAACTCGATCTTGGTCCGCACCTCCTCGCCGGAACCGGCGACCGAGACCTTCCAGCGCCTGGTCGTCTCAGTCTGCTTGGGCGCGGTGAACCCCGAGACCTCAAGACCGCCGGCCCGGAGCAGGAGCGCCAGCGGCGGTGACTCAAGGATGCCGCCGACCTTCCTCTCCAGATCGGCGGGCAGCGGTCGGGTGAGGTCGAGGTCGATGTCCTCGGAGTAGCGGACGCTGCCGAAGAAGTAGCGCAGATTGGCGCCGCCCTTCAGGACGTGGCGGGAGGGGTCGAGGCGTTTGGAGAGCACCTCGAGGAAGGCGAGGTGGAAGAACTCGATCCGCTGGGCTCGCGAGAGGGGGACCATAACTTGAGAATACAGGAAGCAGGCATTTTCTGCAGGTTTTACGTATTCTAACTTTCCGGCTGGACCTCTCAGACTTGCCCGAGGCTCCGAACCCGCTGGTCGATCAGTCGAAGCGTGGACGCACAGCGTCCAACTCGCGGCGGAGATCGGCCAGAGAGATGACCTCGCCCCGCTCCAACTCCCTGAGACCTTCTACGAGCACCGCCTCCGTGCCCGGTTCAGCGAGGATCTCCTTCGTCTCCCGCCACGCCTCGTCATCCCGTCTGGAATCCGCCTCGGCCACGTCCCTGAGGATACGAGTCAAACCAGGGTGCGATCCCAATCGATCGGTAAACCAATGTTTACGCGATCGACACCCCTGAGAGGAACGGTCGTCCTAGCATCGCGAGGATGCTTCGCTCCGCGCTCGCCGTGGGAGCCACGGTATTTGCCGTCGCGGCCGTTGTTCTCGGCCTCTGGCCTCCCTTGACCGAGGCTGGGACGGGCCTTCAGCCCCTCGGCGTCCGGACTTGCCGACCAGGGCGCATCGGTCGGGCCGGTCATCGCGGGATCTCCCCGGCCTCGATCGCGGCGAGGGTCGGGAGGATCGACTCTCCCGTCGAGCCGCAGGAGACCAACGGAGACGAGATCGCGGACGGCGCGTTCGTATGAATCCACCTCATGGCCTTCGGCGAAGAGGCTGAGGAGCAGTTCGCCTTCGGTGAGATGGGTCGGATGGAGCCAGAGGATCCGCGCAAGGACCGTCGCCTCGTGGCGTCGGTCGCGGGCGTCGTTCGTCTGCCCCGGAATAGGGTCGGGCTGCATCGGAAGGTCCTGCCTTTCGGTGCCGGGCCGGGGGCCGTTAGAGCGGCGCCCCGGCCGTTTTCAGGTCCTGGCGAAGTTAGCTCCGTCTCCGCACGGAAGCGAGTCGCAACTTCACGTAGATCCGGCGCAATCGCCGCCTATCCGCGCATATCGGGCCGATTCCAGGCACTCGTGCCCGAAATGGTGGCTGAGATCCGGGGCGGTTAATAGAAACCGGCGCCTGGAAGGCGCCGGTTTGCAGGGAAGCGGCTGAAGGGATTCGAACCCTCGACCTTCTGCATGGCAAGCAGACGCTCTAGCCAGCTGAGCTACAGCCGCGTGAAGGCGACAAGATACCGCCCCTCGTGCATCGGGGGTTGGCCCGCCCCTGGATGGGCCGAGCTATTCGCCGCCGTTGGGGCGGCCGCAGACCTTCAGGCCGAGGCCCCTGGCGAGGGCCTGGAGGGCGGTCCCGTTGTCCTGGACTTCCTGGGCGACCATTTCCAGTTCCGTGTCGGTCCCGCCTTCGAGTGCGTCGGCCAAACGGCGATCGAGCGCCGTCGTCATTTCGAGTTCCTCGAGCACTTCGGCGGTCGTCAGTTCGTCGGCCGTGGGCGGGGTCAGTTCTTCGAGCTCCCCGACCTCGGTTTCGACGGTCGGGATCGCGCCGCGGATCAGATCGGCGGCTTTCCTCTTTTCCGCGGGCGTCGAGAGCCCCTGGCTCACCAGCTTGCCGAATTCGGATTCGCGCGAGGCGTTGGCCTCGTGGTCCTTCTCGCAGATCGCGTCGGCCTGGGAAACCCATTCCGAATGGGTCAGTTGACCCCCTGACGCGCCGCTGCCCGAGGAGCTGGACGAGCCGCCGCCGCATCCGACCACCGCTAGCAGCACCGCCGGCGCCGCGCACACGACCAGCGCCAACTTGACTCGGACCATTCGACTCTCCCTCTCGCTTGCGAGCCGAAGGTAATTCCGCCGCCGAGGGCCGACAAGTCCCGACCGCGAGGAAGGGACAAGCGTCCGGTCCGCCGCTACCCAGTCCTGGCGGGCTCAGTTCCGACCGCGGACGCGCGACGACCCCGAAGCGGCAGATTCGGGGTCGTCGTCCAGCGGCACCGGCGCCTTGCCACACCGATGCGGGGTTTCGCCGGACGGCGGTTGGAGGCACGCCGAGCCGACTCGGGAAGATCCTCGCGGGGCGACCGCGGCGCGGAGTTAAAGGGCTGAGAAAGTTGGTGATCGGACTTCGCGATCGGGACGCCGGGCGGCCCGCCAGGCGCTAGCCTGAACTGCATCGGAGGTATTTGACCATGCTCTTTCGCCAGATCATCCACGAGGACCTCGGTTGCGCGTCCTACCTGGTCGCCGACCGGGAAAGCGGCGTCGCCGTCGTCGTCGACCCGCAGTGGGAGGTCGAGCCCTACCGCCGGCTGGCGCGCCTGCACGGGGTGCGGATCGGGCACATCCTCGAGACCCACAACCACGCCGACCACGTCTCCGGCCACGGGCGGCTGGTGCGGCAGACCGGCGCCACGGTCCACGTCCACGAGCTCGCCGAGGCGGAGTACGCGCACGAGCCGTTCGCCGACGGCTGGAAGCTGACCCTCGGCGACCTCACGGTCGAGGCGATCCACACCCCCGGCCACCGGCCCGAGCACACCTGCTTCCTGCTCAGCGACGCGAGCCGCGGCGGCGCGCCCTGGGCGCTGCTCTCCGGCGACTCGCTCTTCATCGGCGACGTCGCCCGCCCCGACCTGGCGATCGAGCCGCGCGAGGGCGCCGCGCAGATGTTCCACTCCCTGCACGAGCGGCTGCTGACGCTCGACGACGAGGTCGAGGTCTGGCCCGGGCACCTCGGCGGCTCGCTCTGCGGCGGCGCCGGGATCGACCTGAAGAGCTCCTCGACGATCGGCTTCGAGCGCGCCCACAACCCGGCGCTGGCGATCGCCGCGCGAGGCGGACTTCGTCGAGAGCGCCACCTCCTCCCTGCCCGACCGGCCGCCGAACGTCGAGCAGATCGTCGCGCTGAACCGCGGCCCGCTGGTCGACGGGCTTCGGCACGCCGCTGCCGATGACCCCGCACGAGGTCGAGGAGGCGGTCGCGGCGCGGCGCCGTCGTGATCGACGGCCGCACCAACGAGCAGTTCGACGAGGCCCACATCGCCGGCGCGCTCAGCACCTCCGCCTACGACACCGGCTTCGCCACCAAGGTCTCGCGGGTGGCGCCGCCCGGGGTCGAGATCGTCGTCGTCGCCGCCAACGACGTCGACGAGTGCGAGGCGGCCGAACTGCTCGCCGCGGTCGGCCTGCGGGTGCGCGGCTTCCTCGAAGGCGGGATGACCGCCTGGCGGATCGACGGCCGCGCCGATCGAGCGGATCGAGCTGATCGACCCGAGCGAGCTGGCGCGGCGGGTCGCCGGACCGGAGGCGCCGCTGGTGCTCGACGTGCGCAACGACTCCGAGTACGCCGGCCGAGCACATCCCCGACAGCCTCCACATCCCCTACGGCGACATCGCCGCCCGGGTCGACGAGCTGCCCCGCGACCGCCAGATCGCGGCGATCTGCCGCGGCGGCAAACGCTCCGGCCTCGCCGCCTCGATCCTCCAACGCGAGGGCTTCGCCGACGTCATCCACGTCGGCAAGGGCGTCGGCGCCTGGCGCGACGCCGGCAACCCGGTCGAGTCCGGCCCGGCCCGCCGGCCCAGCGCCGTCTAGCCCGAGGTCTGCTCTACGCAATTTTGGGTAGTGTGGGCCGCGGTCGCCGCAGGGGCGGCCGATCCCAACGCGAGGAGGCTTAGAGGAGATGCACCGTCGCAAGCTCGCCTGCGCCCTGGTGGCGCTGGCCCTGTCCCTGATCGCACCGGCCGCCGCGTCGGCCTGGGCGCCGGCCGGCACCGCGCCGATCCACCCCGGTGTCCAGACCCACACCGCAGGCGCCCAGTGCACCGCCAACTTCATCTTCAGCGAAGGCTCGACCGTCTTCGTCGGCCAGGCGGCCCACTGCTCGGGGACCGGTGGCGACACCGAAACCAACGGCTGCACGAGCGCCTCGCTCCCGGTCGGGACCGCGGTCGAAGTCACCGGGGCGACCGAGCCGGGCAGGCTCGCCTACAACTCGTGGGTGACGATGCAGGCCGACGGTGAGGCCGACGCCGACACCTGCGCCTACAACGACCTGGCCCTGGTCGAACTGGCCGCCGCCGACGTCGGCTCGGTCAATCCATCGGTCCCCGGCTTCGGCGGCCCCGAAGGGGTCGGCGGCCCCGGCGAACCGGGAGCCACGATCTACTCGTACGGCAACTCCGAACTGCGCGGCGGGGTCACCAAGCTGAGCCCGAAGCAGGGCCTGCTGCTGGCCACCGAAGCGGACGGCTGGACCCACCTGGTCACCACCCTCACGCCCGGCATCCCGGGCGACTCGGGCAGCGGCTTCCTCGACGCCTCGGGCAACGCCTGCGGCGTCCTCAGCACCCTGGACCTGGCGCCCCTGCCGGGCTCGAACGGGGTCGGGGACCTGGCCAAGGAGCTCGCCTACGAGCGCGCCCACGGTCCCTACCCGAACCTCCAGCTCGTGCCCGGGACGGTGAAATTCAACCCGAGCCTGCTGGAAGCGATCGCGGGCGCCTGAGCCCGCGATCAGCCGGGGAGGGCGGCAAGGGCAGCGGCGATCGGGGTGTTACCCGCGATCAGGTCGAAGCTCTTGCCGATCGTCCCCGGGGTGTCGAGGCAGGCGAGGAAGACGGCGGCGACGTCGGCGCGGGGGATCTGGCCGCGGTCGGGGCGCTCGGCGATGCGTGACCAGGCCGGTGCCGGGGTCGTCGGTGAGGCCGCCGGGGCGGACGACCGTGTAGTCGAGGCCGGAGGCGCGGAGCGCCTCGTCGGCTTCGAACTTGGCCTGCAGGTAGGCGCCGAAGACGTCGCTCCGGCGGCCGGATCGGCACCCTCGGCGGGAGCATCGGCGGCGCCCATCGAGCTGACGATCAGGTAGCGGGAGACGCCCTCGGCCTTGGCCGCCTCGATCAGCTTCACCGCGCCGCCGAGGTCCATCGTCGTCTTGCGGGCCTCGCCCGAGCCCGGGCCGGCGCCGGCGGCGAAGACCACCGCGTCGGCGCCGCGCACCGCCGCGGCGACGTCGCCCTCGCCCTCGAGGTCGCAGAGCAGCGGCTCGATCCCGGCGGCGCGCAGGCCGCCTCCTGGTCCGGATTGCGGATCAGCCCGCGGGCGGTGTCGCCGCGCTCGGCCAGCATCCTGCCGAGCAGCATCGCGATCTTGCCGTGGCCGCCGGCGATCGCGACCGTGCTCACGCGGGCACCGCCTCGGCGAGCAGCGCCTCGATGTCGAGCGGCCGCGTGTACATCGCGACCTTCTCGCCCGCGGCCGGCTCCGGCCACTGATCGCGCGGCCGGTCCCAGTAGAGCTCGATCCCGTTGCCGTCCGGATCGGAGAGGTAGAGGGCCTCGCTGACGCCGTGGTCGGAGGCGCCTTCGAGCGGCACCCGCGCCTCGACCAGGCGGCGCAGCGCGTCGGCGAGCGACGCCCGCGTCGGATAGCGGATCGCGAGGTGGAAGAGGCCGGTCGTGCCGGGCGCCGGCGGCGAGCCGCCGCGCGACTGCCAGGTGTTGAGGCCGATGTGGTGGTGGTAGCCGCCCGCCGAGACGAAGGCGGCTTCGGTGCCGTAGCGCTGCATCAGCTCGAAGCCGAGGATGCCGCAGTAGAAGTCGAGCGCACGGTCGAGGTCGGCCACCTTGAGATGGACATGACCGATGTCGACGCCGGGGTTGATCGGCCGGGCGCCGTCGCCGGGCTCAGGCATTGTCGAGCGCCTCGTTGACGAGCCGGTCGGCGTCGGCGTTCTGGTCGCGCTTGACGTGGCGGATCGACCAGCAGTCGAAGTCCGCCAGCACCTTCTTGGCCTGCGCGTGGAGCTCTTTCATCGTCCGCGTTTTTGACTTTGTAGCGGCCTTCGATCTGGCGCACGATCAGCTCCGAGTCGCCGATCAGCTCGACCTCGGTCGGCGCCGTGGGCGGCGGCCAGCTCGAGCCCGCGCAGCAGCGCCCGGTACTCGGCGACGTTGTTGGTCGCGCGCGCCGATCGTCTCCCCGACCGACTCGACCACCGCGCCGTCGTCGTCGCGGACGACCACGCCGATCGCCGCCGGGCCCGGGTTGCCGCGCGCGCCGCCGTCGACGTTCACCGTCAGCTTCGCCATCGGCTAGGCCATCTAACGGTGGACCGGTCGACCGTCGACCGCCTCGCGGCGGCGCGGCGCGACCATGACGATCCGCCCGTCGTGCGCCGAGGCGTTCCACTGGCGCGCGGCGGCGTCGATCTCGTCGACCTCGAAGCCCTTGCTGAGCTCGTAGACGGGGCGCAGCTCGTCGCCGAGGTCGACGCCCCACTGGTACCAGGTCAGCTCCCAGGCGACGGTGACGCGGACCTCGTCGGCGGCGCCGGCCGAGGTCGCCGACCGAGACCGACGGCGCGCCGAGCGTGCGGGTGAGGCCGGCGACGGTGCGGCCCGCCTCGCAGGCGTTGAAGCGGGCGATCGCCCGCTCGAAGCGACCGGTCGGCGAGAGGTCGGGCTGCAGGCGGCGCGGGCGCATGCCGCGCCCGGCGGGGTCGGGGAGCGGCGGGGGGGGCGCCCACTCCGCCTCGACGTCGTAACGCTCCGTGTCGAGTTCGTGGTCGGCCGGCGGCGGCGTCGGCGGGGCGACGTCGTCGTCCACGGCAGCGCGCTCGGGGCGCGCGAAGAGCCGCGCGAGGAGACCCCGCTTGCGCTTCGCGTCGGCGCGCAGCTTCTCCTCCGCCCCCTCCTCGCCGGCGGGCAGCCAACCGAGGTCGGCGGTGCGCATCGTCGCAGAGCTCGCAGACCTCGTGGCGCCCCTCCGCGGAGACGTAGGAATGCACCTGCTCGCCGTCGAGGATCGTCCGTCCACAGACCGCGCAGGTAGCTTGGGGGCTCACCCGGCTCAAGTTAGCAGCGGGCAGGCGCTTTCCGCAAAATGCGGGTTCCCACACAGCCGATCTGAATGGGGGCTTGCCGCTCAGGCCTGCTGCAGGTGCGACTTCAGCCGCATCACGGCCTTGGTGTGCAGCTGCGAGACGCGCGACTCGGTGACCCCGAGGACCTCGCCGATCTCGCGCAGCGTGAGGTTCTCGTAGTAGTAGAGGGCGACGACCAGCTGCTCGCGCTCGGGCAGCGAGCCGATCGCCTCGGTCAGCCGGTCCTTGACCTCGTTCGAGGCGAGCGCCTCCTGCGGGTCGGCGGCGCCGTCGTCGGCGATCGTGTCGAGCAGGCTGACCTGGTCGCCGGAGGAGTCGGAGACCGTCCACAGCTCGTCGAGCGCGTAGACCGAGGAGTTGGCGATCTCGAGCAGCGAGTTCTGCAGCTCGGCTTCGGTCATCCCGAGTTTGTCGGCGAGCTCGGCCTCGGTCGGCGCCCGCTGCAGCTCGTGCTCGAGTTTGGCCTGGGCCTGTTCGATTTCGCGGGCGCGCGAGCGGACCGAGCGCGGCACCCAGTCGAGCGAGCGCAGTTCGTCGATGATCGACCCGCGGATGCGGGTCATCGCGAAGGTCTCGAATTTGATCCCGCGCTCCGGCTCGAAGCGCTCGATCGCGCCGATCAGGCCGACCAGGCCGTAGGAGATGAGGTCGGCGTCCTCGACATGGGACGGCAGGCCGGCGCCGAGCCGGCCGGCGACGAACTTCACCATCGGCGAGTAGGCGACGACGAGGCGCTCGCGGGCGGTGGCGTCACCCTGGTCTTTGTAGCGGCGCCAGAGCTCGCGCAGCTCGACTTCCTTTACTCCGGTCTCCATCGCCATGATCAGTGGATTCTACGTTTATGCCGGCGAAGCCGGATCACGCCCGCGGATGGCTGTTGGAGTAGGTGTCGCGCAGGCGGGCGGCGTCGACCCGGGTGTAGACCTGCGTCGTCGAGATCGAGGAGTGGCCCAGCAACTCCTGAATCGTACGCAGATCTGCGCCTCCCTCCAGCAGATGCGTCGCAAAAGAATGTCTGAGTGAATGCGGCGAGACGCCGCCGACGGTCGAGACATTTGCGACCCAGATCCGCAGACGTCGCGTCACATCTGAGTTGGAGAGCCGTCTGCCGCTCTTCGAGAGGAAGAGGGCGCGCTCGCGCGGATCGTCGGCCAGCGGCCGCCTGCCGCGCTGCAGATAGCGTTCGAGCGCCCGCCGGGCGGGCTCGCCGACCGGCAGCAGGCGCTCCTTCGAGCCCTTGCCCAGCACCCGCAGCTGGTCTTCTTCGAAGTCGAAGGAATCGATGTCGAGGTTGACGATCTCCTCGCAGCGCAGACCGCACGAGTAGGCGAGCTCGAACATCGCCCGGTCGCGCAGCTCGAGCGGCGTGCGCGCCGGGATCCCCTCGAGCAGCAGGCGCATCTGCTCGCCGCTGAGGACGTTCGGCAGCTTCTGCGGGCGCTTCGGGCTGGAGACGAGCTCGGCCGGGTTGCCGCCGACCTGCTCGGTGCGGACGAGGAAATCGTAGAAGCCGCGGATCGAGGCGAGGTGGCGCGCGACGGTGGTCGAGGCGTTGCCTTCGCCGGAGAGCGAGGCGGCGTAGCGGCGCACGTCGCGGTGGCGGAGGTCGCCCGGCGCGAGGTGGAGGGCCTTGGCCCAGTCGGTGAAGGCGGCGAGGTCGACGCCATAGGCGCGGCGCGTCCGCTCCGCCGCACCGCGGGTCCGCAGATCGCGGTCATATCCGGCCAGCGCCGTATCCCAATTCACAAAACCTCATTCGTGCTCGGGCGGTCACGTCCTGCGCCGGTCATCGAAGACGGCTGCCCGGATCGCCGGCCGATGAAGATCGGGGTGCCTACTTCGACCTGGTCGTAGAGCTCTTCGACCTCGGGGATCGCCATCCGGACACATCCGTGCGAGGCGGCGCTGCCGAGCGATTCGATCTCTTCGGTGCCGTGGATCCCGGCGCCTTCGAAGATCGCCATCCAGCGCCTTGATCGGGTTCGCCGGTCCCGGCGGGATCGTCTGCCCGGCGAGGTCGCCGGCCCAGTCGGATTCGGGCACGTGCCAGACCGGGTTTTCTTCCTTGGCCTGGATCTCGTAGAGGCCTTCCGGCGTTTCGAGGCCTTCCTGGCCGACCGCGACGGTGTAGGTCTCGGCCAGCTCGCGTTCCCGCCAGCGCCGAGCGGCGAAGAGCAGTGCTGCGATCGCGGCGATCTTCGACTTGCGGCCCATCGCTGTCCCCACAGCCCAGGTCGTTGGACGGAATCGTCAAGTGTTGGAGGAGGCCGCGGCACCGCTCCGTCTGCCGGGTCACCTGAGGGATATGTTTCGGCCCATGCGCTCGAAGGACGAGGTCCGGGCTGAGGTCTGGAAGGCGATGGAAGACCAAGGGGTCTCCCGCTTCCCGGGCGCCGAGGGGCGCATCCCCAACTTCGCCGGGGCGAAGCTGGCGGCGGAGAAGCTGGCCGGCCACCGGCTCTGGAAACGGGCGATGGTGGTCAAGGCCAACCCCGACTCGCCGCAGACCCACGCCCGCCGCATCGCCCTCGAAGAAGGCAAGACGGTGATCATGGCGGTGCCGCGGCTGCGCGACCCCCACCCCTTCCGCCTCCTCGACCCGAAAAAGCTCTCGAAGAAAGCGGTCCAGGAGGCGGCGACGATCAAGGGGGCGCTCAAGCACGGCGACGTCGTCGCGCTCGACGACCTGCCGGAGATCGACTTCGTCCTCTGCGGCTCGGTCGCCGTCAACCTCAGCGGCGCCCGGATCGGCAAAGGCGGCGGCTACCACGACCTCGAGTACGGGATCCTCGTCGACGCGGGCAAGATCGACGCCCACATCACGGTCGCCACCACGGTCCACCCGATCCAGATCCTCCGCCAGCACCTGATGGTCACCGCCCACGACCTTCCCTGCGACCTGATCGCCACGCCCCGCGCGGTGATCGAGATCGAGCGCCAGTACGACCGCCCCCGCGGCATCCTCTGGGACCACCTCCAGCCGCCCCAGATCCGCGAGATTCCGGTCCTCGAACGCATGGGCTACGCGTGACGAGCTATCCGGCGCTTCGCATCTCGGCGTCCTCGGTCGCTCGCGTGCAGAGCACGCCACGCTCCCTGCGTCCTTGACCTGCTCGGCCGGCTAGCTCGTCACAGCGCCGTGGGCGGCTGAGCTGACGGTGGTGGCGTACTTGCCCATCACGCCACGGTCGAACCCGGGTGGCGGCGGCGGCGGATCGTAGGCGGCGATCCGCTCGTTGATGACGTCGGCGGGGAGATCGACCTCGATCTTGCGCTCGTCGATGTCGACGGTGAGCTGGTCGCCCTCCTGGATCGCCGCGATCGGGCCGCCCTTCGCCGCCTCGGGGGCGACGTGGCCGATCATCAGGCCGCGGGTGGCGCCGGAGAAACGGCCGTCGGTGACCATCGCCACCGACTCGCCGAGCCCCTCGCCGACGATCGCCGCGGTCACCTGCAGCATCTCTCGCATGCCGGGGCCGCCGACCGGGCCCTCGTTGCGGATCACGACGATGTCGCCGGGGTCGATCTGCTGGTCCTTGACCGCGCGGAAGCATTCCTCTTCGGACTCGAAGACCCGGGCCGGGCCGGTCTGGCGGCGGCGCTCGGTGCCGGCGACCTTGACCACGGCGCCTTCCGGGGCGAGGTTGCCGCGCAGGATCGCGAGACCGCCTTCGGGCTTCAGCGGCGCGTCGACCGGCAGCACGACCTCCTGGCCGGGGGCCTCGGTCGCGCTTTCGGCGACCTCGCCGATCGTCTGTCCGGTCACCGTGACCGCGTCGCGGTGGAGCAGGCCGGCGTCGTCGAGCCGTTTCAGGATCACCGGCACGCCGCCCGCCGCATAGAGGTCGGTGGCGACGAAGCGGCCGCCCGGCTTGAGGTCGGCGAAGAGCGGGGTCGCGCGGGAGATCCGCTCGAAGTCGTCCATCTGCAGCTCGATGCCAAGCTCGCGGGCGAGCGCGATCAGATGGATGACGGCGTTGGTCGAGCCACCCGAGGCGCAGACGCAGGCGATCGCGTTTTCGAGCGAGTCGCGGGTGATCACCTTGCTCGGCGTGATGTCGTCGGCGAGGACGCGGATCACCAGCTCGCCGACTTTCTCGGCGACGGTCTGCTTGTCGTCGTCTTCGGCCGGGACCATCGCCGAGCCGCCGGCGCTGATCCCCAGCGCCTCGAAGGCGCAGGCCATCGTGTTGGCGGTGAACTGGCCGCCGCAGGCGCCGGCGCCGGGGCTGGCGACGCCCTCCAGCTCGTGCAGTTCCTCGTCGGTCATCTCGCCCGCGTTGTGGGCGCCGATCGCCTCGAAGATGTCGAGGATCGTCACGTCGCGGCCGTGCCAGTGGCCGGGGGCGATCGAGCCGCCGTAGAGCAGCACCGAAGGCACGTCGAGCCGGGCCAGCGCCATCGCGCAGCCGGGGATCGTCTTGTCGCAGGCGCAGAGGGCGACGATCGCGTCGAACTGGTAGCCACGGGCCATCAGCTCGATCGAATCGGCGATCACCTCGCGGCTGATCAGCGAGGCCTTCATCCCCTGGGTGCCCATCGTCACCCCGTCGGAGACGGCGACGGTGTTGAACTCCATCGGCGTGCCGCCGGCGGCGCGGACGCCGTCTTTGATGTGCTCGGCGAGGGCGCGCAGGTGGAAGTTGCAGGGCATCGCCTCGGTCCAGGTGTTGGCGATCCCGATCGTCGGCCGGCTGAGCGCGTCGTCGTCGAAGCCGATTCCCTTCATATAGGCGCGCGCGTGGGCGCGGTCGGGGCCGTCGAAGACGGTCGCCGAGCGGGGGCGCGGGAGGGCGGTCGCAGTGTCGCGGGCGTCGGAGCTCATGGACAGAATCTACTGACGGGACTCGGCCGCGACCTCGGCGTCGGCGCGGGCGCGGGCGGCAAGGTCGAAAACGTCGACCGGGCCTGCCCCCTTGCCGAGGCCGTCGAGCCCGGCGCCGACAGCCAGCGAGGCGAGCTGACGTGCCGCGACGGCGGCCTGCAGCGGCTCGGCGCCGCGGGCGAGGAAGGCGGCGATCGAGGACGAGTGGGTGCAGCCGGAGCCGTGGGCGGCCTCGCCGGGGTGGCGCTCGCCGGGGATCTCGATCGGTTCCTCGCCGTCGAAGTAGAGGTCGACCAAAGCCGCCGAGTGGCCGCCGGTGACGACCACCGCGTCGGGCCCGAGCGCCTGCACGGCGCGGGCGAGGTCCTCCTGGGAGGCGTCCTCGCCGAGGCCGGAGAGGACGCGCGCCTCGGGGATGTTCGGGGTCGCGATCGTGACCAGCGGCAGCAGGTCGTCGACCAGCGCGTCGGTGGCGTCGGCATCCAGCAGGCGAGCCCCGGACTCGGCGACCATCACCGGGTCGAGCACGACCGGCGCGTCGCCGACGTAGCCGAGCGCGTCGATCACGGCCGCGACCGTGGCCGCGCTCCCGAGCATGCCGATCTTCACCGCGTCGACGCCGATGTCCTCGGCGACCGCGCGGACCTGGGCGATGATCATCTCCGGCGGGACCGTCTCGACCGCCTCGACGCCGACCGTGTTCTGCGCGGTCAGCGCCGTGATCGCGGTCATCCCGTGGACTCCGCAGCGCGCGAAGGCCTTCAGGTCGGCCTGGATGCCGGCGCCGCCGCCGGAGTCCGAGCCGGCGATCGAGAGGACCGCGGGTACCGGTTTCTCCGTCATCCATGGAGCCTAGAGGCTTGATGTGGGTCAGCGTCCGTCATAGGCGACGAGGCTGCGCAGCGGCCGCCCCAGCTGAGAACGTTGATGAACATCCCGAGCGTGAGGGCGAGCAGGCGCTGGGCGACTCGCTGGAGCAGGCCGCCAGGAGTCTTGGCGAGGTGCTCCTTGAGTCGCATCTGGCCCTTCAGGTTGGCGAAGACCGACTCGATGACGAGGCGGATCGTGGCCTTGGCGACCTCGGCGGCGGGACGCTCGCCGAGGCGGTGGCGATCCGGGGTGATGAGTGCCACCGAGACGAGCTCGATCGTGCTCTCGTACTCGGCTCCCCAAAAACCCTTGTCGGCGAAGAGCGTGGTGCCGGGGTGGGCCTGGGCAAGTCGGAAGAGCGGCTCGCGCTCGCCTTCCCCGGGTTCCACCAGGTCATAGCCGAGCGGGACGCCGTTCTCGTCGGTGACCAGGACCAGCCGCATCCCCCAGTAGAAGCGGCTCTTGGAGGGGCAATAGCCGTAGCCGGCCTCGCCGGCGAAGTGGCTGTGGGAAGCGCAGCCGGCGTAGTTGGCGCAGCCGATCAGCGTGCCGTCGGCCAGGCGGGTCTCCTCGCCGGCGATCAGCTCGGCCAGTCCGAGCTGGACCATGACGATGTAGGGGGTGAGACGGCGCAGCCGGCGGTTGTATTGCGTCTGGTCTGGCAGGTGGTCAAACCAGCCGGGCAGGCGATGGCCGATCATGCCCAGGAACTTGCGATCGGAGGACTCGCCCATCGCGGCCTGGGCGACCGCCAGCGCGATCAGCTCGGGGTCGGTGATCTTGCCTTCGGGGCCCGGGCGAGGAATCGGCAGCGCATGGGCGAACACGTAGGCTGCGACGACAAGGGTCTCCAGCGATGCTGTCATCTCGTGCTCCAATCACGAGGGGATAGGGCTGGAGGCCCTTTTCCGCATTCATCACCAGGTTCCTCGCGGTGAGCGGCGACCCACATCAAGCCTCTAGATGAGCCACCGGTGGACGAGGATTCACCGCTCGGGCGGCTTCCCCGGCGGGACGAGGAGGGTGCGGGTGAAGGTGCCGACCGGCGTCGCGGCGAGGTAGCCGAGCAGCTCGAGCCGGGCGAGGGCGGCGGAGGCGCGGGCGGCCGGGAGGTCGCGGGCAGCGGCCACGGCGTCGGCGGTGGTTGCGCCCCCGTCGACCGCGGCGAGGACCGCGGCCGGCTCGGCATCGAGCGGCGGGCCGGTCCGCTGGAGCCGCGTCGCACCGGCGCCGAGCATCGCGTCGAGCACGTCCTGGCCGCCACGGACGACGCAGGCGCCGCCCGCCAGCAGCTCGTTCGGCCCGGCCGAGGCGCGCGAGGTGACCGGGCCGGGGACGGCGCCGAGGTCGCGGCCCAGCTCGGCGGCGAGGTCGGCGGTGATCAAGGAGCCGGAGCGGGTCGCCGCCTCGACCACGACGGTCATCCCGGCGAGCGCCGCCATCACCCGGTTGCGGGCCGGGAAGCTCCAGCGCCACGGGGTCGAGCCGGGCGGCAGCTCGGAGACGACCGCGCCGGTCTCGGCGACCCGGCGCCAGAGCGAGCGGTGCGCGGCGGGGTAGGCGGTGTCGGGGCCGCAGCCGAGCACCGCGAGGGTGCGGCCGCCCGCGTCGAGCGCGCCGCGGTGGGCGCAGGCGTCGATCCCGAAGGCGAGGCCGCTGACCACGACGAGGCCCGCCGTGCTCACCTCGCGGGCCAGCTCGCGCGCCACCTCGCGACCGTAGGAGGTGGCCCGCCGCGAGCCGACGATCGTCACCGCCGCCTGCGGCTCCAGCCGTTCGAGCAGCCCACGGTCGCCGCGACCGATCAGCGCCCAGGGCCCGTCGGCGGCATCGCGCAGACCGGGCGGGTAGCGCTCGTCGTGGCGGCAGATCGCCCAGCAATCGGCGCGGTCGAGGCGCTCCGAGAACCAGCTTTCGCCGAGCGCCTCGACCCGGTCGATCATCTTCTTTCCTTTGGCCGGCGCGACGACCTCGACCAGGTCCTCGTTGCCGAGCCGCAGCAGTTCGGGCGAGCGCCGCCCCACCGATCCGGTCGCCGTCTTCTCCAGGTAGGGGCCGAGCAGCGACAGCAGCCAGGAGCGCCGCAGGCACTCGAGACAGGCGCGCCGCTCAGACACGATCCCTCCGGCGCAGCTGCAGGGCCTGGGCCATCTCCTCCTCGCCGATCCGCGGCGCCTCGGCGAGGTCGGCGACGGTGCGGGCGAGCCGCAGCGCGCGGTCGTGGGCGCGCCCGCTGAGCCGGCGGCGCGCGTAGAGATCGGCGAGCAGCGCCGCGGCGACCGGATCGATCTCGCATTCCCGCGCCTCGGCCGGGGTCATCTCGGCGTTGCAGCGGCCCGGCCCGAGCCACGCTTCCTGGCGCTCGCGCGCCGCGCGGACCCGGTCGCGCACCGCCGCCGAGGGCTCCCCCGGCCCGCCGCCGATCTCCGCCGCGGCGGGCTGGGCGACCGCGGCGAGCAGATCGATCCGGTCGGCCAGCGCGCCACTCAGCTTGCCCTGGTAGCGCTGGATCGCGGAGCCGAGGCAGGTGCAGGCGGGGTCGTCCTCGCCGCGCCCGCAGGGGCACGGGTTGGACGCGGCGACCAGCATGAACCGAGAGGGCAGGAGCCGCCTCCCTCCCACCCGCGCGATCGCCACCTCGCCGGCCTCGAGCGGCGCCCGCAGCGCCTCCAGCACGTCGCGGCGGAACTCGCAGAGCTCGTCGAGGAAGAGGACGCCGCGGTGGGCGAGGGTGATCTCGCCCGGCCGCGGCGGCATGCCGCCGCCGATCAGCCCGGCGGCGCTGATCGTGTGGTGCGGCGCGCGGAAGGGCCGCCCCGCGGGCAACCCCGCGCCGAGGCGGCCGGTCGCGCTGGCGATCCGCGCCACCTCGAGCGCCTCGGCCTCGCCGAGCGGCGGCAGGATCGAGGGGAGCCGACTCGCGGCCAGCGACTTGCCCGCCCCCGGCGGCCCGACCATCAGCAGGCTGTGGCCGCCCGCCGCGGCGACCTCGAGCGCGTGGCGCAGATGCGGTTGGCCGCGCAGGTCGGCGAGGTCGGGTGCGCCGACCGCCGGGCCGGCCCGCAGGGGCAGCGGCGAGGGCGCCGGAGGCCGCTCCCCGGCCGCCAGCCCGGCCAGCGCGGCGAGGCTCGACAGCGGCCACACCTCGATCCCTCCCGCCAGCGCCGCCTCGGGCCCGTTCTCGGCGGGGACGACGATCGCCTCGGCGCCACCCTCCCGCGCCGCCTCGGCGATCGCCAGGGCGCCGTTGATCGGGCGCACCTGGCCGTCGAGCGCCAGCTCCCCGGCCAGCGCCACCCGCTCCATCCCCTCCCACTCCAGCTGCCCCGAGGCGCTCAGCAGCGCCGCGGCGATCGCCAGGTCCATCCCCGGCCCCGCCTTGCGCAGACTGGCCGGCGCCAGGTTGACGACGATCCGCTGCAAGGGGAACTCGAAGCCGCAGTTGACCAGCGCCGCCCGCACCCGCTCGCGCGCCTCGCGCACCGCGGCGTCGGGCAGGCCGACGATCGCGAACCCGGGCAGCCCGCGGTGGACGTCGACCTCGACCCGCACGGGCCGGGCCGAGATGCCGTCGAGGGTGAAGGTGCGGGCGGTGGCGAGCACGGGGCCGACGCTAGGGCGACAATCCGCACGCGTGGCGCGCAGATTGGGCCAATTCGCGCCTGACGGAGGGGCGAGATCGCGACGCCGCGCCCCTTGGCCCGGACATGACCGCCCGTCGCCTCCGCACCGGCCGCCTCGCCGAGGCCCGCGCCGCCGAACACCTCGGCTCGCTCGGCTACCGGATCCTCGAGCGCAACGCCCGCACCCGCTACGGCGAGCTCGACCTCGTCGCCCTCGACCCGCAGCGCCCCACCCTGGTCTTCGTCGAGGTGAAGGCGGTCCGCGCCGGCAGCAAGGTCGGTCCCGAGCGCCCGGTCCTCTGGGTCACCCCGCGCAAGCAGCTGCAGGTCCGCCGCCTCGCCGCCGCCTGGATGGCGGAGCGGCGCGCCGCCGGCTCAGTTCCGCGCTACGCCGAGATCCGCTTCGACGCCGTCGGCGTCGTCCTCGACCGCGACGACGTAGTCGTCGATCTCGAGCACCTCGCCGCCGCCTTCTAGAACCTCGAGCTCCTCGACGTACTGACCGTCAAGCCCCAGCTGCGTGTAGGCGACGCTCTGGAACGAGCGCCGGTGCAGCGGCGAGATCCCCAGCTTGTCGATCGCCGCGCGGTGCTCCGGGGTCGAGTAGCCGACGTGCTCCTCGAAGCCCCAGCCGGGGTGGCGCTCGGCCGCGCCGACCATGTAGCGGTCGCGGGTCACCTTGGCCAGCACCGAGGCGGCGGCGATCGCGGCGCTTGTCCGGTCGCCGCCGACCACGCGCCGGTGCGGCACCTCGCAGCGCGGCAGGCGGAAGCCGTCGACCAGGCAGATCGTCTCCGGCCCGGGCTCGAGGCGCGCCAGGGCGTCGCCGAGCGCCTCGCAGTTGGTGACGTGGAGGCCGCGGCGGTCGATCCCCGGCGCCGAGCGGACCACGATGCTGACCCGCGCCGCCGCCCGCAGCACGCATGGGTACATCTCGATGCGCGCCTCCTCGGTCATCTGCTTGGAGTCGTGGATGCCGCCGAGGATGCGGCGGTCGCCGACCGAGAGCCGCTCGTAGTCGAAGAGGACCGCGGCGGCGACCAGCGGCCCGGCGAGGCAGCCGCGCCCCGCCTCGTCGGCACCCGCGACGAAGCGGTGGTCGAGCCCGCGGTCGAAGTCGAAGAGCCGCTGGCTGCGCCGCAGCCGCCGTTGGTGGAGCTTGCCGCCCGCCGGGCGGCGCCGCTCGCTAGAGGGTGCCGATTCGATCGGGGGGCCAGTAGGTGGCAAAGGCCTCACCGATGATCCAAGACTTTGGGACGGGTCCCCAGTAGCGGCTGTCGTCACTTTCGCCACGGTTGTCCCCCATCATGAAGAAGTAACCGGGCGGGATTTTGATCGTCTTCGGCAAATTGCACTCATAACCGCCGCCGCAGGGGTCGATGTAGGGCTCGTCGGTCTTCTCGACCCCGTTGACGACCGGGTGCCCGTCTTTGATCGAGAGCGTGTCGCCGCCGACCGCGACGATCCGCTTGATGAAGGTCTGGCTCGACTCGCCAGGGGTCGGCTTCGGGCACGGCTCCCCTGTTTCGAGCGGCTGCATCTTCTTCACGAGGACGCCGCATTCGCTGCTCGACTCCGCCCCTTCGGGCGGGTGGAAGACGACGATGTTGCCGATCGCCGGTTCGTGCAGGTGGTAGATGAAGCGGTTGACGAGGACGCGCTGACCGACGTCGAGCGTCGGCTCCATCGACCCCGAGGGGATCTGGTAGGGCTTCACGATCCAGGCCTGGATCGCCAGCGCCAGCCCCAGGGCCAGGGCGACGATCACCACCAGCTCGATCACGCCGCCGGCTTTGCTCTTGGGTTTGGGGATCCTCGGTTTCACGCGGCGATTCTCTGCGAAAAAGGCGAAGAACGCCTAAAGGGTCCCGATCCGGTCAGGCGGCCAGTAGGTGAAGAAGGCCTCGCCGATGATCCACGACTTCGGCACGGGCCCCCAGTAACGGCTGTCGTCGCTCTTGCCGCGGTTGTCGCCCATCATGAAGAAGTAGCCCTTGGGGATCGTGATCGTCTTCGGCAGGTTGCAGACCGAGGCGCTGCCGCAGGGGTCGATGTAGGGCTCGTCGGTCTTCTCGACCCCGTTGACGACCGGGTGCCCGTCCTTGATCGAGAGCGTGTCGCCGCCGACCGCGACGATCCGCTTGATGAAGTTCTGGCTCGACTCCTGCGGGGTCGGCTTCGGGCAGGCCTCGCGGGCGGAGACTGTCGACCCCGCACTCGGCCGCCGTCTCCGCCCCTTCCGGCGGATGGAAGACGACGATGTCGCCGATCTGCGGTTCGTGCAGGTGGTAGATGAAGCGGTTGACGAGGACGCGCTGGCCGACCTCCAAGGTCGGTTCCATCGACCCGGACGGGATCTTGTAGGGCTTCACGATCCAGGCCTGGATCGCCAGCGCCAGCCCGAGGGCCAGCACGACGATCACGACCAACTCGATCAGGCCGCCCGCTTTGCTCTTCGGCTTGGGCAGCGAGAGTTTCAGCCTGCGGAGTCCTCGTCGGAGTCACCGGCTTTGTCCGGCTCCTCGTCCTCGGCATCCTCCGACGCTGCACTCTCTTCGGTCTCCCCGGCGGCGGCCGGCTCTGCGTCCGAATCCGCCGCTGCATCAGTCTCCGCCCCCGCATCGGCCGTCGGCGCCTCGTCGGCGCCACCCTCGGCCTGCTCCCCTCGGTCGCCTCCGACCTCGGCCCCCTCGGCCTCGGTCGGGACGGCGACCGGCACCACTCCTCCTGGCTCACGCCCTCGGCGTCGACGGCGGTCGACTCCGCGGCGGTCGGGGATGCTCTTCGAAACCATGTCCTCGTCGATTCCCCAGCGGCGCTCGGCGACGCGGGCCGCCTTGCCGATGCGGCCGCGCAGGTAGTAGAGCTTGGCGCGTCGCACGTCACCGCGCGCCGCCACCTCGAGTTTCTCGATCTTCGGCGAGTGCAGCGGGAACGTCCGCTCGACGCCGACGCCGAAGGACTGCTTGCGGACGGTGAAGGTCTCGCGCGCCCCGTAGCCCTGGCGACGCAGCACGACGCCCTCGAAGACCTGGGTCCGTTTGCGCGTACCCTCGATCACCTGGAAGTGGACTTTGACGCGGTCGCCGGGGTCGAAGGAAGGAAGGCCCTTCCTGAGCTGGTCACGCTCGATGCTGTCGATCACTGAGCTCATCTGAAGTCCTGGGGGTCGGTCGGGGTCGGGGCGAAGAAAAACCGCCCAGCCCCGGGTGGGATCCGCGCGGTTGCGGAATGGTAGCTACTCCGTGCCGGAAGCGGCCTTACGCTCCTGCTCCGCAAACGCCTTGGCACGTTCTCGGGAGCGTTCCAGGCGCCATTCGCGCACCTTCTCGTGGTCTCCGGAGAGCAGGACCTCGGGCACCGTCCAGCCGCGGTGGACCGGCGGCCGCGTGTAGTGCGGGTACTCCGGCATCCCCTCGAGCACCTGGCTGTAGGAGTCCTCGGCGGCCGAGGAGGCGTTGCCGAGCGCGCCCGGCAGCTTCCGCATCAGGACATCGGCGACGACCATCGCCGGCAGCTCGCCCCCGGCCAGGACGTAGCGGCCGATCGAGACCTCGTCGTCGGCGAAGTGCTCGTGGATGCGCTCGTCGAAGCCCTCGTAGCGCCCGCAGAGCAGCGCCACGTGCGCGCTCGGCGACCAGTTCGTCGGCGAGCTCGTCGTCGAGCAGCCGCCCGGTCGGGGTCAGCAGCACGATCCGCGGCCGCATCCCCTCGCCGTAGGCGGCCTGCAGCGCGGCGTCGATCACGTCGACCCGCAGCACCATCCCGGCGCCGCCGCCGTAGGGCGCGTCGTCGACCTGGCGGCCGGTGAGCGGGGTCGAGTCGCGGTAGTTGAAGAGCCGCAGCTCGTTGCCTTCGCGCAGCGCGTTCTGCACCGGGCGCTGCGTCTGCAGCCAGTCGAACGCCTCCGGGAAGAGGGAGAAGATGTCGAGCCGCATGGGCGGCCGGCTCAGTCGAGGATGTCGACGATGACGCGGCGGTCGATCCGCACCGCGGCGGCCTTGGCGATCGTCCGGATCGCGTTGGCGACGCGGCCGCCTTTGCCGATCACGCGGCCGAGGTCACTGTCGGCGACGCTGATCTCGTAGACGAGGTCGCCGTCCTCCTCGAGCTCCTCGACCTCTACGGCCTCAGGGTCCTCGACGAGGGCCTTGACGAGGAATTCGAGCAGCTCGGTCATCGCCGCGGGACGGCGTGCCGTGTCAGGTGACGTTTGGCCGGTTCTGGCGCCGCAATCGCCGTGACCGGCAAGGACGCAGACCCGAAGGCGTGGCAGAGCCACGTCGAGCGGTCGAGGACGCCGCCGGGCGCGGCGAGGGCAAGCCAGAGAGGGCGAACGTTGCCTGACACGGCACTACTAGCTGCCGTGGGCGGCGATGCCCTTGGTGCGCAGCAGGTGGGCCACCGTCTCCGACGGCTGGGCGCCGTGCTCGATCCAGTGGCGCGCGCGCTCCTCGTCGAGGACGATCGTCGAGGGCTCGGTCTGCGGGTTGTACTGGCCGATCGTCTCGATCTGCGCCCGTCACGCGGGGAGCGTTTGTCGGCGACGACGATCCGCCACACGGGGTTCTTCTTGGAACCCACTCGTCTAAGTCGGATTCTGACTGCCATGAGCCGGAGCAGGTTAGCGAAACGCGCGGTTCCGCGCTGAGTTCGAAGGGTTCGTGGGTGCTCCGGGAGAGGGACGGGACGATCTCCGGCCATCCGTATGCGATCCGGCATATTGAGCGCGAAAGAGGCTTCAACCTCGTCACACCCCCCGGTCGATGGGCCGAAAACCGAAGACATGGTCGGGTTTTCGGCCCATCGGCCTGAGCCGCGCACGCGTTCGTGACGGGGATCGGCCCGAGCCCTCGCCACGCTCCGGTGATGCTCTCGCCGGAGTTCCCGGCGTCGCCGCGGGACGGCTTGAACCTGGCGTCCGGGCCGACGCACCGCGGCGCGAGCCCTGCCTACCGCCGCCGCACCTTCGGCCGCGGCGCCTGGCCGCTCATCTGCATCAGTTTCTGCGGGTCCGGCATCTTGCCGTTCGCCATCGAGCGCATCATCACCCGCATCTGGTCGAACTGTTTGACCAGGGCGCGCACCTCCTGCACTTCGATCGCCCGAGCCGTCGGCGATCCGTTTGCGCCGCGAGCCTTTGATCAGGTGCGGGTCGTGCGCGCTCGGCCGGGGTCATCGAGAGGATGATCGCCTCGGTGCGGTCGAGCTGGCGCTCGTCGATGTTCGCGTTCTTCAGCTGTTTCATCGCGCCCATCCCCGGCAGCATCCCGAGGATCCCGCTGAGCGGGCCCATTTTGCGGACCTGTTTCATCTGGGTGAGGAAGTCCTCGAGCGTGAACTGGTCCTTTTTGAGTTTGTCCTGGAGCTCCTCGGCGGCCTTCTCGTCGACCTGGCTTTCGGCTCTCTCGATCAGGGTGAGCACGTCGCCCATGCCGAGGATCCGCTGCGCCATGCGGTCCGGGTGGAACTTGTCGAAGTCCTCGATTTTCTCGCCGGTCGAGGCGAACATGATCGGCTTGCCGGTGACCGCTTTGACCGAGAGCGCGGCGCCGCCGCGGGCGTCGCCGTCGAGCTTGGTCATCACGACGCCGTCGAACTCGGCCGCCTCGGCGAACGATTCGGCGACCCCGACCGCGTCCTGGCCGGTCATCGCGTCGACCACCAGCAGCACGTCGTCGGGCTTGGTCTTGTCGCGGATCCGCGACAGCTCCTCCATCAGGTCCTGGTCGATGTGGAGGCGGCCCGCGGTGTCGATGATGAGGACGTCGCGGCGCTCCTCGCGGGCGCGGTCGAGCGCCCAGGTGGCGATGTCGACCGGGTCGGCGTCGGTGCCTTTCTCGTAGACGTGGGCGCCGGCGCGGTGGCCCATCGTCACCAGCTGCTCGACCGCGGCGGGCCGGTAGACGTCGCAGGCGGCGAGCGCCACGTCTTTGCGCTGTTTCTGAAGTACTGGGCGAGCTTCGCGCAGGCGGTCGTCTTGCCGGAGCCCTGCAGGCCCGCCATCAGGATCACGGTCGGGCCGGAGCCGGCGATCGCCAGCTCGACGCCCTCGCCGCCCATCAGGTCGGCGAGCTCCTCGTTGACGATTTTGACCACCTGCTGGCCGGGGTCGAGGCTGTCCATCACCTCGGCGCCGAGGCAGCGCTCTTTCAGCGTCTTCGTGAACGCTTTGACGACTTTGAAGTTGACGTCGGCCTCGAGCAGAGCGAGGCGGATGTCGCGCATCGCCGAGTCGATGTCGGCCTCGCTCAGTTTGCCCCGCGAGCGGACGTCGGAGAGGGTCGACTGGAGGCGGTCGGAAAGCTGGTCGAACATCAGATCAGGCTACTCCCCGCTACTCCGCGAGCAGGGCGGCGGCGTACTCCGCGGGGTCGAAGGGCCGCAGGTCCTCGAGTTTCTCCCCCACCCCGATCAGCTTCACCGGGATGCCGAGTTCGGAGGCGATCGCCAGCGCGATGCCGCCCTTGGCGGTGCCGTCGAGCTTGGTCAGGACGACGCCGTCGACCTCGACCGCTTCGGAGAAGACTTTCGCCTGGCGCAGCCCGTTCTGGCCGGTGGTCGCGTCGATCGAGATCAGCGTCTCGTGCGGCGCGTCGGGGATCAGTTTGCCGATCACGCGGCGGACCTTGGCGAGCTCCTCCATCAGGTTGTCCTGGGTGTGGAGGCGGCCGGCGGTGTCGACGATCACGACGTCGGCGTTGCGGGCGACCGCGGCCGAGACCGCGTCGTAGGCGACCGAGCCGGGGTCCGCCCCGGCCTGGCCGCGGACCAGCTCGGCGCCGGCCCGCTCGGCCCAGGCGGCGAGCTGCTCGGCGGCGGCGGCGCGGTAGGTGTCCCCGGCGCCCATCACCACCGAGAGGCCGAATTCTTTCGAGAGGTGCCAGGCGATCTTGCCGATCGTCGTCGTCTTGCCGGTGCCGTTGACGCCGACCATCATCAGCACCGCGGGTTCGGCCGAGAGGTCGATCTTGGCGCGGGCGGTCGAGGCGACCTCGGCGAGCATCTCGATCAGGCGGTCGCGGATCGCCGCGCCGTCGGCGGGGACGGCGCCGGAGTCGACCTCGTGCTCGAGCCGTTCGACCACCGCGGCGGTGGTCGGCGCGCCGACGTCGGCGAGGATCAGCGCCTCCTCCAGGAGTTCCCAGGTTTCGTCGTCGATCTTCTCGAAGACCGAGGCGCTGATCTCCTCCTGCAGGGCCTGGCGCGATTTGGAGAGGACTCTCGCGCAGGCGGCGGAAGACGCCGCCGCGGCGCTGCTCGGGCTCAGCCTCGGCGGGCGGCTCGACGTTCGCGGGCTCGCGCGAACCGAGGTCGATCATCTCCTGCCAGCTGGTCGCCATCGCTCGGGGAGGCTAGCGGCGGGGACGCCTCGGCGGCGGCGGCGCTCAGCTCGGCGACCGCGGCCTCGAGGTGCGCCGGCGAGCCGCTCGACCCCGGGGACCGAGTCGGGGTCGGCGAGCAGGCCGAAGCTGACCCGGCCGTTGTAGGAGAGGATCGCGATCGCGAGGCCGTGGCGGCGGGCGAGGAAGCCGATCGGGTGGATCGCGACCAGCTCGCGGCCGAGCGCGTAGAAGGGGATCTGCGGGCCGGGGAAGTTGGTGACCAGCAGATTGAAGAGGCGGGTCGAGAAGTTGATCGCCGCGGTCGGGGCGAGCAGGACCGGCGGGGCGAAGTCGCGGAACCAGTCGTTCAGGCCCCAGATCGCTTCGGCGCCGAGCGGCTGCTTGGAGGCCTTGAGGTCGTCCATCGCGGCGGAGATCGCGCCGAGGCGCTCGACCGGGTCGGCGAGGCCGACCGGCAGCGGGCCGCGCATCGCGGTCAGTTTGTTGCCGAGCTCGCCGTGCTCGTCGACGGTGCGGATCGAGACCGGGACGAGCGCCTTCAGCTCCAGGACCCCCGTCCTTTCGTCGCCCAGAGGGCGACGAAAGGACAGGGTCGCTGCTTCGTCGAACCAGGCGCGCAGGGCGCCGGTGGCGACGGCGAGCGAGACGTCGTTGACGGTGCCGCCGAGGGCGTTCTTGATCCGCTTGAACTCGGCGAGGTCGAAGGTCGCCCAGGCGAACTCGCGGCGGGGGCCGACGCCGGGCCGGGTTGATCGGCACCCGCGGCGCCGGGCGCAGCAGGTTCCAGGTGACCTCCCAGAGGCCGACCAGCCCGTCGCCGGCGCGGCGCGAGGCGTCGCCGGGGTCGCGGGCGGCGCGGGTCAGCCAGCCGGCCGAGGCGGCGCAGCGGTGGCGACGACGCCGGTCGCGGCGCGGACGGCGAGGCGCGGCGTTCGAGGGCGAGCGGCGCGGCCGCCAGGCTCTGCCTCGGCGGGCGGTGCGGCGTCGCGCTCGACGTCGAAGAGCAGCATCCCGATGTCGACCGCGGAGATCCCGTCGGCCATCGCGTGGTGGGTCTTGTAGACGATCGCGAAGCGCTCCGTCGGCGAAGCCGTCGACCAGGGTCAGCTCCCAGAGCGGCTTGCCGCGGTCGAGCGGCGGCGCCAGCAGCTCACCGGCGAGCGCCCGCATCTCGGCGTCGGTGCCCGGCGCGGGGAGCGTCGCGCGGTCGACGTGGCGGCGCACGTCGAAGGTCTCGTCGTCGACCCAGAACGGCGTGCCGAGCCCGAGCGGCGGGGTCAGCAGCCGCTGGCGCAGCCGCGGCAGCAGGTGCAGGCGCGAGCGGATCTGGGCGAGGAACTCGTCCTGCGCGGGCGCCGGGCCGTCGAAGACCAGCACGGCGCCGATCGCCATGTGGGCGTTGTCTTTCTCGTTGGCGAGGAACGACGTGTCGAAGGACGACAGCCGGTCCATGTGGCGTTGAGCCATATCCCCCTCCTCCTGATGAGACTACCTTCGAGGGACGGGGTGGCGAAGGAGGCGGGGATCTGACCCCCTCCTCTCTCAAACTCGGGCAGGAAGGGGTGCGGACGCACGAGATTCGTCTCGGGCCCTCGTTACAAGCCGTTCGGAGGGGGTCAGATCCCCACTACGAGCCGCGGCTAGGCGACAGCGGTGAGGGGCTCGGGACCGTCGGTCGGCGTCGTCGTCCTCGTCTTCGGTGCCCGGTCGCGGGGGAGTTTGCGGCTGACGACTTTGGTCACGCCGTCGCCGCCCATGGTCACGCCGTAGAGGACGTCGGCGGCGTCCATCGTGCGTTTCTGGTGGGTGACGATGACGAACTGGGCGCGGTCGGAGAAGCGGCGGATCAGCTGCAGGAAGCGGTCGATGTTGGCGTCGTCGAGGGCGGCCTCGACCTCGTCCAGGATGTAGAAGGGGCACGGCCGGGCGAGGAAGACGGCGAAGACGAAGGCGAGCGCGACCAGCGACTTCTCGCCGCCCGACATCAGCGACAGCTTGCGGGTCGACTTGCCCGCCGGGTTGACCTCGATCTCGACCCCGAACTCGTCGCGTTCTTCGCGCTCCTCCTCGTCGGGATCCGGCTCGTCGTCGTCGCTCGGCGCTCTCCTCGCCTCGCCGGCGGCGGCGCTCCTCGTCGCGGACCGCGCGCAGGCTGACCCGGCGCAGCCGGCCGCGGCCACCGGGGAAGAGGTGTTCGACCATCTCCTCGAAGTTCGTCGCGGTCGCCTCGAAGGTCTCCTCGAAGGCGCGCTCGATCTCGTCGTCGATCTCGCGGATCAGCGACTCCAGCTCGCGCATCGCCCGCTCGGTGTCCTCGCGCTGGGCCTGCAGCTGCTCGACGTGCTCGGCGCGCCTCTTCGTATTCGCGCTCGGCGAGCGGGTTGACCGGGCCGATCTGGGCGCGGCGGCGGTCGAGCCGCTCGAGCTTGCGGTCGATCTCGGCGCGCTCCTCCTCGGTCATCGCCGCCTCGGCCGGCGGCACCTCCTCGCCGAGCTTCTCGACGATCGCCGCCATCTCCCGTTCGGCCTCGGCGCGGCGGTCGCCGAGGTGGGCGGCCTCGACCTCGGCCTGGGTCAGCTCTTCGCTCACCGACCGCATCTGGGCCTGCAGCTCGAACTCGAGTCTTCGAGCAGGCGCGCAGCTCGTCGGCGATCTCGTCGCCGTCGCCCTCGTTGCCGACCACGGCCGATTCGGTCCGCTCGACCCGGGCGCGGATCGCGTTGCCGACGGCCTCGACCGCGGCGAGCGCGGCGCGGACGTCGTCGAGCAGCTCCTCGCCGCCCGCCAGGCGCGCCCGCATCTTCTCGCGGTGGCGCTCGCCGAGCAGGCCCTCGGCGCGGCGCGCGTGGCGGATCGCCCGTTCGCTGCCCGCCCGGACCTCGCCGAGCGCGTGCTCGCGGGCCGTCTCGTGGCGTCGTCGGAGCGCGCCGTGGCGAGCCCGTCGAGCGCCGACTTCAGCCCGGCGTCGACCTCGCCCAGCTCCTCTTCCAGTTTCACGGCGCCCGCTGGGCCGGCGCGCCGCTCGCGCCGACGTCCAGCGTCAGCGGACCGAGCTCGGCCCGCAGCGCCTGCAGCCGCGCCTCGACCTCGGCCTCGCTGACGCGACCAGCCCCGCCACCCGCACCGCGACCCGCTCCGACTCGGCCCGCAGCTTGGTCAGCAGGCCCCAGGCCTGGGTCCGCGCCCGGTCGCGCTCGGCGAAGCGCTCCTCGGCGGCGGAGCGCCGTTTGCTGACCTCGGCCAGCTGCTCCTCGAGCTTCGTCCGCGCCTCCCGCGCGGTCGCCGCCGCCTTCGCCGCCGCGGCGGCCCGGTCGGCGCCGAAGCGCAGCTCCTCGGAGACGATGCGCGCCTTCAGCTCCATTTCCTCGCGCTCGATCCGCGCGCCGATCTCGGCCGCCTGCGCCTGCCGTTTCAGCGGCCGCAGCCGCGCCCGCGCCTCGCGCTCGACGTCGAGCGCCCGGTCGAGGTTGTCGCGCGTCCCGCGCAGCTTCAGTTCGGCCCGCCGGCGCCGTTTGCGGTGCTTGCCGAGACCCGCCGCCTCCTCGATCAGAAGGCGCCGCTCGCGCGGTTTCGAGTGGATGATCGTCTCGACCCGGCCCTGGCTGATCACCGAGTGCATCTCGCGGCCGAGGTTGGTGTCGGAGAGGACGTCGGTGACGTCGGCGAGCCGCGCCCGGGCGCCGTTCAGCCGGTAGCCGCCGTCGCCGGAGCGGTCGAGCCGCCGCTCGACGGAGATCTCCGAGAACTCGGTCGCGGCGCGCCCGTCGGAGTTGTCGATCACGACCTCGACCTGGGCCTCGCGCCGCCGGCCGGTGTTTTTGCCGCCCGCCGAGATCACGTCCTGCATCGAGGCACCGCGGATCGCCCCCGGGCTCTGCTCGCCGAGCGCCCACAGCACCGCGTCGGTGATGTTGCTCTTGCCGGAGCCGTTCGGCCCGACGATCACGCTGACGCCGGGCGAGAACTCGAGGCTCACCCGCTCGGGGAAGGACTTGAAGCCCTTCATCGTGATCGATCTCAGATACATAGGTTCATCCTCCGCAGAACCTTCAGCTTCCTCCACGCATCGGACGAGACCGGCACCGCCGGAACGTCCCACTTTGCGGCTTGCTGGGCGGGATCGGGGACACCCGAACGAACCTCCCTGCTGTTCGTGAGAGAGGGTGTCCCCGATCCCGCCCCTCAACCACCCAGGGCCCTCAGGGCCTGCTCCGCCGCGACCTGCTCCGCCGCCTTCTTGCTCCGCCCCTCGCCCGCCCCGACCTGCTCGGAATCGACGATCGCCGCCACCGCGAATGTGCGCCGGTGCGGCGGGCCCGTGGCCGCCGTCACCTCGTAGCTTACGCGCGCCCCGCGCCGCGCCAGAAGCTCCTGCAGGGCGCTCTTGAAGTCGATCCGGGTCTCCGAGGCGAGCTCGATCCGCGGCTCGAACGCCGCCGCCACCGCCGCCGCCGTGCGCTCGAAGCCGAAGGCGATGTGGCAGGCGCCGATCAGCGCCTCGGTCGCCTCCGGCAGCGGCCGCTCGCCGTCGAGCAGCACCTCGGCCGGGATCGCCGCGGTGACGTCGTCGGGCTCGTTCGCGCGCAGCATCTCCGGCACCCCGAGCAGCCGTCCCGACCGCCGCGCAGGAGACCCCGGAGACGGCCTGGTTGTGGATCTTCGTCAGCCCGCCCGCGGCGACGTCCGGGAAGCGCGCGTAGAGCTCGCCCGCGACCGAGAGCCCGAGCACGCTGTCGCCGAGGAAGGCGAGGCGCTCGAAGGAGTCGACCCGGCGCTCGGTCCAGGAGGAGTGGGTGAGCGCCTGGCGGCGCAGCTCCTCGGGCAGGTCGGTCGATCAGCGCGGCGAGGGCGGCGACGGCCTCGCGACCGGCGCCATCGTCGGCACGCCGGCGAAGCCGTCCATCTCAGGCAGGCGCCCGCTCGAGGACGAAGGCGACGGCGTCGCCGACCGTCGAGATCCGGGTCGCCTCCTCCTCGGTGACCTTGATCCCGTAGCGGTCTTCGAGCTCCATCACCAGCTCGTAGAGGTCGAGCGAGTCGGCCTCGAGGTCCTCGCGGAAGCGGGTGCCCTCCTCGATCCGGCCCGGGATCGACTTCGAGCTCCTCGGCGAGGTGCTCGCGGACCAGCTCATGACTTCGTCGCGCTCCATCGCCCGGATTATTCCGCAGCTTCGTCGCCGGCCAGCGGCGCGCGCGCGCCGGCGTGGCCCTCGCGCAGCAGCGCCGCGGTGCGCCCGACCGCGTCGACTTTGGCGGTGCGGGCGGCGAGGCGGACCGCGTTGGCGACGCCTTCGGGGCCGGAGGAGCCGTGGCCGACGATCGCGATCGAGCGCAGCCCGAGCAGGATCGCGCCGCCGGTCGTGTCGGGGTCGAACTCGCGGCGCAGGCCGCCGAGCGACGGTTTCAGCAGCAGGCCGCCGGCCGCGGCCATCAGGTTCTGGTGGGCGAGGTCGGAGATCGCGCCGGCCAGCTCCCGCGCCGCGCCCTCCATCACCTTCAGCGCCACGTTGCCGGTGAAGCCGTCGGTGACGACGACGTCGACCTTCGCTTCCGGCAGGTCGCGCGCCCTCGACGTTGCCGGCGAAGTTGATCCCCGGCGCCTCGGCGAGGATCCGGTGCGCCTCGACGATCTCGGGGCGCCCCTTGCCCGCCTCCTCGCCGACGGTCAGCAGGCCGACCGTCGGTTCGCGCACGTCGAGCACCGCGGCGCTGAAGGCGGCGCCGAGGAAGGCGAACTGGACCAGGTGCTGGGGGCGCACCTCGACGTTGGCGCCGACGTCGAGGAAGAGCACCGGTTTGCTCGGCGAGGGGATCCGGACGGCGAGCGCGGGCCGCTGCACGCCTTTGAGCCGGCGCAGGCCGAAGGTCGCGGCGGCCATCGTCGCCCCGGTCGAGCCGAGGCTGACCATCGCCGCCGCGTTGCCCTCGGCGACGTCGGCGGCGGCGCGGACGACCGAGGCCTCTTTGCGGTCGCGCACCGACTGGACGGCGTCGTCTTCGTTGCCGATCCATTCGGTGGTCGGGACCACCTCGATCCCCTCGACCCCGTCGAGCCCGAGCGAGCGCTGCGGCCCGAAGACCCGCACCCCGATGCCGTCGGCGGCGGCGCGGCGCGCGCCCTCGGCGAGTACGTCGAAACCCTGCTCCGCCCCGAAACCGTCGAGGGCGATCGTCACCGGGCGGCTTTGCGCCACGGGGGACCTAGGAGTCGGCGGTGGTCACCGTCGGGTCGGTGACTTTGTGGGAGACGACCTCGCGGCCGGCGTAGGTGCCACAGGTCGGGCAGACCCGGTGGGGCAGCGCCGGGCTGTGGCAGCGCGGGCAGCGCGCGCAGCTCGGGCTTGCCGGCTTTGTGATTGGCGCGGCGCTTGTCGCGTCGGGCGCTGGAAGTTCGCTTCTTCGGGACGGCCATAGGTCGCGGAATGCTACAGGGTCGGAAGCGGGCGCGCCGGATCAGTAGACGGCGCGCACGACCGCGAGGTCGTCGGCCGCCCAGGTGACCTCGCCGCCGCTCCACTCGGCCAGGTCGGCGGCGCGTCTCGGGGAAGTCGTAGCCCTCGTCGATCGGGGTGACCAGCGACGTCGGCCTTGACCACGTCGCCGATCACCAGCGCGCGTGAGTGCTCGCGCACGCGGCGGAAGAGTTCCCGCTTCTGCTCGGCGCGCAGGTGGTGGATCGAGAGCACCCCGATCACCAGGTCCCAGGGCCCGTCGGGCAGCGGGTCCTCGATCCGCGCGAGCTGCACGTCGTCGTAGTTCTCCCGGGCGCTGTAGACCATGTCCGGGGACGAGTCGAGGCCGATCACCCAGGCGTCGGGGTAGGCCTCGATCAGCCGGCGGGTCGTCTCCCCCGTCCCCATCCCCAGCTCCAGCACCCGCTCCGGGGCGAACGGGATCGCCGCGATCGCCTGCTCCTGCAGCTCCTCGTAGCGCGGGATCTCCTCCTGGATCAGGTCGAGATAGCCGTCTGGTTTCCAGGTGAAATCGGACATTCCGTAATCTCGGAGAGTATGCCGAGCGCACCCGAGACCGTCGTCGACCTCTCCCGCCTCAACCTCTCGGCCGGGGAGGGCAAGCGGATCGAGCTGCCGGTCGAGCTGGCGCCGTTCGAGCTCGGCGGCCAGACCTACCTCGCCGACCCACGGGCGCCGCAGAGTCCGCCTCGAGGCCTCGCGCCACTCGAGCGGCTTCGCCTTCAAGCTCAACTTCCACGATCCACGTCGAGGGACCGTGCATGCGCTGCCTCGAGCCGGCCGACCATGACCTCGACGTCGAGGCGCGCGAGGTCGACCAGTCGAGCACCGAGGACGCCGAGCTGCGCAGCCCCTACATCGACGAGGACGAGCTCGACATCGGCCGCTGGGCCCACGACGCCGTCCTGCTCGCCCTCCCCACCCAGATCCTCTGCCGCCCCGACTGCCTCGGCCTCTGCCCCGTCTGCGGCGAGCCGCTGAACGACGCCGACCCGGCCGATCACGAACACGAGAAGCCGATCGACCCCCGCTGGTCGGCGCTGAAAGACCTGAAACTGGAGTAGGGCGAAGTTCACAAGGCACGAGGTTCGCGGGGCGGGCCGCGGCGTGGCCCTTGCTCCGCGCGTCTTACGCTCAAAACGCGCGCCTTTCGTGAGCCTTCCCCAGCACCCCGCTGTCGATGGGCCGAAAACCAGCCGTATAGGTGGAGTTTTCGGCCCATCGGCCTGGGAGTGATGGGGAAGGTGCGCCGAAGTCACTCGCGCCCGGCACGCGATGAGGCCTCGCCGCTGGGCGCCCCGAGAGCAGGCTCCGAACCTCCGGCCCGCAGCTCAGAGCCGATCCCGGTCCCCTTCGAACGGCTTGTAACGAGGGCCCGATCCGCAACTCGTGCGTCCGGAGATCGATCCAGCCCGAGTTTGAGAGAGGAAGGGGACCGGGATCGGCTCCCGGGGCTCCCGACCCTTAAGGAGCCTGGTCGAGCTCGGGCGCCGGTTCTTCCTCGCGCCCGGCGAGACGATCGCGGCCGCGCTGGACGGCGGCGAGGAACTTCTGCAGGTTGACTTCGAGCGTGTTGAGGATCTCGTCGGCGTAGTCCTCGGCGCCGAGGCGGATTTCGCGCTCGCGGTTGCGGGCGTCCTCGACGATCTCGTCGGCGGCGCGCTCGGCCTGTTTGGTGACCTCCTCGTCGGAGATCAGGCGGGCCTGCTGCTCGCGCGCCTCGCGGACGATGCGCTCGGCCTCGCGTTTGGCCTCGGCCAGCATCTCCTGGCGCTCCTTGACGATCCACCGCGCCTGCTTGATCTCCTCCGGGATCGTGGCACGCATCTGATCGAGGAGATCGTAGATCTCCTCGCGATCGACACGCACCTGATCGGTCAGAGGGACCGGGCGGGCGTTGTGAACTACGTCGTCGAGTTTGTCTATGAGGACCAGGACGTCCATGAACGGTGCGTAAGCCTACGTGTATGCGGGGGTTTTGGCCAAGAAAGAATCCGCCTGGGCAAATTTGCAAGGAGATGCCCAGGAAGGGACGAGCGGAAACAAGCCTACCTTGCGGGGCGGCTCACCGTCGCCGGCGAGGCGCTCGCGCGAGGGCGCTCGGCGACCCGCCGGCGGGACCAGGTCGGAGACGTCGCCGCCGAAGGTCGCCATTTCCTTCACCCCGGTCGAGGAGAGGAAGCTGTAGTGCGGCGAGGCGATCACGTAGATGCTCTCGATGCCCGGATCGAGCTTGCGGTTCAGCTGCGCCATCTCGAACTCGTACTCGAAGTCGGAGATCGCCCGCATGCCCTTGACGATCGCGTGGGCGCCGTTGTCGCGGGCGAACTCGACCAGCAGCGTGGAGAAGATCTGCACCTCGACGTTGGCGAGGTCGGCGGTCGCGGTCTCGATGAACGCCTTGCGCTCCTCCGCGCGTGAAGAGGGTCTTGTCCTTCCGCAGCGGGTTGTTGACGACGCCGACGACGACCTTGTCGAAGACGTTGGAGGTCCGGGTGATGATGTCGATGTGGCCGAGGGTGACCGGGTCGTAGGTCCCGGGACAGACGACGGTGCCGTTCTTGTGCCATCGGGACTCATTCGCCCGCCCGCGCGTAGATCGAGACGTCGGCGGCGCCGTAGCGGCGCTGCCGCAGGCGCTCCAGCGAGCGGATCGCCAGCGGGCGCCGGGCGCCGCTCTCGACCACGGCGCGACCGCCGGCCGCCAGCACCCCGGGCAGGTGCGTGTCCAGTTGCTCAGCCACGAGGTCGGCGAGTCTATAGGGGGCATCGACGAAGACGAGGTCATAGCCGGCCCCGTCGGGGGGTCGGCGGCGCGCTCGAGCCAGGCCCCCGCGTCGGCCCGGATCGAGCTCGGCTCGGTCAGCGAGGCCGAGCCGCTCGACGTTGCCGAGCGCCGGGCGGGTGTCGCGGTCGACCAGCGTGGCGCGGGCGGCGCCGCGCGAGAGCGCCTCGATCGCCAGCGCCCCGGTGCCGCAGTAGAGGTCGAGGACCATGGCGCCCTCGACCCGCTCTCCGAGCGTCGAGAAGACCGCCTCCCGGACCCGCTCCGAGGTCGGCCGCACCTTCCAGCCCCGCGGCGCCACCAGCTTCTGCCCCTTCAGCTCTCCGGCGACGACGCGCATGAGGTCATCACCATCGAGCAGATCAAAGCGGGATCGGGTCGGCGGCGCCCGCGCCGAAGCGCCGGCGGGCGGCCTCGAGCAGCGGGCCGAGCGCCGGATCCTCGAGCGAGCCGTACTCGCGGAGCAGGGCGCAGGACCTCTTCGTTGGCGTCGACCAGCATCTGTTCGTCGTCGGGCAGCTTGGCGACGGCGAAGCGCGCCATGCCGCTCTGGCGGGTGCCGAGGATCTCGCCCTCGCCGCGCAGCACAGGTCGACCTCGGCGAGCGCGGAAGCCGTCGCTCGTCTCCTCGACCGCCCCCAGCCGGCGCCGCGCCATCTCCCCCGCCTCGGTCGCGAACAGCAGGCACTGCGAGGGGTGCTCGCCGCGCCCGACCCGCCCGCGCAGCTGGTGGAGCTGGGAGACGCCGAAGCGCTCGGCCCCCTCGATCAGCATCACGGTCGCGTTCGGCACGTCGATGCCGACCTCGATCACCGTCGTCGCCACCAGCACGTCGGTCTCCCCGGCGGCGAAGGCGCGCATCGCCTCCGCCTTCTCGGTCGAGTGCATCTGCCCGTGGAGGAGCCCGACCCGGAAGTCGCGCAGCGGCCCGCGCCGCAGCCGCTCGGCCTCCTCCCCGGCCGCCTTGCCGGGCAGTTTCTCGGAGACCTCGACCAGCGGGCAGACGACGAACGCCTGGCGCCCCTCGCGCAGCCGCTCGCGGAGGAACTCGTAGGCGACCTCGCGATCGCCCTCGCCGACCACTTTCGTCGTCACCGGCTTGCGGCCCGCCGGGAGGTTGTGGAGCGCGGTCGTGTCGAGGTCGCCGTAGGCGGTCAGGGACAGGGTCCGCGGGATCGGCGTCGCGGTCATGTGGAGGACGTGCGGGGCCATCCCCTCGACCCCCTTCGAGTCGAGCGCGCGGCGCTGCTCGACCCCGAAGCGGTGCTGCTCGTCGACCACGCAGAGGCCGAGGCGGGCGAAGCGGACGGTCGGCTCGATCAGCGCGTGGGTGCCCAGGATGAGGCCCAGCTCGCCGGAGGCGAGCTGGTCGAGGGCGCGGCGGCGGACCGGCGCGGCGGTCGCGCCGGTCAGCAGCGCGAACGGGATCGCCTCGGCGGCGAGCAGCCGGCCGAGCGTGATCGCGTGCTGCTCGGCGAGCGTCTCGGTCGGCGCCATCAGCGCCGCCTGGTGGCCCGCTTCGAGCGCCCGCAGCATCGCGTAGACGGCGACCACGGTCTTGCCCGAGCCGACCTCCCCCATCAGCAGGCGCTGCATCGGCTCGCCCGAGTCGAGGTCCTTGTCGATGTCGGCGAAGGCGGCGCGCTGGTCGGCGGTCGGGGCGAACGGGAGCGAGGCGAGCCAGCGCTCGACGGTCGGGCCGGGGCGGCCGAAGCGGGGCGCCGGGCGGGCGCGGCGGTGGCTGCGCTTTGCGGGTCGCGAGCAGCGCCTGGTGGAGGAAGAGCTCTTCGAAGCCGAGCCGGCGGCGCGCTTCTTCGAGCTCCTCGGCGGACTCGGGGAAGTGCGCGGCGCGGATCGCCGCGCCGACGCCGCCGAGGCGGTGCTTCGCCTGGAGGGCGGCGGGCAGTCCCTCGATCGCGTTGGGCGCCAGGCGCACCGCCTGCTCGGCCCATTCGCGGATCTTCTTCGGAGGGAGATCCTCGGTGGCGGGATGGACAGGGACGAAGGACGCTCCGGCCGAGGGCGCCCCGGCCCGCGGGTCCTGCCCCGGAGGAGGGTCGAGCTCCGCCGGATCGCCGGCCGGACTGACCAGCTCCCATTCCTTCACAGCCAACCCTTTCGCGCTCCGCTTCCCCGTCAGGAGCACCTCGGAACCTTTTTCCAGCTTCCCGGAGACCCAGGGCTGGTTGAACCACGTCGCCCTCACCGAGTCGCTCTCGTCGCCGACTTTCACGCCGACCATGGTCAGGCTGCCGCGGCGGAACGGGCGCGGGGGGTTGCCCATCACGGTCACCAGGACGGTGCCGGTCTCCCCGTTCTCCAGCGATCCCAGCAGACGGATCTGACGGTCGCGGTGGGACTGCGGGAAGCGGTAGAGGAGGTCGCCGACGGTCGCGATCCCGGCCGCCCGCGCCGCCTCGGCGAGCTTCGGGCCGACCCCGTCGAGCGCCTCCAGGCCCGCCTCGAGCACGCTCGGGCGCGGCCAATGGACCGGGGCGTCGCGCAGCTCGGCGCGGCTGGGCTCGCCGACGCCGGCGAAGCCGCGCACCGCTACTGCGCCGCGAGCAGCCACCACCAGCTGGGCTGGCCCCCCTCGTGCTTCTCCAGCTCGACCCCCTCCGGCACGTGGGCGTCGACCTGGTCGAGCGGGATCGGGGCGCCGTCGCCGCCGATCACGGTGACGATCTCAGCCTCGGCGGCGAGCACCTCGATCGTCGCCAGCAGGGTCGACCCGGCCCCGCCCCAGGCGACGATCTCACCCCCCGCGAAGCCGACCGCGTCGCCGCGCTTGAAGCGTCCCTGGGCGTCGTCGCGCGCCGCCGGGGCGACGCCGCCGGTGGCGACGTCGGCGAGCGCCGCCTCGAGCCGCCGGGCGTTCTCGTCGAGCGCCGCCGCCGGGTCGAGCTCGACAAGCGCCAGCAGGCTCGCCTGCTGCGAGGTCGCGGGCACCACCCGGGCCGGCTTCTCGGAGAGCTCGCAGGCGCGCTCCGCCGCCATGATCACGTTCGAGGAGCTGGGCAGCACCAGGACTTCCTCGGCGTCGACGCCGTGGATCCCGGCGAGCAGCTCCGAGGTCGAGGGGTTGAGCGTCTCGCCGCCCGGCACGACGTCGGCGCCGAGCTCGGCGAAGAGCCGTTCGAGCCCCTCCCCCGCCGCCACCGCGACCACCCCGGTCCGCCCCGTCGCCAGCCGCGCGTCGCGTTCGGCGACCTGCTGGCGCATGTCGGCGACGTCGACGTTGGTCGACCGCGCCGGCGCCCTCGAAAAGCGCCATCGCCGACTCCGGCCGGTCGGTGTGGACGTGGACCTTCAGGGTCGCTTCGTCGCCGACCACCAGGACCGAGTCGCCGAGCGCCTCGAGCCGCGGCAGCACCGCACGGTCGTCCAGCCCGGCGCCGGAGACGATGAAGTTGGTGCAGTAGCGGTAGCGGCTGTCCTCGTGGTGGGGCCGGGTCAGTTTCGGCGGCTCGCGGTGGGCGACCTCGGGCAGCTCGGCGCCGTCGCCGCGGAGCCCGGCGACGATCCCGGCCATGATCAGCACCAGGCCGTGGCCGCCCGCGTCGACGACGCCCGATTCGCGCAGCACCTCGAGCTGCTCCGGCGTCCGCGCCACCGCCCGCTCGCCGTCGGCGATCGCCCGCTCCAGCACCTCGGCGAGGATCGCGTCCTGCTGCTCTTCGGAGACGTCGGCGGCGAGCCGCTGTTTGTCGGCCGAGAGGTGGGCGAGCTGGCGGGTCAGCGAGTGCGCCATCTCGCGGAAGACGGTCAGCATCGTCCCCTCGGCGGGCTCGCGGACCGAGTCGTAGGCGGCGTCGGCGGCGGAGGCGAAGGCGGCGGCGACCAAGAGCGGGTCGACCAGCTCGCCCGGCCGCGAGGCGAGCTCCTCGGCGGCGCCGCGGACGATCTGGGAGAGGATCACGCCGGAGTTGCCGCGCGCCCCCATCAGCGCCGCCCGCGCCAGCGTCTGGACCAGCGCCGTGCGGCCGACCTCGTCGAGGCCCTGGCCGTCGATCCGGTCGAGCTCATCCATCACGGCGCGCAGGGTCATCGCCATGTTGTCACCGGTGTCGCCGTCGGCGACCGGGAAGACGTTGAGGTCGTTCACCTCCTGGCGCCGCGCCTCGAGCGAGGCCAACGCAGAGCTGACGACCCGCCTGAAGCGGGCAATCGATGGATCGGGCATCTGGACCTGAAACCTAGTGACCGGGCGCGACGACAGCCGCGTTTATCGATACCTTCACTCCCTCCACCCACGGGTGGATGACCATCCCGCCACGATTTCCCCCCGGGGGCCGATGCAAGGCCCCGCCGATCGCCCTAGCCTCGTCCAAGCCTGTGGCGATCACCTGTACCCAGTCACGTAAGGAGCCAAATGCGCCGCTTTGCCACCTGGACCACCGGTCACCGAAAGACGGTCATCTTCGGCTGGCTCGCCGCCCTCGTCGTACTCGGCTGGCTCGCCGGCTCGCAAGGCGCCGACTACTCCGAAGAATTCAAACTTCCGGCCTCCGACTCGACCGAAGCCTACGAACTGCTGGAAAACAACTTCCCCCAGCAGTCGGGCGGCACCGCGACGATCGTCTTCAAGGCCGCCGGCGCCGGCGGGGTCGAATCGCCCCAGGTCAGGCAGAAGATGGAAGGCGTCTTCAAACAGGTCGAAAAGGAACCGCACGTCTCCGAAGTCGCCAGCCCGTATGGCGGCGGGGGCGGCGCGGGGGCGATCTCCGAAAACGGCAAGATCGCCTACGCGACGATCCAATACGACGTCCAGGGCAACAAGCTCGACAAATCGAGCACCGAAAGGATCATCAAGACCGCCCAGGGAGCGGACGGCCAAGGCCTCGAAGTGCAGCTGGGCGGCCAGCCGATCGAAGAAGCCAAAGAAGAAAGCGGCGACTCCTCGTTCGGGATCGGGCTGCTGGCGGCGATCATCATCCTGCTGCTCGCCTTCGGCTCGGTGGTCGCGATGGGCCTGCCGATCATCACCGCGCTGTTCTCGCTCGGCGTCGGCCTCAGCCTGGTCACGCTCGCCACCTACGTGTTGAAGACGGCGAACTTCGCCCCGGTGCTGGCGGCGATGATCGGGCTCGGCGTCGGGATCGACTACGCGCTCTTCATCCTCACCCGCTTCCGCAACAACCTCGACGAAGGGCTTGAGCCGCGCGACGCGGCGATCCGTGCCGTCGACACCGCCGGTCGCGCCGTCCTCTTCGCGGGGACGACCGTGATCATCGCGTTGATGGGGATGTTCCTGCTGAACATCACCTTCCTCTACGGCGTCGCGGTCGCCGCCGCGCTCTCGGTGCTGTTCACGATGATCGGGGCGCTGACGCTGCTGCCGGCGATGCTCACCTGGGCCGGCCACCGGGTCAACAAGTGGAAGATCCCGGGGCTCTCGGGCGGGCGCAACACGATGCGCGAAGACACCAAGTGGTATGCCTGGAGCCGGCTGATCCAGCGGCATCCGTGGCCCGCGGCGATCCTCTCCGCCGCCGTTCTGCTGGCGCTCTGCATCCCGACGCTGTCGCTGCGCCTCGGCGTCAACGACGCCGGCACCAACCCGCCGGGGCAGACGACGCGCCAGGCCTACGACCTGCTCGCCGAAGGCTTCGGGCCGGGCTTCAACGGCCCGCTGACGATGGTCGCCAAGCTGCCCCAGAAGGGCGAAGGGGCGGGCATCGAACAGCTCTGCTCGACCCTCGAAAAAGAAGAAGGCGTCGCCACGGTCACCAAGGTCAGCTTCAACTCGGCGAAGACCGTCGGCCTTTGCCAGGTCAACCCGAAGACCTCGCCGCAGAGCGCCGACACGACCAAGCTGCTCGACCACATCCGCGGCGACGTGATCCCGCCGATCGAGGCGAAGACCGGCGCCGTCCTGCATGTCGGCGGCATCACCGCGGTCTTCGAGGACTTCGGCGACGCGATCTCGGAAAAGCTGCCGCTCTTCATCGGTGTCGTGATCCTGCTCTCGGCGCTCCTGTTGATGGCGGTCTTCCGCTCGGTCCTGGTGCCGCTGAAGGCGATCGTGATGAACCTGCTCAGCATCGGCGCCGCCTTCGGGATCATCGTCGCCGTCTTCCAGTTCGGTTGGGGGGCGAGCATCATCGGCGTCGACAACACCGGCCCGATCGTCGCCTTCTTCCCGATCTTCCTGTTCTCGATCGTCTTCGGGCTCTCGATGGACTACGAGGTGTTCCTGATGTCCCGGATGCACGAGGAGTGGGAGCACAAACACGATGCTCCCGAGGCGGTCACCCACGGTCTGGCGCTGACCGGCCGCGTGATCACCGCCGCCGCAGCGATCATGGTCACCGTCTTCGCCTCCTTCCTGCTCGGCGAAGAACGGATCATCAAGCTGTTCGGCCTCGGCCTCGCCTCGGCGGTGCTGATCGACGCCGTGATCATCCGGTCGATCCTCGTCCCGGCGATCATGCAGCTGCTCGGCAAGTCCGCCTGGTGGATGCCCGAGTGGCTCTCGAAGATCCTCCCGAACCTGGCCGTCGACCCGCCCGACACTCCGGTCGACGGCACGCCGAAACCGGCCGTCGTCACCGAGAGCGAGTAGTCCTCACGCAGCGTCTGCATTTACCCCTCAGAAATAGGGGGTAAATGCAGACGCTGCGTCGCCTCAGGCGGCCTTGGTGACCTTGTTGCTCTTCAGGCAGCGGGTGCAGACGTAGGTGCGGAGCGGGCGGCCGTTCTCCTCGATCCGGACCTTCTGCAGGTTCGGCTCGAAGCGGCGCTTCGTCGCGACCATCGAGTGGCTGCGGGACTGGCCGAACGCCGGTTTCTTGCCGCAGCTATGACATACCTTGGCCATTGGACGCGGGATGGTACCGAGTCAGGCGAGTCGCCGCTTCAGCAGCGCCATCCGCGCAACGGTGAGCGCGGCGTTGCGGCCCTGGTCGCGTTTGTCGCCGCCGGTGCGGGCCAGCGCCTGCTCCATGTTGTCGCAGGTGATCACGCCGAAGGCGCAGGGCACGCCGGTCGCCAGCTGGACGTCCTGGATCCCCCGCGCCGACTCGGCGCAGACGAAGTCGAAGTGCTCGGTCTCGCCGCGGATCACCACGCCGAGGCAGGCGACGCCGGCGAAGTCGCCGGTCTCGGCCAGCAGCTTCGCCGCGAAGGGAAGCTCGTAGGCGCCCGGCACCGAGAGGTGCTCGATCCGGCCGCCCCCCACCCCGGCCTGCTCGAAGCCGGCGTCGGCCCCGGCCAGCAGGCGCTGCGCGAGGTCCTCGTAGAAGCGGCCGACCACCACCGCGAAGCGGAGCGGCTCCAGCGTCTCGCGCTCGGCCGGGTCGAAATGCTCGAGGAAGGCGCCCCCCTCAGCCATCGGTGCCCGTCGGCTCGCGCCCCAGCTCGGAGTCGCGTTCCTCCTCTTCATGGATCATTTCCTCGTCGAGGTCGAGTCCCTGGTGGTGGAGGATGTGGCCCATCTTGTCGCGCTTGGTGCGCAGGTAGGCCTCGTTGTGCATGTTGGGCTGGGACTCGATCGGCACCTGCTCGGTGACCGAGAGCCCGTAGCCCTCCATGCCGACGATCTTTTTCGGGTTGTTGGTGATGATCCGGATGCTGGTCAGCCCGAGGTCGCCGAGGATCTGGGCGCCGATCCCGTAGTCGCGCAGGTCGGCGGGCAGCCCCAGCTTGAGGTTGGCTTCGACCGTGTCGGCGCCCTCCTCCTGCAGTTTGTAGGCACGCAGCTTGTTCAGCAGGCCGATCCCCCGGCCCTCCTGCGAGAGGTAGAGCAGGACGCCGCGCCCCTCGCGCTCGATCATCGCCAGCGATGCCTCGAGCTGCTCGCCGCAGTCGCAGCGCATGCTGTGGAAGACGTCGCCGGTGAGGCACTCGCTGTGGACGCGGACGAGCACGTCCTCGACCCCGTCGACGTCGCCTTTGACCATCGCGACGTGGTGTTTGTCGTCGACCAGCGAGCGGTAGCCGACCGCGGTGAAGTCGCCGAAGGCGGTCGGCAGCGCCGTCGCCACGACCCGTTCGACCAGCTTCTCGGTCTTCCGCCGGTAGGCGATCAGGTCGGCCACCGTGATCATCTTCAGGCCGTGCTTGGCGCAGTAGGGGACCAGGTCGGGGACCCGCGCCATCGAGCCGTCGTCGTTCATCACCTCGCAGATCACCCCGGCCGGGATCAGGCCGGCGAGGCGGGCCAGGTCGACGCTCGCCTCGGTGTGGCCGGTGCGCTCGAGCACGCCGCCCTCTTTCGCCTGCAGGGGGAACATGTGGCCGGGGACGACGAGGTCGCGCGGCCCCGAGTCGGGGTCGATCGCGACCTGGATCGTGTGGGCGCGGTCGTGGGCCGAGATGCCGGTGCTGACCCCGCCCGCGGCCTCGATCGTCACCGTGAAGGCGGTCTGCAGCGGCGCCTCGTTCTTCGCCGCCATCAGGTTGAGGCCGAGCTTGCGGCAGCGCTCCGGGGTCAGCGCCAGGCAGATCAGCCCGCGCGCCTCCTTCGCCATGAAGTTGACCGCCTCGGGCGTCGCGAACTGCGCCGCCATCACCAGATCGCCCTCGTTCTCGCGGTCTTCGCCGTCGCAGACGACGACCATCTTGCCGCGGCGGATGTCTTCGATCGCCTCCTCGATGGTCGCGAAAGCGGTGTCGGTGGTCTGGGTCTCAGGGGTCACGCGTTCTCCTTTCCAGCAAATGGTGACAGCAGCCGCTCCACGTACTTGGCGACGACGTCGACCTCGACGTTGAGGGGGTCGCCGGGGACGGCGTCGCCGAGGTTGGTCCGCTCCAGGGTCTCGGGGATCAGCGAGACCTCGACCCAGGCGTCGCCGAGCGCCGCCACGGTGAGGCTGACGCCGTTGAGCGCGACCGAGCCCTTGTCGACGACGTAGCGCAGCAGGTCGGGTGGGAGCTCGACGCGGACCCGCCGCGCGAAGCCGTCCTCGCTCACCTCGAGCACCGTGCCGGAGCCGTCGGCGTGCCCCTGGACGATGTGGCCGCCGAGGCGCTCGTCGGCGCGAGTCGCCAGCTCGAGGTTGACCCGGGCGCCGGGCGCCAGCGCGCCGATCACGGTCACCTCAAGCGTCTGGTTCATCGCCTCGGTGGCGAAGCCGCCCGCGTCGGCCCCGGTCGCGGTCAGGCAGACGCCGTTGACGGCGACCGAGTCGCCGCGGCGAATCTGGCCGGCCAACTTCGTCGCGATCCGCAGGCGTGCCCCCTCGGCGCCGCCCTCGACGCTCTCGACACTGCCGATGTCCTGCACCAGTCCGGTGAACATCACCACTCCTTGAATCGGGTTCGGATCAAAGTGTCCTCTCCCACGGTCTCGGCCTCGGTGGCGCCGCCCTGGAGCACCGAAACGGGGAGATCGGGACCGGGGCCGCCGAGCAGCAGCGGCGCGACGAAGACGCGCGCCTCGTCGATCTGCTCGGCCGCGGCGAAGGCGCCGGCGAGCGTCGCCCCACCCTCGAGCAGCAGGCTGGTGAGGCCGCGGCGGCCGAGCTCGGCGAGCGCCGGGCGCACACGGTCGGCGGGCGTGGCGCCGCCGACGGCGATCGTCTCGGCGCCCGCGGCCAGCAGCGCTTCGAGGCGCCGGTGGTCGGCCGCGGGGCCGTGGACCACGGTCACCGGCGCCTCGTCGAGGGTCGCCAGGAGCTGCGAGTCGAGCGGCAGGCGGGCGGCCGAGTCGAAGACGACGCGGGCCGGCTGGCGGGCTTCGCCGCCCATCCGCGCGGTGAGCAGCGGGTCGTCGGCGAGGACGGTGCCGATCCCGACCGCGATCGCGTCGCATTCGCTGCGCCAGACGTGGACCAGCTCGCGGCTGCGCTCGCCGGAGATCCAGGGCGAGGCGCCCGCCGGGGTGGTGGTGCGGCCGTCGAGCGACATCGCCGTCTTCAGCAGCACCCAGGGCAGTCCACTCTGACCGTGCTTGCGGAAGGGCTGGTTGAGGAGGCGGGCCGCCGCGGCGACCTCACCCTGGGGGTCGACGAACTCGACCTCGATCCCGGCGGCGCGCAGCTGCTCGGGCCCCTTGCCCGCCGCCTTCGCGGTCGGGTCATCGGAGGCGATCACGACGCGGGCGAGATCGGCCGCGGCGATCGCGTCGACGCAGGGCGGCTGGCGACCGTGGTGGGCGCAGGGCTCGAGCGTCACGAACATCGTCGCCCCGGCCGTGTCCTCGTCGCGCCGCGCCGCGTCGGCGAGCGCCGCCCGCTCGGCGTGCAGACCGCCGAGCTCGGCGTGGAAGCCTTCCCCGATAATCTCCCCGTCACGGACGACGACGGCGCCGACCAGCGGATTGGGGCTCACCCTGCCCCGGCCGCCCGCGGCCAGCTCGATCGCCCTTTGGAGAAATTTAAGTTCCGCTGATGTCATTGACTGACCAGTCAATCAGTCGATTCTAGCCACGCTTCGACCCCCGCCCCCCGTACTCTGGGGGCCTCCTTGAAGTTGATCATCCAGATTCCCTGCCTGAACGAGGAAGAGACGCTGCCGGCGACGATCGCCGACCTGCCGCGCTCCCTCGACGGATTCGACGCGGTCGAGCTCCTCGTCATCGACGATGGGTCGACCGATCGCACCGTCGAGGTGGCCCGGGAATGCGGCGTCCAGCACCTCGTCCGGCTGACCAACAACAAGGGGCTGGCGGCCGGTTTCCAGGCCGGGCTCGACGCCTGTCTGAAGCTCGGCGCCGACGTCGTCGTCAACACCGACGCCGACAACCAGTACGCCGGCGCCGACGTCGCCAAACTGGTCGCGCCGATCCTCGCGGGCGAGGCCGACATGGTGGTCGGGGACCGCCAGGTGGCGGCGATCGAGCACTTCTCCGACGCCAAGAAACAGCTCCAGCACTGGGGCAGCTGGGTGGTCAGGCGGGTGTCGAACACCGAGGTCACCGACACCACCTCCGGCTTCCGCGCCTACAACCGCGAGGCGGCGCTGCAGCTCTCGGTGGTCGACAACTTCACCTACACGCTGGAGAGCCTGGTGCAGGCGGGCAAGATGCTGGTCGCGGTCGACGAGGTGCCGGTCGACACCAACCCGCAGACGCGCGAGTCGCGGCTGGCCGGGTCGACCGGCGACTACGTGCGGCGCAACACGCCGGCGATCCTGCGGATCTACGCCCGCTACGAGCCGCTGCGCGCCTTCGTCACCGCGGCGATCGTGGTCGCCGTCCTGGCCCTGCTGGCCTGGCTGCCGTTCCTGATCGACGCGATCTTCAACGGCAAGTCGAACGGGCACATCCAGTCGCTGATCCTCGGCGCGGTGCTGATGATCGCCGCGGTGCAGCTCTTCGCCCTCGGCGTGATCGGCGACCTGCTCGCCGGGCAGCGGGTGATGACGCAGCGGGTCTTCGAGCGGGTGCGGCGGGTCGAGCTGGCGCTCGGCGTGCCGCCGTCGCACTACGAAAAGGGCGCCGATGGCCCGGCCGCCTCCGAGGCGCCGACCGCACTTCACGGCAAGCCCCCCGACGACGCCCCGACCGAGGTCGAACGATGAGCGATCCCAACGGGAACGGCGCCGCACCGAGCGGCGCCCCGGCCGGCGCGGGCAAAGCCACCGCGTCGTCGGCCGACTACGGCAAGACCGCCAGCTTCCTCGCGGTCGGCGTCGGGCTGACCGGCGTCATCACCTACGCCTACTTCCTGATCGCCTCGCACACGCTCTCGAAGAACGACTACGGGCAGATCACGGTGCTCTGGTCGGCGGTCTTCATCACGATCTCCACCCTCTACCGGCCGATCGAACAGCTGCTCAGCCGCCACATCTCCGAGCGCGTGGTGAAAGGGCAGTCGGTCAGCGAGCCGATGCGGGTCGCCTCGACGATTCAGTTCGGCCTCTCGCTCCTCTTCACTGTGCTGGCCCTGGCCCTGCGCGGACCGATCCAGGACACCCTCCTTGAGGGGAATGAAACCCTCTACTGGGTTTTCTTCACCTCGGTCCTCTTCTACGCGGCGAGCTACTTCGCCCGCGGCTTTCTCGCCGGTAGCCAGCGGTTCGGGCTCTTCGTCGCCCTGATCCTGAGCGAATCGTGCTTCCGGACGATCTTCGCCGTGCTGGTCGTGGCCGGCATCTTGAGCGGCCAGGGCTGGGTTGCGATCGGGATCACCGCGGCCCCGGCGCTGAGCCTCCTGGTCGTCCCGTTCGCGTTCGCCCGCAAAGCGCAGCAGGACAAAGCTGCCGGGCCCCCACCCGAGTCCGCGGCCGCGGACGAGGAGGCCGAGGCGTTCTCCTTCAGGCACGGCGGGGGCTTCGCGGCCGCCGTCCTCCTGATCATGTTCTCCGAACAGGCCTTCCTCAACGCCGGGCCGCTGATCATGCGCGGCCTGCAGGGCGCCGCCGAGGCGGGCTTCATCTTCAACGTGCTGATGATCGCGCGAGCGCCGCTGCAGCTCTTCCAGTCGGTCTCGACCTCGATACTTCCCCACCTCACCAGCCTCCACACCTCCGACGATCCCGAGAGCGACCGCGAATTCAGCCACACGGTGAGGATGGTGCTGCTGGGGATCGTCGCCTTCACGGGGTTGGCTCTGGTGTTCATGGCCCTGGTCGGTCCGAAAGCGATGCAGATCGCCTTCGGCGACAAGTTCACCTACGACCGCCTCGGCCTGCTGCTGGTCACCGTGGGAATGGGGCTCTATCTTGCCTCGGTGACGCTTAACCAGGCCTGCGTCGCGCAGGGTCAGGTTCGGCGCGCCGCCGTCCGCTGGATCACCTGCGCCGTCGTCTTCATCGCCTGGAACTTCGTCCCGCTGGTCTCGAACGAGCAGCGCCGGGTCGAGTTCGGCTTCCTGATCGCCGCCGGAGCGCTCTTCGCGCTGCTCTACTGGGTCTACCGCCGACCGCACGCGCACGCCGGCGACACGCCCCTGCCGGGGTCGCCCGAGGAGCTCGAGGCGCGGCTGGCGATGATGGACGAGAACGTCTAGGCCTTCCCTCTAGGGTCCACAGATGGGCCACCACGACGCCGTCCTGATCCTGATCGCCGGCGTCCTGCTGGCGGCGGGGATCGCCGGCGCGCTGCTCGCCGACCGGGTGCGGGTGCCGGCGCTGCTGCTGTTCCTGGGGCTGGGGATGCTGGCCGGCTCGGAAGGGATCGGCGGGATCAATTTCTCGAGCGCCGAGACGGCGCGCACGCTGGGGACGATCGCGCTGGTCCTGATCCTCTTCGAGGGCGGGCTCACCTCGGGCTGGTCGGAGATCCGCCCGGTGCTCGGCACGGCGGCCTCGCTGGCGACCCTCGGGACGCTGGCGACGGCGCTCCTGGCGGGGGTCGCGGCTAAATGGATCTTCGACCTCAGCTGGCTGGAAGGGATGATCGTCGGCGCCGCGATCGCCGCCACCGACTCGGCGGCGATCTTCGCGGTGCTGCGCAACTCGACCCTGGAGAAGCGGCTGGCGCGCTCGCTCGAGGGCGAGTCGGGGATGAACGACCCGGTCGCCCTGCTCCTGGTGATCGGCTTCATCGAATGGATCCAGCAGCCGGGCTACGGCGCCGTCGACATGATCGGGCTGCTGGCGCTGAAGCTGGCCGTCGGGATCGTCGTCGGGCTGATCTTCGGGCGGGTGGCGGTCTGGCTGCTCGGCCGGATGGAGCTGCCCTCCGACGGGATCTACCCGGTGGCGACGATCGCCGCCGCGGCGCTCGCCTACGGGGTCTCGGAGGTCGCCCACGGCTCCGGGCTGCTCGCCGTGTACCTGACCGCGCTGGCGCTCGGCTCGGCGCGGATCCCGGCGAAGCGCAGCGTCGTCTCCTTCCACGAGGGGCTCGGCTGGGTCTCGCAGATCGGCCTCTTCATCCTGCTCGGGCTGCTGGTCTTCCCCGGCGACCTGGGCGGCGTCGCGGTGAAGGGGCTGGCGCTCTCGGCGGTGCTGATCTTCGTCGCCCGTCCGCTCGCGACCTTCGCCGCGACCGTCTTCTCGCCGCTGAACGTGCGCGAGAAGGTGATGCTCGGCTGGGCCGGGCTGCGCGGCGCGACGCCGATCTGGCTGGCGACCTTCCCGGTCGTCGCCGGGGTGCGGAGCGGCGAGGAAGAGTTCGCGATCGTCTTCTTCGTCGTCGTCACCTCGACCCTGGTCCAGGGGGCGAGCTTCGAGCCGCTGGCCAAGCGGCTGCGGCTGACCACCGACGAGCCGGCGCTGCCGCAGCGCCTCTTCGAGTCGGGGCGGATCCGCGAGATGGGCGGCGACGTGGTCGCCTTCCGGCTGCCGCCCGGCGCCGCCGCCGCGGGGCACCGGGTGCGCGAGCTGGAGCTGCCGCGCGAGGCGCTGGTCAACGTGATCGTCCGCGACGGCCACGCGATCCCGCCGCGCGGCTCGACCGAACTGCGTGAGGGCGACGAGCTGCACGTGCTGGTGCGGGGCGAGCTGCGCGACGAGGTCGAGCGGCAGACCGAACGCTGGGTGAAGGGCCCGATCGGCCGCCCCGCGCCGCCGCCCCTCCCCCGCCGCGCCGCCTCGCAGGTCTTCTCGGTGCGGCCACTGCGGGCGGGCGAGGATCCGGCGTCGCCGACCGAGATCGACGGCATCGCCGTCGTCGCCGTCCTGCGCAGCCGCCGCGACGACGTCGGCGCGATGGCGGCGATGGCCGACGGCCGCTACGCGGTCACCAGCCAGCAGCTGGTGGCGATCGGCGGCCGGCGAGCGCTGGCGGGCTGGTGCGAGCGCCGCGCCGAAATGGAAGGCGTCGATCCCGAGGAGCGCGCCTGGTGGCAAGAGGTCACCGGCGCCCTTATCGCCAGGGGCCGCCGCCGCTGACGCCCGGCGCGTTCGCACTTCGTTCCGCTATCCGGAACTAACTGCGAACGCACTGAGGTTCGCAGGCCAAGCAGCGCCAGGACGCAGGGAGCGTGGCGTGCTCTGCACGCGAGCGACCGAGGACGCCGCGATGCGACGCCTGCCGGCCTCAGGAGGCGTCGGCGGCGGCGGCGATCGACTGGTATGCGGCGGCGGGGTCGGCGGCGCCGAAGATCGCCGAGCCGGCGACGAAGAGGGAGGCGCCGGCGGCGGCGATCGGGCCGGCGGTCTCGGCGTCGATGCCGCCGTCGACCTCGATCTTGGCGGTGCCGACCAGTGGCCGCAGCCGTTCGACCTTGTCGGGCGAGGAGACGATGAAGGACTGGCCGCCCCAGCCCGGGTTGACGGTCATGCAGAGGACGAGGTCGGCGAGATTGCGCAGCTCGGCGACCGCCTCGACCGGGGTCCCCGGGTTGATCGCGATCCCGGCGCAGCAGCCGAGCTCGCGGATCGCCGCCAGGGTGCGGTTGGCGTGCGCGGTCGCCTCGGCGTGGAAGGTGATCGAGTCGGCCCCGGCCCTGGCGAACTCCTCGATCTGGCGCTCCGGCGCCTCGATCATCATGTGGACGTCGATCGCCCCGCCCGCCGCGTGGACGACGTCGGCGACCGCGCCCGCGACCAGCGGGCCGATCGTGATCGGCGGGACGAAGTGCCCGTCCATCACGTCGACGTGGATCACCCGCGCCCCGGCCGCCATCACCTCCTCGATCTGCGCGCCGAGCTTGGCGAAGTCGGCCGAAAGGATCGACGGTGCCACCCGCGGGGTGGCGATCAGCTCGCGGAAGCGCTCGCTCATCTGCGGCACCCTACTGAGCGCTGCGAGCGGATCTGGGCCAGCCTGGCAAGGACGCAGGAAGCGAGGGGAAGGGAGCGCATTCCCAATGCGTGACCCGACCCGAGCGACCGAGGACGCCGCCAGGCGCCACCAGATCCGCTCAGGTGGGTTTCAACATGCTGGCGCCGCAGGTCTGGCACTGCATGTCCGCCGTGTGGGTCATCCGGGCGATCGTCTGGTGTTCGCCGCACTCGGGGCACTGGGAAACCAGTTCGAAGCGGCTCAGGCAGTTGACGCAGCGCAGCCGGCCGGGCAGCTGCGTCGGGCGCAGCCAAGGCTCGCCGCAGTTGGGGCATGGCGCTCGGTCGAGCAGGCTGCTGGGGCTCCCGGCCTCGGACATCCGTCTAATCATGCCGGGTCAGTCGGCTGATGAAGAATCCGGTGGTCCGGTCGCGGTCGGGGCGCAGCTGCAGGGTGCGCGGCTCGCGCGGGGAGGCGAGGCCCGGGGCGAGGGCGCCGAGGTCGTCCAGCTCGAGCGCCGGCACCTGGCCCGCGGCGGCGGCTTCGAGCAGGGCGGCGACGCGATCCTCGTTCTCGCGGCGGGAGATCGTGCAGGTCGAGTAGACCAGCGTCCCGCCCGGCCGCAGCAGCTTCGCCGCGTGGATGAGCGCCTTCTCCTGGACGCCGGCGACGCGCTCGATCGTGCGTGGCGATTTGCGCCAGCGCGCGTCGGGGCGCGAGGCGAGCGTGCCGAGGTCCGAGCAGGGCGCGTCGAGGAGGATCCGGTCGAAGCCCTCGGGGAGCGGCGGCGCGGTCGCGTCGGCCTCGATCACGGTGACGCTGTGGAGGTCGAGCCGGAGCGTCTGGGCGGCGACCTCGGCGGCGCGGGCCTCGTCGAGCTCGATCGAGACCACCTCGCCGCGGTCCTCCATCCGGGCGGCGATCTGGCCGGTCTTGATCCCCGGCCCGGCGCAGAGGTCGAGCACCGTCTCCCCCGGCCGCGGCCCCAGCACCTCGACCACCGCCGCCGAGCCGCGGCTCTGCGGGGTCAGCGCGCCCTCCTCGACCAGGGGCAGGACGGTGTCGCCGGTGCGGCCGGCGAAGACCAGCTCCTCGGGCACCTCGAGCGGCCAGCCGCCCGCCGCCGGCGAGACGTCGACGCCCTCGCCGCGCAGCCGCGCCACCAGGTCGGCGCGCACGGCGGCGTCGGCGGCTCGCATCGCCACCTCGGCGGGCTCGTTGCAGGCGGCCAGGACCGCGCGCGCCGCTTCCGGCCCGAGCTCCTCCCACCACATCTGCGCCAGCCAGAGCGGCGCCGAGTGGGCGACCGCCGCCGCCTCGGGGGTCGAGTCGTCGCCGAGCAGGTCCGCGGTCAGCTGCTCGCGCTCGCGCGCGGCGCGGCGCAGGATCGCGTTGACGAAGCCGGAGGCGTGGGCGGCGTGGACGGTCTTGACCAGCTCGACCGCCTGGTCGACCGCGGCGTGGTCGGGCGTCCCGTCGGCGAACAGCAGCTCGTAGAGGCCGAGGCGGAGCGCCGCGGCGACGGGCGGGTCGAGCAGCCGCATCGCGCGTCCCGAGAGGCGCTCGATCGCCGCGTCGGCGGTCCCCCGCCGCTGCACCGATCCGTAGGCGAGCCGCTGCGCCTGGGCGCGGTCGCGCCCGCCCAGCCCGAGCCGCTCCGCCCCGACCCGGAAGGCGAGCTCGGTGTGGGCGCCGCGCTCGAAGGTCTCGCGCAGCGTCTCGAAAGCGAGCGCCCGTGGCGCCGCTACCGGCACGCCGGCCTCACCCGAGTTTCGGCAGCGGGTGGCCGCGCAGGTAGGCGTCCACCGGCATCGGCTTGCCTCCGGCCGGCTGGACGACATCGAGGCGGAGCGTCCCCGGCCGGCAACCGACCAGGAGAGACCCCCACTCGGCCTTGACCTCGCCCGCGGCGACGCCGACGTCGACGGTGTGGGCGGCGCGCACGCCGAGTCGCTCGCCGCCGACCAGCTCAAAGTAAGCGCCGATGTGCGGGGTCAGCGCCCGCATCTTCGCCGCCAACTCGGCGGCGGGTCGGGTCGGGTCGAGGCGCCGCTCGGCCGGATCGATCTTCTCCGCGTAAGTGACCTCCGCCTCGTCCTGCTCGGTGAAGGCGAGGGTGCCGTCGGCGAGCCGGTCGAGCGCCTCGACCAAGAGGTCGCCGCCGAGCGCCGCCAGCTTCGCGGCGAGCGCCCCGTAGTCCTCGTCGGGACCCAGCCGCACCTCCGTCCGCAGGGCGACCGGCCCCGAGTCGAGCCCGGCGGTGAGGCGCATCACGCAGACCCCGGTGCGCGGGTCGCGCGCCATGATCGCCCGCTCGATCGGCGCCGCGCCGCGCCAGCGCGGCAGCAGCGAAGGGTGCACGTTGAGGATCTCGGTGAGGCTGAGGAGCGGCTCGCGGATCAGCTGGCCGAAGGCGCAGACGAGGAGCACCTCGGGCGCGGCGGCGCGGATCCGCTCCAGCGCCGCCTTGTCGTTGACGTTCTCGGCCTGCAGGAGGTCGATGCCGAGCTCGCTCGCCGGCAAGACGACCGGCGGCGGCGAGACGCGGCGGCCGCGGCCCTGGCGGCTGTCGGGCGGGGTGACGACGAGGTTCGGCGCGTGCGGGGAGGCGGCGAGCCGGCGGAGGACGGTCGCGGCGAAGTCCGAGGTGCCGAGGTAGACGGTCCTCACGCGTCGGTGCGCGGCTCGCGGAGCTCCTCGCCGGGGTCGTCCTCGTCTTCGGCGGGCGGGTGGTAGCTCTCACCCTCGCGCAGCGCCCGCAGCGCGGCCTTGCGCTGCTGCCTGGTCGTGCGGTCGAGGATCAGCACCCCGTCGAGGTGGTCGATCTCGTGCTGGAGGACGCGCGCCTCGAGGCCCGAGGCCTCGATCACGACCGGCTCGCCGTCGACGTCGCGGCCGGTGAAGCGCGCGTGCAGCGGGCGCTCGACGTCCATCGTCACCCGCGGCAGGCTGAGGCAGCCCTCCTCGGCGATCGCCTCCTCGTCGGAGAGCCACTCGACCTTCGGGTTGATCAGCGCCGAGGGCTCGTTGTCGGGGCCCGCCTGGAAGACGAGCAGCCGGCGCAGCACGCCGAGCTGGGTGGCGGCGAGGCCGACCCCCATGCCCTCCTGCATGATCTGGATCATCCGCTCGACCTCGGAATGGAGCTCGGGGCCGAAGTCCTGGACGGGCGAGGCGCGGCTCTTCAGGACCGGATCGCCGAACTTGACGACGTGGGCGAGCGCCGCTTCGCGGCGCTCGATGAGCTGCCGGTGGAGCTCCTCCTGCTCGCTGCGCTCGTTCTCGTCGGCGTCGATCGCCTGCTCGTCGCTCACCGCCCGATTGTAAGCGGGGCGCCGGGGGGCGGGCAGAACGATCTGCAGAGCGGACGCCGAGGGCGGCCGCTCTGCTTATGCCGGGTCGACGTCGACGCCGATCGAGACGTCGCGCAGGGCGCGGTCGGCGGCGCGGCGCTCGACCGTGACGCGGGCCGCGGCGACCGTCCCGGCGCGGTCCTGAGCCTTGACCAGGATGCGGCGGCGGTGGCGTCCCCGCACCCGGAACATCGGCGCCGGCCCGAGCAGCTCCGAGTCGGCCGGGATCCGCGAGCGCAGTTCGGTGGCGATCGCGGCGGCGGCGGCGTCGACCTTCTCCTCGACCTCGGCCGAGAGGTTGACCCGCAGCAGGTGCGAGTAGGGCGGGTAGAGGAGGATGCGGCGGCGCTCCAGCTCGCCCTCGAGGAAGCCCGCCGAGTCATGGGCGGCGGCGTGCTCGATCGAGGAGGCGCCGGGGGCCAGCGTCTGCACCATCACCTCTCCCCCCGCCTCGCCGCGCCCGGAGCGGCCGGCCAGCTGGGCGACCATGGCGAAGGTGCGCTCCTCGGCGCGGAAGTCGGGGAAGCGCAGGGTCGCGTCGGCGTCGAGGATCGCGCTCAGCGTCACCTCGGGGAAGTCGTGGCCCTTGGCGACCATCTGCGTGCCGACCAGGACGGCGCTCGCCGCCTCGCCGAATTCGGCCAGGATGCGGGCGTGGGCGCCGCGCTGGGAGGTGGTGTCGGAGTCGAGGCGGAAGACCGGCATCGGGTCGAGCCGCGCGGCGACCAGCTCCTCGATCAGCTCGGTCCCGGCGCCCGCCCGCGCCAGCGTCGTCGAGGCGCAGACCGGGCAGGCCCGCGGCGCCGGTTCGCTGTGGGCGCAGTGGTGGCAGACGAGGCGGCCCGACTCGCGGTGGACGATCAGCGAGACGTCGCAGTTCGGGCAGCCCCAGTGGTGCCCGCAGGAGCGGCAGGTCAGCCAGGGCGCGAAGCCGCGGCGGTTGACCATCACGATCGCCTTGCGCCCGGCCGCGCGGACCTCCTCCAGCGCCGTCCAGGTCTCGGCGTGGAGCGGGCCGGAGCGCGGGTCCGCCTCGCGCATGTCGACGATGTTGACCGGCGGCATGCGGAGGCCGTCGACGCGGCGCGGAAGCTCCAGGCGGGGAAGCTCGAGCCAGGTCTCGGGGCGCGGCGTCGCGGTCCCGGCGACGAGGACGGCGCCGCCGAGCGCGGCGCGGTGGCGGGCGACGGCGCGGGCGTCGTAGGTCGGGTCGCCCTCCTGCTTGTAGGAGGCGTCGTGCTCCTCGTCGATGACGATCAGGCCGAGGTCGCGGACCGGGGCGAAGACCGCCGAGCGCGGGCCGACGCAGACACTCGCCTCGCCGCTGCGCAGGCGCTGCCACTCGTCGAAGCGCTCGCCCTCGGAGAGGGCGCTGTGGAGGACGGCGAAGCGGTCGCCGAGCCGGGCGCGGAAGCGGGCGACGGCCTGCGGCGCGAGCCCGATCTCGGGGACGAGGACGATCGCGCCGCGGCCGCGGGCGAGCGCCGCCTCGACCGCCGCCAGGTAGACCTCGGTCTTGCCCGAGCCGGTGACGCCGTGGAGGAGCTGCTCGCGGGGAGCGCCGGCCTCGCCGTCGAGCGCCGCGACGAGGGCCTCGACCGCGGCCTGCTGCTCGGGCAGGAGCGTCGGCGCCTTCACGGCGGCGGCGAGCCGGGACGCGGCGGGGGCGCGGCGCACGCTCGAGTCGCGGGTCGCGATCAGGCCGCGCCCGGCGAGGCGGCGCAGCGTGGCGCGGTCCGAGCCGACCGCGACGGCCAGCTGCGGCGCCGACATCTCGCCCGCCTCGGCGAGCGCCTCGAGCACCGCCCGCTGTTTGACCCCGAGCCGCCCGCCGCCCTCGAGCGCCGCCTCGCCGGCCGGGAGGATCTCCGCCCGCAGCTCGGTCTTGGCCCGCACGGTGCGCCCGGCGCGGCCGGACCCGGTCCCCGGCGGCAGGACCAGCGAGAGGCCGCGCGAGGGCGTCGAGCAGTACTCCCGCGCCACCCAGAGGCCGAGCTCGACCAGCTCGCCGGGCGCGCCCGCCTCGAGCGCCTCGATCGGCTCGGCGAGCCGCTCCGGCGCCAGCTCCGAGAACTCGGCCAGCTCGACGACCACGCCGAGCAGGCGGCGCGGCCCGAACGGCACCCGCACCAGGCTGCCGACCTCGAGCCCCTCCATCGCCTCCGGCCGGCGGTAGTCGAACGGACCCCGCAGCGCGCGGGCGGTCGTCAGCGGCTCGACCTTGAGGATCGCCATCGCGGCCGAGGTTATGGATACCGGGGGACGGGCGGCCCGCCCGAAAAATCCGGCAGGCCCGGCGGCGAGGACTTATGCTGGCGCGCGTGAGCCTGAACCTCAGCGAGGGCGAGCAGATCATCTTCCAGGGCCACCCCTCCTGGCGGGCGATCCTCGGCTTCTACCTCAAAGGCGTGGTGATCGCGATCGTGCTCGGGATCATCGCCAAGCTGGTGTCGAGCACGACGTCGGTGTTCGTCGTCGTCCTCGTGGTGCTGGCGCTGACCCTGCTGGTCGGCTTCGTCAAACGCTGGGCGACGACCTACACGATCACCACCCGCCGCCTCAACATCCGCCGCGGCGTCTTCTCCCGCGAGGTCCAGGAGACCCGCCTCGAGCGGGTCCAGAACGTCAACTACAACCAGTCCGTCTACCAGCGGCTGATGCAGATCGGCGACGTCGACTTCGACACCGCCGCAAGCGGTGACTACGACTTCATCTTCTACGGCGTGGCCGGGCCGGGCGGCGTGGTCGAACGGGTCGACCGGGCGACCGGCGTGAACGCGGCCGGGAGCCACGGCCTGGGCGAGCCGCAGGCGCCGCAGGCGCCCGGGGTTTAGCTGGGGACGGACTCGGGACGGGGCGATCCCGTCCGCGACTCCGGCTGGGTGTAGCCGCGGCCGGGATCGCCCTGGTGCAGGTGGGGGCGGATCTGGCGGAGGACGGACGTGACCTCGTTGGGTTCATGGGCGATCTGCCAGTGCGTGAAGCGGAGGACCCTCAGGCCCGAGGCGGTGTGGGTCTGGTCGCGTCTCACGGCCCTCGCCTGCTGCGCGGGGGTGCGGTGGTAGCGCAGGCCGTCGGTCTCGACGACGAGGCCGTGGTCGGGGAAGAAGAAGTCGGTTTCGTAGCCGAGGACCCGGTGTTTCGTCAACGGGAGAGGGAAGCCCGCGGCGAGGGCGAGGGGGCGGAAGAAGATCTCCAGATCCGAGTCGGAGAGCCGGAAGGTGTGGCGGTCGAGCAGGGTGCGCAGGGTCCTCACGCCGGGCATGCCCGTGTAGGCGTCGAGAGCCTCCCGGAGCGTCTCGGGGTCGACCAGGTCGAGCTTGTCCGCCTCGTTGACCGCCCGCTCCAGCCGGAGATCCCTCAGTTCCGTCGCCAGGTCGATCAGGGTCTGGACCGGCGTCGTCACCGGGATGCCTTGGCGGCGGACCAGGGACCGGCCGGGCAGGGAGGGCCGGCCGCGCACCTTGATCCCGCGGCGCCGGATCTTGCCGCGCCGACTGACGGTGACGTCGATCCGTCCCTTCTCCTCGTGGCCGATCCCCCACAGCTCGGCGGCGCTGCGGTGGCTCAGCACGGCCCCCTCCCCGCAGGCGAGTACCGCCGCCATCCAGCGCCCGTGCGGGGTGAGCTCTCGCCGTCCCACGGCGTAGATACCGACCGCGATCGGGTGGAGGCGCCCGGTGGCGACCCGGTGCTTGATCCCCTTGGCGCTGAACCCGAGGCCCAGCAGGTCGGTGCGCGTCAGCACGCCATGCTGGGCCCGCGCCAGTCGCCAGGCCGACCGGCCACGCGTTGCGTCTTTTTGGTCCCCCATAGGGGCCCAAATGCACGCAGCGTGTGATTCTCACCCCCGCCGGGACCCTCCCCGGCCGGACCTACCGGCTAACTCCGGGTCCCCGCCCTACGCGGTCGCGGTCTCCGCCCCGGCCGCCGCCTTCAGCGCCTCGGCGCGGTCGGTACGCTCCCAGGTGAACTCGGGCAGCTCGCGGCCGAAGTGGCCGTAGGCCGCGGTCTTCTGGAAGATCGGGCGGTGGAGGTCGAGATACTGGCGGAAGGCTCCCGGGCGCATGTCGAACTCGGCCTCGACCAATTGGGAGATCCGGTGGTCGGAGAGCTTGCCGGTGCCGAAGGTCTCGACCATCAGGGAGACCGGATGGGCGACGCCGATCGCGTAGGCGACCTGGACCTCGCAGCGGTCGGCGAGGCCGGCCGCGACGACGTTCTTGGCCACATAGCGGGCCGCGTAGGCGGCCGAGCGGTCGACCTTGGACGGGTCCTTGCCGGAGAAGGCGCCGCCGCCGTGGCGGGCCATGCCGCCGTAGGTGTCGACGATGATCTTGCGGCCGGTCAGGCCCGCATCGCCGACCGGGCCGCCGATCACGAACTTGCCGGTCGGGTTGACGAGGAAGTCCGAGCGGAGCTCGCCCTCGTCGTAGAGACCCGGGACCTCGCCGGCGAGCACCGGCATCACCACGTGCTCCCAGAGGTCAGGCTTGATCGTCCCCTCCGAGTCGACCCCCTCCGAGTGCTGGGTCGAGATCAGCAGCTTCTCCACCGCGACCGGACGGCCGTCGGCATAGCGGACGGTGACCTGGGTCTTGCCGTCAGGGCCGAGGTAGGGCAGCGTCTCGTCCTTGCGGACCGCCGCCAGCCGTTCGGCGAAGCGATGCGCGAGGTGGATCGGCATCGGCATCAGCGCCTCGGTCTCGTTCGAGGCGTAGCCGAACATCATTCCCTGGTCGCCGGCGCCCGCGATGTCGAGCTCGTCGTCGTCGCCCGGGTCGACGCGCGTCTCGTAAGCGTGGTCGACGCCCTGGGCGATGTCGGGACTCTGTTTGTCGAGCGAGACCAGCACCGAGATGTGGTCGCAGTCGTAGCCGTAGTTGGCGTCGTAGCCGATCCCCCGCACCGTGTCGCGGACGATCTCCGGGATGTCGATGTAGTGGTCGGTCGAGATCTCCCCGGAGACGACCGCCATCCCGGTGTTGACGAGGGTCTCGCAGGCGACGCGGCCGCCCGGATCGTGGGCGAGGATCGCGTCGAGGACGCCGTCGGAGATCTGGTCCGCGACCTTGTCGGGGTGACCCTCGGTGACGGACTCGGACGTGAAGAGGTGCTCGCCCTCGGCGAGTGGCTTGGAAGTCGGCATCGGAGAAGCCTAAAGGAAAGCGGTGCGGGCTATTGCGGGCGGCCACGGCCGCCGGTGTGCGGGACGAAGTCGATCACCAGCGGGACCCCCTCCAATCCGTAGGCCTCGCGCATCCGGTTCTCCAGGTGGTAGGCCCAATCGCGGCTGATCAGCTTGCGGTCGTTGACCTGGATCGCGACCCGCGGCGGGCTCTCGCCGATCTGCGCCGCGTAGTAGAGGCGCAGCCGCCGGCCGCGTTTGGACGGCGGCGGGGTCTTGCCGACGACTTCGGCGACGAACTTGTTCAGCTCCGGGGTCGGGATGCGCGAGGCGGCGCGGTCGGCCAGCTCGAGCGCCTTCGGCAGCAGCGAGCCGACGTTGCGCCCGCGCGTGGCGCTGGTGGTGACGACGGCGGGGCGCAGCCGCAGTTTGCGCGAGACCCGGATCCGCGCGTCGTCGATGTCGGTGTCGGTGACGTCCCACTTGTTGAGCACGAGCAGGGTCGCGCAGCCCGCCCGCATCGCCATGTCGGCGACCCGCAGGTCCTCGGAGGTGACCCCGTCCCCGGCGTCGCAGACGACGATCGCGACGTCGGCCCGCTCGACCGCCCGTTCGGAGCGCAGCTGGGCGTAGTAGTCGACGGTCCCGGCGACCTTGGCGCGGCGGCGGAGACCGGCGGTGTCGACGAGGATGACGCGGCGGCCTTCGACCTCGAGCTCCGTGTCGATCGCGTCGCGGGTGGTGCCGGCCTGATCGGAGACGATCACCCGGTCGGAGCCGAGGAAGGCGTTGACCATCGAGGACTTGCCGACGTTCGGGCGCCCGATCACGGCGACACGGACGGCGTCGTCGGGCTCCTCGTCACCGCTGCGGTCGCCGAGCGCGACGACGACCCGGTCGAGCAGGTCGCCGGTGCCGAGCCCGTGCGTCGCCGAGACCGGGATCGGATCGCCCAGGCCGAGCGCGTGGAACTCGGCGGTCGCGGCGTAGTCGTTCGGCCGGTCGGCTTTGTTGACGACGACGAGCACCGGCACCTCGGATCCGCGCAGCGTCCGCGCGAGCTCCGCGTCCCCGGCCCGCAGCCCGGCACGGCCGTCGACCACGAGGAGGATCGCGTCGGCCTCGGCGATCGCCAGGCGCGCCTGCGCCTGCACGTCGCGGGCCATCTCGGCCTCGTCCTCGAGGTCGATCCCGCCGGTGTCGATCAGGTCGAAGCGCACCCCGTTCCATTCGGTGCCGAGGCGCTTGCGGTCACGGGTGACGCCCGGCTCGGCCGCGGTGACCGCCTCGGTGCCGCCGACCAGGCGGTTGACCAGGGTGCTCTTGCCGACGTTGGGGAAGCCGACCACGGCAACGGTGGCACTCACGATCGGGGCTCCGGGGCGGGCTGCGGCCTGCCCACGCCGAGCAGCCCGCGCTCGCGCGCCAGGCCGACCACCCGGCCGACCACTTCTTCCAGCGGCAGCCCGGTGGTGTCGAGCTCGACCGCGTCGGGGGCGGCGCGGAGGGCGCCGTGCTCGCGCCCGGTGTCGCGGGCGTCGCGGCGCTGCTGGGCGGTCAGCACCGAGGCGACGTCCTCGCCGGTCTCGGCGGCGCGGCGGCGCGCCCGCTCCTCGTCGCTCGCGGTGAGGAAGACCTTCAGCGGCGCCTCGGGGCTTACCACGGTGCCGATGTCGCGCCCCTCGGCGACGTAGTCGCCGGCCGCGACCAGCGCCCGCTGCCGGGCGACCATGGCATCGCGCACGCCCGGGTGGACGGAGACGCGGGAGGCGTCGGCGGTGACCTCGGGGCGGCGGATCGCATCGCTGACGTCGCGCCCGTCGAGCAGCACGCGGCGCCCGTCGAAGTCGATCTCGAGGCCGGCGGCGAGCGGCCCCAGCGCGGCGCCGTCGTCGGCGTCGACCCCCGCCTCCTGGGCGGCGAGCGCGACGCTGCGGTACATCGCGCCGGAGTCGAGGTAGGTGAAGCCGAGCTCCGCCGCCACGGCGCGCGCGACGGTTGACTTGCCGGCCCCGGCGGGGCCGTCGATCGCGATCACCATGGCGCCAGCGTACGGATCGGCGTTGCTCAGTGGATCGGGTCGTGCGGCAGGGGGCGGTGCTGCAGCGACATCAGGTCGGCCTCGAAGCCGGGATAGCTGACCTCGGCGGCGCTCATCCCCGCCACCTCGACGCCGCCGCTGGAGGCGATCCCGGCGATCGCGCCGAGCATCGCGATGCGGTGGTCGCCGCGGGAGTCGATCGCCCCGCCGCGCAGGCCGTCGCCGCCCTCGATCACCATCCCGTCCTCGGTCGGCTCGATCGAGCCGCCGAGTGCCCGCAGCGCGTCGGTGACGGTGGCGATCCGGTCGGACTCCTTGCGGCGCAGCTCGGCCGCCTCGCGGATCGTCGTCGTCCCGGCCGCGAAGCAGCCTGCCAGCGCGACCAGCGGCAGCTCGTCGATCGCCAGCGGCACGTCGGCGCCCGCGACCTCGCACCCGTGCAACTCGGAGTGGCCGACCCGGATGTCGCCGATCGGCTCGCCGCCCTCTTCGCCGCGCTCGGTGATCTCGATCGCCGCGGCGCCCATCCGCTCGAGGATCGTCAAGAGGCCGGTGCGGGTCGGGTTGAGGCCGACGCCGTGGAGGATCAGGTCGCTGCCGGGGACGATCGTCGCGGCGACGATGAAGAAGGCGGCCGAGGAGAAATCGGCGGGGACGACGATCCGCCCCGGTCGGAGGCGCTCGGCGGGGGTGACGAGGACGGTGTCGCCGTCCCGGGAGATCTCCGCGCCGGCGGCGCTCAGCATCCGCTCCGAGTGGTCGCGGGTCGGCAGCGGCTCGATAACCCGGGTCTCGCCGGTGGCCAGGAGCGCGGCGAAGAGCAGGCAGGACTTCACCTGGGCGCTCGCCACCGGCAGCTCGTAGGCGATGCCGTGGAGCGGCGCCGCCTCGATCTCGAGCGGGGGAAGGCGACCCTCGCGGGCACCGAGGCGGGCGCCCATCTGGCGCAGCGGCTCGGCGACGCGGTCGACCGGGCGGCGGCGGATCGAGTCGTCGCCGTCGAGCGTCCACGAGCCCTGCGGCTGCCCGGCGAGCCAGCCCGGCAGCAGCCGCAGCAGCGTCCCGGCGTTGCCGACGTCGATCGCCGCCGAGCGCGCGCCGCGCAGCCCGACACCGGCGATCCGCAGCCCCGGCGCCCCGAGCCCGTCACCGGCGCCGAGCGCCTCTGTGGCGAGTTCCTCGCGGACGAGGCGTGCCCCGACCGCCTGCACGGCGGCCAGCGTCGAGCGGGTGTCGGCCGCGTCGAGGAAGCCGACGATGTCGGTCTCCCCCTCGCCCATCGCGGCGATCATCGCCGCCCGGTGGGAGATCGACTTGTCGGCGGGCGGGCGCAGCGCGCCGCGCAGCCCCCCGGAGGAATCGAAGCGAGTTCGGTCCATCGTGAACGCGACGCTATCCGCCGGCACCGACGACCGTCACGCCGTGGCCGAGCTCACGGACCAGCGCTGCGCCGCGCTCGGCCTGCTCGGCCCCGGCCACCCACAGCGAGACCGCCCCCGAGGTCATGTCCGGGGCCGGGTGGAGCGCCATGTCCTCGATGTTGACGCCGCCCTCGCCGAGCGCCAAGGCGAGCGTCGCCATCGTCCCCGGCCGGTTGGCGAGGATGATCCGCAGCTCGTACAGAGGCCCGCCGGGGCGCTCGGCTTCGAGCAGCCGGCGGCGGTCCTCTCCGGCCGCGGCATGCCAGGCGGCGATCGCCTCGGTGTCGCCGGAGCGGATCAATGCCGCGGCCGCGGTGAGGCGGCGCGCCACGGCCTCGACCGAGTCGGCGACCGCGTCGTGGTTGGAGGCGAAGATGTCGGCCCAGATCGCCGGGTTGGAGCCGGCCACCCGCGTCGCGTCGCGGAGGCTCGGCCCGACCTCAGGGAACCCCTCGCCGCTCGCCAGGTCGGCGGCCGCCTCGGCGACGATGGCGTTGGCGACCGCGTGCGGCATGCCGCTGACGGTCGCCATCAGGTGGTCGTGCCGGCCCGCCTCGATCGCCTGGGGCCGGGCGCCGAGTCCGGCCACGGCGCGCTGCAGGCGGTCGTAGAGGAGGCCGTCGGAGCCCTCGGTCGGGGTCAGGTACCAGCGGGCGCCCTCGAAGAGGTCGGCGCGGGCGTTGGCGACGCCGGCGGTCTCGGCCCCGGCCAGCGGGTGGCCGCCGATGAAGCGCTGGTCGCCGGAGAGCGCGGCGACGATGTCGCGCTTGGTCGAGCCGACGTCGGTCACCGCGGTGTCGTGGCCACTGGCCGCGAGGGCCGCGGCGGCGAGCCCCGGCAGCAGCCCGACCGGCGCCGCGCAGAAGACGATTTCGGCGCCCTCGCAGGCGGTCGCGATCGAGTCGGTGGCGCTGTCGGCGGCGCCCGTGGCGAGCGCCGCCTCACGCGTCGCCGCCTCAGGGTCGAAGCCCGCCACCTCGGCGCCGAGGCGCTCGCGCGCCGCCAGCCCGATCGAGCCGCCGATCAGCCCGACGCCGAGGACGGCGACCCGCATCCGAGCTAGCTGCGCCGGGCCTGGACCGCGGAGGCGAGCCGGTCGAGGGCCTGGACGGTGTCCTCCCAGTCAAGGCAGGGGTCGGTGATCGACTGCCCGTAGACGAGCGGCTCGCCCGGCCGCAGGTCCTGGCGACCCTCGACCAGGAACGACTCGAGCATGATCCCGACGATCGCCTTGTTGCCGTCGGCGATCTGATCAGCGATTTCGCCGGCCGCGAAGAACTGTTTCTCGGGGTCCTTGCCGCTGTTGTCGTGGGAGGCGTCGATGACGAGGCGCTCCGGCAGCCCGGCGACGCCGAGCGTGACCAGCGCGTCCTCGACCTCGGGCACGTGGTAGTTCGGCATCCCGTGGCCGCCGCGCAGGATGATGTGGCAGTCGGGGTTGCCGGTCGTGTGGAGGATCGCCGGCGCGCCGGTGTCGTCGATCCCGGCGAAGGCGTGTTGGGCGGCGGCGGCGCGGACCGCGTCGACCGCGACCTGGACGTTGCCGTCGGTGCGGTTCTTGAAGCCGATCGGCATCGAGAGGCCAGAACCGAGCTGGCGGTGGGTCTGGCTCTCCGAGGTGCGGGCGCCGATCGCGCCCCAGGCGACCGCATCGGCGATGTACTGCGGGGTGATCGGGTCGAGGAACTCGCAGCCGACCGGGAGGCCGAGGTCGACCACCTCGAGCAGCAGCCTGCGGGCGATCCGCAGGCCGGCGTTGACGTCGGCGGAGCCGTCGAGGTGCGGGTCGTTGATCAGGCCCTTCCAGCCGGTGGTCGTCCGCGGCTTCTCGAAGTAGACGCGCATGACGACGAGAAGGTCCTCGCTCAGCTCGCGCGAGGCGGCGGCGAGGCGGTTGGCGTAGTCGAGCGCCGCTTTCGGGTCGTGCACGCTGCACGGGCCGACCACGACCATCAGCCGCGGGTCGCGGCCGTGCAGGACGTCGACCACTTCCTGGCGCCCGCGGATCACCGCCTTGGTGCGCTCCGCGCCGAGGGGCAGCTCCTCGAGGACCTTGCCCGGTGGCGTCAGCTCGACCACTTTTGCGATCCGCTGTTCACGGACGCCGTCTCGCTTGGCGCCATCCATCCCGATGATCATTCTTCCGTCGCCTTTCTCCAAAACGCTGCAATCGTAACTTCCTCGTGTCCAGAAGCGGACTTGGGCGAGTGCGTGACAGCGCACCCGCAGGGGCGGCGCCCGGCCGAAGACTGTCTCGGGGCGGCCGCGGGCCGCCGGGCCGGACGCCTAGCTAAATCGCCAGTAATACGGGGTGAGGGTGCCACAGCCGAGGGTCGCGCCGAGGGCGCGTCCGGGTTCAGAGACGGGGGTGGCAGTCCGCTTCACAGTCCGACCTTTGTATCACTCAGCCCAAGGCGGCCGCAAGTGCCGCGAGAAAGCGGGCGTCCTCGTCCTCGGTGCCGTAGCTGACCCGGATGTGCCCCGGGTCGCCGAGCGGCGCTCCCGCGCGGACCGCGATGTCGGCCGCGGCGAGGCCGGCGATGACCGCCGCTTCGTCGTTGTCGCCGAGGTCGATCCAGGAGAAGTTCGCCTGCGACTCCGACACCCAGAGGCCGAGCCCGCGCACCCCCTCCTGCACGCGGACGCGCTCGACGACCGTCGATTCGATCCGTTCGAGCACGTCATCTTGGTGCAGGACCGCCTCCGCCCCCGCCGCCTGGGCGAGCGCGTTGACGCTGAACGGCTGGCGCACCGCGTCGACCGCGGCGCGGAAGTTGGAGGAGCCGATCGCGTAGCCGACCCGCAAGCCGGCGAGCCCGTAGCACTTGCTGAACGTCCTCAGCACCACCAGGTTCGGGAACTCCTTCAACAGGTCGAGCGAGGCCTCGGGATCGTCGTTGGTCTGGAACTCGATGTAGGCCTCGTCGAGGATCACCGTCACCCGCGCGGGCACCTTCTCGAGGAAGGCGGCGATCTCCGCCACCGGATGATGCGTCGCGGTCGGGTTGTTCGGGTTGCAGACGATCAGCAGCTGCGTCGCCGCCGTCACCTCGACCGCCATCGCGTCGAGGTCGAGCGCGTCCCCCTCGCCGAGCGGCACGCGGATCTCGCGCGCCCCGGTCAGCGCCGGCAGGTACGGGTACATCGAGAAGCTCGGCCAGGCGTAGAGGATCTCGTCGCCGGGCTCGCAGAGCGCCGAGGCGGCGGCAAGGAGGAGGTCGCAGGAGCCGTTGCCGACGGCGATCCGCCCCGGCTCCTCGTCGTGGCGATCGGCGATCCGCCGCCGCAGCAGCGTCGCGTCCGGATCCGGATAGCGGTTCATCGAGGCCGCGGCGCGGGCGATCGCCTCGACCACCTTCGGGTGCGGCGGCCGCGCCGACTCGTTCGAGGCGAGCTGCGCGATCCGCCCCGCCGCGATCGCCTCGGGCGCCTGCCCGGTCGGCACTCCTGCCTGGTAGCCCGGCATCCGCGAAAGCTTCTCGGCGTAGGTGACGGTCATCGGCGGAATTGTGCCGGGTCGGGCTACTGCGCGGCGTTCAGATCGGCGCGCAGCTTCTGCGTCGCACCGATGTAGACGTGCTCTGGGACGGCGTCCTCGGGGGCGTAGTAGTGCAGCATCACCCGGATCACCCGCTCCATCGAGCCGGGCACGGGGATCTCGCGGCAGCAGAGCAGCGGCACCGTGTCCAGCCCGAGTTGCCGCGCCGCGACCGCGGGGAACTCCGCATCGAGGTCGGCTGTGGTAGTGAAGAGGCAGCTGACCATCGCCTCGGCCTCGAGCGAGTTGCGCTCGATCAGCGTGCGCATCAGCTCCGCGGTCGCGTCGAGGATCGCCTCGCGCTCGTTCGCCTCGGCCTGCACCGCGCCGCGAAGCGCGAAGAGCCGCCGCTGCGGGCCTTGGTAGCTGCCGACGTCCACGGCGCGCATCTTTCCAGAGGCCGTGAACGAGCGCCCTCCTCCGCGCAGGGGGGCGAGATCCGTTGCGCGGTTCCTTATCCACCTATGACGTGGATTTCGAACCACGCAACCAATCGGGCGGCGGTCGCGCGCCTCGCGGCGCGGCAGGGAGGGGTCGTTTCGCGGCGGCAACTCGAAGCGCGCGGCGTCTCGAGCCGGCAGGTAGATCTCCTTCTCCGGGACGGTCGCATTCTTCCCGTGTTTCACGGCGTCTTCGCCGTGGGACATGCCGCCATCGGACCGCGCGGCCGCATGAGGGCGGCGGCGCTCGCCTGTCCTGGCGCGGTCGTCTCCCACCGAAGCGCGGCGGCGCTCCTCGGCTTCGGTAAGGCGGTGCCGGTGGTCGTGGACTTGATTCCCACCCAGCAACGCGGCCGCCGGATCGACGGCATCAAGCCTCACCGCGTTCCCTACCCAGCCCGATCGGAATGGGCATACGTCCACGGGATTCCATGCACCACGGCGGCGCGGACGATCATCGACCTCGCGGGGGCCTACGGCGAAGACGCGCTGCGGGACGCGGTCGAGCGGGCGGCGACGGAGCGGAAGCTGGACCTCGCGGCGATCGACGCGATCCTCGCGAGCGCCCCGCGGCGCCGCGGGGCTCCGTGCCTGCGGCGCGTGCTGAACGACTGGCGACCGGTGGCCGAGACCGCGAGGTACGCGACCTTCCGCAGCCTCTTCGAGGCGAAGCTGCTGCCGCTCGTCGCCGCAGCCGGTCTGCCCCTGCCGCGATTCAACGTGCCGGTGCGCACCGCCGAGCGCGTCCTCGAGGTCGACCTCATCTGGGAGCACGAGCGCCTCGTCGTCGAAGCCGACAGCCGCAAGCACCACGGCATCGAGGTGGCCTTTGAGCGTGACCACCGGCGAGCGAGAGAACTGATCGCCGCCGGCTACGGCTTGCTCGGTGTGACCTGGCGCGAAGTCGAAGAGGAAGCCGACGCCGTCTTCGCGGTCATCCGCCAAGAGCTTTTCCACCGCGGAGCGGCCACCTCCCAATGAGCGCCCGCCGTCCCAAGCCCGGCGCGGCGAAGCGACGGCCGACCTTGCCCACCTGATTGCAAGTGAGGTGGGCAAGGTCGGCCGTCCCTCATTGCCAGCGCCTAACCCGTCCCTGTCCCAGCCCCGCCCCGATCCGCCGCGGCCCGCAGCTCCTCGATCTCGGCCGCGCTCAGCCGCCGCGCGCTGCCCTCACCGAGCTCACCGAGCCGCAGCGGGCCGAAGCCGATCCGCCGCAGCGACACCACCCGGTCGCCCACCGCCTCGACCATCCGCCGCACCTGGCGGTTGCGCCCTTCGCGCAGGACGATCTCGATCTCCCGCTCGCCGACGGTGCGGACCTCGGCGGGCGCGGTGGGGCCGTCCTCGAGCTCGACGCCCTCCCGCAGCCGCGCCAACTCGCGCTTGCGGAGCGGCCGGACCAGCTGGGCGCGGTAGGTCTTCGCGACTTCGTAGCGGGGATGGGTGAGGCGGTTGGCGAGGGCGCCGTCGTTGGTCAGCAACAGCAGGCCGGTCGAGTCGGCGTCGAGGCGCCCGACCGGATAGAGGCGGGCCCGTCGACTCGACCAGCTCGACCACGGCGCGGCGCTCGCCCGGCTCGCGCGCCGTCGAGACCACCCCGGCGGGCTTGTTCACCGCCCAGACCTCGCGCGCCTCGGCCCCGACCGGCGCGCCGTTGACCCGCACGTCGTCGCCGTCGCCCACGTCCCGAGCCGGATCCGTCACGACCTCGCCGCCGACCGTCACCAGTCCCTTCGCGATGATCGCCTCGGCTTTGCGCCGCGAGGCGACGCCGCCGTGGGCGAGGTATTTGGCGAGGCGCATCGCCGGGCGCTACTCGGCGCGCTGTTCGCCGGCTTTCAGCAGCCGCTCGCGCAGCTCGCGCTCGTCCTCGGGGGTCGGGTCGAAGCGCGAGGGGTCGGGCAGCTCGTCGAGCCCCGGAGAGGCCGAAGAGGCGTTCGAAGAGGTCCGAGGTCTTGAAGATCGCGGCGCCGAACTGGGAGCGTCCCGACTCCTCGATCAAGCCCGCGGTCGGCGAGCGTCTGCACCGCCGACTCGGAGCTGACGCCGCGGATGCGGGCGATCTCCGGCCGCGAGACCGGCTGCAGGTAGGCGACGATCGCCAGCGTCTCGGCCTGCGCCGGGGTCAGCGGCGGGGTGCGCGGTTTGGCCAGCAGGCGGCGCGCGGCCTCCTCGCTCGCCGGGTCGCTCGCCAGCGCGAAGCCGCCGCCGATCACCCGCAGGACCAGGCCGCGCTGCCCTCGGCGAGGTCTTCGCTCAGCAGCTCGATCGCCTCGGCGACCTGGCCCTCGGTCGATTCCGTCGCCTCGGCGAGGTCGGACGACGCTGACCGGGTCCGGCGAGAGGAAGAGCAGCGATTCGACCGTGCGCGAGAGATCGGTCACGCCGCCGCCCCGCTGCCGCGCAGCACCCGGATCGGGCCGAAGTTCTCGCTCTGCTCCCAGGTCACCTCGCCTTTACGGTAGAGGTCGAGCAGGGCGAAAAGGGTGACCGCCTGGGTCAACCGGTCCTCGCCGCCGAACTCGTCGTCGAAGTCGAAGCTGGCGCGGCGCGTCGAGCGCGTCGCGGAGGACGCGCAGCCGCCGCTCCAGCGAGACGGTCGGGCGGATGTGGGAGACGTCGACTTCCTCGGGCTCGCGCAGCAGGTCGCCGATCGCCTCGCCGAGACGCGCCGGGTCGTAGACCGCGACCGCGGCATCGACCGCGACGCGCCGCAGGTCGGCGGGCAGCGGCGCCGAGCGGTAGAGGTAAGCCGCGCTCGGCCTCGAAGCGCTCGACCAGGACCTTGGAGGCATCGCGGTAGCGGCGGTACTCGAGCATGCGGGCGAGCAGCTCCTCGACCGCCTCCTCGGGTTTCATCGGCTCGAGCCCCTCCTCCTCGCGCGGCAGCATCAGCCGCGACTTCAGCTCCAGCAGCGCCGCGATCAGGACGAGGAATTCGGTCGCCACCTCGAGGTCGAGCTCGCCTTGGGCCTCGAGGTGATCGACGTAGGCGACGACGACCTCGCCGAGCTGCAGCTCGAGCAGGCTGACCTCCTCGCGCAGGACGACCGCGAGCAGGAGGTCGAAGGGACCCGGCGAAGACGTCGAGGTCCAGATCGAGGTCGGCGACCGGCATCAGGGCGAATGTAGCGGCCGACCTGGATGACCGCCACCCACCCCCGTGCCGGGGTAAGGGTGGGGCGCCGGGACTTTCCCCCGGGCCCTCCAAGGCACCGCGCTATTTACGCGGATCCGAAGCCCATCCGCGCGCGCACGTCGGCCATCGTGCACCGGCCGCGATCGCCCGCGCCTTCTCCGCCCCGGCCGCGAGCGTCGCCTCGAGCGCCGCCTCGTCGGGCCGCAGCTCCTCGTAGCGCTCGCGCACCGGCGCCAGCAGCTCGACCACCCCGTCGGCCACCGCCTTCTTGAAGTCGCCGTAGCCCGCGCTCGGCGAACTCGCGCCTCGATCTCTGCCCGCCCGGTCCCCCGCGCCACCGCGAGGATGTCGATCAGGTTCGTCACCCCGGGCTTGTCCGGCGCGGCGCGCACCTCGCGCCCCGAATCGGTCACCGCCGAGCCGACCTTCTTGCGGATCGTCTTCTCGTCGTCGAGCACCAGCACCGTCCCCTGCTCGGTCCCGCCGGTCGTCGACATCTTCCGCTCCGGCTCCTGCAGGTCCATGATCCGCGCGCCGACCTCGGGCAGCCGCAGCTCCGGCACCACCAGCGTGCTCGCCGAAGCGCGCGTTGAAGCGCCGCGCGATCTCCCGCATCAGCTCGACGTGCTGGCGCTGGTCGTCGCCGACCGGCACCTCGGTCGCCCGGTAGGCGAGCACGTCGGCGGCCATCAGCACCGGGTAATAGAAGAGCGCCGCCGAGGCCAGCTCGCGCGCGCTCCCCGTCTTTTCCTTGAACTGGGTCATCCGATCGAGGTCGCCGTGCGAGGTGACCGCCGAGAGGAGCCAGGTCAGCTCGGTGTGCTGGCGCGCACGTCGGACTGGCGGAAGAAGATGCAGCGCTCCGGGTCGAGCCCGGCGGCGAGCAGGATCGCGGCGGTGTCGAGGACGCGCTCGCGCAGGTCGGCCGGGTCGTAGGGGACCGAGATCGAGTGCAGGTCGACGACGCAGAAGATCGCCGGGTCGCCGCGGTCCTGCCCCTCGACGTACTGGCGGATCGCGCCGATGAAGTTGCCGAGGTGCTTGCGGCCGGTCGGCTGGATGCCGGAGAAGATGATCGGGCGCGGTCAGCCATGGGCGGCCAACTCTAGTTTCTTCGGGCCGTCGGGCTCGCCCCGCCGGGGCCGCGGCTCGCGGGCGCGGCGTTCGGGTTGCGGATCCCGATCCCCGCGGCGATGCCGCCGAGGATCATCAGCGCCCGGCCAGCAGCGCGCCGAGGTGGAAGGCCGAGGTCGAGGCGTCGGTCGAGGCGGCGACGATCCGCGGCCGCTCGACCGGGCCGCAGCAGCTCGGTGTCGGGGACGCCGAGCGGCTGTTCCTTGGCTTCGGCGACCGTGCTCGCCGCGGCCGGGCCGAGCGGGCTGGGACGCCGAGCTCGGAGTCGAGCCGCGCGCCGAAGTGCGCCGAGATCACCGCGCCGAGCACCGCGATCGCCAGCAGCCCGGCGACCCGCGAGACGCCGTTGTTGATCGCCGGAGGCGATCCCGACCCGGTTCCCGGCGACCGAGTCGAGCACGGTCGCGGTCAGCGGCGCCACCGTCGCCGAGAGCCCGAGGCCGAAGACCAGCACCGCGGGCAGCACGTCGGCGAGATAGGACGCGTTCGAGTCGAGCCGCATGAAGAGCAGCATCCCGGCGCCGCCGACGATCGGCCCGAGCGTCATCGGCAGCCGCGGCCCGACCCCGGAGGCGAGCTTGCCCCAGCGCGGCGAGAGCAGGAAGAGGCAGAGCGAGATCGGCGTCGTCGCCAGACCCGCCTCGAACGGCGTGTAGCCGACGATCTGCTGCAGGTAGAGGCCGACGAAGAGAAGCCCGGCGCCGAGCCCGGCGTAGACGCGTCAGCGTGGTCAGGTTGGCGACGGCGAAGTTGCGGATGCGGAAGAGCGAGAGGTCGAGCATCGGCCGCGGGGCGCGCGCCTCCCAGAGCGACGAACGCGGCGAAGCAGGCGACGCCCGCGATCAGCGGCGCCCAGACCAGCGGGTCGCCCCAGCCGTGGGTCGGCTGCTCGATCAAGCGCGAAGACCGGGCCGGCCAGGCCCGCCGCCGAGAGCAGCACGCCGGGGACGTCGATGCCGCGGAAGGCGTCGGGGTCGCTCGACTCCTCGACCGCGCGCAGGGTCAGCGTCACGGTCGCCGCGATCAGCGGGATGTTGACCCAGAAGATCGCCCGCCAGGAGGTCAGCCCGACCAGCGCGCCGCCGCCCGCCGGGCCGAACACGGTCGCGATCCCGGTCCACGCCGTCCAGGTCCCGACCGCCTTGCCCGCGCTCCTCGCCGGCGAAGGTCGCCGCGACGATCGCCAGCGAGCCCGGCACCAGCAGCGCCCCGGCGATCCCCTGCAGCGCCCGCGCGCCGATCAGGAACTCCTCGGTCGGGGCCAGCGCGCAGAGGATCGAGGTGGCGCCGAAGGCGACCAGGCCGATCACGAAGAGGCGCCGCCGCCCGAACTGGTCGCCGAGGCTGCCGCCGACCAGGAGCAGCGAGACCATCGTCAGCATGTAGGCCTCGACCACCCACTGCTGGCCGGCGAGCCCGGCGTTCAGCTCGCGCCCGATCGAGGGCAGCGCGACGTTGACGATCGTGCCGTCGAGGAAGACGACGGTCGAGCCGAGGATCGTCGCGATCAGGGTGAGGCGCTGCTGCCGGGACACGGATCGAGTCTAGGAACCCCGCCTTCCCGACCCGCGGTCGTCCTTTGGCCCCGACACCGGGCCAAGGACGACCGCAACTTCGCGACCGCGCCGGGCTGGCCGGCTTGCGCCCACGCCCACGACTGGGACAATCCCCGCATGGCGAGAGCGATCTGGTCCGGCTCGATCAGCTTCGGGCTGCTGAACGTCCCGGTGCGCATGTACAGCGCCGTCGCGCGGCGCAACATCGCCCTGCGCGAGATCCGCGAGTCCGACTCCTCGCGGATCAAACACCGCCGCGTCGCCGAGGGCACCGACGAAGAGGTCCCCTACGACGAGATCATCAAAGCCTACGAGCTGACCCCGGGCCAGTACGTGCCGCTGACCAAGGACGAGATGGAAGCGCTGGCGCCGGAAAAAACCCGCGCGATCGACGTCCAGGACTTCGTCGACCTCGACGAGATCGACCCGATGTACTTCGACAGCCCCTACTACCTGGGTCCCGCCGACGGCGCCGAGAAAGCCTACTCGCTGCTGGCCAAGGCGATGGCGGCCTCGGGCAAGGTGGCGATCGCCCGCTTCGTCCTGCGCAACAAAGAGCACCTGGCGGCGATCCGCAGCGACGGCAAGGTGCTGACGCTGACGACGATGCGCTTCGCCGACGAGGTCGTGCCGGCCGCCGAGCTCGAAATCCTCCCCGAGAAAGCGTCGAAACCGGCCAAACGCGAGCAGGAGATGGCCGAGCAGCTGATCGAGTCGCTCTCCACCGACTTCGACCCGAGCGCCTACCACGACGAGTACCGCGAGCAGCTGCTGGAGCTGATCGAACGCAAAGCCGAAGGCAAGGAGATCGTCGCCTCCGAGGCCGAGGCGCCGAAGGCGACCAAAGCCGCCCGACCTGATGGCGGCGCTGGAGGAATCGATCGCCGCGGTCCAGGGCAAAGGCGGGCGAACGAAACCGGCGAAAGCGAAATCCGCGCCAGGAAAAAACGCCGCCAAAGCCAAGCAAAGCCAAAAAAGCCCGCCGCCAAAAAACGCCCCTCGCGGGCGAAAGCCAAATCGAAGTAGGCCCGCCCCGTGGCGTCGGGCCGCCAGGTCGAGGTCGAAGGCCGGGAGCTGAAGCTCACCAACCTCGACAAGGTCCTCTACCCGAAGACCGGCTTCACCAAGGGCGAGATGATCGACTACTACGCCAAGGTGGCGCCGGCGATGATCCCCCACCTGAGCCGGCCGCGCGGTCACCCTGCGCCGCTTCCCGGAAGGGGTCGAGGACCTGGACGCCGCCGTTCTTCGAGAAGCGCTGCCCCAAACACCGGCCGAAATGGGTGAAGACGGCGCGCGTCGAGGCCGGGCCGCGACGCCGGGAAAATCGACTTCTGCGTCTGCGACGGGCTGCCGACGCTGGTCTGGATGGCGCAGCTGGCGACGGTCGAGTTCCACCCCTCGCTCTCGAAGGCGCGGGCGCCGAAACGGCCGACCGTGCTCGCCTTCGACCTCGACCCCGGCCCGCCCGCCGACATCGTCGACTGCTGCCGGGTGGCGCTCCGCCTGCGCGACCTCTTCGGCCACTTCGGGGTCGAGTGCTTCCCGAAGACCTCGGGCTCGAAGGGGATGCAGGTCTACGTCCCGCTGAACTCCAAAAAAGTGAACTACGAGGTGACCAAACCGTTCGCCAAAGCGATCGCCCAGCTGCTCGAGAAGCAGACGCCCGACGAGGTCCTCTCGACGATGAAAAAGGTCGACCGCGAGGGCAAGGTCTTCGTCGACTGGTCGCAGAACCACCAGCGCAAAACGACGGTCGCCGTCTACAGCCTGCGGGCCCGCGAACACCCGACCGCCTCGACGCCGGTGACCTGGGACGAGGTCGAGACGGCCGCCGACTCGGGCGACAACGAGCGAGCTCGTCTTCGAGGCCGACGCGGTGCTCGACCGGATCGAGAAGCACGGCGACCTCTTCGCGCCGGTGCTGGAGCTCGAACAGGAGCTGCCGGAGCTCTAAGGCGCCCGGGTCGACGCGGCCGCGCTCGGCCGGGGTCGAAGCGTCCGTGAGCGGCCGGCGCCGGTCCGCGCCACATCTGGGTGCCGCCGAGGCCGGCGATCAGCTCGATCTCGTGGGTCGGGCGGAAGCCGAGGCGTTCGTAGCGGGGGACGTTGGCCGGGTTCGAGGACTCGAGGAAGGCGGCCGCGGGCGGGTCGCCGGCGTCGATCTCGGCCAGGCAGTCGGCGACCAGGCCGACGCCCGAGGCCGCGGCCCGCGTGGTCGGGATGGGTGGCGAGCAGGCTGAGGTAGTAGTGCGGCGGCTCGTGGGGGTGGTTGCCTTCGAAGGCGTCGAGCAGCTCGTCGACGCGCGCCGCCGACTCCGGCCCGCAGGCGGCGGCGATCGACGTCCGGCAGGCGCTCTTCGTCGGCGGGCGACATCTCCGGCGAGCCCGGCGGGATCCACACCGCCACCGCCTCGACCCCGTCGGTGACCCGCACCCAGCCGAGGCCGAGCGCCGCGCCGGCGAAGAAGCCGAAGACCTCCGCCAGCGACGCCAGCTTGCGCTCGCGCTCGGCGTCTTCGAAGGCCCAGCCCCAGAGCGGGTCGTGCTCGAAGGCGCGCGCCAGCGTCTCGCCGATCGCCTCCAGGTCCGCCTCGGTCGCGACGCGCATGCTCACGCGGCAAGCCTTCCACGCGGGCCGACGCTTGTCCTCCATCGCGGACAAGCGTCGGAGGGGGTTCGATCGGCCGTCGAGCTCAGCCGAACTGCTGGCGGACGACCGGCTTGCGGGTCGCGCGGACCTCGTCCAGGCGGCGGACCGGGGTCGAGTAAGGCGCGTTCTTGGCGATCTCCGGGTCGGTCTCGGCCTCGGCGAGGATCTCCTCGATCGCGTCGGCGAAGGCGTCGAGGCTCTCCTTCGTCTCGGTCTCGGTCGGCTCGACCATCAGCGCCTCGTCGACCAGCAGCGGGAAGTAGACGGTCGGCGGGTGGAAGCCGAAGTCGAGCAGCCGCTTGGCGAGGTCGAGCGTGGCGAGGCCGAGCTCTGTCTTCATCGGCCGGCCGGAGAGGACGAACTCGTGCATGCAGTGGCGGTCGAAGGCGATCGGCAGCCGCTCCCCGGCCCGCCCCGCGGCGAGGCGCGCTTTCAGGTAGTTGGCGTTCAGCACCGCAGTCTCCGAGGCCTCGGTGAGGCCGTCGCCGCCGAGGCTGAGGATGTAGGCGTAGGAGCGCACGAAGACGCCGAAGTTGCCCTGGAAGCCGCGCAGCCGGCCGATCGACTTGGGCCGGTCGAAGTCGAGGTCGAAGCTCGGGCCGTGGCCGTTGGAGCCCTCGCGGCGGACCACCTGCGGGCGCGGCAGGAACGGCTCGATCCGCTGCCGACCGGCGATCGGCCCCGCCCCCGGCCCGCCGCCGCCGTGCGGCTGGCTGAAGGACTTGTGGAGGTTCAGGTGGACGATGTCGAAGCCCATGTCGCCGGGCCGCGTCCGCCCCATGATCGCGTTCAGGTTCGCCCCGTCGTAGTAGAGCGTCCCGCCCGCCTCGTGGATCAGCGCCGCGATCTCCTCGATGTTCTCGTCGAAGAGCCCGAGCGTGTTCGGGTTGGTCAGCATCAGGCAGGCGATCTGGTCGGGGCCCTCCTGCGCGATCTTCGCGCGCAGGTCGTCAATGTCGACGCCGCCGCGCTCGATTCGTCGCGACTTTGACCACCTCGTAGCCCGCCATCGTCACCGAGGCCGGGTTGGTGCCGTGCGAGGTGTCGGGCGCCAGCACCTTGGTCCGCGTTTCGCCGCGGTCGGCGTGGTAGGCGCGGGTCAGCAGCAGGCCGGCGAGCTCGCCGTGGGACCCGGCCGAGGGCTGCAGGCTGACGCTGGGCAGGCCGCAGATCTCCGACGAGGCTCTCCTGCAGCAGGTACATCAGCTCGAGCGCGCCCTGGGCGCGGCGCGGGTCCTGCGCCGGGTGCAGGCGGGCGTGGCCGGGCAGCGCCGCGACCCGCTCGTTCAGCCGCGGGTTGTGCTTCATCGTGCACGAGCCGAGCGGGTAGAAGCCCGAGTCGAGGTCGAAGTTGCGCCGGCTGAGCCGGTTGTAGTGGCGGACGATCTCCGGCTCGGCGACCTCGGGGAGGTTCGGCGGCTCGGCAGCGCAGCAGGTTCGCCGGGATCAGGTCCTCGATCGGCGTCTCGGGGACGCCGGCGTCGGGGAGGACGGCGGCGCGCCGACCGGTCTTCGACTTCTCGTAGATCGTCGTCGCCCGTTCGCGCTGCATCGGCGCCTCCGACATCAATTCCGCCCGCGTGCTCTGCTCTCGCTCATTCGGGCTCATCATCACCGGAGATCTCCCTCTCTCGCTTCCGCCTCCGCCGCGGGCGGGCCGATCCTCATGAGACGGCGACCTCGGTCCGCTCTGCCGCGATCGCGGCGCCGAGCGCCTCGGCGAGCTCGTCGATCTGCGCCGGTGTGCGGCGCTCGGTGATCGCGACGAGGAGGCCGTCCTCGTACTCCTGGTACTCGCGGCCGAGCGGGTAGCCGGCGGCGATGCCGCGCTCGGCGACCCGGTCGAGCACCTTGTCGACCGGCGCGTCGAGCCGCACCGCGAACTCGCGGACGACCGGCGCGTCGTGCAGCAGCTCGACCCCCTCGACCGCGGCGAGCCGCTCGCGCGCGTAGGCGGTGCGCCGCACCAGCAGCTCGCCCAGCTCGCGGAAGCCCTCGCGCCCGAGCCAGGCCAGGTGGACCATCGCGCCGAGCGCGTTCAGCGCCTGCGCGGTGCAGATGTTGTTGGTCGCTTTCTCGCGGCGGATGTGCTGCTCGCGGGTCTGCAGCGCGAGGACGAAGCCGCGGCGCCCGTCGACGTCCTCGGTTTCGCCGGCGATCCGTCCCGGCATCCGCCGGATCTGCGCCTCGGTCGCGCAGAAGAAGCCGAACGAGGGCCCGCCGAAGTCGAGGCGGTTGCCGAGCGGCTGGCCCTCGCCGAGCGCGATGTCGGCGCCGCACTCGCCGGGCGGCTTCAGGATCCCGAGCGTCATCGGGTCGCAGGCGACGACCAGCAGCGCGCCGTGCTCCTTCGCCGCCGCGCCGAGCGCCTCGACGTCCTCGACCGCGCCGAGGAAGTTGGGGCTCTGCAGGATCACCGCCGCGGTCTCGCCGTCGACCGCCGCCGCCAGCGCCGCCGCGTCGGTGACGCCGCCCTCGAGCCCGACCTCGACCACCTCGGCGCCGTAGCCCGACCGAGTAGGTGGCGAGGGTCTCGCGGCTGTGCGGGTGGACGCCGCGGGAGACGACGAACTTCGCCCGTTTGGTCGCGTTCATCGCCAGGTAGCCCGCCGAGGCGACCGAGCACGGCCCCTCGTAGAGCCCGGCGTTCGAGACCGGCAGCCCGGTCAGCTCCGACATCGCGGTCTGGAACTCGAACATCACCTGCAGCCCGCCCTGCGAGATCTCCGGCTGGTAGGGCGTGTAAGGGCGTGAGGAACTCGGAGCGCGAGGTGATCGCGTCGACGATCGCCGGCACGTAGTGGTCGTACATCCCGGCGCCGACGAAGCTGACCTGCTCTTCGGCGTCGGCGTTGCGCCCGGCCAGCGCCGCCAGGCGCTCGTAGACCTCGGCCTCGCTCATGCCCGTCGGGCAGCTCGAGCGGCCGGCCGAGGCGCAGCGGCCCGGGGATCTGCTCGAACAGCTCGTCGACCGAATCGACGCCGATCGCGGCCAGCATCTCGGCGCGATCGTCAGGGGTGGCTGAGGTGTAGCGGCTCACTCCTGTTACAGGCTAGGGAAGGCGGTGGCCGGCGCTCGCGGGGCCGCTTCGGGGCAGGACCGCGCGCACTAGCGGTCGAGCAGTTTCTCGTACTCGGCGGCGGTGAGGAGCGCCTCGTGCCTCCTCCGGGCTGCGACAGCTTCACTTTGACCAGCCAGCCGGCCCCGTAGGGGTCCTCGTTGATCTGCTCGGGGCTGTCGGAGAGCGCGTCGTTGACCTCGGTCACCTCGCCCGACATCGGCGCGATCACGTCGGAGACCGCCTTCACCGACTCGACCTCGGCGTAGGGCTGGTCTTTGGTCAGCGCCGTGCCCACCTCGGGCGGCTCGAAGAAGACGACCTCGCCGAGCGTGTCCTGGGCGTACCAGGTGATCCCGAAGATGGCCGCGTCATCGCCCTCGATCCGCACCCAGTCGTGCTGGTCGTGGTAGCGCAGATCGTCGGGGTAGTTGGCCTCGGCCAAGGTTCAGCTCCTTATCCGGTTGGTCATCTTGGGTAGAGAGGCTTGGAAGCTATCCGGGCGGGGCGATGCTTGCCGCGCACGTCGATCTCGACCTCGGTGCCCGGCTCGGCGAGGGCGCTCTCGACGTAGGCCATCCCGGCGCCGATCTCGAGCGAGGGCGCGAAGGTGCCGCTGGTGACGACGCCGACGACCTCGCGCCGCGCCCCCGAGCACCGGGTTGCCGTCGCGCGGGATCCCGCCGCCCTCGATCGTGAACGGGACGAGCCGCTCGGCGGTGCCCTCGGCGCGCGCCGCGGCGATCGTCGGCGAGCCGAGGAAGCCCGTCGCCTCCTTGCAGCACCAGCCGAGGTCGGCTTCGATCGGGTTGCGCTCCGGGGTCAGCTCGTTGCCGTGCAGCGGGTAACAGACCTCGAGCCGCAGGGTGTCGCGGGCGCCGAGCCCGCAGGGGACGACGCCGGCGTCGCGCAGCTCTTTGAAGATCGGGATCGCGACCTCGGGGTCGATCAGCATCTCGACCCCGTCCTCGCCGGTGTAGCCGGTGCCGCAGATCAGCGCCGGGCGGCGGCCGACGTTCATCGCGGCGACGTGGAAGCGCTCGGGCAGCTCGAGGCCGAGCGTGCGGCTCGAGCATGGCGCGGGCGTGCGGGCCCTGCACGGCGAGCATCGCGTAGCGGTCGGCGACGTCGCGGACCGAGACGTCGTGGTCGCGGGACCAGCGGCCGAGCCAGGCGAGGTCGGTCTCGTGGTTGGCCGCGTTGGTGACGATCAGGAAGCGGTCGGTGCCGAGCCGGTAGGCGAAGAGGTCATCGATCACCCCGCCCGCCTCGTTGCAGAGGCAGGAGTACTGGGCGCCGCCGACCGCGATCTTCGGCGACGTCGTTGGAGAGCACCAGCTGCAGGAAGGCGAGCGCGCCCGGGCCCTCGACCTCGACCTCGCCCATGTGGGAGACGTCGAACATCCCGGCGTGGGTGCGGACCGCGGTGTGCTCCTCTTTGATCCCCTCGTAGAGGACCGGCATCTCCCAGCCCGCGAACGGCACCAATTTGGCGCCCAGCTCGGCGTGCTGCTCGAAGAGGGGGGTGCGGCGCATCGAGGGCGGCTATTGCAACGGCGCCCAGGGTCCCGTCGGGAGTTCCTCACCAGGAACTCCCGCGAACGCGGCCTGGAGAGGGACTCCCGACGGGACCCCCTCGCTACCTACTCTTTGAGGAAGCCCGGGACGTCGATGTCGTCGTCGGACACCCGCAGTTTGCGGATGTCGGTGTCCTCGGCGGAGACCCGCGGCCGCGACTCGTAACGACGCCGCACGCGCTGCGGCGAGCGGGCCAGCAGCTCGAAGCCCTCGAAGCCGGTGGCGATCACGGTGACCCGGATCTCGTCGTGCATCGACTGGTCGACGACCGAGCCGAAGATGATGTTGGCGTTGTCGTCGGCTTCGGCCTGGACCAGCTGCGCCGCCTCGTTGACCTCGAACAGGCCGAGGTCCTCGGGGCCGGTGATGTTCAGCAGCATCCCGGTCGCGCCTTTGATCGACTCCTCGATCAGCGGCGAGGTGATCGCCGCTTTCGCCGCTTCGAGCGCGCGTTTCTCGCCCGAGGCCGAGCCGACGCCCATCAGCGCCGAGCCGGCGTCGCGCATGATCGTGCGCACGTCGGCGAAGTCGAGGTTGATCAGGCCGGGGATCGTGATCAGGTCGGTGATGCCCTGGACGCCCTGGCGCAGGATGTCGTCGGCCTGGCGGAAGGCGTCGAGGACGCTGGTCCGCCGCTCGACCGCCTGCAGCAGCTTCTCGTTCGGGACGATGATCAGGGTGTCGACGTTGTTGCGCAGTTTCTCGATGCCCTCGAGCGCCTGCTGCATCCGTCGTTTGCCCTCGAACTCGAACGGTTTGGTGACCGCGCCGACGGTGAGGGCGCCGATCTCCTCCTTGGCGATCTCGGCGATCACCGGGGCCGAGCCGGTGCCGGTGCCGCCGCCCTCGCCCGCGGTGACGAAGACCATGTCGGCGCCCTTCAGCGCCTCCTTGATCTCATCGCGGGACTCGGCCGCGGCGCCCGCGCCGACCTCGGGGTTGCCGCCCGCGCCGAGGCCGCGGGTCAGCTCCTGGCCGATCGAAAGCTTGATGTCGGCGTCACAGGCCTGCAGCGCCTGCGCGTCGGTGTTGACGGCGACGAACTCGACGCCGCGGATGCCCGCGTCGATCATGCGGCTGACCGCGTTGGTGCCGCCGCCGCCGGCGCCCACGACCTTGATCACCGCTAGGTAAGTCGATTCCATCTCCCGATTTCTTTCTGTTGGTGGGCTGCCGCGCCTCCTCCAACAATTCGGCGTCGAGGCTTAGCCACCTGTATGTGAGTTGAGCCTTTGTTCTGTCCGAGGCTGCAGCGATGCTCAAGGGTTCGAGCAGCCGCTGACAACCACGGAAATTGCGCTCAACGTAGGGCATTTCAGAGGGTCTGTCAAACGTCCGGCAGGCATCCTGCAAGGCAGATTTCTCGACCATGGCTTGAGGGTTTCGCGAGTCTCACCCTATGGTCGAGGGTTGGCCTCCAGGCCCGCATTCCGCCTCAGGAAGCGGGCGGCAGTTCGTGGCCTTCGCCCCCGGTCGACGGGCGGGTCGGCGCCGTCACGTCTACATAACTGAGCAACGTCACGGACGGATCGGCAAGCATCGCGGCGGCCGCTTTCCACTTCCGCGTCGCTTCGCGATCGTCGCCGAAGCGGATTTCGATCCCGGAGGTGAAGTTCGACATCCACCCCGGTCTCGTCGTACTTGGTGGCGGCGATGTAGTGGCGGAGCGCCTTCGGCGCGGCGGCGAGGATGTGGACCTGTTCGAGCACGTGGCCGCGGACCCGCTTGCCCTTCGGCGGCTGTCTTCAGCGGCAGCACCGGCAGGTGGACCTGCTTCTTGCCCGTGGACGAGCCGAGCAGCTTGCCGTCGTCGCCGACCAGGATCACGGTCTTGCCTTCGCCGATCTGGGCGACCGGCTGCGGCGGTCTCGCCTCGGCGGTCGGGGTCGAGGAGCCGCGCAGGGCGAACCAGTAGACGGCGGCGGCGATCGCCGCCACCGCGATCAGCCCGAGCAGGACGCGCTTCATCGCATACCTTTCGCGCTTCGCTCGCTCGCGTTCATGATCACCGGCGATCTCGCTCTCTCGCTCCGCGCTCATGCCACCCCGGCACGTCGACGTCGCCCAGCACCTGGACCTCGGGCTCGAGCTCGATCGCCGAACTCCTCCTTCACGCGGCGCCGGCCCTCGGCCATCAGCGCGAGGACGTCGGCGGTCGTCGCCTCGCCGATGTTCTCGACGAAGTTGGCGTGCTTCTCGGAGAAGCGAGCGCCGCCGTGGCGAGGCCGCGGCAGCCGGCCGCCTCGAGCAGCCGGCCGGCGGAGCGGCCCTCGGCGCGCTCGTCGTCGGGGTTCTTGAAGGTCGAGCCGAAGGTCTTGATCCCGGAGGGCTGCGCCTCGCGGCGGCGGTCGCGCATCGAGGCGAGCGTGGCGCTGATCTCGTCGGGGTCGCCGGGGGTGAGCGCGAAGGAGGCGCGGGAGACGATCTCGGCCGCGGCCGAGGTTCGAGTTGCGGTAGACGAAGTCGAGCGTCGCCGGGTCGCGCCGCTCGGTGCCGGCCGCGGTCGAGACCTCGACCCACTCGAGCACCTCGGCGAGCTGTCCGCCGTAGGCGTTGGCGTTCATCCGCACCGCGCCGCCCACGGTGCCGGGGATGTTGATCCCGAACTCGAGGCCGGAGAGCCCCCAGCCCGCCGCTTTCGCCGCGGCCGAGGGCAGCCGGGCGCCGCCGCCGCAGCGCAGGTGCGTGCCGTCGCGCTCGACCTCGGTCAGCGCCCCGCCCAGCTTCATCGCGAGTCCTCGGAATCCGTCATCCGCTACGAGGAGGTTCGATCCCGAGCCGACCACTCCTACCGCGAGGCTCGAGTTTTCTGCCCAGGCGAGCAGCGCGACGAGGTCGTCCTGGGAGGCCGGGCGGGCGAAGAAGTCGGCGGGGCCGCCGGTGCGGACCGTGGTCAGGCGGGCCAGCGGGTAGTCGCGCTCGACCCCGGCGGGGGGCTGAGGGAGCCATCAGGCTCCTTCGATCTCCCGCCAGCAGGGCCTCGCCCAGCTTGAAGATGTCGCCTGCGCCGATCGTCACCAGGATCGAGCCCTGGGGCAGAGCGTCAAGGCGGCGGGTGAGGAACGCCTCGGCGCGGGCCGCGGTCGGGAGCCAGGCGACCGGTTTGCCGCCGGCGCGGTCGGCGGCGGCACGGGCGACGTCGATGCCGCTGACCCCGGCGAGCGGGCCGACCGGCTCCTCGCGGGCCGGGTAGACGTCGAGCACGGCGATCTCGTCGGCGAGCGCCAGGGCGGCGCCGAACTGGGTCGCGAAGACCTTGGTGCGCGAGTAGAGGTGGGGCTGGAAGACGGCGACGAGGCGCGGCGGATCGAGTTCGCGGAGCGCCGCGAGGGCGGCGCGGACCTCGGTCGGGTGGTGGGCGTAGTCGTCATATATGCGGACCCCGCCCCGCTCGCCCTTCACCTCGAGCCGGCGGCGGACGCCGCGGAAGTCGGCGAGCGCGGCGGCGGCCCGGTCGAGGTCGAACCCCGCGGCGCCGAGCGCGGCAAGCGCCGCCCGAGCGTTGAGCACGTTGTGCGCGCCCGGCACCGCAAGATCGAGCACCGCCGGCCCCGGCGCGAGCGCCGAGAACTCGGCGACCTCCCGCTGCTCGCCCCGGTGCGTTCGCACTTGGTTCCGCTATCCGGAACGAACTGCGAACGCGGTCGGGGGCGGGGCTTGTCAGGGCCGCGCGGACCTCCTCCACCGCGCCGCCCGCGCGGGTCGCGGCGGGCAGGACGGCGACGCGGGCCTTGCCGGCGAAGCCGGCGAAGGCCTCGACCAGGGGCTCGAGCGAGCCCCATTTCGAGTGGTGGTCCATCTCGACGTTGGTGATCGACGGCGACCTCGGGGTCGAGGCGCAGGAAGCTGCCGTCGGACTCGTCGGCCTCGGCGACCACCCACTCCCCCTCCCCCCAGCCCGCGTTGGCCGGAGCGCCCTCGGGGCCGAGCCCGGGCACCTCGCCGCCGACGAAGAAGGCCGGGTCCTCGCCCATCCCGCGCAGCGCCCAGACCGTCATCGCGGTGGTCGTCGTCTTGCCGTGGGTGCCGGCGATCGCGATCAGCCGCTTCTCCGCGCAGAGCTCGGCGAGCAGCTCGCCGCGGTGGATCACCGTCAGCCCGCGCTCGCGGGCCAGGGCCAGCTCCGGGTTCTCGTCGGCGATCGCGGTCGAGACGACCACCTCGGCGCCCTCGGGCAGGTTGGCGGCGTCGTGGCCGATCGGCGGCTCGAGCCCGGCCGCCCGCAGCCGCTCCATATAAGGGGACTCGCTGCGGTCGCTGCCGGTGACCTCGGCGCCGAGCCCGGCGCAGACGACGGCGAGCCCGCTCATCCCGGCCCCGCCGATCCCGATGAAATGCAGGCGGCGGCCGCTCCAGTCGCTCATCCGCGCGCCCCGCTCCATATATATGGGGTGCTGCTGGTCGCGCCGCGATTCGTCGCCGCGGTCATCGAACTGCCGCCTCCAGCACCTGGTCGGCGATCGTGCGCGCCGCGTGCGGCTTCGCCAGCTCGCGCGCGGCGGCCGCCATCTGCTCCAACTGCGCCTCGTCGTGGAGGATCCCGCCGACCTCGGCCAACAGCGCCGCCGGGTCGAGCGCGTCGTCTTCGACGATCGTCGCCGCCCCCGCCGTCTCCATCCAACGCGCGTTGGCGCGCTGGTGGTCGGCCGTCGCGTGGGGATAGGGGACCAGGACCGCCGGGCGGCCGGCCGCGGTGAACTCGAAGATCGAGCCACCCGAGCGTCCCAGCACCAGATCGGAGGCGGCGAGCACGTCGCCGAGGTCGGGTTCGTAGGCGATCAGCTCGTAGCCCGCGGCGTGGGGCGCCGCATCGAGGCGCTCCCGCAGCGCGTCGTAGTCGCGCATCCCCGACAGGTGCAGCACGCGGAAGTCGCGGCCCTCGCGCTCGGCGAACGCCTCGACCGCGGCGAGGTTGACCGAGCGCGCGCCCTGGCTGCCGCCGACGACGAGCAGCGTCCGCTCCCCGTCCGCGATCCCGAACCGGGCCCGCGCCGCGAGGCGGTCGGCCGCGAGAACCGCCTCGGGCACCGGCCGTCCCGTCACCAGGTAGCGCTCCCCGGCCCGCCCCTCGATCGGGAAGGCGAGACAGACCCGCCGCGCCCGGCCGGCGAGCAGGCGGTTGGCGAGGCCGAGATGGCTGTCGGCCTCGGTCAGGACCAGCGGCGTGCGGGTCAGCGTCGCCGCCACCCCGGCCGGCCCGGCGACGTAGCCCCCGCCGCCAATGACCACGTCGGCGCGCCGCCGGCGCAGCACCGAGCGCGCCGCGCCGATCGCGCCGATCGCCTCGAAGCCGGCCCGCGCGGCGCGCAGCGGGTTGCGGCGGTCGATCCCGCGCACCCGCAGGAAGTCGATCTCGTAGCCGGCGGCGGGCACCAGGTCCGCCTCGACCTTCTCGCGCGTGCCGAGGAAGCTGACCTCGGCGCCGCTCTTACGTAGCTCGGCGGCGACCGCCATGGCGGGAACCACGTGCCCCGCGGTTCCCCCCGCCGCCACCACCACTCTTGGCCCGTCTGGCACCGCTCGACCCGCTCCTTTCGCGCGCGGGCGAACGCCCGCCATCGACGACGCGTAGTCTCGCGGACCGGCTGGACGAGCCCCTCCCGCCAGTCGTGCGCGCGGCGCTCGCGGTGCCGCCGCGGGCGACGTTGAGGATCAGGCCGACCGCGAACAGGCAGGACAGGAGCGCCGAGTTGCCGTAGGAGATGAAGGGCAGCGGCACGCCGGTCAGCGGCGCCAGGCCCATCACCGCGAAGAGGTTGATCGTCGCCGTGATCAGGACCATCGAGGTCAGCCCGGCGACGAGGATCTTGCCGTAGTTGTCCTTCGCCTTCTGGGCGATCCGCAGCCCGGCGAAGCCGAACATCGCGAAGAGGCCGACGACGCCGAGGATGCCGACCAGGCCGAGCTCCTCGCCGATCACCGCCGAGATCATGTCGGTGTGGGCCTCGGGCAGGTAGTAGGCCTTCTTCACGCCGTTGCCGATCCCGACTCCGAAGATCCCGCCGGAGCCGAGCGCGATCTTCGCCTGCGCGGCCTGGAAGCCGGCGCCTTCGGTTTCGCTGCCCGGGTGGAGGAAGCTGGTCAGCCGCGCCATCCGGTAGGGCTCGACGATCGTCAGCAGCAGGACCAGGACGCCGATCCCGAGCGCGATCTTGCCGAGGTCGCGGGGGGCGACGCCCGCCGCGATCAGGGTGGCGCCGACGGCGAAGGCGATCACCAGCGTCGTCCCCATGTCGGGCTCGAGCATCACCAGCAGGCAGGCGGCGCCGGTGACCAGCAGGATCGGCATGAAGCCCTGGATCGAGCGGATCCGCCTCGGTTCGCGGGCGAGCATGTCGGCGCCGTAGAGGACGAGCGCGACCTTGGCCAGCTCGGAGGGCTGGATCTGGAAGGAGCCGCCGCCGATCCAGCGGGTGGCGCCGTTGACGCTCTGCCCGGCGCCGAGCACGACGACCAGCAGGAAGATCGACCCGGCCAGCAGCAGCGGCGTCATGCGGCGGATCGCGGTCAGCCCGTGGCGCGCGGTGAAGTGCATGATCACCAGCCCGATCGCGCCGACGATCAGCGTGCGCTGCAGGTAGTAGGCGGAATCGGCGAGCCCGCCGTTCTGCAGGACCTGGGTGGTCGAGGAGGCGGAGAAGACCATCACCGCGCCGAAGGCGAGCAGGCAGAGCGTCGCGGTCAGCAGCAGGCTGTACTCGGTCGAGACGGCGGCGCGGCGCGCCTTCGCCTTGCCCTTCTTCTTCGCCTTGGCGGGTCGCGCCCGGCCGAGCGCGACGGGGAGCCCGCTCATCCGAGCCCCGCGACGATCTGGCGGAAGCGCTCGCCGCGCGCTTCGAAGTCGGGGAAGGCGTCGAAGCTGGCGCAGGCGGGCGAGAGCAGCACGACCTCACCCGGGGCGGCCGCGGCGGCGGCGGCGCGGACCGCGTCCTCGAGGTCGGCGGCGCGGTGGAGCGGGACGCCGGCCGCGGCGGCGGGCGCCAGCTCGGCCTCCATCCGCTCGACCGTGTCGCCGAGCAGGTAGGCGGCGGCGGCGCGCTCGCGCAGCGGCCCGACCAGCGCGGCAAAGGGCTCGCCCTTGTCGCTGCCGCCGAGGATCGCGTGGACGCCGCGGTCGAAGGAGCCGATCCCGACGGCGGCGGAGGCGACGTTGGTCGCCTTCGAGTCGTTGACGAAGCGGACGCCGCCGCGCTCGGCGACCAGCTCGAGCCGGTGCGGCACCCCGTCGAAGCTGCGCAGGCCGGCGCGGACCGCGTCGCGGTCGATCCCGAAGGAGAGCGCCGCCGCCGTCGCGGCCATCGCGTTCTCGACGTTGTGGTCGCCGGGGATGCCGAGCTCGCAGACCTCGAGCAGCGGCTCGCCGTCGTAGAAGATCGTCCCTTCCGCGGTCGCCACCTCGCAGTCGGGCGAGGCGCCGCGGCAGAACTCGATCCGGCGCGCGCAGCCGCCGAGGTCGACGCCGGCCAGTTCGGGATCGTCGCCGTTCCAGACCGCGACGTCGTCGTTGCCCTGGTTGGCGAAGATCCGCAGCTTCGCGTCGAGGTAGGCGGGCATGTCGCCGTGGCGGTCGAGGTGGTCGGGCGCCAGGTTCAGGAAGACGGCGCCCTCGGGCGCGAACAGGCTCGTGTCCTCGAGCTGGAAGCTGGACGTCTCGCAGACGACCGTCGCGTCGGGCTCGATCTCGCCGACCAGCCCGGCGACCGGGACGCCGACGTTGCCCGCCACCGCGACCGGCTCGCCGGCGCCGCGGAAGATGTGGCCGAGCAGCTCGACCGTGGTCGTCTTGCCGTTGGTGCCGGTGACGGCGAGGAAGCGGTTGGGCAGGGCGCGCCAGGCGAGCTCGAGCTCACCGGTCACCGGGGTCCCCCGCTCCAGAGCCGCCGCGATCACCGCCACCTCCCGGGGAACCCCCGGGCTCTTGACGACAGTGTGGGTGCCCTCGAGCTGTGCCAGTCCATCCGTATCCAGGAAAACTTCGACGCCCGCACCCGAAAGCCCTTCCGCGCCGTCGGGATGGGCCGAATCGACCGCCCGGACCCGCTCCCCGCGCGCCGCCAGCAGCCGCGCTGCCGCCTGCCCGGAGCGGGCCAGGCCGACGACCAGGAACGGGCCGCGAGGCAACGGCGGTCGCACTTCCTTCGGAGGGATCAGGGGCACATGACGTGTGTTCGCCCCGCCGGGCGCCGCCCCTGCGCCCGGCGTTCGCAGTTCTCCGTACTGGTTACGGGAAAGTGCGAACGCAAGCTGCGGACGGGACCAGCGAGGCGGCCCGCCGCCGGAGTCGCTCCCATCCATGTCGCGACGCCGGCGGCGGTCGATTCCCGCCTCGGATATGCGCTTTCGGCCCCCTGGCCTTGCGCGCTCCCCCTTGCGGGAGCTGCAATGGACGGTAGTCCGACGGCGGCGTACCGGTCAAGGACACCTCAGCGGACGCCCTACTCAGTTTTGGGGTCAGCGGCCGATCGATTGCTGGTAGAGCGTGAAGCCGATCCCCGAGCAGACTGCGGCGATGATCCAGAAGCGGAGCATGATCTTCGTCTCCGACCAGGCCATCATCTCGAAGTGATGGTGGAGCGGGGCCATCAGCAGGACGCGGCGGCGGAAGACGCGGAACGAGAACACCTGCAGCACCACCGACAGCGCCTCGATCACGAAGATGCCGCCGATGATGATCAGGAGGACCTCGGTCTGGGTCATCACCGCCATCGCGCCGATCGCGCCGCCGAGGCCCAGCGAGCCGGTGTCCCCCATGAAGATCGAGGCCGGGAAGGCGTTGTACCAGAGGAATCCGATGCAGGCACCGACCAGGCAGCAGGCCAGCAGCGCCAGGTCCTTCTGACCGTTGGCGACGAAGGCGATCGCGGTGAAGGTGAGAAGGACGATCGCGCAGGAGCCCGCGGCGAGCCCGTCGAGGCCGTCGGTCAGGTTGACCCCGTTCGAGGTGCCGGCGATCACGAGGAAGACGAGCACGAAGTAGAGGACCGGGCCGAGGTAGACGCTGGCGCCGCCGATCCGGAAGTAGAGGCGCGGTTCGAGCCCGATCGAGTGGCGGGCGACCCACCAGAGGCCGAGGGCGAGCACCAGCTGGCCGAGCAGCTTCCACCGACCGGAGAGCCCGAGCGAGCGGCGTTTGATGATCTTGATGTAGTCGTCGGCGAAGCCGAGCGCTGCGCAGCCGAGCGCGACGCCGAAGACGGCGAGGCTGCGAGGCGTCGCGTTCGGAGAGCACCAGGTAGGGGACGCAGATCGCGGCGAAGATGATCAGGCCGCCCATCGTCGGCGTCCCGGCCTTGGCGTGGTGCTCCTGCGGGCCGTCCTCGCGGATGTGCTGGCCGAACTCGCGCACCCGCAGGTATTCGATGAATTTCGGCCCGAGGAAGATGCAGATCAGCATCGAGGCCATGCCCGCGATGAGGATTTCGCCCATGATCAGACGCGCCTTCCTCTGCTCGCCGAGGGCGAAGAGTCATCGGATATGGATTCGCCCTCGGCTCCGCGTCCGGGAGGCGCTTGGTCTCGGCCAGGGACGGCCCGCAATTCCTCGGCGATGGTCTCCATCCCGACCGAGCGCGAGCCCTTGATCAGGACCGCGTCGCCGGGTTCAAGGTGGGCGTCGAGCCACTCGGCCGCCTCGCCCGGATCGGCGACCAGTTCGTCGGGCTCGTATTCGCGGGCGGGAGCGCCGATCCCGACCACGAGGTCGATGCCGGTCGCGCGGGCGTGGGCACCGACCTCGCCGTGGTAGCCGGCGGCGCCGGGGCCGAGCTCGCCCATCGTGCCGAGCACGGCGACGGTGCGCGGCGCCCCGAGCGTCGCGAGATGGTCGAGCGCCGCGCGCATCGACACCGGGTTGGCGTTGTAACAGTCGTTCACGAGGACGATCCCGTCGGCGAGTTGGACACGCTCGCCACGGAACTGCGAGAAGCCTATGTCCGCGGCGCGGACGGCCATCTCCTCGGGGTCGGCCCCGAGCGCGACGCCGCCCGCGATCGCCGCCAGCGCGTTGGTCAGGTTGTAGCTCTCGGCGAAGGGGAAGGCGAAGCGCGCCTCGCCCGCCGGAGTGCGGATCAGCGCCTCGGTGACGCCGCCCGACACCCGCGACTCGACCGCCTCGACGTCGCCCCCCGGGCCGAAGCGCAGGAGGCGCGGGGCGCGCTCCAGGTGCGGCTCGAGCTCCCCTGCCTCGACCGGGGCGATCGCGACGCCGTCCGCCGGCAGGTAGTCGATCACGGCGGCCTTCTCGGCGGCGATCGCCGCCAGCGACCCCATCTGCTCGAGGTGGACCGGCCCGACGTTGGTGATGATCGCCGCGTCTGGCTCGGCGATCTTGGCCAGTTCGGCGATCTGCCCCGGCCCGCGCATCGCCATCTCGAGCACGAGGAGCTCGGTGTCGTCGGGCGCCTCGAGGATCGTCAGCGGCAGGCCGATCTCGGTGTTGAAGTTCTGGGCGTTGGCGTGGACGCGGCCGGGCAGGAGCGTCTGCGCGATGTCCTTGACCGAGGTCTTGCCGACCGAACCGGTGACGCCGAGCACCTGGGCGCCGAGATCGCGGCGGACGGCCCGGCCGAGCGTCTGCATCGAGGCGAGCGGGTCGCGGGCGACGAAAACCCACGCCGGGCCGTCCGGCCCGGGGACCTCGATATCGATGTCGACGACGGGCTCCGCGTCCACTTTGAGAACCACGGCCGCCTGCTCCGGGCCGGCGACCGCCCCCCACGCGCCCGCCGCGATCGCGCCGGGCGCGAACTCGCCGCCGTCGCGGCTCTCCCCGCGGAGGCCGAAGAAGAGATCCCCCGGCCTCACGGCCGCGGAGTCGATCACCGCGCGGCGCGGCGGCTCGGATGAGCCCTCGGCGAGAACCCGCGCGCCGGTCGCCGCCGCGATCTCCGCCCCGCGCAACCTCACGCGGGGCTGCCCAGCTTGCGCAGCTCCGCGCGGGCGACCTCGCGGTCGTCGAAGGGGATCTTCCGCCCGCCCTCGAATTCCTGTCCCTGCTCGTGGCCCTTGCCGGCGATCACCACGGTGTCGCCCGGCTCGGCGCGGCCCAGCGCCAGGGAGATCGCGGCGTGGCGGTCGACCTCGACGACCAGCTCGGCGTCGCCCTCCCGCGCGCCCGCCGCGACTGCGGCGACGATCGCCTCAGGGTCCTCGGAGCGCGGGTTGTCGGAGGTGACGACGGCGAGGTCGGAGAGGGTGCCGCCGGCCCTCCCCATCAGCGGTCGCTTGGCCTTGTCGCGGTCGCCGCCCGCGCCGAAGACCGAGATCAGGCGCCCCGGGGTCAGCCGCCGCGCCGCCCGCAGCACGTTCTCCATCGAGTCGGGGGTGTGGGCGTAGTCGACGAGGACGGCGAAGCCCTGGCCCTCGTCGATCGGCTCGAAGCGGCCCGGCACCCGCGCCGCGGCGGCGAGCCCGGCGGCGGCGCTCGCCGCGTCGACCCCGAGCGCCTCGGCGGCGGCGAACGCCCCCAGCGCGTTGGCGACGTTGAAGTGCCCCGGCATGCCCGTCCTCAGTCGCACCTCACCGCCGATGGGCCGAAAACCTGCCGTGGCGTCCGGTTTTCGGCCCATCGACCGGGAGCCTGTCAAGACTGTGAAACGGGCGCCACCGGCATCGAACTCGACGTCGGTGGCGCGGTAGTCGGCGTCGGCGCCCTCGGCGGAGAAGGTGAGGCAGTCGAATTCCTCGGCGAGCCGGCGGCCGTAGGGGTCGTCGACGTTGACGATCCGCACCCCGGGGTCGGCCGCGAAGAGCATCCGCTTGGCCGCGAAGTAGTCCTCCATGTCGGCGTGGAAGTCGAGGTGGTCCTGGGTCAGGTTGGTGAAGACCGCGACGTCGAAGTGGATCGCGTCGGCGCGGTGCAGCACCATCGCGTGCGAGGAGACCTCCATCGCGCAGGCCCGGTCGCCCCCTTCCAGCATGCGGCGGAACGTCTCCTGCAGGTCGATCGCCTCGGGGGTGGTCCGTTCGACCGGCTCCTCCTCCCCGCCGACCACCTGCTTGACCGTCCCCATCAGCCCGGTCTGGATCCCCGCCGCTTCGAGGATCTCCCTGGTCAGGTACGCCGTGGTCGTCTTGCCGTTGGTGCCGGTGACCCCGACCAGCTTCAGCTCCGCCGTCGGGTCCCCCCAGAACGTCCTCGCGAATGGGGCCATCGCCGCCCGCGCGCTCGGCACCACCACCTGCGGCACCGCCACGTCCAGCTCCCGCTCGACGACCAGCGCCACCGCCCCGGCCTCGACAACCTGCGCCGCGAACTCGTGCCCGTCCCGCTTTTCCCCGACGACGCAGAAGAACAGCGTCCCGGGCCCGGCTTTGCGACTGTCGTAAGCGAGGCTGCCGATCTCGACGGTCGGGTCTCCCACGATCCGCGCCGCCTCGGCCAGTCCGGATGTCGCGACCAACTGGTCGAGTCTCACCGGCCGATTCCTTTCCCGATATGGCTCATCGGCGCCGATTCTAGGTAGAGGGTCGGGTGCCCCTCACGGGAGGCTTTGGGAGCGCTCGACGGCTCGAGCCCTTTTGCCCAGTGACGCGGACGGCCGACCGGGAGGGGCGCCCGATCCTCCCCGCCCATGACCCGCTATTCCTGCGGCACGCCGAGGTACGGCAACGAAAACGCCGCAATTTCGCCGAAGGCGGGCGCCGCCACCGAGCCACCGTAGATTTCCCCTTCCGGCTGGTCGACGATCACCGCCGCGAGGAACTTCGGGTGGATCGCCGGGGCGAAGCCGATGAACGAGGCGATGTACTTGGTTTCCGAGTAGCCGCCGTTTTCGGCGACCTGCGCGGTGCCCGTCTTGCCGGCCAGGGTGTAGCCGGGGACGCTCACCATCGAGGCGGTTCCTTCCGGCCCGAGCACGCCCTCGAGCATTTCGCGGACCTCGAGCGCCGTCTTCGAGCTGATCACGCGGTGACCCTTCGGCTCGTGGACCGTTTCTTCGCCGATCCGCTTGACCAGCTGCGGCGGCCGCTCGATCCCGTCGTGCGCGATCGCCGTGTACCCCTGCACCATCTGCATCGGCGTCACCGCGGCGCCCTGGCCCATCGGCAGGTTGCCCATCGTCGCGCCGGAGTATTCGCTCAGCTTCGGCACGATGCCGTTTTCCTCGCCGGGGAACTGGACGCCGGTCTGCTTGCCGAAGCCGAATTTTTCGATCCACTTGCTGTAGTTCGTCGCGCCGATCTTCTGCCCGATCTCGACCGCGCCGATGTTCGAGGAGCGCGCCAGGATCTGCGCGACCGTCATGTTTTCGGTGCCGTGTTCCTCGGCGTCTTTGATGATCCGTTCGCCGATTTCGATCTGCGGCGGGATGGTGAATTCGGTCGTCGGCGTGACCAGGCCTTCTTCGAGCGCGGCCGAGACCGTGAACGCCTTGAAGGTCGAGCCCGGTTCGTAGTTGAGGCTGGTCGCCTGGTTGGCAGGTCTTCGGGTTTGGCGTTTTCGAGATCGCCGGGGTCGACCGGCGGCCAGTTCGCCATCGCCAGGATTTCCGAGGTTTCCGGGTTCATCACGATCGCCGTCGCGCCGAGCGGCGAGTATGTTTCGCCGACCTTCGCCAGCACCTGTTCGGCTTTCTCCTGGATCACCGGGTCGAGCGTCAGCTGCACGTCTTCGCCGTCGCGGGCTTCCTTCACCGTTTCCAGCTTGATCGGGTCGCCGAGCGCGTCGGTGACCACGCGGCGTTCGCCTTCTTCGCCGGCCAGGGCCGATTCCTCGCCCGCCTCGATCCCGGTCAGGCCCTTCCCTTCGGAGCCGACCACGCCGATCACCTGGCCCGCCATTTCGCCCTGCGGGTAGGAGCGACGGCTGGCCGGCAGCTGGCCGATCCCTTCGATTTCAAGTTTTTCGACCTTCGCCGCGGTCGCCAGATCGACGTCCTTGGCGAGGTAGGAGAAGCCCGATTCGGCGGTCAGCTCTTCCAGCACATTGCCCTTCTTCTGCTTCAGGATCGGCGCCAGCTGTGCGGCCGACCTTGGGCGGGTTTTTCACCTGGTAGGGCGTCGCGTAGATCGTCGCCGCGTCTTCGGAGGAGGCGAGGCGGGTGCCGTTGCGGTCGAGGATCGCGCCGCGCAGGCCCGGCACCATCACGGTCTGGGTCTGCTGGTTGAGCGCCTGCGAGGAGAGCTGCGAGGCCTCCACCCCCTGCAGCCAGAAGGCGCGGCAGACGATCAACAGGAAGGCGAGCGAGGAAGCCGGCGAAGAGGAGGCCGATGCGTCGCTCGATCAGGCGCATCGTGTCGCTATTCCGGGCTCGGCGGCAGCGGCGGCCGAGGCGCGCGGCGGCTTCTGCGACGTCGGCCTTGCGGGCGGTCGATCAGCTGCGGCTCGGCCGTCGGTCGACATCGCGAGGCCCTGTTCGGCGGCCTCGTGGCGCATCCGCGCCTGGCCGTAGTGACTGTCGTTGCGCCCCTGCAGCATCGAGTTTTCTTTGCTCAGCGCCTGGATCCGCTCTCGACCTTGCCCGCCGAGGCGGCGAAGCTGAGCGTCACCACGTTGAGCGCGACGATGCCGACCAGGAGCACGCCGAGCAGGCCGATCCAGGCGCGGCCGCGGGTGAGGCGGTGGATCAGGCCGGACTCGGGAAGCTGGGTGACGGCGACCGCGGCGCGGCCGGCGGTGCCCGCGGCGATCGGGATGACGCCGGCGGAGCGGCGCCGCGGCGCCACCTTGCGGCGGGCGGGAGCCGCGGTCCCGGCGCCCCTCGTGGAAGTCGCTTTCTTGCGCGTCGGCGCGGCGGTCGCGGCGGCCCGGGCGGAGGTTCGTTTTTTGTTTCCTGGAGCGGCTTTGCGCCGTTTCGGCGCGGCCGGTTTGCGGGCGGGCGCGGTCGCCGGCGCCGGCGCGGCCGAGCGGCCGCGGCCGCCGGGCCGGGGACGGTCGCGGGGACGTTTCTTCGGCTCCGGCGGCGCGGTGCGCGCGGGCGCCGGGGCGGTCTGGGCGGCGGAGCGGCGGGCGGGGGCGGCGATCGCCATCAGTCGTCCCCTCCCCGCGTCCCGACGCGTGTCGAAGGCGATCTTGGTCGCGGCGCGCAGATGGGCGGAGCGCGAGCGCGGGTTGGCCTCGACCTCCGCCGGGCCGGGCGCGACGGCGCGGCGGGTGAGCAGCTCGGCCTCGGGCTCGTGGCCGCAGACGCAGACCGGCAGCTCCGGCGGGCAGACGCAGCCGGTCGCCTTGGCGGCGAGGAACTGCTTGACCGGCCGGTCCTCGAGCGAGTGGAAGGAGATCGCGGCGAAGCGGCCGCCGATCGGCAGCGCGTCCCAGGCCAGCGGCAGCGCCTCGTTCGAGCAGGTCGAGCTCGCCGTTGACGGCGATCCGCAGCGCCTGGAAGGTGCGCTTGGCCGGGTGGCCGCCGCCGAAGCGGGCGGCGGCGGGCATCCCCGCCTGTGATCGCGGCGACCAGTTCGGAGGTCGTGCGCAGCGGCCGGCGCGCGACGATCTCGCGGGCGATGCCGCGGGCGTAGCGCTCCTCGCCGAAGCGGCGCAGCACCTGCGCGATCCGCGCCTCCGGCCACTCGTTGACCAGGTCGGCGGCGGTGAAGCCCTGGCGCGGGTCCATCCGCATGTCGAGCGGCGCGTCATAGGAGTAGGAGAAGCCCCGCTCCCAGGCGTCGATCTGCATCGAAGACATTCCCAGATCCATGTAGACCATGTCTGGGCGGATTCCTTCGCCCCGCAGCGCGCGAAGTCCTGCAACGAAGTCGGCGCCGACGAAGAGCGCCCGGCACGGGCGCCTCGGCGGCGAAGCGGTTGAAGCGGTCCTGCGGCGGTCGGGTCGCGGTCGATCCCGATCAGCGTCCCCTCCGGGCCGAGGCGCTCGGCGACCAGGCGGGCGTGGCCGCCCGCGCCGAAGGTGCAGTCGACGGCGGTCTGGCCCGGCTCGGGGGCGAGCAGGTCGACCAGCTCGGGCGCGAGGACGGGATCGTGTTCGCGGGTCACGAGGCTGAGCGGCGTTCGGCCGGGCGGGCGCGTGGGAGAAGGTGGGAGTGCGGGCGGCATGGAGTCTCATGGTTACGCGGCGCCCGCTCCGGCCAGGCCCTCGGCGATCTCGGGAGCGGCGGCGTCGAGCTCTTCCTCCTGCTTGGCCCAGGCGTCGGCGTTCCAGATCTCGAGGTACTCGCCGGCGCCGATCACGACGCATTCGCCGTCCAGGCCGGCGTGCTCGATCAGCGGTTTGGGGATGCGGATGCGCCCGGCCGAGTCGAGTTTCTCGTCGAAGGAGCCGCCGTGGAAACGGCGGCGCAGAGCCCTGGCGTCTTTGCCGAAGGGGCTGTGGGGCGAGAGGAAGCGGTCGGAGAGCTCCTCGAACTCGGCGGTCGTGTGCACCCAGACGCAGGGGTCGAAGCCCTTGGAGAGAACCACTCCGTCGGCGAGCGGCTGCGAAAGCGGGATGGCACGGTCAGTCGGTCCTTGCTGTCCAGGCTGTGCTCGTAGAGGCCCCGAAATGCCAACTCGGTGTCCTTTCTGAGCGGTGGTTCGAGGGCGGAAGAGAGTTGGGACCGGAGTGATGAGGTGGGAGGAGCCTCACCACCCCGGTCCTGGGCTTCAACTCGAGCGCCACTCTGGCACACACTCCCCCACTTTGCAACACCACCTCCCTCTGCAACCCCATTTGCAGTCCGCCGGCGCGCGTGCCGGTCACCGCGCTAGGTTGCGGTCGATGAACCGCGAACGAGGCGCTAGGTGCGCGCCGGAGCCGCCACGGCGGCGGACGCCCGACGACGCCGACGACCTGCGCGGCCACCACTTCCGCGAACTGCTCCACCAGCCGAAGACCTGGAGCATGATCGGCGGCGCCTCGCTCGTCGCCGGGGCGATCTTCCTGCTCACCTTCAGTCCCGTGATCGGCGCGATCGTCTTCGTCGTCATCTTCCTCTTCGGGATCTGGGTGACCTTCAACGTCGCCGACTCGCGCGCCGCCGACGACTTCTTCCACGTCTACGCGAAGCAGCGCGGCCTGGACCTCGGCGGCAAGACCTCGTCTGCCGCCGGCGACGCCGCTGCTGCGCAAGGGCGACGACCAATACGCCGAGCGGACGCTGACCGGCGAGCTCGCGCCGCGGGTCGGCGGCGCTGCTGGCGATCTACACCTACGTACGGAATCGACCGACAGCAACGGGCAACCGCAACAAGACCTACCACCCGTTCACGCTGGGGATGACCGACATCCCCGAGTGCGTCGCCCACGTGCCCGAGCTCTACTGCCAGCGGAAGTCCGGGCTGCGCTCGCTGGAGAAGTTCGAGGACGTCTTCCGCACCTCGAAAGAACGGGTCACGCTGGAGAGCGAGCCGCGCTCGACGACAAGTACGAGATCTTCTGCGCCAAGGGCCAGGAGGCGAATTGGCTGCGGCAGCTCTTCTCGCCCACCTTCATCGTCTGGCTGACCGAATCGGCGCCGGACAAGTTCGCCTTCGAGCTGGTCGACGGGACCCTGGTCGCCTACGTCCGCGGGCACAAGGAAGACACCGCGGACCTCGACGAGGTCGGCGGCGGCGACGGCGGCGGTGGTGCAACGACTGCAGGAAGAGAGCTCGGAGGGGGCCGGCTAGCGCGGTCGACCTAAGGCCCTGACAACGGGCCAAAGGACGACCGCGATCAGAGCCCGGGCCAAAGGACGACCGCGATCAGAAGCCCGAGAGCAGCGATGCCGGCGTTGGCGATCAGGCCGGCGGCGATCATCAGCATCACCGAGGGGACGAGGACCAGGGCGACGACGAGCTGGATCTTCGGCGCCGCGCGGGCGGCCCGCTCTTCGACCGCGCGGCGGCTGTCGCGGCGCAGGGCGCTCGCCTGGCGACGGAGCTGATCGGCGAGCGGCGAGCCGAAGCGGCGCGAGCGCTCGATCGAGGCGACCAGCGTCGCCAGCTCGCTGCCGGGGACGCGGGCGCGAAGGGCGGCGAGGGCCGCCGACAGCGAGCTGCCGCAGGAGAGCTCGGCGACCGCGATCCGCATCTCCTCGGCGAGCGGCCCCTCCCCGGCCCGGGCCAGTTGGGCGAGCCCGTCGGCCGGGCCGCGGCCGGAGGCGACGCTGACCGCGAGCAGGTCGAGCGCGTCGGGCAGCGCCGCGACGAGGCGGCGGCGCCGGCGACGCGCCTCGCGCTCGAGCAGCGCGTCGGGGACGAAGAAGCCGGCGGCCGGGAGGCCGAGCGCGACCGCGATCCCGATCCGCCCGGGCGCCGCGGGCGCCGCGCCGAGCGCGAGGATCGCGCCCGAGGCAGAGGCCGGCGAGCTTGCCGAGCAGCAGCGCCGGCAGCGGCAGGCGCGCTTCGAGCCCGGAGCGCCGCAGCCGCTCGCGGGAGGTCGAGCCAGAGCCGCCTGCTCGCTCGCCTGCGGCGTCGAGAATCACCCGGGCCGCTCCTCCATCGTGCGCGGTAACGCACGCCCGCGGCGGTCGGCGCGCGCCGACCAGCACCTCCCGACCGGCGGCGAGCGCGAGCAAGCGTCGCCAACGCCGAAGCAGAGGCCGACCGGGCTCACTCGACCACCCGCGAGAGCCGGCGGATCGCGACGAAGCCGATCGCCTGCAGGCCGGCGGCGAGGGCGAGCAGGATCGCCGCGGCGGGCGAGCCGAGCAGCTTGGCGAGGAAGCCGGGCTGGACCAGCTCGGCGAAGAGCGCGCCGCCGGTCGGCATCGCGACGACGAGGAGGCCGGTGAAGCGGGCCTGCGCGGTCGCCGACTTCGCGTCTTCGGCGACCCGGTCGCGCTCCGCCGCCCCGGCGGCGAAGCGGCGCAGCAGGCCGGCGAGGTCGCCGCCCGCCAGGCGCTGGCTGAGCAGCGCCGCGGCGAAGGCGTCGACCCGCTCCGAGCGCATCCGCGCCCGCCAGGCGGCGACCGCCTCGGCGGTGCCGGCGCCGAGGTCGAGCTCGGCGCCGAGCCGCGCCAGCTCGGCCGCGGGCGGCCCGTCCAGGTAAGCGGCCGCGGCCGGCAGCGAGGCGCGCAGCGAGCGGCCGGCGGCGAGCGAGTCGGCGACCGCGGTCGCGACTTCGGGCAGCGAGCGCTCGACCGCGAGCCGGTAGCGGCGCCGGCGGCTCGAGATCGCCCAGGCGGCGAGCCCCGGCCCGGCGACCGAGAGCGGCAGCGCCACCTCGAGCCCGCCGACCAGCCAGCCGGCGACGATCGCCGCCGCCGCGCCGAGCGCCGCCAGGCGCCGGCGCTCCCGGGTCGAGGGCGCGTAGCCCTCGCGCCCGGCCCGGCGCAGCGGCTCGAGCGCCAGCCGCAGCCACGCCGCCGCGGCCGGGCTGGCGAGCACCGCCTCGCGCGCCGCCAGCGCCACCAGCCCGCCGGCGAGCGCGCCGAGCAGCGCGGTCGGCGCACCGCCGCTCACTTCTCCACCTCGGCGATCTCGGTCACCCGCCGCGAGCCGTCCGGCATCCGCCGCAGGTGGACGACGCAGGTCGATGCCGCGGCGGACCTGCTCGGCGATCGCCTCGTGCGGCAGCCCGACGCCCGGCCATCAGCGCCAGCGTCTCCAGCCTGCGCGATCGCGTCGCGGGGCGAGTTGGCGTGGACGGTCGAGAGCGCCCCGTCGTGGCCGGTGTTGAGCGCGGTCGAGCAGGTCGAGCGCCTCCGGCCCGCGGACCTCGCCGATCACGATCCGGTCGGGCCGCATCCGCAGGGCGTTCCGCAGCAGGTCGCGGATCGTCACCTCGCCGCGTCCCTCGACCCCGGCCGGCCGACTCTCCAGCCGCACCACGTGGGGCTGCTGGAGGCGGAGCTCGGCGGCGTCCTCGATCGTCACCACCCGCTCCTCCGGGGCGAGGAAGCTGGAGAGCGCGTTCAGCAGCGTCGTCTTCCCCGAGCCGGTGCCGCCGCTGACCAGGATGCTGCGCCGCGCCCGCACCGCCTCCTCGAGCCGCTGCCCGCTGCCCGGGTCGAGCGTGCCCAGCTCGACCAGCCGGTCGGGGCCCGGGCGCTCGGCGCCGAAGCGGCGGATCGAGATCGCCGGGCCGTCGATCGCCAGCGGCGGGATCACCACGTTGACCCGCGAGCCGTCGGCGAGGCGGGCGTCGACCATCGGGCTGAGCTCGTCGACGCGGCGGCCGAGCGGCGCCAGGATCCGCTCGATCGCGTTGCGCAGCTCCTCCTCGTCGGCGAAGCCGATCGCGGTCGGCTCGATCCGGCCGCCGCGCTCGACGAAGACGCGGTCGGGCCCGTTCACCATCACCTCCTCGACCGGCGGGTCGGCGAGCAGGATCTCGAGCGGGCCGAGGCCGACGCTGTCGCGGATCGACGCGGGCGGCGATCTCGGCGCGGTCGGCGGCGGCGAGGATCGCCGCCTCCTCGTCGACCAGCTCGCGCACCGTCTGCTCGAGGTCGGGCGCGCCGCGCCGCCCCGCCGCCGCCTCGGCGCGGCGGCGCTCGACCAGCCGCGCCGCGCAGCGTCGCGGCGACCTCGGCGACGTGGCGCTCGCGGGCGCTCATCCTTCGCCCGCGCGGCATCACGGTCACCTGGCGGGCGAAGCTCTCGGCGGCGATCAGGCGCAGCGCCTGCGGCCGGGTCAGGCCCAGGGTCGCCTCGGCGGCGCCCGCGACGTCGCCTTCCGGCCCGGCGCCGAGCCCGAGCAGCGGCACCCCGGCCGCGGCGACGTAGGTGCGACCGGTGCCGCCGTCGCCGGGTTCGGTGGTGATCGACGACGTCGACCCGCGAGCCGACCGGGTCGGCGCCGCCGACCGCCAGCGCTTCGGCGCCGCTGACCGCGATCTGGACCGGGCGGCGGTCCGGCGGCGAGGCGCGGGCCGGGCGCGATCGGAGCGCGGCGGGCGCAGTTGCGCGGCGAGCAGGTAGGCGCCGCTCGGGATCGCCGCGGCGGGTGCGAGGCCGAGCGCTTCGGCCGGGTCGCGGAGGGCGCCCGCGGGGACGAAGCGGGCCGGGACCTGGCGCACCTCGAGGTCGGCTTCGGCCGCGCTCGGGTCGAGCGGCTTGCCGGCCGGCAGCTGCGCCGCGGCGACGACCACCGGCCGCAGCGCGCCGTAGCCGCGGGCGACGCTGTTGCCGTAGCCGTCGGCGATCGCCCCGGCCGCGATCGCCGCGACCAGCGCCGCGACGCCGAAGGCGATCGCCCGCGCGCGCCGGCTCACCGGTCCCTCCCGGCGCGGATCGTGCGGCGCGCAGCGGCAGCTCGAGCACGGCGCTCGTCCCCTGCTCCCCCAGGTGCAGCGCGAACGAGCCGCCGTGGCGCGCCGCCGTGCGACGCACCAGCCGCAGCCCGTGGCCGTGTCGCGCCCGGCCGGAGAGCCGGCCCAACGGCCCGAAGGCTCGCGGCGCCGGCGCGCCGCGCGGCCCGCGCGCCGCCGCCTCGCGCTCCCGCGCCCGCCGACCGGCGCCGCTGCCCGAGTCGACGACCGCCAGGCAGATCCGGCCGCCGAGGAGGTCGGCGGTCAGCTCGATCCGCGGGCCGCCGTGCTCGAGCGCGTTGGCGATCAGGTTGTCGAGGGCCGCGGCGAGCTCGAGCCGGTCGCCCTCGACCGCCGCCTCGTCCCCGTCCCAGCGCACCGCGAGGCCGCCGCCGCGCAGCGCCGCCTGCGCGCGCCAGCGCCGCCGCGTCGCCTCGAGCAGCGGACGCACGGCGATCGTCGTCCGCGCCGCCGTCGCCCGGCCGCCGTTGATCTCCCGCTCGAGCCGCAGCCAGCGCCGCGGCGGCCATCTCGATCGGCCCCTCGTCGCCGCCGACCCCCCGTCCGGCGGCGGGCCGCCATCAGCGCCAGCGCCTGCAGCGGCCGGCGCACCTCGTGCAGGCGCTCGTTCAGGACGGTTCGTCGTCGCCCTTCGCGCAGCGCCGCGGCGAGCGTCGCGCCCGCGCCGCCCAAGGCCGGCCAGACCGCGAGGCGGGCCGGGGCGAAGGCGACGATGTAGGTGGGTATGTCGTCGATCCACATGCCCCCTCAAGGTCCGGGCGAGCCAGTGACTCTCCCCCGCCCGAAAAGCATTCCGCTCGCTCAGCGCGACAAAATCGGGGTTTCTTTCCATGTGACGGATTCCCTTACCTGTCGTCAGAGAATCCGCAGATCGTTTTGGAATACTTAACGGACGGACCGGCGCCTCCCCCCGGAGAACCGTTGGCGACGGCCCATCCTCGCTCACTCCCGCCCCCACCTGAAAGGAGACCATCCGTTGGCACAAACCCGAACGACCCCCGAGGGCATCACCCAGCAGCTCGCGAAGGCGCTTGCCCATCCGCTGCGCGTCCGCATCCTGACCTCGCTGAACCGTGGCATCTCCAGCCCGAACCAGCTTGCCCAGGAACTTGACGAGCCGCTCGGCAACGTCAGCTACCACGTCAAAACGCTGCTCGAATACGACTGCGTCGAACTGGTGAAAACGGAGCCGCGCCGCGGTGCCGTCGAGCACTTCTACCGGGCCACCGAGCGCGCCTTCTTCAGCGACGCCGACTGGGCCAAGATCCCGGCCTCGGCCCGCAAGGGCATCGACGGCGTGATCCTCGAGGCGATCGGCCAGGACGCGACCGCCGCGATGATCGAGGGCACGATCGACTCGCGCACCGACACGCACATCTCGCGCACCCCGCTGCATCCTCGACGAGGCCGGCTGGAAGCGAGCTCAGCAAGCTGCTCGGCGAGACGCTCGAGCAGGCGATGAAGATCGGCGAGGAGTCGGCGAGCCGCCTGGCCAACGACAAGGCCGACGGCATCCCGGCGAGCCTCTCCCTGCTCCACTTCGAGGTCCCGGCCAAAGAGGCCGAAGTAACGCTGGCCGCCTCGTGCACTTGAGCCGCCCCGGACCGGCTCAATTGCACGTTGCGGCGGTGCGCTTCGCCTCGTTCCTGCATCGGCCCGATAGCGACGCGCGCGGCGGGCATCGCGGCCCACCGGTCAGCCGTCGGTCAGCGCGATAGCCGATCCCCCAGCAGTTGACGACGTACTTCTGGCCCTCGGGGTCGAGTTTGCGGCGCAGGCGACTGGCGTGGCTGTCGAGGGTCCGGGTCTTGCCGGCGGGCGCGCGGAAGCCCCAGACGTCGCGCAGAAGTTCATCCTTGCTGAACACCCGGGTCGGGTCGGAGGCGAGGACGCGAAGCAGGGTGAACTCTTTCTTCGCCAGGTGGACCTCGCGGTCGCCGACCGTGACTTTGCGGCGGGACGGGTCGATCAGGATCTCGCCGGACCCGCACCGGGCCGTCGTGGCGGCTGTGGCGGCGGCGCAGGACGGCGGTGATCCGCGCCCGCAACTCGTCGTAGCCGAACGGCTTCTGGACGTAGTCGTCGGCGCCGAGGTCGAGGCCGCGGACCCGGTCGGTGGCGCCGCCGCGGCCGGTCAGGACGATGATCGGCAGGCGCGGGTCGTAGCGGGCGTCGACGCCGTCGGACTCGCGGATCTCGCGCAGGACGTCGAGGCCGGAGGCGTCGGGCAGCGCCAGGTCGAGCAGCAGCAGGTCGGGATGGTTGTAGCGGCAGAGGCGCAGCGCGTCGGCGGCGCTCGGGGCCGGGCAGGACCTCGAAACGGTCGGCCGTCAGGTGCTCGCAGAGCAGGTCGAGGGTGGCATCGTCGTCCTCGCAGACGACGATCGTGGCGATCTCTTCTCTTGGGGCAGCATGCCCGTGTCAAGGGTCTGGGACGCGGCGCGATTTCTCCCCCTTCTGCTTCCTGCGGAAGATGCGGGGAAGGCGGCGGAGACGATGCCTCAGGCGGGGAGCTCGAGCACGGCGACGGCGCCCCGATGGGCGACGAAGCGGCGCGGCGGGACCGCGCGGCGGACCTCGAGGACTCGTCCGTCCGGGCCCGAGGAAGTAGACGTCGAGCGCGAAGCGCATGCCGAAGGTGTGGACCGCGGCGCAACGCGGGATCAGCAGCCCCGGCCCGGCCGTCCTCGCGGTCGAGCAGCGCCAGGCCGAGGAGGCGCGCGCGGAAGCCGACCGCGACCGGAACCTCGCCGTCGGCGACCGACCCGGAGGGGCGCGGAATCGAATCGAGGCCATGCCCGTCCTAAGCCCTCGGCCGCCCAGATTTCGCCCCTCCCCGACGTCTCACCCCGAAAATCACTCGACTTCGTCGCGAAAATCCCTTCTCGGTGCAACCCGGCGTTCAGGCGGGGTGCCCGAGCAAGGCACGTAACTAGGATGATCGGCAAGATCCACCCCCTGCGACACCGGGCTTCCGTCGCAGCTGGCTTCAACTCATGGAAAAGAAGACGACCCGCAGAGGGAATTACGAGTCTGGCTCCGATTACGTATTGGAGTACGGAGAGCTCCGCTTCGCGTTCAACGAGGAGGACTTCGCCCAGCGGGTCGAGCAGGCCGCCGTGAAGCTCGAACTTCGTCGGCCAGGGGCTGACCCAGGAGGAGCTCGACGACCTTCTCGACCTCGCGGTCAGCGGCGAGATCGCCGAGCCCAGCTCCCCCCTCGGGGAACACATCAACGAGAACTGGGAGGACCTGGTCGGTCCCTCCAACCGCAGCCTCGTCCACTGGATCCGCCGCCTCGTCTTCCGCGGCGCCTGGCTCGACCAGCGGGTCAAGGAGGGCGAGCTCGACGTCGTCTTCGACGAGCGCACCCAGACCTTCGGCTACGTCCAGCCCGACCGCAGCGCCGAGCTCATCGAGCTCTCCAAGGAGCCGTCGTGGCGCAGCATCGCCTACAGGCGCTGAAGAAGCGCCCCGACTCCTCTTCTGGCGCGCCCTAGACGGCGCGCTTCTTAGTTCCGCTCGAGCGCGACGACGACGGTCAGCGAGCCCTTGCCGCTCGCCTTGTCTCGCGCGGCCGGCGTCGAAGAGCTCCTTGGCGCCGTCGGTGTCGCCGAAGCGACTCGGCGAAGCGGGTCAGGGAGTCGACCAGGAGGATCACGTCTTCGCCCTCGGCGGCGCGGCGCTGGGCCGCGGCCAGGGCGTCGGTCGCGTGGCGGGCCTGGCCGGCCGAGACGAGCTCCGCCTGCGGCGCCTCGCGCTTCCAGTCGGCGAGCTCCTCGGGGCTCGGGTCGATCAGCAGGGCGACCGGGTCGGGCCCGTCGGAGGCCCGGCGAGGTCGGCGGCGACGCCGCGCAGCAGCTCGGTCGCGCGCCTCGCGGCTCTCGGCCAGCAGCACCGCCTGGCGGCCCGACTCGGCGGGCAGCAGCAGGTCCTGGATCGAGATCCCCTCGCGGCGGCGGCCGAACGGGCGGCGCCGGCGGCGGCGGCGGCGCGGGCGCTCGCCCTCGCCTCGTCGGGTCCTTCTCGTCGGCGGAATCGTCGACCGGAGTCCTCCTCGCGGGCGGCGGCGCTCCGGGGCGCGGGGCGCGCGCGGCGCGGCGGCGCTCCTCCTCCTCGTCATCCTCGACGTCGACGCGCGCCTCGCGTTCGCGACCGCCGCCGGATTTGGAGCCCGAGCCGGAGCCGGAGCGCCGAGCGCCGGCGGCGCGGCCGCTCGCCGCGCTCCTCGTCACCGTCGGAGCCGGCGCTCGGGGCGGCACTCGCCGCCGTCGCCGTCGCTCAGGCGCTCGATCAGCTCGGCGCGGGTGAGCATCCGGTAGCGCTCGACGCCTGCGGCGGCGGCGAGCTGGTGAAGGTCTGCAAGGTGTTTGGATTCGAGCTCGGTCTTGGTCATCGGAGGCCACCTTATTCAACGCGCTCGGCCGAGAGACCTGCGCGGCCGGCGCGTCCGCCGCCGCCGCGCCGCCGATCCCGCGCGCCGGGTCGACCCCTTCGGTCGCGGCGACGTCCTCCCAGGCCGCGATCTCGGCCTCCACCCGCGCCTCCGACCAGCCCAACTCCGCCCCCATCGCCGCCGCGATCGGGCGCCGCGCCTCGGGGTCGCGCAGTTCCGGCGCCGCGAGGATCCCCAGCCGGGTGCGCCGCAGCAGCACGTCGGCGAGCGAGCGCGCCTGCTCGTGGCGCGCCGCCAGCACCACCTCGGCGAGCAGGTCGGGACGGCCGGGGACGATCGGCGCCGCCAGCTCGGGGCGCTCGCGGGCCAGGTCGAGGACCCGCCGCGCCGCGTGGCCGTAGCGGAAGGCGAGCTGGGAGAGCGCCTCCTCCCCCACCTCGTCGGGCGCCTCGAGGTCGGCCGGGCGCGCCTCCATCCCGAGCGGGATCTCGGCGGTCCGGCAGGGCGCTTCCCGCCCTTCGCGCTCGACCAGCCGGTCGACGGTCAGCTTCGCCATCCGCCGGTAGGTCGTGAGCTTTCCGCCGGTGATCGTCAGCATCCCCGACGAGGTCTCGTAGAGCTCCTCCTTGCGCGAGATGTCGACCGACTTGCGCGGGTCGCCGCTCGAGATCAGCGGCCGCACCCCGGCGTAGGCGCCGACCAGGTCGCCGGCGCCGAGCCCGGTGCCGAAGAAGGCGTTCGCCGCGTCGAGCAGGTACTCGACTTCGTCCTCGCCGGGCCGCGGGTGGCGGGTGTCGCCGTCGAAGTCGTTGTCGGTGGTGCCGATCAGCGTCCGCCCGTACCAGGGCAGCGCGAAGATCATCCGCCCTTCGCCCGCCGGGACGATGCAGGCGGCGCTGCCCATCGGCAGGTCGCGCGGCGTCGAGCACCAGGTGGGTGCCGCGGCTCGGCGCGATCCGCGGCACGTCCTCCTCCTCGACCACCTCGGGGCGGATCGCGTCGGCCCAGACGCCGGTCGCGTTGACGACGTGGTCGGCGGCGACCTCGATCCGCTCGCCCGAGTCGGCCTCGACGAAGGCGACGCCGGCGGCGCGGCCGCGGCCGCCTGTGACCTCGACCACCTCGGCGCCGTTCAGCGCGACCGCGCCGTAGCGCTCGGCCTCGCCGAGCACGGTGAGGACGAGCCGCACGTCGTCGGTCTGGCAGTCGTAGAAGAGGTAGGCGTCGTGGGGGTCGCGCGAGGCGAGCGCCGGGACCAGCTCCAGCACCTCGTCGTGGCCGATCGTGCGGTGGCGGTCCGGGGACCAGTAGGAGTCCTCGCCCTCGGCCTGGCGAGGATTTCTGCGCCGCTCGCGGCGGCCGCGACCGGCCCGCGTGGTCGCCATCACGTCGTACATGTTGAGCCCGATGCCGACCTTGCGGTCGCGGCTGCTCCTCGCCGAGCGCGGCGACCAGGAAAGGGGTCGGGTAGACGAGGTGCGGCGCCAGCTGGACCAGCAGCTGGCGCTCCAGCAGCGCCTCGCGGACCAGCCCGAGGTCGAAGTTCTGCAGGTAGCGGAGGCCGCCGTGGACCATCTTCGAGGAGCGGCTCGAGGTGCCGACGGCGAAGTCGTCGCGCTCCAGCAGCGCCACCGAGTATCCGCGCGAGGCGGCGTCGAGGGCGACCCCGGCGCCGGTGATCCCGCCGCCGATCACGACCACCTCGAAGTGCGCCGCCCGCGATCGCCTCGAGCGCGGCGGCGCGGGTCAGCATCGGTTCGCCCCTGCCCGGGTCCATCGGTCCGAGGGTATCTGGACGCGCGGGCCGTCAGGCGGAGTGCGGGGGCCGCGGGGGACTCGGCGGCGCGGCCGTCGGTGGGCTCTGGGCCGGGGGCCGCGAGCGGGTCGCCTGCCAACGGCGGTAGGGGCCGTAGCCGATCGCGAAGAGGACGCCGCCGGCGACCAGCCCGGCGATGATCGAGCCGAGCACCGAGCCGCCCGAGCCGGAGCCGGGTTCGTCGGCCGGCACGCCGACCGCGGTCGCTTCGCCGTTCTGCGGTTCGATCGTGGACCCTTCTTCGGGGATCGCGCCCGCGGCGCCGCTCGGCGGTTCGCCCGCCCCGGCACCGGGGCTCGCCCCGACCCCGCCCGGACTAGCCTGCTTCGTCCCCTTCTTGCCGTTCTTCGCGCCGTGGTGGGACGGGTTGGCGGGCGGCGCGGCGCTTTCGCCCGGGAATTCGGGCGTCGGGGTCGGCACCGGCGTCACCGCGCCTTCTTCGGGCAGCGGCAACGGCAGCGGTTCGGGGCGGGGTCGGGGTCGGCGTCGGTCTGCCTGCGGCTGCGGGGCGCGCGGCGGCGCCTCCAGCGGCAGGTGCTTGCTTCGGCGGCGACCAGCACCTGTCCGGTCACCCAGACCGGCGTCTGGTCGCTCTTCGACGAGTAGCGGTAGTGGCCGTCGCCGGCCTGGTTGTCTTCGAGGTATTCGTAGGCGGACTTGCCGCCGCGCTTGAACTGGGCCGGGTTGGCCCCGGCGGCGAGCAGCCCCTCGATCGCCCAAGCGGTCGACTGGGTGTTGAGCGCGCCGTTGCCGCCGAGCCGGAAGCCGCCGCCCTTCTGCTGTTCGTGGCGCAGGTAGCCGACCGCGCGCTGCGCGGCCTTGGAGGACGGCGAGAGCGCCTGCAGCACCGCGCCGGTCCCGTCGGCGTTGCTCGGCGAGCCTGCGACGTCGCCCCAGCCACCGTCTTCGTTCTGCACTTCGCGCAGCCATTCGAGCGAGTCGGCGACGTTGGCGATCCCGGCCGAGCGCAGGGCGAGCACCGCGTAGGCGGTCGAGTTCGGCCAGTCCTCGTAGGAGCCGTCCGGGCGCCGTTTCGCGAGCAGTGCCGCGACCAGGTTGCGGCCGGCGAATTCGCGCGGTTCGACCCCGGCGCCCTCGAGCGCGAGGATCGTGCGGGCGAGGTCACCCGGGCTCTGCACGGCGGCGATTTCTTCCTGCAGGAATTCGACCGGCGAGTTGCCCGTCGCTGGTGACGTCCTGCGGGTTGATGCCGGCGGCCTCGAGCCCGAGCATCGCCCAGCCGGTCATCTCCTGGGCCGAGCTCGCGCCCTTGCTTTCGCCGTAGCCGCCGTCTTCGTTCTGGGCCGATTCGAGCCAGGCGGCGGCCGCCTGCGGGCCGCGAGCCGGTGGCGGCCTCGGCGCGGGTCGAGGCGAAGGCGCCGAGCAGGAGGACGGCGACGAGCAGGGCGGCGATCGCGCCGGTCGGCAGCGGGCCGCGCGGCGGCGCGCCGAGAGCATCGGCCGCGGGCCCGTCGGGACGCGGTCGGTGCGGCGCGGCTCCATTCGAAGCGTTCGCGGAATCGGATCAACATCCGGATCATCGCCGGGCCGGCGACCAGTGCGAAGACGACGTTGCCGGCCGCATGGGCGACTTCGAACGGGATCGCGCGGCTCTCGTAGAGGCCGAAGCGCTCCCAGGAGAGCTCGCCGCCGTAGGTCGCCATCAGCGAGAAGTTGAGGATCGCGCCGTAGCCGATCGCGGCGAGGCCGCAGACCACGGCGAGCGTCCAGCCGTCCCACGTTGCGGCTGCCGAGCGCGAGCGCCGCGCCGAGGATCCCGCAGAGTCCCCAGGCCGCCATCTGCCAAGGCGTCCACGGTCCCTGCCCGAACCAGAAGTTGGAGACCAGCGCCGACAAGGCGCCGACCGCGAAGCCCGCCGCCGGGCCGAGCGCGTAGCCGGCGAAGATGACGATGTCGGTGGTCGGCTTGACGTTGGGGAAGGCGGCGAAGGCGATCCGCCCGGCGATCGCCAGCGCGGCGAGGGCGGCGACCAGGGCGACGACCTGGGCGGGCGGGCGCGAGCGCTCGTACCAGGCGAAGCCGCCGAGCAGGACGATGCCGAGGATCAGGAAGCTGACCAGCTGCCAGCTCATGCACGAGCCCTCGCTCGGACGCACGAGCGGCAAGGTACGCCGCGCCGTGCTCGGGGGTGACGACGCCGGGGACGTCGAGGACGCGGGCGACCTCGGTGGCGAAGTACCAGCCGCCGGAGAGGATGTCGGCGCTCGGGCCGTCGGCGATCACGACGCCGTCGCCGAGCAGGACGACCCGCGCGGCGAACTCGGCGGCGAACTCGACGTCGTGGGTGGCGACGATCACGGCGGCGCCCTGCGCGGCGAGGCCCTCGACGAGGGCGACGAGGTCCTCCTTGCGGCCGCGGTCCATGCCGCGGGTCGGCTCGTCGAGGGCGACGAGGCCGGGGACGCCCGTCGCCGTCGAGGCGCCCGGCGAGGGCGATCGCGAGGGCGAGGCGCTGGCGCTCGCCGCCGGAGAGGTCGCGTGGGTCGGCGTCGATCGCGTGCTCCATGCCGACCGCGCGCAGGGCGGCGAGGCCGGGCTCGCCGGGGAGCTCGTCGCCGACCCGCTCGCGGACCAGGAAGTCGCTCGGGTTCTGGGTGAGGAGCGCCATCCGCTCTGCGGCTACCCGGCCTGCGGCGGGGTCGATCAGGCCGGCGGCGGCGCGCAGCAGGGTGCTCTTGCCGGCGCCGTTGCGCCCCATCAGGGCGACCCGCTCGCCGGGGGCGACGGTGAGGTCGATGCCGCGGAGCACGTCGCGCGGGCCGTCGCCGTCGTCGAGCTCGACCCAGAGGTTGCTCGCCTCGAAGGCGCAGACGGGTTTGTCGCGTTTTCGGAGACGTGCGAAGCGCGACGGGGGGGCGATTTCGCCGCTCACACCCTTCCCCGGGTGGGGGACGGCGGTGGCGGGGCCGATCGCGTCGCCGACCGGCTCGTCGCGCCGCTCAGCGTCCGCCGCGCGTCGCGCACGCCGACCGGCAGCGGCTCGATCCCGGCCAGGGAGAAGAGCCGCGCCGCGGGCGTCGTCAGGGTCGGGTCGGCGCTCCCGCGTCCAGGCGAGGAAGTCGCGCGGCGCTCCGTCGAAGCCGATCCGCCCGCCCTCGACCGCGACCACCCGATCGGCCGCCGCGAGGCAGCGCTCCAACCGATGTTCGGCCAGCACGACCGCCACCCCCCACTCCTCGTTCAGCCGCCGCAGCAGCCAGATCAGCTCGTCGCCGGAGACCGGGTCGAGCTGCGAGGTCGGCTCGTCGAGCAGCACCAGCCGCGGCCGCGTCACCAGCGCAGCCGCCAGCGCGACCCGCTGCAGCTCGCCGCCCGAGAGCGTGTCGACGGCGCGCCCGAGCAGGTGCGGGATCGCCAGCGCCAGCGCCACCTCCTCGACCGCCCGCGCCCGGTCGCCGGGCGCGTCGCCGCGCATCTCCAGCGGCAGCTCGATCTCGGCCGCGACCGTGGTCGACACGACCTGCGTCTCCGGGTCCTGGGCCAGATAGCCGACCGCGGCGGCGAGCTCCCCCGGCCCGGCGGCGATCGCGTCGAGCCCGGCGACCTCGACCCGCCCGTCGACCTCGCCGCCGTGGAAGTGCGGCACCAGCCCGCAGGCCGCGCGCAGCAGGGTCGACTTGCCCGACGCCGAGCGCCCGGCGAGCAGCACGAACTCCCCCGGCGCGACCTCGAACGAGACGTCGGCCAGCGCCGGCGCCGCGGCGCGCGGGTAGGAATAGGTCAGTCCCTCGAGGTCGCCGAGCGCCGGGCGCGGCGCCACGCCGGATCGCCAACTCAGACACGGCGCACCACCCGCGCCGGAGCCATGGCGCGAGCCCGCTCGCCAGGACCACGCGCGCAGACCACCAGCGTCGCCGGGCCGAGCCCGATCGAGATCGTCGGATAAGCGCGGAAGTCGTCGGCGCCGATCGCCTTGCCGACGATCGCCGTCGCCAGCACCACCGCGGCGACGGCGTAGAAGCGGGCGTCGTAGCGGCTCGGCTCGCGCCGCCGCGCGCCGCGCGGCCGCCGGAGGCTGTAGCCGCGCAGCTCCAGCGTCGCGGCGACGTCGACGGCGCGGTCGAGCGACCCGGCCAGCAGCCGCCGCGCCAGCGGCCCCCGCCCCACCGGCGCCGCCCCCGGCCCGCGCAGTTGCGCCGCGTCGCTCAGCCGCCCGGCATCGGCGGCGGCGACCGGGAACCAGCCGCGAGACCAGCGTCGCGGTCAGCGCCGAGCGCGCCGCGACCGGACGCAGCGCCCGCAGCACCCGGTCGGGATCGACGCAGGCCGAGTAGACGCCGAAGGCGACCATCGTCACCGCCGCCCGCAGCCCGATCGAGACGCCGGCGACGATCGCCTCCAGGGTGATGTCGACCTGGCCGAGCAGCGGCCAGTGGCCGAGCCGCGCCAGCACCGTCTCGCCGCGGTCGACGACCAGCGCATTGACGACGACGATCAGGAGCGCCAAGCCGAACCCCATCCGCAGCGCCGAGCCGACCGCGCGGCGCGCGCCGGCCAACCACCCCGCCAGGCAGGCCGCGGCGCCCGCCGCCGAGCAGCACCGAGCGGGTTCGAGTAGAGGAAGGCGACGACGACCAGCGCGCCGAGGTAGGCGACGGCCGCACCCGGTCGCGCCGACTGCAGCGGCCCGCGGCGGGGGATGTAGGCGAACGGCGACTCTCATCTCGACCCCGAGCGGAGCGGCAGCGGCGTCACCGCCCCCGCCTCACTCACCACCGCGTAATGGTCGCGCAGGTCGGCGGTGTCGAGGGCGCCCGCCGCCGCCCGCACGGCGGCGCCCGTGCCGCCGGTGACCAGCCAGACCGGCGGCGCCTTCGAAGCGCCGCGTCGCCGCGACCAGCCCCGCTTCCGCGCCGAAGGTGCGCGCCTTCTTGCCGTTTTCGTCGAGTGCACGAAGCTCCCAGGCGCCCCCTGCCTGTTCGAACTCGGCGTAGATGCCGCTTTCTCCGGGCCCCTTCTCGACCAGCGCCGCGGCCGGGTCGGAGCGCAGCCGTCGCCCACGGCCCGACCAGCACCCGGATCGCTGCCCTGCGGCGACCCCGCGGCGAGCTTCACGCCTTCGTCTTCGAGCGCCGCCGCCGTCGTCGCGCAGGCGGCACCGCCGCCCTCGCATTCGACGACGACCACCGGCTCGTGCCCTTCCCAGCCGGTCGTGAACGGCGCCGGCCAGGAGCCGACCACGGCGGGCACGTGCTCGGTCGCCGACCAGTCGTGGATGTCCCACCAGATCCGCTCGCCGCCTTCGAGCGAGACCTCGGCGGCGCCGATCGGCGACTCGACCCCGTTCGACGAAGAAGAACCAGTCGTAGGGATGGCCGCCGCGTTCGCTTTCTTCGACACCGTCGATCGACTTCACGTAGCCGCCGCCGTAGCGCGTCTCGACGTCGTTTTCGCCTTCGAGGAAGCGCATCACCGTGTCGGATTCGTTCGCTTCGCCTGACGATTCGGCGATCTTCACCGCGCCGAATTCGCGGGTCACGGTGAGGTCGACCGAGCCGACCCCGGCGCCGGGGCCGAGCCCGCAGCCGGCGGCCACGATCGCTGCCCCGAGGAGCAGCGCGATCGCGACCGCCGAGCCGCGGCGAGCCACGCTCAGCTACCGGCGCGGGCACTCGCTGCCGAGGCAGACCGGCACCGCCGCCGAGGGGATGTCGTTCGCCGAGCCCGGCGATCAGCTGGTCGGTTCGGTCAGCGTGATCATCACCTTGCCGCTTGGCATCGGTGGGGCCGATCGCCCCGGTCACCGCCGCGCCCTGGACCGGCTTGCGCTTGCCCTTTTCGTTGTAGGCGTAGACGTGGACCGCGAACGGCACCCCGGCGCTGGCCTGCTGCGGCGCGCTCACCACCAGCTCTTCCGGATACGGGTAGCTCGGCGCCAGGTCCCAGAGGACTTCGTCGCCCGCCTTGATCTTCGCCTTGTTCGCCGCCGACCGATGGCGCCCTTGTGGTTGATCTTCAGGTACCAGGAGGACTTGCCCTTGGCGACGCTCTTGCCGACGCCGCAGAGCGCCAGGCCGAAGCTGAAGTGATCGCTGATCGAGAGCGGCGCGAGCTGGCTTGATCGTCTTCGCGCCGTCGGCGAGCAGCCCGAGCGCGGTGTTGCCCCGCACGCCGACGGACTTGCCGCTGCCGCCGGTGCCGGAGCCGAAGCAGGTCGCCTTCGGGCTGGTCTTGATGGAGACGTCGGCGGTCTTGACGAGGCCTTCGGTGAGCACCTCGTTGCCGCTGCCGACGACGCGCAGCGTCGCCTGGAAGCCTTGGCGGAGGCGCTCGCGGCGAACGCGAGCGCCAGGCAGAGGACCAGCGCGCACGCGCTGACGGTACGAAGTTGCATCGGTCTTGGCATATGAGCCACCCTTTCCTCGAGGGTCGTATTGGCTGGCCGGGGACAGGTCTCCTGGCTTCCGGGGTTTGGGCGAGCCGCGCCTTCCCGGGGACGATGTGCGCCCCCAGTGGCCGACGCCGCGCAAGCGGCGTCCGCGACCTCCTCGACCCGGTCACAGTGGCGGGACCACGCCGGTTTCGCACCGGACTTCCCTTGACCACCGACCGTATGAGAAGCCGAGTCTATTAGGCTCACACCGCTCAGGCGTCCCCTGAGCAATGGGGAACTCTCGTCCGATGGAGGTGTGAGATGAAGCGCTGGAGATGGCGCCGACCCTCGCCCGCCCTGCTGATCGCCTGCCTCGCGCTGTTCGTCGCGCTCGGCGGCACGGTCCTGGCGGCGACGAAGATCGACGGCCACACGATCAGGGTGAAATCACTGCCCGGCAACCGCCTCGCGGTCGCCTCGGTGCCGGGCAACCGACTGCGACCGGGGACGATCTCCGGCAGCAGCCTCGCGCCCGGCTCGGTGAAGGGAGAACAGATCGACGTCGGCTCGCTCGGCCAGGTCCCGAGCGCCGTCCACGCCGACTCCGCCGACACCGCCCGCCGCGCCCAGACCGCGACCGCCGCCGACCACGCCGCCGACGCGACGACGATCAACGGCCGCACGCGTGGGATGCCGCGAAGGGACCCGCGAGTTCGCCGGCGCGTGCTGGGACCTGCGCCGAGCACGACGGCGGTGACCGCTCCCGAAGCGGCGATCGCGTGCGCGGGGGTGGGCGGCGAACTGCCGCAGGCCTTGACGCTCATCGGCATTCGACGGGCAGCCCGGCAGTTCGATTGGCGTTGGCGGCGAGTGGACCAACCAGGTCTGGCGATCATCGGCGCAACCGGCATACGTCGGTGGCCACCGTAGAAGCCAACGGAATCATCGTGCGTGCCGACTCCAGAGCACCGCAGCGCTTCCGCTGCGTGACGCCCCTCATCGGCTGACAAGCGCCCGCCCCCCGCTCCAGCGCCCCACCCGGCCGCTCATCGGCGCGCACTATCCTGCCGCCGATGTTCGGTCACCCGGCAGGGGCGCGGAGCCGCGCCGCCATTGATCGTCGGGACGCTGGCGCTCCTCGCGCTCCTCGCCGACCCCGCGCCGCGCGCGCTCACCCACGGCGCGCCAGGTCGAACGGTTCTGGACGCCGGCGCGGATGGCGGCGGCGCGGCCGCTCGAGATGACCGTCGGCCGCGACGGCCGCGCCGACGTCCACCTCGGCCCGCGCCCGCGCGCCGCCCGCGCCAGCTACTCGCTGGTCGAAACGCCGGAAGCGCCGCCCTACGCCTGGAACGGCCGGCTGTTCGTGCGTCCAGGCCGGCGAGGAAGGCTTCTGCTCGGCGACCGCGATCGACTCGCCGAGCCGCAGCCTCGTCCTCACCGCCGGGCACTGCGTCAACACCGGGCCGAAGAACGGCCGCCCCGGCACCTGGTCGACCGTACCTCGAGTTCGTCCCCGGCTTCAACCTCGGCGCCGCGCCCTACGGCGCCTTCGTCCTCTCCGGCACGCCGCGCGCGCTGCCCGGGCTGGACCCGCGAAGGCAACCCCGACTTCGACCTCGGCGCCTTCCTCACCGAACCGAACGCCGAAGGGGTGGGGCTCGACGACGCGGTCGGCGGCGGCGCCCGCATCGTCACCGACCTCGGCCGCAAGCAGCGCTTCGAAACCTTCGGCTATCCCGGCGGCACCGAACGGATGCGGACCTGCCTCTCCGGCTACGCCGGCCAGGACCCGATCACGACCTCGCTCCCCGGGCCGCCGACCGTCGGCGATCCGCTGCCGCTGGGCCCCCGGGGCGAGCGGCGGCGGCTGGCTGATCGACGGCGGCCAGGAGATCGACGGCATCACCACCTACCTGCGCACCGGCGACAAGCAGCTCACCTACGGCCCCTACTTCGCCGCCGAAACCGTCGGCCGCCTCGTCGCCGGCCTCTGACTAGGAGTCGAGCAGGCGGCGGTAGAAGCGGTAGTCGCGGCGGTCGGGGCGCAGGTTCGAGGCGAGCGCCAGGTGGTGGCGGGCGCCGCGTTTGTCGCCGGTCATGCTCAGCGCGCGTCCGAGGCAGAAGTGCGCGTAGTCGTTGACGGGATGGCTCTCGACCACGGCGCCGAACTCGACCGCGGCGAGGCGGAACCGACCCGCCCGGTAGTAGGCGCGGCCGAGCGCCTCGCGCACCGAGGTCTTCTCCGGTTCGCGACGGGCCGCCTCGGCGAGCGGCGCGGCGGCGTCCTCGAAGTCACCGTCCTCGAGCAGCTCCATGCCCCGCCGGTAGAGCGTGTAGGTGGGCTCGGCGGCGGGCTCGGGCATCGCCCGATTGTAAAAGCCGGGGGAGGCGGGCTCCAGAGCTAAAGCTGGCGGGCGCGCACGGCGGTGCCGTAGGCGCAGACCTCGGTCCAGGTGGTGCCGAGCTCGGAGGTGTCGTAACGGAAGGCGACGATCGCGTTGCCGCCTTTCGCTTCGACCTCCTCGATCAGCCGTTCCGTCGCGTGCTCGCGGCCTTCTTTCAGCATCTTCGTCATGCCCTTCAACTCGCCGCCGGCGAGCGATTTGAGCGAGGCGCCGATCTGAGAGCCGACGTTGCGCGAACGGACGGTGAGGCCGAAGACCTCGCCGAGGACCTCTTCGATCTCGTACCCGGGCAGGTCGTTCATCGTCGAGATGATCACGGCGCCAGCCTAGCGCCCCGGTCCAAGATCTAGACGAAATACCCAGCGCCGCCCGTCGCGGTCGTCCCCGTCCCGCTCCGGGACTCGCCGGTGGCCGAGCGACTCGTAGAGCCGGAGGGCGGCGGTCTGGTACGGGCGGCTCCAGAGCGCCCGTCACCGCCCCCGCATCCGCCTCGGTCGCCTCCCGGATCCTCACCCGCCCCAGGCTAGCCGGCGCGTCCGGGCCGCGGTCGTCTTAAGGCCCGGTGTACGGGCCAAGGTCGACCACGGGCGGGGGCTCCGCCTCGCGGTCGTCCCGACCCACCTATAGCGGCGGTTAGGACGACCGCGCCGGCGGGCGCCGCAGCGCGTTCGCAGTTTTACCCGCATACCGAAGCAAACTGCAAACTCACCCGGGGCGCCTGTGCCCGGACCCTCACGGAGCTCGCCCGAGCGCGACCGTCCCCTTCCGCCTGCCGACCCGTAGGAGGGGACGGTCGCGCCCTTGAGACGGGCGCGCGACTTGAGTCAGTCCGCGGCGGTCGCGGCAGCGAGGTGCTCGAGCACCGCCGGGATGCCGCCGGACCGGAAGGCGCGGCGCTGGCGATCGGCACCGTTGCCCTCGACGAGGATGCGCTCGATCTCGGCCAAGGCGCCGTCGCCGCCGAGGTCGGCGGCGTAGGGCCGCGCTTCCTCGAGCGCCCGCGCCGCGACCTCGCGAGCCGGGGCGGCCTCGCCGCCGTCGACCATCAGCCGCGCCTCGAGCCCGTGGCGGCTAGCCTGGTAGTAGGACTCCTCGAGCGCCTCGCGCTGCAGGTCGCTCAGCGCGGGCAGCTCGATCTCGCGCGCCGCCAGCGCCTGGATCAGCGCCGCGAAGGCGGCGTTGGCCGCCGCCGTCGATTGGACGTCCATCCCCCGCACCTCGACCGTGCCGAGCTTGGGATGCGGCCGCACGTCCCACCAGATGTAGGTGTAGTCGTCGACCCCGGCGGCGGCGATCAGCTGGTCGGCGACGACGAGGAACTCTTCGTAGTCGCGGAAGGCGCGCGGCATCTCGAAACGCGGGTAGGCGCGCACCTCGGCGGCGCGGGCGCTCGCCATGCCGCTGTCGGCGCCGTCGCGGAAGGGCGAGTTGGCGGCCAGCGAGGCCAACATCGGCAACCGCAGCCGCATCGCGTTGGCGACCCGCACCGCGGTCTCCGGGTCGGGCATGCCGACGTGGACGTGGAGCCCCGACGGCGGGGTCGAGAGGAGGCTCCCGAGGTTCTCCTTGACCACCTCGTAGCGTGGCTTCTGGACCAGGTGCGCCTCGCCCCCGTCGTCGGGATGGATGCCGGCGCCGAGCAGCCCGATCCCGGTCGCCCGCACCGCGGTGCGCAGTTCTCCGAGCTCGCTCGCGGCGGCGCCGGAGTCGCCGCAGATGCCGGTCTTCAGCTCGATCTGCGCCGCGAATATCTCCGTGCTGACAGCCTCGCGCGCCGCCGGGCCGAGTGCCTCGGTCACCCGCTCGGCGGCAGGGACGAGCAGACGGTCGTCGTCCACCAGCAGCAGCTCTTCCTCGACGCCGATGGTCAGCGGCGGTGAGGAACCGAAGCGGTGGCCGGGCTCTACGGCTTGTCTCCCCATCTGGTCGCCTGACACGCGAGTCCGCGCAGGCTACCCGGGCCGGTGGATCCGAACCAGGCCCACACCGGGAGCGAAACATGGACGCAACTGTTTGTCTGCGCCATACTCCCGGGGGACGGCCTCGAAATTGCCTCATGAATCAGTGATTAATGATGTCACTCCGGACGGTGATAATCACGGAATTACCTGCAAATACGCTCATTCATCAACGATGCGTGACAGAAACTTTAAGCGTTGATGGAGACCCTGCTCGGACGCCTCCGTTTGCATACAAAACATTTCAATTGCTCTATGCTGCCGCCCCGATGACGGGGGGAGATCACACCGACGACAACGAACTGCTGATCGCGCTGCGGCATCCGCTGCGCCGCCAGATCCTCCGCGCGATGGCCGACCAGGATCCGATCAGCCCGCGCCAGATCTCCGACGAGCTGCGTCAACCGCTCTCCAACGTCAGCTACCACGTCCGCGTCCTCGCCGACTGTGGCGCGGTCACCCTGGTCGACACCGCGCCGGTGCGCGGCTCGATGCAGCACTTCTACTCGCCTGCGATCGACGAGCCCTGGGCGCTCGCGGTTCTCGGACTGAGCGAGGATGGCGAGGCCGACGCGGGGGGCGAAGGCGAGGACCCGGCGGCTTAGGCTCCGCGAAAGACGATGGCGGCCAACGGGGAGAACCGGACCAACGAGGGCGAAGACGCCCGGGTCGAATCGGCGCTGCTGCAGCGGGTGCTCGACCTCCACCCCGCCCGGGTCACCGCCGCCGAGCTGGTCCGCGACCTGGCCGGCGAGGACGCCGACTTCGGCGCCCGCGACGCGGTTGAGCGGGCGATCCGCGAACTGATCGGCGCCGGACTGCTGCACCGCGCCGACGACGGCCTGGTGACGCCGACCCGCGCCGCCCTCCACTTCGGCGAGCTGCTCGGCCCCTAGATGAGTAGTTCCACGAATCCTCCGCGTCGAAGGCTGCCGCAGGGTTAGCGAGCAACGCGGTCGAAGTCGGCGGTGCTCAGTAATCACCGCCGACCCGAAGGGGGCCTCGATGCTCGCCGACCTCGACCTGCTGCTCACTGCGGTCTTCTGCACCGCCGACGATCTCCTGCCCGAAGGCAAGGGAAACGCCCGTAGGAAGTTGACCGACGCGGAGGTCGTCACCCTCTGCGTGGCGCAGTCGATCATGGGCGTGACCTCCGACGAGCGCTTCGTCCGGACCGCCGCAAGACGTCTTCGCCACCTGTTCCCGGGCCTGACCAGGCGCTCGGGCTTCCACCGCCGCCGTGACCGCCTCGCCGGGACGATCGAGGCGCTGATCGACGTCTTCGCCTCCCGCAGCCCCGGCTACCACGACGATCTCCTCCTGGCCGACTCGACCCCCGTGGAGTGCGGCCGCTCGCGCGAGACGGTCAAGCGCGGTGGGTCGAGCTCCCTGGCCGACGCGCTCTCCGACGCCGCCGACTACGGATACTGCGCGTCGCACAGCCGCTGGTTCTGGGGATTTCGGCTGCACACCCTGATGGCGCCCGACGGGACCCCGCGGCAGATGGCCCTGACCTCCCCCAAGGAGGGCGAGCGCGAGGTCTGTCTGCGGCTGCTCGGGCGGGTCAACCGCACGGGTCCGCTCACCGTCCTCGGCGACAAGGGCTATGCCGGAGCCGACTTCGAGGCCGATGCCGCAGGGCTCGGGGCGACCGTGGTGCGGCCCCGTCGCAGGGACGAGCCCGGGGGCGGCCCACACCTGGCGCCGCTGCGCCAACGGATCGAGTCGATCTTCTGGACCGCCAAGGACATCCTCGCCCTCGAGCGCCACGGCGCCCGCACGCTGCGCGGGCTTCGGGTCCGCATCGCCGCACGGTTCCTCGCACTCGCCGCGGCCGTCTCGCTGAACCATGAACTCGGTCGCAGCAGCCGGGCGCTGGTCGACTACGTCGCCTGAGTCGTGGAACTACTCATCTAGATGGTTGCCCCGTCGGCCGGAGCGGCCGGCTCCGCGACCACCAGCCGGCGGAAACCGGTGCGCAGCCGACCCGCCAGTTCGGTCGCGGCGCTCGCCGCGTCCGGATCCTCGGCGTCCGGCGCAGTGACCAGGACCACCTCGGTCGCGGCGAAGCTGCCGACCTGGTCTTCGACCGCCTGCACGATGTCCTCGTCGCCGACCCGCGCCTCGGCCACCACGCCGACCTTGGCCAGCGAGGCGACCGAGATCACCAGCGTCTTCTGCGCCTCGCGCCGCGCCGGCTCGAGGTCGGAGGCCCAGCGGTCGAGGAAGCCGATCCGGGCGGGTGCGAGGATCCGCACCTCGGCCAGGTCACGCCTGCCGTCGACCCCGGCCTCGGTCGCGATCGCCGCGGTCGTCCGCGCGTCCTCGACCGGCCGGCTCACCACGACCAGCAGGCGTCGCCGCACCGTCGGGTCGGGCGAATCGCCGATCCCGCCGCGGGGGCGCATCCGCACCGCGAGGTAGACCAGCAGGACGGCCGCCAGGGCACCGATCGCGACCCCGACCCCGGGGCCCCCGAGCAGGAACCCGCCGACGATCGAGACGACGATCGCCAGGACGAGGAGCGGCAGCTTCCAAGATGCCACCCGCCAAGCCTGTCACGGCGATCGTCGTCCCGCTCCCTGGATCAGGAGCCCTTGGTGATTGCCGCAGGTGCCATCCGCTCCTGCGAAGTGCCCATCCGCACAGTCGCCACCTCCGTCTCGGAACTGCGTTTCCCTGTTTCCGCCCCCTTGTACGGCGGAGACAACGTTTTACTCTACGCGTTTGCAGCAATCAAGTTCAAACCGGTAAAACCGAACAAATAAACGAGGTTTTAGGATCAATTCTGGATTTCTTGACCCACACTGGCTAATCTCGGCGAATCGGCGTGCCACCCCTTGCAAACGACCGAAGGAAGCCCCCTTGCCGAAGACCAAAAAGAAGGACGGCGTCGAACAGATCGTCGCCAAAGCCTTCGCACATCCACTGCGCGTACAGATCCTGATCATTCTGAACGAGCGCGTGGCCAGCCCTAACCTGCTGGCCCAGGAGCTCGATCAGAGCCTGAATCTCGTCGCCTACCACGTCCGCGTGCTCGAGAAATACGACTGCATCGAGCTCGTCGACACGAAGCAGCGCCGCGGCGCCACCGAGCACTTCTACCGTGCCACCCGCCGCCAGTTCCTCAGCGACAGCGAATGGTCGCGGATGCCGCAGAGCCTCCGCCCCGGCCTCTCCGGAGCGATGCTCAAATCGATGTTCGACGACATCGAGGAGGCCGTCAAAAGCGGCACCCTCGACGAGCAGGAGGACCGCCATCTGAGCCGCACCCCGATGGTGGTCGACAAGCAGGGTTGGGACGAGGTGGCGAAGCTGCTCTCGGAGACGCTCGACCGCCTGTTCGAGATCCAGAGCGAGTCCTCGGAGCGCCTGACCACCTCAGGCGAGGAAGGGATGCTCTCGAAGGTGGAGATGCTCCACTTCCGCTCGCCCGACCCCGCCTAGCAGCCGGACCGGCGCGCCGCCCTCCAGGTGAGGCGGCGCGCTCGACCCGCCCCCTATGGCGTGAGCGGTGCCGCGGCCTCGGGCGTCGCGACGACGAAGGAGAAGCTCTCCTCGAGGTAGAGGTGCACTTCGTCGGCGTCGTGGTGGTCGTAGCCGATCGAGAGGTCCTGGCCCGATTCGAGCAGGAAGTCGCCACCGCGCAGGCTCATCGCGATCGCCCCGGAGAGGCCCGGCGCCCAGACGATCGGCCCCTTGAGGATCCGCGCCAGGTGGTCGAACAGCGGGTAGCCGCCGTGCTCGGCGGTCTCGATCACCTTGATGTACTCGTCGGGGCCGAGCGCCAGGCCGTAGGGCCCCTCGACCCCCGCCTCGCGCAGCGCCTCGACCGCCCGCGCGACGGCGCGCGGGTAGCTGTCGGCTTTCTCGCCGAGCGGCTCCGGCTCGAACGGCGAGGCCTCGATCACCCCGCTGATGCCCGCTTTCGCCCAGCCGTTGAAGATCGCGCTGTTCTCGGCGACGGCGATCTGGTGGGCGGCGTTGTCGAGCGACTCGAGGTCGACGTCGACGGCGCCGCGGTCATCGTCGCGCATCTCCGCCCTCAGCACGGTGAAGTCGACCCGCACCTCGACCAGCGGCATCACCCGCCGGCGCAGCGCGCTGACCCCGTCCTCGTTCGCCGCGACCGGCTCGGTCCGCCCCAGGTTGGTCGCCGAGTGCTCCCAGCCCTGCGGCCCGATGAAGTCGACGAGGCGGCGCGCCGCCAGCGGCCCCTCGAGCCGCTCCCGCGCCTCCTCGTCGAGCAGCTTCCAGTTCGAATCGGTGAGCGGCGCGTGGCCGCGCAGCAGGTGGTTCATCGTGGGTGTCCTTTCAGGCTGCCGATCCCCAGCGAGCCTTCGCCGCCCGCCATCGGGGCGACCGCCGCGTCGTCGTCATCCTCGGAGGCCGCCTCGGCCGCCTCGCCGTGCTCGACGATGTCGCCGTCCTTGAACAGCACCCCGGCGGCGATCTCGCGCCAGCGCGGCACCTTCCGCAGCAGAAACTCGAGGTCCATCGAGAAGTGCTTGAACTCCTCGCCCTGGGCGTCGTGCATGATCGCCCGCGCGTCGGCATCGGGCTCGACCGCGAGGCGCTGCTGGTACCAGCCGATCGCCTGGCACTCCTCTTCGAGCGAGGCGCAGAGCCGGGCGAAGGTCCGGGTCTCGGCGGGCAGCTCCTCCGGCGGCTCGTGGTACTGGTCGAATCCCATGGGCGCAGCCTAACCAGTCGTTTCGGGCAGCGGGTCGCACGGTTCCCAGGGCTGCGAGAAGAGTTCGACGTTCTTCCTGATCGCGGAGAAGTCGAGCGCTTCGGCCTGCGTGCAGAATTCCGAGGTCGGCAGTTCGTACTCGGCCTCGAAGACCGCCTTGCCGGCCTCGATGAACGGCTTGTAGAAGCCGCATTCTTGGTATTGGAAGCACTGCTCGACGATCGCGAAGTCGAAGGCGCCGACCAGCTGCTTCGCCTGCCGCGGGTCGTTCTTCAGCGCCACCGCCATCCCCCGCTTGTGGACCTGGGCGGCGATCCAGCGGTTGTAGCGAAGCTGGTCGGCGCGGGTGAGCGGGAAGCCGGTGTCGTTTTCCCAGCCGGCGATGTTGTCGGGCTCGACCGCGTCGAAGCGCTTGTGCGCGCACATTTCGATCCGCTTTTCCACGATCGCGGCGAAGCGCCGGAAGTGGGCGATGTCGAGCCAGCGCTCTTCGGGAAAGCCTTCGTAGCGCTTGCCGAGCACCGACTGCGGGAACCGCGAAGCGTCGGGCCGGTATTCCTCCCAGCTGCCGACGTCGAGGTAACAGATCGCCTTGTGACGGTGCCGGTGGATGGAGCGGACGTCGCCGACCGTCGATTCGAAGCCGTCGATGTCGTAGACCGAGGCGCCCGGAGTGAGCTGGAACCTGCCCTGCAGCTGCCACTGCCAGGCGGCGGTCTGCGGCGCCGGCTTCCAGTGCCCCTTGATCGGCAGCCCGCCGACCGCGCCGGCCGCGGACGGGAGGGCGAGCAGCGCCGCGCAGGCGGTCAGGACCGGCAGAAGTCTCTTCATGTACGGGCGGCTACCCGCAGTTTTGACCGCCCAACCCCTTGGGTGTCGGGTCGCCTGCGAGCGCCGAGGTGACAACCGCGGAGCGGACGATCGAGACCAAGGTGCCGGCCCAGCTCGATCGCCTGCCCTGGTCGCGCTTCCACTGGATGGTGATCGTCGGGCTGGGCACGATCGGCGGCATCGCCGAGATCCTCTTCGGCGTCGACGCCGAGGGGAAGACGCTGGAGTCGATCGCCGCGCCGTTGAGCGCCGCAAAAAGCCGCATCTCCGGAACCGAAGCCGGATCGGGTCAGGAGCCACCTGCCGCTATCGTGTGACCCGACGGCGCCCTCCGGTCGCCGGGCGCTGCACGGTTCCGAGGGGACCCTCTGGGCAGCGCCGCCATCGCCGGCGGCACGTCCTCCCCCATGGCAGCGAACAGCGAAGAGACACGACCAGTGCCCGACGGCGCTCCGACCGGGGCCGGCGACGGCCTCGCGGCCGAGGCGATGCTGTGGCGCCGCCTGCGCGACCACCGCGACCCGGCCGCCCGCGAAGAGCTGGTCCGCCGCTACCTCCCGTTCGCCAAGAACCTGGCGCTCCGCTACCGCGGCGCCAGCGAGTCCTTCGACGACCTGCTGCAGGTGGCGAACCTCGGTCTGGTCAATGCGGTCGACCGTTTCGACCCGGCGCGCGGGACGCCCTTCGCCGCCTTCGCCTCCCCCACCATCCTCGGCGAACTGAAGCGCCACTTCCGCGACCGGGTGTGGACGGTGCGGGTGCCGCGCGGCCTGCACGACCGGATGGCCGAGGTCGAGAAAGCCACCACGGCGCTGACCGTCGAGCTGCAGCGCTCGCCCTCGGTCGGCGAGATCGCCGCCAAACTGGAGATCGAGCCGGGCGAAGTCCTCGAGGTGCTGGAGGCCAACCACAACCGCCGGCCGCTCTCGCTCGACCGCCCGGTCGGCGGCGAAGACGACGAATCGCCCGCCTCGGAGTGGGTCGGCGACGAGGACGAAGGCTACGAGCTGATCGACGACAAACTGGCGCTGGAGGGGGTGCTGCCGCAGCTCGACGAACGCGAGCGGCTGATCCTGCGGCTGCGCTTCGTCGAGGACATGACCCAGTCGCAGATCGCCGCGCGGATCGGCCACTCGCAGATGCACGTCTCACGCATCCTGCGTCGCACCCTCGAGCGGATCCGCGAACAGGTCGCCGAACAGAACGCCGAACGCGGCGGCGACTAGGCCGCCGCGGCGATCGCGACGACGAGGTACTCGCCGTCGCCGTCGGCCTCGGTGCGCACCTCGTCGGCCAGGGTTTCCAGCGAGCCGCCGACTTCGGGGAGCGCGAGGCTCGAGCGCAGGCCCTCGGCCGCGCCCGCCGCCATCGGGCCGACCTTCAGCTCGACCCCCTCGGGGCGGTCGGCGATGCTGAGCCGCATCTGGCCGTCGGCGAAGGCGCGCGGCGCCGCCGCCGAGATCGCGTCGGCGAGCAGCATCGCGTCGGAGATCCGGTCGACCGTGATCTCGCGCCGGGCGGCGAGGGCGGTGAGCGCGCGGCTGAGCACCGGGCCGAGCAGCTCCGGCGAGCCGACCTGCAGCTCGGTGGCCTCGGGAACCGGAGGACCCGTCGGCGCCTCGGCCTCGGCCTGCTGGCTGATCGGCCGCGAGCGCAGCGGCAGGTGCATGCGGATTTCGGTGCCCTGATCGGCACCGCCGCGGATCTCGAAGCTCGAGGAGAGCGCCGCGATCAGCGCCAGGCCGATCCGCAGGCTGGGCCGGTCGACGCCGGGGCGCGGGCTGATGCCGCGGCCGAAGTCGCGCACCGCGACGGTCAGGCCCCCCTGGTCGGGTACCGCCTCGATTTCGAGCAGGCCGACCTGGCCCTCCGGGTAGGCGTGGACGACGACGTTCATGCAGGCCTCGGTGACCACCGTTTTCAGGTCGGCGATCCCCGCTTCGTCCATGCCGATCCGCTCGGCGAGCCCGGCGATCGCGTGCCGCACGACGGCGACGTTCTCCGCCCGGGCGGGAAGTGACATCTGCAGCCCTGATGGATCGACGTTGGTCGTGCTCAATCTTTCTTGTCCCCGACTAGGCGACGCCCGCGGTCGGAGCGCACGCCGCAGAAGCTACCGGCCCCGCGTTCGCCCTGATACCCAGACGCCTCTTTGGCAAACTGCGGTCGCGCGCCGGTGGCTCGCTGCGGTAGCATCGCGACCAGTGGGTCCAGCGCCGTTTCAAGCATCCGCCTCCGACCTTGAAGGCGGCGTCCGACTGTTGGAGGTTCGTGGAGAGCTCGACCTCTCCACCGCCGCCCAACTGGAGGAGCCGCTCGAGGAGGCAATCCGCGCGGCCGACGCCGCCGTGCTGATCGATCTCGCCGAGTGTCAGTTCATCGACTCGACCGGGATTGCGCTGATCGTCCGCGCCTGGCAGCGGATCGACGCCGCGGCCGGCAACGGCGGCGAGGGCGGGCTCGTCCTCTGCTGCCAGAATGAGCAGGTCCGGCGCGTTCTCGAGGTGACCGGCCTCGAGCACTCGCTGCGCGTCTTCGCGACGCGCGACGAAGCGGTCGCCGCCCTGCGCGGGTGACACTCGTCACCCAGGCGTCCGGGGGCGATTGACGCGAAACCGACCGGGTAGCCGATTTTGATGCCCGCTCCGAAACCGAAACCGAAACGTCCGCGGCTCCCGCGCGAGCTGTTCGAGACGCGCACCCACGCCTGGACCTCGCTCGGGCTGGGCGACGAGATCGAGACGCGCGCGGTCTCCAAGCGCTCGCTGGTCGGCCTCGTCGTCGCCGTGCTGGCCTTGGTCGGGACGCTGGTCGTCTATTCGCACCGCCGCCAGATCGCCCCCGGCTACGGCGAATGGTTCCGGGTCGGCACGGTGATCGTCCTGATCATCGTCGGCACCGCCGCCATCCACTGGCTCTCGCGCTCGCTGCAGCCGCGCCTCTACCGGAGACTCGACCCGGCGACCGCCGGAACCGCGGGCTTCGTCTTCCGGTTACTGGCGACGCTGGTGGTCGTGGTGGTGGCGCTGCGGATCGCCGGCGTCAACGCCTCCACCCTCGCCGTCGGCGGCGCCTTCACCGCCGTCCTGATCGGCCTCGCCGCGCAGCAGAGCCTCGGCGCGATCTTCGCGGGTGTCGTCCTGCAGAGCACCCGTCCCTTCCGGGTCGGCGAACGGGTCCGCCTCGTCGGCGGCGCGCTGGCCGGGTCGCTGGAGGGGACGGTGACCTCGCTCGGGCTCTTCTACACGACCTTCAGCCAGGGCGCCGACCGCATGCTGATCCCCAACAACATGCTGCTCAACCTGGCGGTGGTGCCGCTGCGCGAGCCGCAGAAAGTCGACGTCAAGGTCCGCTTTCCGCGCCACGCCAGCCCGCGCGAAGTCGAGCAGCAGCTGCTGCGCGCGATCAGCGTGCCGACCCGCTACCGGCCGAGCGTCTCGCTCGAGGAGATCGAACCGGAGAGCGTAGTGCTGCGGATCACGGCGACGCCGCTGCGCTCCGAGGACGGGCCGCAGCTGGCCGACGAGGTGATGGAGGCGCTGCGCCGCCACGACACCGCCGAACAGGAAGCGGCCGGCGCCACTCCCCTCCCGGACTAGGCGAAGAGGGCGATCGCCAGGTTGATCAGCACGACGAGCGGGGTGCCGAGCAGGGCGAGGTTGCGGAACGCCTTTGCGAACCCGCCGCGATAGCGGACGCTCTCCATCAGCAGGACGCCGACGACGTTCGACATGTTGACCAGCGCGATCCCGATCGCCAGGCCGATCGCCACGGCGCGCCAGCCGGTCGCGGTGCCGCCGCCGGTCGCGATCGCGGCGAGGATGATCGCGACGATCGTGCCGACGATCCCCACCGTCATCCCGATGAGGTCGCCGCGGGTCAATTTGGGTCCGTAGTCGGAATCGACCTCGATGCCGGCATCGGTGTCGGCGAGGCCGGGACCCGAGGTCTCGGTTTCGACGACCCGCTCGTTGCCCTCCGGGCCGCCGCCGACGACGACCAGCTTCAGCGCGGGCTCGAGCGAGTCCTCGGCGTGCTTCCAGAGGTCGCCCTCGTACCAGGCCTCGGCGTCGCCGGCATGGGAGAAGATCAGGATCTCGTCGGCCGCCCCCTTGAAGAGCGCGTCCTGGGCGGCCTGGACCGGGTCGGGGTCGCCGACTTCGGCGGCGGCGATCTCGATGCCGCCTGCTTTCGCCGCAACGAGCGCCTCCTCGAGGCGCTCGTTGGCGTGGACCCGCGGCTCGTCGATGTCGCCGAGCGTGTGGTGGAGCGGGTCGATCTCGACCGCCGGGGCGACCAGGCGAACCTCGGCCGTGCCGCCGTTGCCCGCCGCGGCCTCGCGCTTCAGCGCCTCCACCGACTCGGCCGAGCCGAAGGCCGGGGTGACGATCGCGATCAGGCGGCGGCCGGCCATGTCACTCGTTCTCGTCGGCCGGGATCGCCTCGTCGGCCTCGCCGTACTCGTCCGGGTCCTGCGGCTCCTCGGACGGCGTCATGCCGGTCGGGAACTGATGCTGGTCGCCGTGCTCGGCGATGTTCTCGAGTTCCTCCTCGGCCAGCTCGAAGCCCTCCGACTCGCCCTCGCCGCCCTCGATCAGCGGCTGCTGCGCCGGATCGTCGGTGTCGGGCGGGACCTTGCCGCCGACCCCGGCCGCTTCGCGGGCGGCCTCCGCCTCTTCCTCCTCGACGAACTCCTCATCGCGCTCCTCGGGGGCTGCGGTCACGAAACGGCTCCAGTCTCCGAGGTCTCCTCGGTCGAGTTGGTGTTGGTCACGACGTTCGGCGAGGCGGGCGCCTGCGCGATCGGGTCGTGGTAATCGTCACCGCCGCCGGAGCGGCCGACGAGCCAGCCGACCAAGCCGCCGAGCGCGGCTCCGATCGCCAGCAGGGTGACGGTGCGCACCGGCTTGCGGGTGAATCTCGACGCGGTGCCGTACGCGGTGTGCTTCGCGGTCGTCTTGACCGCCTGACGGGCGAGTTTGGTCTTGACTGACATGCCGACAAGTTACCCGTGCCGGCGCGGTCCTTAACCGGCGGCGCCGCGGAAGAGGACGGCGAGGTCCTCGTCGGGATGCGTGGCGGCGACGGCGGTCATCTGGGCCGCGATCGCCTCGAGCATCGGGATCTCGGCGCCGGCCTCCTCGCCCGCCTCGACCGCGAGGCGGGCGTCCTTGGCGGCGAGGGCGAGCCGGAAGGACGGCGTGTAGTCGCCTTTCAGCATCGCCTCCCCCTTCAACCGCAGGTAGGGAGCTTCGAGCGGGCCGTCCTCGATCGCGTCGAGGGCGAGGCCCGGTTCGAGGCCGAGCGCGGCGGCGAGGCGGAGCATCTCGGCGGTCCCCTCGGTGATCGCGCAGATCCAGCTGTTGACGACGACCTTCAGCCGGCTGCCCTGGCCGGCCGGGCCGAGCCAGATCGTCCGTTTGCCGACCGCGTCGAAGAACGGTTCGAGGCGCTCGCGCGGATCCTCCGCCCCCGAGGCGAGGACCACCAGCTGGCCCTCTTCGGCCGGTTTCTTCGTGCCCATCACCGGTGCGTCGACGTATTCGAGGCCGCGGTCGCGGGCGAGCTCGGCGCAGCGCTCCGAGCCCTCGACGCCGATCGTCCCCATCTGCACCCAGAGCGCTCCCTCGGGCCCGGCGGCGCCGCCGTCGGGCCCCGACATCGCCGCGAGGGTCGCCTCGACGTCGCTCAGCATCGTCACCACCAGGTCGGCGCCGACCACCGCCTCGCGGGCCGTGGCGAAGGTCTCGATCCCGCGGACGCCGGCGAGGTCGTCGAGCTTCGAGGGGGTGCGGTTCCAGGCGTGCACCGGCAGGTCGGCCGCGGCTGCGTTGCGGGCCATCCCTTTGCCCATCGTGCCGCCGGCGCCGAGCACCGCCACAGCCCTGATCGCGACATCTTCGTGTGGGTTGCTCATACCCCTGGTATATATCGTTACGGATCTGCCGGCGCTCACGAAACGCGTATCACCGGTGGGAAAATCTGGCTCTAAAAGTCAGGTTGCGCGGTGGACGGGAGGTCGCTGGGATGGCGAGCCTATGCCACCGGAGATCAACTCCCACGAACGGGAAACCATCGACCAGAACCTCGTCCGGGCGCTTGCCCACCCGATGCGGGTGCGCATCCTCGAAGCGCTGCAGGGACGGACGGCGAGTCCGACCGAACTGGCGCGTGAGTTCCACGAGAGCCTCGGCGTCGTCTCCTACCACGCCAACGCGCTGCTCGACGTGGGCTGCATCGAGCAGGTGACGACCCGGCCCAAGCGCGGCACGATCGAGCACTTCTACACCGCCCGACCGCGCTCGTTCATCGGCCACCAGGACTGGCGGCGGGCGCCGCTGTCGGTCCGCGCCGGGGTGACCAACGAAGCGATGCGCACCTTCGTCGCCAAGATCGGCGCGGCGATCGACGCCGACACGATCGACTCGCGCGAGGACACCACCCTGAACTGGATGCCGATCACGGTCGACGAGCAGGGCTGGCGCGAGACTGCCGAGATCCTCGACCGGGCGCTGCGGGAGCTGATGGCGGTCGCCGCCGCCAGCCGCGAGCGCCTCGGCGGCGCCGACGGCATCCCCGTGGTGACCGGATGGCCGCCTTCGAGGCGCCGCCGGGGAGCGGCTGAGACGGTCAGCTCGCCCCGGCCACTGCCTTCTGCAGTTCGGCCTTGCTCATCTTCGAGCGGCCCTCGATGCCGAGCTTCTTGGCGTCGTTGTAGAGCTGTTCGCGGGTGCGGCCGCCGGGGCCGTGCCCCGATTGCCTGCCGCCGCGGCTGCTCGCCGAGGCGCCCCGTCTCGAGCTCCGCGAAGACGACCGGGATTCACCTGAGCGGGCTTTTTCCTTGTTGACGGTCCGCGCCGCGATCTCCTCGGCGCGTTTGGTCGACCGCCCCTCTTTTTCCTCGCTTTTTTTGATCTCTTTGTACTGGCGGTCGCGTTTGCTGCCTTTTTTGACTCCTCTAGGCGGCATGCTTCCCCTCCTCGAACTGCTCGACGATCTTCGCGTTGAACGCTTCGAGATCGTCCGGTTTGCGGCTCGTCACCAGGCCCTGGTCGACGACGACGTCCTCGTCGACCCAGTCGGCGCCGGCGTTGCGCAGGTCGGTCTGCAGGCTCGGCCACGAGGTCAGCTTGCGGTCTTTGACGACGTCGCCTCGGGATGGGTCCGCAGGTTGTCCGGGTTGGCGACGCCGCCGGGCAGGACGAGGCCGTCGAACTCGTCGGCCTTGGCGTCGCCGACGGCGCGCCCCGCCTCGTAGGTCCCTGCCTTGTCGAGGTGGTTGAAGGCCTGCACGTCGCCCGCTTCGGGAGCGAGCAGTTCGGTCTCGGCGCCGGCTGCCTCGACCGCCTCGCGCGGCTCGGTCAGCTCGACTTCCTCGACCCCCTCGTTGGCGGTGAGGAAGGCGATCTTCTTGCCGTTCAACTGGTCTGCCATCGGTTGGCACCCCTTTCCGTCGAAGGTTTGGTGGTGTCGCTCAGGTACCCGTTCCGGGGCCTCCCAACATCGCCCGCGGCCACAGCTTGCGGGTGCGGACGACATTCGTCTCGGCGCCGAGCACGACGAACATCGCGCCGAGGTGGATCCAGGCGAGCAGGCCGATCACGAGGGCGAAGGTGCCGTAGACGGCGGAGGCGTTCTTCACCTCGTGCGAGATGTACCAGCCGCCGACGATCTGCAGGATCTCCCAGCCGACCGTCGCGACGAAGATGCCGGGGATCGAGCGAGCGGGTCTCGACCGTGTCGGTGGTGAGCAGGCGGAAGACGGCGCCGAAGACGAACAGGTTGAGCGCGGTCGCGATCGCCAGCCCGCCGACCTTGCCGCCCGCCCCGAGGAAGTCGGCGCCGCCGGACGCGAGCCCCGAGACCACGGTCGAGACGACCGCGAGGCCGCCGAGCACGACGAGCAGGCCGATCCCGCGCAGGCGCGAGCCGACGAAGCCGCGTTCGGCCGCCTTCGGCACGCCCCAGCAGCGGTTGAAGGTCTGCTCGGTCTCCAGCACCACGCCGAGCCCGGCCAGCACCGAGCCGACGATGCCGACCGCGAGCGCGACGCCGCTGCCGGTCAACGTGCCGCCCTTCAGCTGGTTGCCGATGATCGGGAACTGGGAGAGCGTCGAGTTGACGACTTCTTCGCGCAGTTCGTCGTTGCCGGCCAGCACGTAGCCGAGGATCGTCGTCATCAGCAGCAGCAGCGGGAAGAGCGAGAAGAACGCGCGGTAGGCGATCAGCGAGACCATGCTGCCGCCTTCGTCCTCGCCGAACTTCTTGACGATGCCGAGCGGCAGGGCCAGCGCGGGCACGCGCTGCTGGAACGCGTCGAAGCGGCGGAGCGGGGCCTTCACGTCCATGAGCGGATCCTTACCCCCTGCGCGGCGGCGCTACCGGGGCACGGCGGCGCCGTCAATCGATCAGCTCGAGGACCTGGCGCTCGATCCGCTGCCGGGTCCGCTCCGACATCGTCCCCTCGGCGGCGACGCGGCGGCCGAGGTCGATCGTCTCGCCGTCGCGATAGCGATCAAAGACGCGCGGGTCGATGTAGGAGCGGCGGCAGACCGCCGGCGTGTTGCCGAGCGCGGCGGCGACGGTCTTCACGGCGCGGGCGATCGTCCGTTTCGCGGCCCGTCGGAGGCGGGCTTCTCCTCCCCCGCCAGCGCCGCCGCGGCGAGCACGGTGCCGCTCCAGGTGCGGAAGTCCTTGGCCGAGAACTCGGTCCCGATCGCGTCCTGGATGTAGTCGTTGATGTCGCCGGAGCGGACGTCGCGCCAGCGCCGTCCGTCGCGCCAGGCGAGCAGGTCCTCGGGGCCGCCGCGCCGGGACCGCATCGCTTCCAGGGCGGCGATCGCCGCGGCGTCGCCGATCGATTGGATGCGGCGCTGGTTCGACTTCGCGGGGAAGTCGAAGACGATCTCCTCGCCCTCGCGGTGGACGTGGTCGCGGCGGAGCGTCGCCAGGCCGTAGCTCTCGTTGGTCTCGGCGTATTCCTCGCCGCCGATCCGGAAGAAGCCGAGATCGAGCAGGCGGACGGCGGTCGCGAGGGCGCGCTCGCGCGGCATCCCTTCCAGCTCGATGTCGCGGCGCACCGCGCGCCGCAGCTTCGGCAGCGCGGCCGCAAAGTCGCGCATCGCCGCGAACTTGCGGGCGGCGCGCCGGCGGTCCCAGCGGTCGTGGTAGCGGTACTGCTTGCGCCCCGCTGCGTCCTTGCCGGTGGCCTGGATGTGGCCGAGCGGGTCGGGGCAGATCCACACCTCCTGCCAGGCGGGCGGGATCGTCAGGTCGCGGATCCGCTCGAGCGTGTCCTCGTCGGTGATCGGCATGCCCTCGCCGTCCTCGAAGGAGAAGCCGCGGCCGCGCTTGCGTCGGTGGATCCCGGCGCCCGCGCAGTCCGAGCGCCGCAGCCGCCCCCGCCCGGGGGCCGTCGCGCTCGCCATCAACCGTCCTGTTTTTTGCGGGCTTTCTTCGCTTTCGCCGCTGCTTTGGCGACGATCTCGGCCTCGCGCTCGCCGGCCGGCGCCGCGGCCTCGACCTCGGCCGCCTCCGCGCCCGGGCCGGCGGCGCGCTCGCGGTCCTCGACCGCGGCCCACTGCAGGCGGCCCTCACGGCCGAGGTCGCGGCGCCCGACCAGGGCGCCGGCCATCCCCTTGTCCCGTCCGGCGAGCTTGCCGAGGGCGCCGCGGGTGAGCGGCTCAGGTTGCTGGGGCGAATCGGCCATCGCCGCGGAGGTACCCGGGCGCGAAGCGGGACTAAACGAGGGCGAGGAGGGGCTCGAAGCCCTCGATCCGCACCGTCACCAGGCCGTGCTCGCACTCGCAGGCGAACGCCTCGACCTCGGCGAGGTCGTCGACCCAGAGGGTCAGCTCCGCCTCGCAGCGCGGGTCCGAGCAGATCAGTTCGACCTGGAACATGGGACCGATGGTCACGACGCGCCCGGACAGACCCACGCGCCGGCTAGTGTCCCGAGTCGTAAGTCGCCGGGTGCGTCATCCGGGCGTGCGGTGTCGTGGGATCAACCATCTAGCCTCGGGCCGGTGATCCCGTCCGACGAGGAGATCCTGCGGGCGATCGTCGCCCTCGGCGACGACGGCTTCGTCCCCCGCCACCAGCTGGTCGCGCGCTTCCGCGGTCAGGGCGAGCGCGAGATGCGCCGGGCGATCGGCCGCAGCGCCCGCCGCGGCCTGGTGCTGGAGCGCAAGGACCCCGCCGGCCGCAGCTTCGTCGCCGTCTCCACCGAGGGCTGGCAGCTGCTGCGCTGCGGCGACTTCGAGCCGCGCCGGCCGCGGGCGCGGGAGGACTAGGCGGCGCCCTCGCTCATCCCCCGGCGGTCCCGTCGGGGGGCTCGGCGTCGGGGAGCTCGCGGACGACTTCGCTCGCCCGCTTGTCGTCGCGCAGGCCGAGGTAACGGGGGTGGCGCAGCTTGCCGTCGCGGGTCCACTCGCTGAAGCCGAACTCGCCGACCAGCTCGGGGCTTGATCCAGGTCGCGTCGCGGGGCAGCCCGGAGCCGGCGGTGAACGGGCGTCTTCGGCCTGGCGCAGCGCCTCCATCTTGTCGCCGAGGATCGACGAGGGTGCGGCGGTCGAAGCCGGTCCCGACTTTGCCCGCGTAGCGAAGGTCGCCGCCCTCGTTGTAGCCGACCAGGAGCGCGCCGAAGCGCTCGCGCGAGCCTTTCGGCGGGGTGAAGCCGCCGATCACCAGCTCCTGCTCGAAGGAGCACTTCAGCTTCAGCCAGTCGTTCGAGCGGGAGTGGACGTAGGGGCTGTCGGCGCGCTTGGCGATCAGCCCCTCCCAGCCTTTGCGGCAGGCTTCGAGGAAGAGCTTCTCGCCCTTCTCGTTGCGGTGCTGGGTGTAGCGGACCGGCCCGTGGAATTCGAGGCTCGACTTGAGCAGGGCCTTGCGCTCGCGCAGCGGCAGGCCGGTGAGGTCGCGGCCTTCGAGCTCGAGCAGGTCGAAGACGTAGATGAAGACCTCGATCCCGGTCAGCCGGGCGAGGCGGCGGCTCGGCGATCCCGAGCCGCCCCTGCAGCTTCTCGAAGCTGGTCCGGGAGCCCTCGAAGGCGACGATCTCGCCGTCGGCGACGAAGTCCTGCGCCGACTCGGCGTCGAGCGCTTCGGTGATCTCCGGGTAGTTGTCCATCCGCCTGCCGGTGCGCGAGGTCAGCGTCGCGCCTTGCGGCGTGCGGCGGACGGTGGCGCGGACGCCGTCGAGCTTGCGCTCGAAGACCCAGTCCGGGTCGGAGAACGGCCGCGCCGTGAGCTTCGCCTTCATCGGCTCACCCTTGACGGCCATGGCGGGCAGCGTACCCCGCCGCCGCGCCCACGACACCGGCGGCGCGGCTATGCTCGGCGCATGTCAGACGAGTCGCCCGAGACCGAAGCCGCCGAAGACGAAGTCGACGCCGACCCCGGCTTCAAGGAGGGCGACGAGGTCTGGGTGCGAGGACGCCGACGGCAGACGGCACCCCGGCATCTTCGTCGGGATGAACGAAGCGTCTGGTTGGTTCGGCGGCGGCCCGAGCGCCTACGTCGTCCACCCCGAGGCCCACCAGGCCGAGGTGGTCTCGATCTTCCGCATCACCCCGCGCCGTTGACCGTGGCCGCCTTGACCAGGCGCGGGCGGTAGCGGTAGCCGACCCCGCGCACCGTCTCCACCGGATCGACGTCGGCGGCACCGCCGAGCTTGCGGCGCAGGTAGCTGACGTAGAGCTTCACCTCGTCGCGCTCGCGGATCCGGTCGCCCCAGACCAGCTCGAGCAGCTGGCCGTGGCCGAGCACCCGGCCCGGGTTTTCGGCGAAGGTCGCGAGCATGCGGAACTCGATCGGGGTGAGCGCGACCTCGTTGCCGAGCACCGAGACGCGGTGGCGGACACGGTCGATCTCGACGAACTCGTCGGTGAGGACGACCGGGCGCAGGTCGCCCTGGCGCGGGCGGCGCAGCAGCGCTTCCATCCGCGCCTCCAGTTCGGCCACACGGCGGCGGCCTGCTGACGCAGTCGTCGGCGCCGGCCCGGAGCGCCGCGATCCGTTCTTCTTCCGTCGTCGCCGGTCAGGGCGATCAGCGGGACGTCGCTCAGCGCCCGGATCGTGGTGAGGACATCGAGCCCGTCGGCGTCGGGCAGTCCGAGGTCGAGCACGACGAGGTCGGGCTGGTGCTCGTAGAAGGCGCGTAACCCATCGTTTCCGTTTTCGGCGCGGACGAACTCGGTTCTGGCTCTATCCGAGAGCCCTCGCAGCGCACCACGCTCCCCGAGGTCTCGCCCGATAGCCAGCACCTTGCGCCTTCCGTCGCCAGGAACTCTCGATAGCGATTCCAATTTGTAACGCAATATTCACGTTAGTCAGGACGGATTGTCAAGGCCTTAGGTAAACGGTGTCGTTTTTGAGTCGCCTCGTTCGTCGCCGCATATGACAGGGTCGAAATTTCAGAGAAACGGCCCACCGACGAGACAGGAGGGACCAGATGAGATTCATGATGTTCATGTATCCGCAGATTTCCGAGGAGGACTGGAACCCGTCGGCGGAGGACGTGGCGGCGATGACCCGCTACAACGAGGAGCTCCGCAAGGCCGGGATGCTGCTGGCGCTCGACGGGCTGCGGCCGCCCGGCGAAGGCGCCTCGGTCAGCTTCGACGGCGACGGCGGGACGACGAGTCACCGACGGGCCCTTCGCCGAGGCGAAGGAGGTCGTCGGCGGCTACTGGGTCATCCAGGCGCGCTCGAAGGAGGAGGCGGTCGAGTGGGCGAAGCGCTGCCCGGGCCGGGAGTGCCGGATCGAGGTGCGCCGCGTCTTCGAGATGGAGGACTTCCCCGAGGACGTCCAGGCGACGACGGCCGGCGCCTGGGAGCTGATGGCGGGCGCAGCCGACGCCAGGGCGGCGGTCGAGGCGGTCTGGCGGATCGAGTCCGCCCGGCTGATCGCCGGCCTGGCGCGGATGGTCCGCGACGTCGGGCTGGCCGAGGACCTCGCCCAGGACGCGCTGGTCGCGGCGCTCGAGCGCTGGCCGCGAGACCGGCGTCCCCGACAACCCCGGCGCCTGGCTGATGGCGACGGCGAAGAACCGGGCGATCGACCTCGCCCGCCGCGCGCCAGACCTACGAGCGCAAGCGCGAAGAGGTCGCCCACGAGCTGGGGCTCCTGCTGGCGATGGACGCCGCCGACCTCGCCGCCGAGGCTGACGACGAGGTCGGCGACGACCTGCTGGCGCTGATGTTCACCTGCTGCCACCCCTCGCTGACGACCGAGGCGCGGGTGGCGCTGACGCTGCGGCTGCTCGGCGGCCTGACCACGGCCGAGATCGCCCGCGCCTTCCTCGTCGGCGAGCCGACCGTGGCGCAGCGACTGACCCGCGCCAAGCGGACCCTGCGCGAGGCGCGCGCCGACTTCGAGGTGCCGGCCGGGTCGGCGCTGCAGGCGCGGCTCCCCGACGTGCTCGAGGTCGTCTACCTGATCTTCAACGAGGGCTACGCGGCGAGCTCCGGGCGAGCGCTGGGTGCGCACCGACCTCTGCGAGGAAGCGCTGCGGCTGGGCCGGATCCTCGCCGTCGCTGGCGCCGACGCGAGCCGGAGGCGCACGGGCTGATCGCGCTGCTCGAGATCCAGGCCTCGCGGACTGGGCGCCGCGGCTCGGGCCCGACGGCGAGCCGATCCTGCTGCTCGACCAGGACCGCTCGCGCTGGGACCCGCTGCTGATCGTCCGCGGCCTGGCGGCGCTGAAGCGCGCCGAAGAGCTGCCGGCGCCGCTCGGCCCCTACGGCCTGCAGGCCGCGATCGCCGCCTGCCACGCCCGGGCGCTCGAGGCGGAGGACACCGACTGGGTGCGGATCGCGGCGCTGTACGAGGCGCTCGCCGCCCTCTCCCCCTCGCCGGTCGTCGAGCTGAACCGCGCCGTCGCGGTCGGCATGGCCTTCGGCCCCGAGGTCGGGCTGGCGCTGCTCGAACGGATCGCCGCCGAGCCCGCCCTGCGCGGCTACCACCTGCTGCCGAGCGTCCGCGGCGACCTCCTCGCCCGCCTCGGCCGCGGCGCGGAGGCCGCCGCCGAGTTCCGCCGCGCCGCCGCCCTCACCGAAAACGAGCCCGAGCGCGCCTCCTCCTCCGCCGCGCCGTCGAGGCCGACGCCGACCTCCGGTGAGTTCGCACTTCTCGTCGCTATGCGGCGATTACTGCGAGCACCGCACGGGCACGCCCATGCGGTCGTCCTTTGTACCGGTATGCGGGTCTAAGGACGACCGCGCGCGACCGATCGGGCCTAAGGACGACCACGCCTTGGCCAGGGGCAGGGCGTGGGCTCGCGCTCAGGCGCGCCCGTCCCTTCCTATCTGCCGAGTGGAGGAAGGGGTCGGCGCGCCGCCGACCGCGTCAGGCCGGCGTGGCGCCGGCGGCGAGGGTGCGCATGCCGTCGGCCTCGAGGCGGAGCATGCGCCAGTCGTCGAGGCGGCGGGCGCCGAGCTTGGCGTAGAAGTTCAGCGCCGGTTCGTTCCAGTCCAGCGCGCACCACTCGAGGCGGACGTGGCCGCGCTCGAGGGCGAGGCCGGCGAGGTGCTCCATGACCCGCAGGCCGATGCCGCCGCGGCGGTGCTCGGGGCGCACGTAGACGTCCTCGAGCCAGATCCCGGAGCGGCACTCGAAGGTCGAGAAGGTGGTGTAGAAGATCGCGTAGCCGACCGCCTCGCCGCTCTCCGACTCGACGATCAGCGCCTCGGCGTCGCCGCGGTCGAAGAGCGAGGCGCGCAGGATCTCCGGCGTGCCCGACGACCTCGTCGCGGAGTTTCTCGTAGGTGGCGAGCTCGCAGATCAGGTCGAAGATCGAGCTGGACGTCGTCTTCGGTGGCGGCGCGGATCGTCGCGGTGGTCATCCCGGACGTCCGCAATCTAGATGAGCGCACTCGACGGCTCGAGCCGCGGGTTCGGGCGCAGCTCGCGGCCGACCTTGGCGCCGGGCCGGCCCTCCAGCTCGACCACGTCGGCGGTGAAGTCGAAGTTGCCGCGGATCAGCGAGGAGCCGACGCCGTAGGAGTCGACCGGCGCGCCGACCGCCTCGAAGCGCTCGATCTTCTCCGCGTCGAAGCCGCCGGAGACGACGATCTTCACCCGCTCGTGCCCGGCGGCGTCGAGGCCGTCGCGGACCGCCCGGGCGAGCTCCGGGGTGACGCCGTGGAGCTCGGCCGGCGTCGGGGCGGTCGGCGAGCGCCACGTCGACCAAGCTTCTCGGAGGTGTCGAGCCGCACGCCCCAGAGGTCCTCGCCGAGCGCGTCGGCGACCTTCACCGCCTCCCCCACCGAGTCGTTGTGGAAGTCGACCAGGCAGATGATGTTGGAGCGGGCGGCGAAGCGCGCCGCGTAGTCGCGCGCCGCCGCCACCGTGTCGCCGCCGTAGACGGCGATCAGCGCGTGCGGGATCGTGCCGGTCCCGCGGCCGCCCCACCAGGAGGCGTTGGCGTCGGTGGAGACGCCGATCGCCCCGGCGACGTGGGCCGCCCAGCCGTCGCCGGTCTGGACCAGCCAGTGGTCGTGGCGGGCCGGGAAGAAGAGGACCGATTTGCCCGCCGCCGCGTCGACCACCCGGCGCACGTTGGTCATCACCAGCGAGCGCCGCGCCAGCGTCCCGAGGTAGACCGTCTCCAGGTGGGCGAAGAGGCTGTAGTCGCCCTCGATCGTCATCACCGTCTCCCACGGCTCGATCGGGTCGCCCTCGTGGAGCGCCCGCACGCGTCAGCCGCGGCCAGCCGTCCTCCCAGCCGCCGTCCTCACGGCGCCGCCCGGCACAGAGCGCGCAGGATCGCGACCGCCTCGTCGATCCCGCCGAGCAGGCCCCGCCGCTTGGCGAAGACCTGCATCGTCACCTGCGGCCGCCGGCCCTCGGCCTCGAGCAGCTCCTTGGTCAGGGCGAAGTAGGTGTCGGAGTAGTAGGCGTCGCGGATTTTCTCGACCGGCAGCCGGAAGACCTCCGGCGCCAGCCGCTCGCGCTCGTCGCTCGATCCGACATGGCGCCGATCATGCCGGCCGGCCGACGCTTGTCCTCGTATGGCGGACAAGCGCTCGGGTAGGGTCGCGCGGCGATGGGCGTCATCGACGAGCTTGGATCGCCAACAACGAGGCCTTCGCGGCGCGGGTCGAGGAGCGCCACCTGCCGGTCGAACCGAGCCGGCCACCTGGCGATCGTCACCTGCATGGACTCGCGGCTCGACGTCTTCGCGGCGCTCGGGCTGGGCGACGGCGAGGCGCACGTCCTGCGCAACGCCGGCGGCGTCATCACCGACGACGTGATCCGCTCGCTGGCGCTCTCGCAGCGCAAGCTGGGGACCCGCGAGGTGATGCTGATCCACCACGACGACTGCGGGCTGCAGAAGATCACCGAGGACGGCTTCCGCGAGGAGCTGCGCGAGGCGACCGGGGTGACGCCGGCCTTCGCGATCGAGTCCTTCACCGACGTCGAGGCCGACGTCCGCCAGTCGATCCTGCGGGTGCGCCGCTCCGACTTCCTCCCCCACCGCGACGCGGTGCGCGGCTTCGTCTACGACGTCGACACGCCACGCGCTGCGCGAGGTCGTCGTCGACCGATCCGCCCGGCGAGGAGAGTCGTCTGAGCGTGGCCGAGGTCGCCCCCTACGGGTCCTGGCGCTCGCCGATCGAGCCCGACGTGGTGGCGCGGGGCGGCCGCCGGCTGGGCGGCGGCGACGATCGCCGCCGACGGCGCCGTCTGGTGGGCCGAGGGGCGTCCCAGCCGAGGGCGGCCGCAGCGCGCTGATGCGGCGCCCGGCGGGCGGCGAGCCGGAAGAGGTGACGCCGGCCGGCGCCAACGTGCGCACCCGCGTCCACGAGTACGGCGGCGGTGCCTGGAAGCTGCTCGGCCCGGAGCTCGTCGTCTACGTCGACTTCGCCGACCAGCGCGTCTACCGGCTCGAGCTCGGCGGCGAGCCGGTCGCGATCACGCCCGGAGCCGGAGGAGCCGGCGGCGCTCCGCTACGCCGACTTCGAGCTGACCCCGGACGGCAAGACGCTCTTCTGCGTGCGCGAGGTCCACGACGGCGCCCCCGAACCGGAGAACCAGATCGTGCTGCTGCCGCTCGACGGGTCGAAGCCGCCGCAGGTGGTCGCCGCGGGCCGCGACTTCTACTCCTCGCCGCGGGTCTCGCCGGACGGGCTCTGGCTCGCCTTCACCTGCTGGGACCACCCGAACATGCCCTGGGACGGGACCGAGCTGTGGGTGGCGCCGGTCCGCGACCCGGGCGCGGCGCGGCCGCTCGCCGCCGGGGCGAACGAGTCGGTCTTCGCCCCGGCCTGGGACGCGCAGGACCGCCTGCGCTTCGTCTCCGACCGCGACGGCTGGTGGAACCTCTACCGCACGGTCGCCGACCTCGGCGCCCCCGACGCCGACCGAGGACCTGCCGCCGGATCGAGCAGCTGAGCGCCGAGCACGCCGACCTCGGCCACCCGCAGTGGCTCTTCGGCGGCTCGACCCACGTCGAGCTCGACGACGGGACGCTGGTCGTCGTCCGCACCGAGGAACGCGACCGAACGGCTCTGCGCGCTCGAGCCGGGCGGCGGCGCGCTGCGCGACCTCGGCCTCCCCTTCACCTCCTTCGGCTTGCCGGCGCTGTCGGCCCGCGGCGGCAAGGTCGCCTTCGCGGCGGCGCTCGCCGACGAGCGAGCCGCGAAGTCGTCGTCGCTCGACGTCGCCGCGGGCGACCGTCGAGACGGTCCGCACCGCCGCCGAGGAGACGGTCGACCCCGGCCTCGTCTCGGAGCCGCGGGCGATCGAGTTCCCGACCGGCGACGGCGACGTCGCGCACGCCTTCTACTACCCGCCGACCAACGCCGACTTCGTCGGGCCGGAGGGCGAACTGCCGCCGCTGATCGTCGATGAGCCACGGCGGCCCGACCTCGCACGTGACCCCTGCGCTCGATCCGCGAATTCCTCTTCTGGACCAGCCGCGGCTTCGGCGTCGTCGACGTCAACTACCGCGGCTCGAGCGGCTACGGCCGCGCCTACCGCGACAAGCTGCAGGGGACCTGGGGGATCGTCGACACCGAGGACTGCGTCGCCGCGGCGCGCTTCCTCGCCGAGACCGGCGAGGTCGACGGCGCGCGACTGGCGATCCGCGGCGGCTCGGCGGGCGGCTACGCGACGCTCTGCGCGCTGGTCTTCCACGACGAGTTCGCCGCCGGCGCCAGCTACTACGGCGTCGCCGACACCGAGACGCTCGCCCGCGACACCCACAAGTTCGAGGCGCGCTACCTCGACGGGCTGATCGGCCCCTATCCCGAGCGCGCCGACCTCTACCGCGAGCGCTCGCCGATCCACTTCGTCGAGCGGCTGCGCGCGGCGGTGATCCTCTTCCAGGGCCTCGAGGACGAGATCGTCCCGCCCAACCAGGCCGAGACGATGGTCGCCGCGATGGCGGCCAACGGCGTCCCCCACGCCTACCTCGCCTTCGAGGGCGAGCAGCACGGCTTCCGCCGTTCCGAGACCGCAGATCCGCTGCCTCGAAGCCGAGCTCTACTTCTACGGCGAGATCCTCGGCTTCGAGCCCGCCGACGAGCTGCAGCCGGTCGAGATCGAGCGCTAGCGTTTCGCTTTCGCTGTTTTCGCCGCCGGTTTTTTGGCGGCTTTTCTCGGCGCGGCTTTTTTGGCGGCCGGTTTCGGTTTCGCCGCGGTGCGCTTTTTCGGTTTCGCCGCTTTGCGTCTCGCCGGATTTCGTTTTCTCGCCGAGGCGCTGCGGCGCTGCGCTGCCGGGACCTCCTCGAGCGCCGTCGCGCCCGCCAGCTGGCGGATCTGCGTCCTCGAGGAATTTCGCCATCCGCTCCTCGTCGCGACGGATGTCGCGGGCGAGTTTCGCGGTCTCGGAGTCGCCGACTTTGGTGGCGAAGACCTCGAGCGCCAGGTAGGTGGAGATCTCCTCCTGCTCGGCGGTGAACTGCGTCTTGGCGTTCTTCAGCAGCTTCTCCTGCTCGCCGTCGCCGCGGACCACGTGCAGCGGGCCTTTGGCGACCGCGGTCGCTTTGCCGACCAGCGCTCGCGACGGTCTGGCCGCCGCCGCCGAGTTTCTTGATCCGGCGGTCGAGCGCTTTGGCGTGCGCTTTCGTCTCTTTGAGGTGCTGCTGCAGCCGTTTTTTGTACGGCGGCCTTGGTGGTCATCGCGATGTCGACCTGCAGGGCCATCTCGAGCTCGCGCTCTTTGCCGTAGGCCTCGCTCAGGTACTGGATCAGCTTCGCGTCGCGCTGATTGGGATCAGGCATGGATTCGTCTTCCTGTTCGCTGGACAAGGAAGCACCTACCCGATGCTCAGCTGACGACGCATTTGGCGCCGCTCGGGCGAGGTCGCCTTTGGCCGGGAAGGCATGCGCGAGGGCGTGGGCGATCAGCTCGGCGCGGGCCGCGTAGCCGGGCGAGGTGAAGTGGATGCCGTCGTCGATGAACCAGGCGTCTTTGACGTCGGCGGCCCAGTTGTAGATGCGCATGTTGGGATAGCGAAGGCAGGCGGTTTCGAGTTCTTCGTCCCATTTCTTCATGCCTTCCTCGGCGTAGAATTCGGTCGCGTCAGGCAGGGTTTTGACGTTGACCCAGAGCACCGGTTCGTCGCCGATGATGTTCATCATTTTTTCGATCCGTTCGCTCAGGCCGACGCTCGAGCCGGCGGCGACGTCGGCCGCCTCGTTCGTCCCCAGGGCCAGCACCCAGCACCCTTTGTAGCCTTCGGCCTTCCACGCCTCGGCGACTTCCTGGGCGTTCGGCTGTTCTTCGAAGCGCTCTTCGATCGAGCGGGCGCCCTGCACCTCCATGTGGGTTTCTTTGACCCCGACTTCGGCGTAGCGGTTTTCGATCCGCTCTTTCGGGTTCGGGCAGGTATTCGGCCGAGTCGAGCCCCTCGGAGGTCGAGTCGCCGATGTGGACGACTTTGCTTGCAGGACGTTTTCTGCGAGTCGGCGGCCTGCGCCTTGGTCAGCGGGACCGGGCCTTTGGTCCCGGCCGCCGTCGCTTCCTTGACGCGGATCTGTTCGCCTTCGGCCTGGGCCTCGTTGAGCCCTGCCATCCCGGCGATCGCGACGATGAAGAGGACGCCGAAGGCCGACCAGGACGATCCGGCCCTCGGGCGAGAAGGTCGCCCAGCTCCAGCCGAGCCGGCGGCGGCGGGCGAGCAGCCGGCCGATCGCGCCGTGGCGGATCGGCTCCTCGACGAACTTCCAGGAGAGCGAGGCGATGGTGAAGATCGCCGCGACCTGGAGGACGTCGCGGAGAAGGGTGTGGACCGTGGTGCCTGCGGCGAGGTGAGGACGATCACCGGCGTCTGCCAGAGGTAGATGCCGTAGGAGCGGACGCCGATCCAGCGCAGCGGTTTGCAGCCGACGACGTTGCCGAGCTTGCAGGCCGGGTGGGCGAGCGGCATCAGCACCATCACCGTCGCCAGCGAGAGGACGACGAAGCCGCCGCGGTAGAGGAACTGGGAGAACTCGCCGGTCCGCCAGATCATGATCGCGATGATCAGCAGGCCGACGCAGCCCATCGACGTCGAGGTTCTTGCGCGCCTGGGAGGTGATCCGTCGGTTGAGCCGGCGGCTCGGCCAGACCATCGCCAGGGCGGCGCCGAAGAGCAGCCCGGCGGCGCGGGTGTCGGTCCCGTAATAGACGCGCGAGGGGTCGAGGCTCGGGTGGTAGAGGACCGCCATCAGGATCGAGGAGACGATCGCCAGGCCGAGCGTCGCAGAGGGCGAGCCGCGGGCGCAGGCCGTTGCCCTCGCGGTCGCGGATGAGCTTCAGCCCGATCAGCAGGATGAACGGCCAGAAGATGTAGAACTGCTCCTCGACCGACAGCGACCAGAGATGGTTCAGCGGCTGTTCCGGCGCGAAGCGGGCGAAGTACGAGACGTTGGCGGCGATCTGCTGCCAGTTGTTGACGTAGAAGATCGCCGAGACGACCGCCTTGCGGAACTGGTCGGGCTGGGCGGGGCCGAAGATCGTCACCCAGGCGATCACGATCAGCAGCATCAGGAAGAGCGCCGGCAGCAGGCGGCGGGCGCGGCCGAGCCAGAAGCGGCCGAGGTGGATCGCCCCCCGCTTCATGAACTGGCCGAGCAGGATGTCGGTGATCAGGTAGCCGGAGAGGGTGAAGAAGATGCCGACGCCGAGCAGGCCGCCGGGCGCCCAGCCGAAGCCGAGGTGGAAGAAGATGACCGCCAGGACCGCGATCGCGCGCAGGCCGTCCAGCCCTGGCATATAGCGCTCTCCGCGCGTAATCGGTTCGGGCATCGGACCGATGCATGGTACGGACGGGCGGAGGCTGATAGTTTGCGCCGCCCGATGCAGGAGCTTTCCCGAATCCGAACCGCGGCGAGGCCGCATCGCGCTCGTGGCGCTGGTCGGACTGCTCGCCATCGCCGCCCTCGCCCTCGTCGCGCGCCCGCGCCGGCGCCGCGCCGAGGCGACGCACCTGCCCCGGCTTCCGCGTCCTCCACAACGACCGGATCGGCGCCGCCGTCTTCCCGGCCGGCACCTACACGATCACCTGCAGGCCCGAGCCTCACCTGCAAGTCGAGCGCCGAACTCTTCGCCCGCTTCCTCGAGGACTGCGACGGCGACCTGCCCCAGCCGTGGAAGGTCGCCAACGAAGGCTCCGGCAAGGCCTCCTTCGTCCGCGGCTCGGCGGCGGCCTCCCGGCTTCTCGGTCGAACTGACCGCCAAGGGCAAGCCGAAGGCGGCACCAACCCGGACCTCGGCAAGCTCTGCCCGGACACCTTCACGGTCAACTCGACCACCGATGGTCGGCCCGCTGCGCTTCACCAAAGGCGCCTTCCTGATCTACCTGCCGTCGGGCTCCGGCATCACCTGCAACCGCGCCTCGGTCCTCTTCACCAGGTTCCTCGGCGCCGGCGGCCCACTGCCCTCGCCCTGGAAGCTGACCAACCAGACGGCGACCTTCTACAAGCCGTCGAACCCGACCCGCTCCGCCTTCCGGATCGAACCGCTGAACGGCTCCGGCCGCCGCTAGCCCCCGCGGTCAGCGCTCCTCGAGGGCGAAGGGGGTGCCCTCGGAGTCGCGGCAGATCGACCAGCGCTCGCCGGGGTGGACGATCTGACCGCCGAGGTCCTCGACCTTGCGCAGGGCGCTGGTCATGTCGGGGACCGGAAAGTAGGGGAGCGAGGCGGTGTCGCCGGGGCCGCGGCCGCGCTCGTGGACGCCGACCCGGACGCCGCCGGACTCGGCGACCCAGCCGGCGCCGTCGCCGGCGCCGCGCTCGGCCAGGTCGAGGTCGAGCAGGCCGCGCCAGAAGCGGAGGGCGCGCTCGGTGTCGTCGGCCGGGAACTCGATCAGCGCGGGCATCAGTCGCGCCGCTCGGTCGAGGTCCCGGCGGCGCTGCCGCCGCGCAGCTGTTCGCCGCGGCCGAGGAAGGAGGATTCGCGGCCGAGCAGCTGCTCGAACTCGCCGCGGTCGAGGAAGATCCCGTGGCACTTGCGGCACTGCTCGATCGCCACGCCGTTGCGGCGGTGGGTGCGCATCTCGGCGCCGCACTTGGGGCAGGTCATCGCGTCACCTCCGCCCCGTGGTCGAGGAGGCTGTCGTAGGCGTCGGGGCGGCGCGTGGTCAGGAAGGGGAAGAGCTCGAGCCAGTCGCCGCGCTGGTCGAGGTCGAGGTCGGCGACCAGCACCGCCGGCTCGTCGCGCGGCGCCTGCACCAGCACCCGCCCGTAGGGGTCGGAGATGAAGGAGGAGCCGTAGAAGCGCAGCGGCGGCTCCTCGCCGGTCCGGTTGACCGCCACCATGAAGGTGCCGTTGGCGATCCCGTTGGCGACGATCACCCGCTCCCAGAGCGGCTGCGTGTCGAAGTCGGGGTGGTCGGGCTCGGAGCCGATCGCGGTCGGGTAGATCAGCACGTCGGCGCCCGCCAGGCTGTAGGCGCGGGCGAGCTCCGGGAACCACTGGTCCCAGCAGGTCGGCAGGCCGAGCCGCGCCTCGCCGAGCGCGACCAGCGGGAACGGCGCGCCCTCCGCCGGCCCGGGCCGGAAGTAGCGGTCCTCGTGGTAGCCGGCGGTGACCGGGATGTGGAGCTTGCGGGTGCGGCCGACCAGCTCGCCGTCGGGGGCGACGACGATCGCGGTGTTGAAGCCGAGGCCGCCGTCGGGCGCCTTCTCGTAGAGCGAGGCATGGACATGGACGCCGGTCTCGGCCGCCAGCGCGGCGGCGAACCCGTAGGTCGGGCCGCCGGGCAGCTCCTCCGGCTCGACCCCGACCCCTTCCGGGCCGGCCGGGTCGACGGCGAAGTAGGGCGAGAGGGTCAGCTCCTGCAGGCAGACCAGCCGCGCGCCCTGCGCGGCCGCCATCCGGATCCCGGCGGCGAGGCCCTCGCGGTGCTCGTCGGGGTCGGCATGCCAGCGCTGCTGCACGGCGCCGATCCGCAGCGGCTCGCGTCCCGGCGCCCGCTTCCGCGCCGGCGAGGCCTCCACCCCGGTCTTCTCGATCAGCTGCAGCTCAGCCATCCACACCGACTGTAGGCGGTCGGCGCGGTCGGCGACAATCCCGGGATGCCCCGCCCGCTCGACTCGACCCCGGCCGCCGACGGCTTCCGGATGCCGGCCGAGTGGGAGCCCCACGCCGGCTGCTGGATGGCCTGGCCCGAGCGCCGCGACAACTGGCGCGAGCGCGCCGCCCCGGCCCAGTCCGCCTTCGCCGCGGTGGCGAGCGCGATCGCCGCCTCCGAGCCGGTGACGATGGCGGTCTCGGGCGCCCAGCTCGAGGCCGCCCGCGACGCCCTGCCCGACGCGGTGCGCGTGGTCGAGGTCTCGACCGACGACGCCTGGCTGCGCGACACCGGCCCGACCTTCGTGGTCGACCGAGCCGGGGCGCGGCGTGGCGTCGACTGGCGCTTCAACGCCTGGGGCGGCCTCGACGGCGGCCTCTACGCGCCCTGGGACCGCGACGACCGGGTCGCCGCCAAGGTGCTCGAGGTCGAAGGCGACGCCCGCTACCGCGCCCCGATCGTGCTCGAGGGCGGCGCGATCCACGTCGACGGCGAGGGCACGGTCCTCACCACCGAACAGTGCCTCCTCAATCCGAACCGCAACCCGGAGCTCGACCGCGCCGCGATCGAGACTGCCCTGCACGGATACCTCGGCACCGAGAAGGTGGTCTGGCTCGGCGACGGCGTCTTCGAGGACGAGACCGACGGCCACGTCGACAACCTCGCCTGCTTCGCCCGCCCCGGCGTCGTCCTCCTCACCTGGGTCGAGGACCCGGCCGATCCCCAGCACGCGATCTCCCGCGACGCGCTCGAGCGGCTCGAAGCGGCCACCGACGCCCGCGGCCGCCCGTTCGAGGTGATCCTCCTCCCCGCCCCCGGCCCGCTGACGATCGACGCCGCCGAGGCGGCCGGGGTCGAGCCCGCCCCCGGAACGCAGCCGCGCCGCGCCGGCGACCGGATGGCGGCGAGCTACGTCAACTTCTACCTCGGCAACTCGCGGGTCGTCCACCCACTGCTCGACCCGGCCCGCGACGAGGAGGCCGCGGCGATCCTGCGCGGCGCCTTCCCCGACCACGAGGTCGTCGGCGTGCCCGCCCGCGAGATCCTGCTCGGCGGCGGGAACATCCACTGCATCACCCAGCAGGTGCCGGCGCGGGGCCCTGGCCGCGGCGCGCCCTAGACCAGCGTCTTCGGTGCCAGGTCCTCGCCCGTCGCGGCGACCGCCTTCTGCAGCAGCACGTCGCGGCCTTCGCCGAAGCAGAGGCGGGCCAGGTGGCCGGGCGCGTCGCTGAGGCCCCAGAAGCTGCAGACCGAGTCGGCCGGCTGCGTCGGGAAGAGGCCGAGCAGCGCGTCCCCTTCGACTTCGTCTTCCTGCAGGCCGGGGGCGCCGACCTCCTTCACGACCAGCGATTCGAGCTCGCCCTTGTGGATCGCCACGTACTGGCTCGCGGTCATCTCCGACAGGGGCGCGGTCGGGTGGTCCGATTCGCCGCCGAAGATCGCCGCCAGAGCGACGATCCCGACGACGAGGCCGAGGGTCGACCAGCCGATGATCGCCCGCCGGCGCTGGCGGCGACGGTAGTGCGCGCGGTCCACCCAGGGAGGATCGCAGACGGTCGCCGCCCGGCTTCGGTAGCTTCCAACCCATGAGCGGAGACACGGATTTTCGACGCGAACTTGGCCAACAGCTGCGGGTCGACTCGATCCGCTCCTCCGACGCGGCGGGGTCGGGGCACCCGACCTCATCGATGTCGGCGGCGGACCTCCTGGCGGTGCTGATCGACGGGCATCTGAAGCTCGACTTCGGCCGGCCCGACGACCCCCGCAACGACCACCTGATCTTCTCCAAGGGCCACGCGTCGCCGCTCTACTACTCGGTGCTGAAAGCGGTCGGGGCGATCGAGGACGACGAGCTCCTCACCTTCCGCAAGCTCGGCAGCCGGCTCGAAGGGCACCCCACCCCGGTCCTGCCCTGGGTCGACGTCGCCACCGGCTCGCTCGGCCAGGGCCTGCCGATCGGGGTCGGCGTCGCGCTGGCGGCGCGGCTCGAGCGGATGCCCTCGCGCGTCTGGATCCTCTGCGGTGACTCGGAGATGGCCGAGGGATCGATCTGGGAGGCGGTCGAGCACGCCGGCAAGCAGAGCCTCGCCAACCTGACCGCGATCATCGACGTCAACCGGCTCGGCCAGACCGGCGAAACGATGCACGGCTGGGACCTGGGCTCCTACGGCGCCCGCGCCGAGGCGGCAGGCTGGACGACGATCGAGATCGACGGCCACGACGTGCAGGAGATCGAGGACGCCTTCAACGCCGCCGAAGCCGGCGACCGGCCGACGATGATCGTCGCCCGCACCAAGAAGGGCAAGGGCGCCAAGGAGGTCGAGGACCTGCCCGGCAAGCACGGCAAACCGCTCGAAGACCCGGCCAAGGCGATCGAGGAACTGGGCGGCGAGCGCGACCTCCACGTCGACGTCGCGAAGCCCGAGGGCGACGCCACCCCCTACATCTTCGACGTCCCCGGCGGCGAGATGCCGACCTGGGAGAAGGGCGAGAAAGTGCCGACCCGGAAAGCCTACGGCGTGGCCCTGGCGGCGCTCGGCAACCGTCGCGACGACATCGTCGCGCTCGACGGCGAGGTCTGCAACTCGACCCACTCCGAAGACTTCAAGAAAGCCCACCCGGACCGCTACGTCGAGATGTACATCGCCGAGCAGCAGATGGTCGCGGCGGCGGTCGGCTTCCAGGTGCGCCGCCACTACAAGCCGTTCGCCTCGACCTTCGCGGCGTTCCTCAGCCGCGCCTACGACTTCGTCCGGATGGCGGCGATCAGCCGCGCCGACATCGGCCTGGTCGGCTCCCACGCCGGCGTCTCGATCGGCGAGGACGGGCCGTCGCAGATGGCGCTCGAGGACCTTGCCAGCCTGCGCGCCGTGCACGGCTCGACCGTGCTCTACCCGAGCGACGCGACCTCGACCGCGGCCCTGGTCGAGCTGATGGCCGACACCGCGGGGATCGTCTACATGCGCACCACGCGCGGCGCCACCGCGGTCATCTACGACTCCTCCGAGGAATTCCAGATCGGCGGCTCGAAGACCGTCCTCGACGGCGACGACGTCACCATCGTCGGCGCCGGGATCACCCTGCACGAGGCGCTCGCCGCGGCCGAGCGGCTCGCCGCCGAGGGCGTCTCGGCGCGGGTCATCGACCTCTACTCGGTGAAGCCGATCGACGCCGACGCGTTGACCAAGGCCGCCGAGGAGACCGGCGCGATCGTCACGGTCGAGGACCACTGGAAAGAGGGCGGGATCGGCGAGGCGGTGCTGGCCGCGCTGGCCGAGCACGGCGCCTCCGCCGCGGTCCGCGTCCTCGCGGTCGAGGACATGCCGACCTCGGCCACCCCGGCCGAGCTGCTGCGCGCCGCCGAGATCGACGCCGAGGCGATCTACGCCGCGGCGACCGAGATCGTCAAGACCAAGGTCGAGTCCTAGGCACCGGCCGGCTCGCGCGGGGCCGGCCCGGTCTCGACCGGCTGCACCCCTGGCGCGGGCGGCCGCGCCTGCGTCCGCAGCAACCCGAAGGCGCAGATCGCGGCGATCACGAAGATCGCCCCGGCCCAGTAGAAGCAGGTGGTGTAGCCGTGGACGTCGGCGGCGAGCAGATCGGCCGGGGTCGGCTTCGACGTGAGCCCGGCGAGCTGGTCGGCGATCGCCGTCGCCGAGATCGTCGAGAGCAGCGCCACGCCGATCGAGCCGCCGACCTGCTGGCTGGTGTTGACCATCGCCGAGGCGATCCCCGCCTCGTCTTCGGCGACGCCCAGCGTCGCGGTCGCGATCGAGGGGGCGAAGATCAGGCCGAAGCCGAGTCCGGCGAGGATCAGCGCGGGCAGGATGCTGCCGACGTAGCTCTCGTTCGGCCCGAGCCCGGTCAGGTAGAACATCCCGCCCGCGCCGAGCAGGCAGCCCGCGGTGACCAGCGGTTTCGGCCCGACCAGCGGCATCAGTTTCACGTTCGAGGTGATCGAGGTGAACATGATGCAGGCGACCATCGGCAGGAAGGCGAGGCCGGAGGTGACCGGCGAGTAGCCGAGGTTGCGCTGCAGGTAGTAGGTGAGGAAGAGGAAGACGGCGAAGATCGCGATCGCCGCCAGCGCGACGACGATGTAGGAGGCGCCGCGGTTGCGGTCGAGCACCACCGAGAGCGGCAGCAGCGGGTGCTCGGTGCGCCGCTCGACCAAGGCGAAGGCGATCAGGGCGACCAGCGCGAGCGCGAACATCGCCAGCGTCAGGCCGTCGGTCCAGCTCGTCGTCTGCGCGTGTGAGAGGCCGTAGACGAGGCAGAAGAGGCCGCCGGTGGCGAGCACGGTGCCGGGCACGTCGAGGTGCGGTTCCTCCTCGGAGCGATGGTTCTCCAGCAGCATCAGCGCGCCGACCACGGCGATCGCGGCGAAGCCGAGGTTGACGTAGAGGCACCAGCGCCAGGAGAGGTACTCGGTGAGGATGCCGCCGAGCAGGAGGCCGACCGCGGCGCCGGAGCCCGCCACCGCGCCGAACACGCCGAAGGCTTTGCCGCGCTCAGCCGGGTCGGTGAAGGTGACGGTGAGCAGCGAGAGGGCGGCCGGGGCGAGGATCGCGCCGAACAGCCCCTGCACGCCGCGGGCGACGACGAGGACCCCGAAGGACGGCGCCGCACCGCCCAGCGCCGAGGCGAACGCGAAGCCGATCAGCCCGCCGACGAAGGTCCACTTGCGGCCGAAGATGTCGGAGATCCGCCCGCCGAGCAGGAGCAGCGAGCCGAAGGTCAGCGAGTAGGCGGTGACGATCCACTGGCGGGCGCTTTCGGAGAAGCCGAGCGCTTCCTGGGCCGAGGGCAGGGCGATGTTGACGACGGTCGCGTCGAGCACCACCATCAGCTGGGCGATCCCGAGGATCGCCAGGATCAGCCAGCGTTTGTCCGGGGCTTTGGCGACGCTCTCCACGCGAAGCGAGCGAGTCTATGGAACCGACTTCTCCGGCCGATCTCGATTCGGTCGGGTCCGGGTGTCGATCCAGGCGGCTCCCGTTCGTCCAATCCGGGACCATTCCCAAAAGGAGGAACCGATGAAGTACGCGATGCTGATCCACCAGGGTGACTCGCCCACCCCGCTCCGCCCGGAGAAGTGGGCCGAGGTGACGGCCGACGAACAGCGGCAGATCGCCGCCGACTACCAGGCGATCAACCGGACGCCCGGGGTCGAGCCGGGGGTCGGGCTGCAGCTACCGGAGACGGCGACCACGGTGCGGGTGCGGGACGGCGAGACGCTGACCACCGACGGCCCGTTCGTCGAGACCAAGGAGGCGCTCGGCGGGATCTTCGTGTTCGAGGCCGATGACCTCGACGCGGCGATCGAGCTGGCGGCGCGGGTGCCGGCGGCGCGGCTCGGCGGCGCGGTCGAGGTCCGGCCCGTCCAAGAGTGGTAGCGAGCGCCGAAGAGGCGTTCCGCGAGGAGTGGGGTCGCGTCCTCGCCGCCCTGATCGGCATCCTCGGCGACTTCGAGCTCGCCGAGGAGGCCGCCCAGGAGGCGTTCGCGACCGCCGCCGAGCGCTGGCCGCGAGAGGGCGTCCCGTCGAACCCGGCCAACTGGCTGGTGACGACGGGGCGCAACCGCGCGATCGACGCGCTGCGCCGCCGCCGCACCCTGGCGGAGAAGACGCGCCTGCTGGAAGCCGAAGCCGAGGAGGCGACCGCGATGGACGAGGACCGGGCGATCCCCGACGAACGGCTCGAGCTGCTCTTCACCTGCTGCCACCCGGCGCTCTCGACCGAGGCCCAGGTGGCGCTGACGCTGCGCACCCTGGGCGGGTTGACGACGGCGGAGATCGCCCGCGCCTTCCTGGTCGGCGAGCCGACGATGGCACAGCGGCTGGTCCGGGCCAAGCACAAGATCAAAGCGGCCGGGATCCCCTTCCGGGTGCCGCCCGACCCCCTCCTCCCCGACCGGCTCGCCGCGGTGACGGCGACGATCTACCTGATCTTCAACGAGGGCTACGGCGGGCGCGGCGACCTCGCCGGCGAGGCGATCCGCCTCGGCCGGGCGCTGGCCGGGCTGATGCCCGACGAGCCTGAGGCGCAGGGCCTCCTGGCGCTGATGCTGCTGCTCGAGGCGCGCCGCGCCTCCCGCTTCGACGCGGCCGGGGAGATCGTCCTGCTCGCCGACCAGGACCGGGCGCTCTGGGACGCCGCCGCGGTCGCGGCGGGACGGGCGGCGCTCGACCGGGCGCTGGCGCTGCGCGGCCGCGGCCCCTACGTCCTGCAGGCGGCGATCGCCTCCCTGCACGCCGCCGAGCCGCGCGACTGGGAGCAGATCGCCGCCCTCTACGCCGAGCTCGCCCGGCTCACCGACTCGCCGGTGGTCGAGCTGAACCGCGCCGTGGCGATCGCCGAGGCCTACGGCCCGGCGGCGGGGCTGGCGCTGGTCGAGCGGATCGACGGGCTCGATTCCTACCGCTACCTGCACTCGGCCCGGGGCGAGCTGCTGGCGCGGATCGGACGGGAGGCCGAGGCGCGCGCCGCCTTCGAGCGGGCGCTCGAGTTGATCGACGAGGAGCCGGAGCGTCGGCTGATCGCGCGTAAGCTGCGTGACCTCAGCCCATGAGCGCCGCCGCCGAGCCCTTCCTCCTCCTGCAGATATCGGACACCCATCTCGGGGCGGACTGGGAAGGCCCCGACCCCGACGAGTGCCTGCTGCGGGCGGTCGAGGCGATCCTGGCGCTGCCGCAGCGCGCCGACGCCCTGCTCGTCTCCGGCGACCTCACCCAGAACGGGGAGCCGGAGGAGTACGCGCGGCTGCGCGAGCTGCTGGCGCCGCTCGACCTCGAGCCCCACGTGCTGCCCGGCAACCACGACCTGCGCCGGCCGCTGCGCGAGGCGTTCGGGCTGCCCGGCGCCGGCGCGGAGCCGGCGTCCCACGCCGTCGACCTCGGGCCGCTGCGGCTGGTCTGCCTCGACTCGACGATCCCGGGCGCCGAAGGCGGGGCGCTCGACGAAGGGCGGATCGAGTGGCTCGACGCGACGCTCGGCGAGGAGCGCGAGACGCCGACCGTGCTCGCCATGCACCACCCGCCGCTGACCACCGGGATCCCCACCTTCGAACGGATCGGCCTCGCCCCGCAGGCGCGCGCGGCGCTGGCCGAGGTGCTGGTCCGCCACCGCCAGGTGGTGCGGGTGGTCGCCGGCCACGTGCACCGGACGATCGTCGCCGAGCTGGCGGGCCGCGCAGTCCTCACCGCGCCCAGCACCTACATGCAGGTGGCGCTCGACTTCGCCGCGCCGAAGCTGACGATGCGCGACGACCCGCCCGGCTTCGCGATCCACGCCTTCGGCGGCGGCGCGCTCGCCTCGCACGTGCAGACGATCGCCCCGCCGCACTGAGTCAGTAGCGCAGGATCGCGGCGACTCCCTCGGCCTCGCCGAGCGCTTCGGCGGCGGCGCCGTGGACGACGGCGATCTTGGCGCTGCCCGCGAGCGCGCCGCGGACCAGCGCCTCGGCGTCGGCGCCGAGCCCGGCGTCGAGGACGAGCCGCTCGACCCTTCCCTCGGCGACCGCCTCGCCGACCTCCTGGCGCCCGGTCGCGCCGCGGCTGCCGCCGCGCGCCTCTTCCAGCGCCGCCTTGACCAGGCGCGACTCGCGCTCGGCGTCCGCGTTCTCGACCGCCGCCGCGACGGTCTCCTGCAGCTTGCCGGTCGGGGTCGAGATCAGGTCGGCCTCGCCGCCGACGGTCAGCTTCACCTTCGGCGCGTTGAGGCCCGCCTCGAAGCTCTCGAGGTCGACCGCCTGGCCGAAGACGAGCGCCCGCCCCATCCCGCGCTCTTCCAGCTCGCGGCCGACCAGCGCGCCGGCCTCGCCGAGGAACTTGTGGCGATTGTGGTCGAGCCGGTCGCCGTATTCGTCCTTGCCCGAGGGGCCGGCGTGGCCGCCGCCGTCGGTGCGCACCTTGCGCTCGCGCCAGTCGAGGCTCGTCACCTCGAGTTCCCAGTCCTCGATCTCGCTCAGCCGGCCTTCGGCGAAGAGCAGCAGGCGGACGCGCTCGAGCGAGACGATCGCGACGCCGCGGCCCTCGCCGCGGCAGGCGAGGTCGACCAGCGGCGCCAGCACCGGGCGCTCGCCGAGCTCGACGCAGGCGCTCGCCTGCGGCGCCGCCCCGGTCCCCCACCAGTGTTCCTCGCCACCCTTCTCGGCGACCTCGACGAAGCCCGCGGCGCCGCGCGGCGGCGGTCGGTGGTCGCCGTCTTCGAAGCGCTCGGCGATCCGTTTGGCGACGGCCCGGAGGGCGACGCGGCGCTCGTGCTCGGCGTCCTTGGCGGCCTCCAGCAGCGCGTCGAGGCCGTTGCGCAGCTCCGTGCGCCAGGCGCCGCCGCGGTCGGCGGGATCGAAGCCCAGGTAGATGGAGACGACTCCCAGCGGCGGCTGCCAGTCACTGAGACGGCGCGCGTCCTCAAAGGTCGGGTGGGCCATCGGCGCTCCTCCTCGTCGGTCGGGGGTCGGGGTCGTCTACCCCGGCTCGTTGCAGGGAACCTATCGGTCGGTCAACCGTCGCGGGCGACGCGGAAGCCCATGTTCCCGGTCGAGCTGTCGGGGGTGTTGAAGCTGCGGGCGGCGACCCGGTAGCGGTTGCAGTAGGAGGCGTGGCAGAGGTAGGAGCCGCCGCGGATCGTCCGCGTCTGGCGGTCGAAGCGGTCGGCGCACCATTCCCAGACGTTGCCCGAGGTGTTCATCAGGCCGTGGCCGTTGGGCTCGAAGGCGTCGACCGGGCAGGTGCCGAACCAGCCGTCGTCGACGGTGTTGTGGGACGGGAAGGTGCCCTGCCAGACGTTCATCGCGTGGCGGCCGCCCGGTTCGAGTTCGTCGCCCCAGGGGAAGCGGGCCTGCTCGAGGCCGCCGCGGGCCGCCATCTCCCACTCGGCCTCGTGCGGGAGGCGGGTGCCCGACCAGGCGCAGAAGGCCTTGGCGTCGTTCCAGGAGACGTGGACGACCGGGTGGTCGAGGCGGTCCTCGATGTCGGAGTGGGGACCCTCCGGGTGGCGCCAGCCGGAGCCGTGCACCTGGCGCCACCAGGGCGCGTTCGCGATCCCCCGGGTCGGTTCGAAGTCGTCCGGGAGGAGGCCGGCGAAGACGAAGGACCAGCCGGCCTTGTCGGCCTCGGTCTGGTGGCCGGTCTCCTCGACGAACTCGGCGAAGCGCGCGTTGGTGACCGCGACCGGGTCGATCCAGAAGGGCGGCAGGTCGATCTCGCGGATCGGGCCCTCGCGGTCCTGGGGGAAGCCGTCGGCGTCTTCGGTCCCCATCAGGAAGCTGCCGCCGAGGCGGACCAGGCCGTCGGTGGCGGCGTCGTTGGCGCTCTCCGGCGCGGGCGCCTCCTCGCCGCCCGGCGCGCGACCGGGCGCGCAGCAGGCATGGTCGTGCTTATCCATATGGCCACCCGTCTGGCTGTCCATCCGAGTACAAGTCTGCCGACCGGGCCCGGCGGCCGGTTTGCCGCCGCCCGCCCTGGCATGGTCAAGCCGTTTCCAGCACCCCCCGGACGCACCCAGACAAAGGAGATTGACGTGGAAGTGAGAGGCGAAGCGCGCGCGATGTTCGCCGCCATCCTGTTGGTCATCGCCGGCGTGCTCAACGTGATCTACGGCATCGCCGCGATCAGCAACGCCGCGTTCTTCAACCACCAGACCGTGTACGTCATCTTCAGTCTCGGCTTCTGGGGCTGGGTGACCCTGATCATCGGCCTCGTCCAGCTGACCGGCGGCTACTCGCTGTTCAGCGGCGGCACCTACGGCCGCACGATCGGCATCATCGCCGCCACCCTCGGCGCGATCGAGTCCCTGCTCTCGATCGGCGGCAGCTACCCGTTCTGGTCATTGGGCATCTTCGCCCTCTGCCTGATCGTCCTCCACGGGCTGGTCGTCTACGGCGAGCCGGTCGAGCGCTAGCCGCCGGCGCGACACAAAGCCGTGCGGTCCGACTGACGACTGTGCACTTGAGCCGGTCATAGGCGGCTCAAGTGCACAATGGCGACTACGGCTTGGTGACGGTGCTTCGCGATCGGAGCGAGGAGCGGGCGCAGGCGGGTGCGCGTCAGGCCAAGGCCCATGATCGCCAGGCGCCCGCCGGGACGGAGGTGCCCCCAGGCCCGCTCTGCGGCCGACACCCGTGCCTCGGGCGGGATCGCCGAGTAAGCGAGGCTGAAGAGAACCGCCTCGACCTCGCCTTCGATCTCCGCCGTCACCGCGTTGCCCTCGATCAGCTCGACGTTCGACCAGCCTTGCCGCGCGACCGGCTTACGCGCCTCGGCGAGCATCCTGGCGGAGAGGTCGACCCCGATCACGGTGCCGGTCGGGCCGACCGCGTCGACCAGGTATGGAAGGTTTCTCCCGGTGCCGACCCCGACCTCGAACCCTTGTCACCGGCGGCCGGCCCGAGTGCGTCGACCCGGTCATACCCCGCGGTGATCGCCTCCTGTCTTGCCACCGGCACAAGCTATGCGGTGGCGAGGCAGGAGGCGAGCGGGCGTCAGCTTGAACCTCGTCCCGCCCCCGGCTCGCCGGTCCCGCTCTCGACCAGCGCCTTCAGGCTGACGCGGATGTAGTGGTCCCATCCCTTCACGCACATCTCCTCGCAGCCGAGGCCGGCCAGGCCCCGGTGGACGAACTCGAGGCGGGTCCGCTCGCCGCCGCTCGACGGCTCGAGGCGGAAGCCGATCGTCGTCCCGACCCACTCGTCGGTCGGAACGAAGTGGGAGATGTCCTGGCCGACGCAGCCCCATTCGACCTCGCGGTCGGGGACCAGCTTGTCGATCCGCAGCTCGGTCCAGCCGTTGCCGAAGGTGAGGCGGCCGACCCCGCCGACCTCTTCGGCGAAGCTGCCGTCGGTCCACCACGACCGCACGCCGTCGGCCGTCGCGATCGCCTCGTAGACCTGGTGCGGCGGGGCCGCCAGGTCGATCTCGATCCTCTCCCCCGCGATCTCCTCGACGCCCATCTTCCCTCCTCGCTTGAATAACTTTACGCTTATATAAGCATATGCTTGAATGAGGGTGTGAGCGCGAAGAGCGGCCAGGTGTTCGATGCCGTCGCCGAGGGGTCGCGACGCGAGATCCTCGATCTGCTCGCCGGCGGGCCGCGGCCGGTTGGCGAGATCGCCACGGCGACCGGGCTGAGCCAGCCGAACGCCTCGCGGCATCTGCGCATCCTGCGCGAGGCGGGTCTGGTCGAGCCGCGGCCCGAGGCGCAGCGACGGATCTACGAGCTCCGCCCCGCCGGGCTCGCCGAGCTGATCGGCTGGGTCGCCCCCTACCAGCGGCTCTGGCAGGGGAGCCTCGACGCGCTCGAACATCACCTGGACAGCGAGAAGACGGAGGACTAGCAATGCCCGACAAGCACGCCACCCTGGAGGAAGTCGACGGCCGCTCGGCGCTGCGCTTCGAACGGACCCTCCCCCACCCGCCCGAGCGGGTCTGGAAGGCGCTCACCGACACCGATGAGATGTTCGCCTGGCACCCGACTCCGGCCGCCTTCGAGCCGCGGGTCGGCGGCAAGGTCGACTGGCACCCGGACGGCCACGTCGCCGACATGCCGGAGAACGAGGTGACCGACTGGGACCCGCCGCGCCTGCTCGGCTACACCTGGGCGAAGGAGGGCGAGCGCCCCGACCACCTGCGCTGGGAGCTCCGCCCCCACGACGACGGCTGCGTCCTGATCCTCGTCCACACCTTCGACGATCGCCTCAAGGCCGCGCGCGACGGGGCCGGCTGGCACGTCTGCCTCGACGCGCTCGCCGCCGACCTCGACGGCGAACCGGAACCGCCGGGAGGCGATCCCGACGTCCCCGGGCCCTGGACGGCGCTCAACACCGAGTACCAGGGCCGCTTCGGGATCTCGCCCGAGGAGGCGACGCCGCCGCCCACCCGCGATTGAGCGGTCGTCCTTTGGCCCGTTGAGAGGGCCAAAGGACGACCGCCCGGGCCGGGTCAGCGCGCGTTCTGCGAGTACATCAGCGAGCCCGGCGTGGTCAGGTCCTCGCCGGTCTCGAGCAGCGTCTTCAGGCCGGAGAGGATCATCGGCCAGCCGCCCCAGAGTTCGCTGTTGGCCTCGGCGCCGAGCTGGTCGTGGGTCACCCGCAGCCGGCAGGAATCGTCCCCCACCGGCTCGATCTCCCAGGTCACCCGCGAGGTCCCTTCGCCGCGAACGTCCTCGCTCCAGAGCGCGTTGAAGCTCTGCACGAGCCGCCGCGGCGGGTCGACCTCGACGTTCTCGCCGCTGGCGATGTCGACCACGCCGGGGACGGCGGAGCGGTACTCGGACCCCTCGGTCCAGTCCGACTCCGTGCCGACGCCGAAGCTGTAGCGCTTGCGCATCTCGCCGTCGGTGATCGCGTCCCAGAGGCGCTGCGGGCTGGTCTTGATGTAGATCTCGAACACGGACATCGCGCCGCGCCCGCCGATCACGGTGTAGAGCTGCTCGTCGTTCATCGCTGATCCTCCTCCTCGAGGTCTCGTTTGAGCCCGGTCAGGGCCGAGGCCCAGGGCTCCGCGTACTTGCTGACCCAGCGGTCGTGGACTTCGCGGATCGGCACCGGGTTCAAGAAGTGGAGCTTCTCGCGACCGCGCCGCCGCGTCGTCACCAGGCCCGCCTCCTCCAGCACCTTGAGGTGCTTGGCGACACCGAAGCGGGACATCGGCAACCGCTGCTCGAGCGCGCTCAAGGTCTGCCCGTCCTGCTCGAACAGCTCGTCGAGCAGCAGGCGGCGGGTCGGATCCGCCAAGGCCTTGAACACCTCGTCCATCATGCGACTCACAATAGGTGACCAAATGGTCACATGTCAAGTCAGCGGGTCGGTCGGCGTTTCTCCGGGGCGCGGTGCGGCGGCTGGGAGACGGGCTCGGGCGGCGGTTCGGGCGGCGGGGCCGGGTCGAAGGAGAGGCCGTCGGGGCCGAGCTCGACCTCGTCGTCGAAGTGGCGGAAGCGGATCGGGTCGCCGGAGACCAGCGTGTAGGTCGTCCCCTGGTCGGTCACCTCGACTTTGATCCGGCTGCCGCGGAAGCCGAGCCGGAAGGAGAGCCGGTCGAGCCGTTCGGGCAGGCGCGGCGAGAAGCGGAGGATCCCGTCCATGTCGCGGAGCCCGCCGAAGCCGCAGACGGCGGCGATCCACGTCCCCGCCAGCGAGGCGATGTGGAGGCCGTCGCTGCTGTTGTGCTCGAGGTCGTCGAGGTCCATCAGCGCCGCCTCGCCGAGGTAGTCGTAGGCCAGCTCGAGGTGGCCGGTCTCGGCCGCCAGCACCGCCTGCACACAGGCCGAGAGCGAGGAGTCGCGCACGGTCAGCGGCTCGTAGTAGGCGAAGTTGCGCGCTTTCTCCTCCGCCGTGAAGGCCTCGCCGTGGACCAGCATCGCCATCACCAGATCCGCCTGCTTGATCACCTGCTTGCGGTAGAGGTCGAAGTAGGGATAGTTGAGCAGCAGCGGGTAGTCGTCGGCCCCGGTCGCCGCGAAGTCCCAGCGGGCGTGCTTGGTGAAGTTCTCCGCCTGCGGGTGGACGCCGAGGTCCTCGTCGTAGGGGATCGTCATCGCCTTCGCCGCGTCGCGCCAGGAGGCGATCTCCTCGTGGTCGACCGAGAGCGCCTCGCCGGCGTCGCCGAAGCGCTCCGCGAAGTCGGCCGCGGCGTCCAGGTTCTTCCGCGCCATCAGGTTCGTGTAGACGTTGTTGTCGGCGATCGCCGAGTACTCGTCGGGGCCGGTGACGCCGTCGATCCGGAAGGCGCCGTGGGCGTCGTGGTGGCCGAGGCTGCGCCAGAGCCGCGCCGTTTCGACCAGCAGCGGCAGGCCGACGTCGCGTTCGAAATCGGGGTCGACGTTGATGTCGCAGTAGCGACAGACCGCCTGGGCGATGTCGGCGTTGATGTGGAAGGCGGCGGTCCCGGCCGGCCAGTAGGCGCCGCACTCGTCGCCGCTGATCGTCCGCCAGGGGAAGCAGGCGCCCTCGAGGCCGAGCTCCTTCGCCCGTTCGCGCGCCTTGTCGATCGTCGTCAACCGCCAGATCAGCGCCTCGGCGGCGGCGGACGGCGCCGCATAGCAGAGCACTGGCAGCACGTAGGCCTCGGTGTCCCAGAAGGTGTGGCCGTCGTAGCCGGGCCCGGTCAGCCCCTTCGCCGGGATCGCCCGACCCTCGCCGCGGGCGCTCGCCTGCAGCGCGTGGAAGAGGCCGAAGCGGACCGCCTGCTGCAGCTCGGCGTCGCCGTCGAGCTCGACGTCGACCCGCTCCCAGAAGTCGTCGAGGTATGCGCGCTGTTCGGCGACCAGCTCGTCCCAGCCGGCGTGGGCGGCCTCGGCGAGCGCGGCGCTGACCTGGTCGCGCAGGGCGGGGACGGAGCGCCGCGCCGACCAGCCGTAGCTGACGAACTTGGTGATCGTCAGCGGTTCGCCGGGGGCCGGGGTGGCGGTGATCGTCAGCCGGCCGAGGTCCTCCCAGGCCTCGGCCGGGGGCGCGGTGCAGTCCTCGGGGCCGTCGATCTCGTGCAGCATCGCCGCCGCCGCCCGCAGCTTCGACTCCTTGGTCGAGTGGACGAGGACGGAGCGCATGTCGTCGCCGAGGAATTCCTCCGATTCGAGCGGCGCTTCGAGGGCGGCGGCGGCGCGCGGGTCCTTCGACATCGCCGGGCGCGGCTCGTTGGTGACCAGCTCCGACTGGACGACGACGCGGGTCGGCGCGGCGGTCGGCTCGACCGTGTAGCGGATCGCCATGATCGCCCGCTGCGCGAAGGAGACGAGCCGTTCGGAGGTGACCCGCACGGTCTTCCCGGTCGGCGACATCCAGAGCGCCTGGCGCCGCAGGATGCCGCTGCGGAAGTCGAGCCGGCGCTCATGTTCGAGCAGCTCGCCGTAGCGGATGTCGAAGGGCGAATCGTCGACCAGGAGCCGGATCACCTTGCCGTTGGTCATGTTGACCACGGTCTCCCCCGCCTCCGGGTAGCCGTAGCCGGCCTCGGCGTAGGGCAGCGGGCGCGCCTCCCAGAGGGCGTTCAGGTAGGTGCCGGGGAGCGCGTAGGGCTCGCCCTCGTCGAGCGTGCCGCGGATCCCGATGTGCCCGTTGGAGAGGGCGAAGACCGACTCCGACTGGGCGAGGCGGTCGAGGTCGAGGTGGGTTTCGCGGATCCCCCAGGGCTCGACCGTGTAGGCGGGGTCTTCGATCACGCGTCGGCCTCGATCAGTTCGGCCAGGTCGTCGACGACGACGTCGGCGCCGTGCTCACGGAGCGCCGCGGCGTGGTGGACGCGGTCGACGCCGACGACGTGGCCGAAGTTGCCGGCCCGGCCCGCCTCGACCCCCGAGACGGCGTCCTCGAAGACGCAGGCGGCGGCTGGCTCGACCCCGAGCGCCGCCGCCCCGGCCAGGTAGGTGTCGGGGGCGGGCTTGCCCTTCAGGTGCTTCTCGTCGGCGACCTTGCCGTCGATCCGCTCCTCGAAGAGATCCTCGATCCCGGCGGCCTCGAGCACCTCCTGGCAGTTGGCGCTGGAGGAGACGACGGCGCGCCGCAGCCCCGCCTCGCGGGCGGCTTTGACGAAGGCGACCGAGCCCTCGTAGGGCTCGACGCCGTCGCGTTCGATCAGTTCGAGGACGAGCTCGTTCTTGCGGTTGCCGAGCCCGCAGACGGTTTCCGCGTCGGGCGGGTCGTCGGGTTCGCCCTCGGGCAGTTCGATCCGGCGCGACTGGAGGAAGGAGCGGACGCCGTCGTAGCGCGGCTTTCCGTCGACGTATTCGTTGTAGTCGGAATCGGAGTCGAAGGGGACGAGCTCTTCGCCCTTCGCCTCGGCCCGTTGCTTGAGGAAGGCGTCGAACATCTGCTTCCACGCCTTGTCGTGGACGGCCGCGGTCTTGGTCAGCACCCCGTCGAGGTCGAAGAGGAGCGCCGTGATCGCCGCGGGCAGTTTCAGCTCTGGCATCGGGAGTGACCTTACGAAAAAAGGGCGGCGGCCTCACGACCGCCGCCCCCCTCCGGCCCGACGCTTGTCCTCCATACGTGGACAAGCGTCGGGGTGGTCAGGTGCTCAGTGGAGGTCCACCGAGGCCTTGCCCGGCAGCACCACACCCTGCGAGAGGGCGTCGACGCCGTCGGTGCGGGAGACCGTCGCCGTCAGCGTGTACCGGCCCGACAGCGAGCCTTTGGTCCTGAGCGTGCTCGTTGCCTTCGTGCCCTTGAGCCAGGCGCGCGAGGTGCCCAGCACCTTGCTGCCGCGCTCGATCCGGTAGCGCACGGCGCCGCGGCCGCCGCCCCCTTCGATGGTGCAGGTCACGACGATCTTGTGGCCGTGGCCATTGACCTTGCAGTGCACCTTTTCATGGGGCTTCGAGCCGCCGGACCCGCCGGAGCCCTTGCCACCCCAACCGCCTTCTTCTTCGGCCGAGCCGGATTCTTCTTCCGGTTCCTCGCCTTCTTCGCCGGTGATCTCGCCGTTTTCGGGGTCGAGGAACACCTTCGGGGCCTTTGGCGCGCCTGCTTCGAATTCGAACATGTTCATCAGCGTGCCTGCCCGGTTGGCCATCGAGGTTTCGCCGGTTTTGCCCGTCTGCCAGTTTTCCTCGATGAACCGCGTGATCGAGGACTGGTCGGTCAGGGTGTTATCGACGTAGTTCTGCTTCGAGTAGGGCGAGATGACCAGCAGCGGCAGCCGCGGGCCGTAGCCGCAGTGGCTGTTGATGCCGGTGTGGTTGTTGGCGTAGTTGCCGCACTTGCCGGCGCCCGTCAGCGCATCGACCGTCGATTCGGACTGGTTGACGATCGGCGGCATCACATGGTCATACCAGCCATCGGAGTCGTCGTAGGCGATGACGACAGCGGTGCTTTCCCACTGGTTCGAGTGCTCCAGCTCGTCGAGCTTTTCGGCGATGAACGCCTGTTCGTCGAGCGGATCGGAGTAACCCGGGTGGCCGTCCTGGTACTCGGGGGCCTTGAGGAACGATACGGCGGGGAGATTTTCGTGCTTCACCGCTTCGTCGAAGGCCGATATGTCGTACTCGTGGTTGGCGCCGTGATCGCCGGGCATCCCGTTTTCCGGGGCATTCGGTTCGCTGTGACCGATCGTCGCCACCGATTCGGGCAGCAGGTGGTTCGGGTTGGCGGTCGACTTGTAGTACTCGAATGGGTTGTGGTGCGGCGAGTAGTCGGTGACCGTCGCGTTGCCGATGTTCTTGTGGCTGGAACCACATACCGGCTTGCCTTCCTTTTCGCCGGTCGGGGCGAAGCCGCCCTGGAACCAGCCCCAGGTGACGTTGTTCTTGTTCAGCAGGTCACCGATGTTCTTGCCCGTCATTTCGAGTTCGCCGGCGCCACAGCCGTCGAATTTCGGATTGTTGTCACCGATGTCGGTGCCGTTCGCGGTGACGCCGCTCAGTTCGTGCGGCAGGGCCCCGCCGGTTTCGCCGGAGATCAGGTTGATCGCGCCGGGCGTCGAGGGACCGAACTGGGTGCCGAACGAGTTGTCGTTCAGGGAGTAATGCTGTGCCAGGTTCCAGAGGCCGGTGACGGTGTTGCCGTCGTAGTAGTCCATCACCAGGCCCTTTTCGCATTCATGGCTGGCGGTGAATTCCGGGAACTTGTCGACCAGGCCGTCGTCGTAGGCCTTCTGCTCGTCGGTGTAGCCGTGGTCCATGTCGCAGGTCAGGGCTTCGCCGCGGCTCAGGCGGCGGGGGTTGTACTGGTTCGGGTTGGCTTCCAGCAACTCCTGGTTGAGGCCGTTGACGCTCGGCGTGCCCGGCAGCGCAGCGAAGGACGGTTCGTTCGCGTCGTTCTTGGCCTGCGGGTAGGTGCCGAAATAGTGGTCGAAGGACTCGTTCTCGTTGAAGATCACCACGAGGTGCTTGATCGGGGTCGTCGAGCGTTCGGTGCTGCTCGTCGTCTGCGACGAGCTCGCGAACGCATTGGCGATGCCGAACGCGGCGATCGCCAAGCCGACCGCGAGGCCACCGGCGATCCAACGCCGGCGCTTCTTGCGGGTCACGCCTTCTGGGCTCAATTCATTCTCCTGAGACGAGGGCGGCTGTATCCGGTGGTTGGCGCCCCGTGCCACCCGTCCCGCGACGCCGGCGCCGATACTCGGCTCGCAGAAGTCAACTCATGTGGACTTTTTGTTCCCCAATTGTGATGATCATGTGACTCCTGGATTCAGTAACGGGGCTGTAACACCGCCGGGCTGAGCGCTTCCTAGGTTGCCGCCGGTGATGTCTCGGCGAGCGGCCAAGATTGCCTGCGCGGGGGCCGCGTCGACCGTCGCCGCCCTCGCGCTCGGGCTGCTCGCGGCGGCCGGCGGAGGCGGTGGCGGCTCGACCATCCAGACCGTGTCGATCAGCACCGTCGCGGCCCGGCCGGACATCCGGGTGACGAAGATCACCGGCGGGCGCCACTCGGTCCAGGCGGAAGCGGCGATAGCCGAGGAACGGACCCACAATCCAGGCCCGGCAAGCGACCTCGAACGTCTGCATCCGGCCGCGTTCAGGAAGCCGGTCGCCGAGTACCGCATCTACTCGGCCCACCAGGCCGGGCAGGTGCAGGAGGCGGTGGCACGGCTGAGATCGGCCCTGGTCGCGGGCGACGTCGCCGCCGCCAAGGCCGCCTGGCTCGAGGCCTACGACCACTACCTGCGGCTCGGCGCCGCCTACGGGGCGCTCGGCAGCCTGGACGAAGAGATCGACGGCAATCCGGGGCGCCTGGCCGGCGGCACCCGGTCGCCCGAATTCACCGGCCTGCACCGGATCGAGATGGGCCTCTGGGAAGGCGAAGCGCCGGCCAAGCTGATCGCTCCCACCGACTACCTCGCCGCGAAGGTGAGGCGGCTGCGGCCGGCGGTGCTCCAGGTGCCGATCTCGCCGCTCGTCTATGCGACCCGTGCCCACGAGATCCTCGAGGACGCCCAGCGCGACATGTTGAGCGACGTCGACGCCCCGTGGAGCGGCGCCGGGCTGCGGGCCACCGCCGATTCGCTGGCGGCGACCGAATTCGTGATCGGGACGCTGCGGCCGCTGCTCGACGGGCGCGACTCGACGATCGAGCCGGTCGAAATCGAAATGGCGCACTTCCGCTCGGTGCTGGCGGGGATCCGCCGGGAAAGTGGCGGCGGATGGCCGCGGCTCGAAGCGCTGGGGCCGATGCAGATGGAGGAGGTGGACGGCGCGCTCGGCTCGCTGCTGGAGCGGCTCGACGCCGTCCCCGGCGCGCTCGAGGTGAAGCGGACCAAGCCGGTGCCGACGATCGCCGAACAGGCGCGCGAGAGACAGGAGACGCGATGAGCGCGATCGATCGTCGTTCCTTCCTCAGGCGCGCCGGCGGGGTCGGCCTCGGCGGCCTCGCCGCAGGGTACGGCCTCGGCGCGACGACCGCAGGCGAGGCCGGCGCGGCCGAATCCCCCGAACAGGCGGCGCGCCGGGTCAACCTGGAAGAGCTGGACACGAAGCGCCGCTTCGACGGCGTGCATCAGGCCGGCATCCTCACCGCGGCCGCGAACTTCGCCGCCTTCGTCGCGCTCGACTCGGTCGCCGCCGGCACCGGCGACCTGGTCACGGCGCTGCAGAACCTCTCCTCGCGGGCCCGCGAACTGACCGAGGGCGGCCCCTACCCCGTCCGCGAGTACGACGAGCCGCCCTACGACTCGGGGACGCTCGGCTCGGACGTCGCGCCCGATGCCCTGACCGTGACGATCGCCTTCGGCGCCAAGCTCTTCGACGGCCGCTACGGGCTGGCCTCGCGCAAGCCGCGCCGGCTGGTCGAGATGCGCGCCTTCCCCCACGACGATCTCGATCCCGAACGGACCGGCGGCGACGTCCTCGTCCAGATCGCCGCCGGCCACCAGGACACTGTCGACCACGCGCTGCGCGAGCTGCTCAAGCCGATCCGCGGCTCGCTGCAGCCGCGCTGGACGGTGGCGGGGTTCACCGGTGCCCAGCGCGGCCCGTCCCCGCACAGCTCGCGGCGCAACCACTTCGGCTTCCGCGACGGCACCTCGAACCCGGACGTGACCGACCCGAAGACGATGGAGCGGCTGGTCTGGGCGCGGCGCGACGGCGGCGAGCCCGCCTGGACGGCCGACGGCACCTACCAGGTGGTCCGCGCGATCCGCATGCACGTCGAGTTCTGGGACCGGGTCGGCCTCCACGAGCAGGAGGAAATGATCGGGCGCAAGCGCGACACCGGAGCGCCGTTGGGCGGCACTGGCGAGTTCGAAAACCCGCGCTTCGACCTCGACCCGAAAGGCGAACGGATCGCCCTCGACGCACACATCCGGCTCGCCAACCCGCGCGAACCGAAGACGATCGACCAGCGCATCCTGCGCCGCGCCTGGAACTACTCCGACGGCTTCGACGCCGATGGCCAGCTGAACGTCGGTCTCCTCTTCGTCGCCTTCAACCAGGACATCCAGCGCCAGTTCGTGGCGGTCCAGGAACGCCTGAACGACGAGCCGATGGTCGACTACATCACCCCCGAGGGGGGCGGCTACTTCTTCGCCCCGGCCGCCTCGCGCAGCCCGAGCGACTGGGTCGGCTCGGGCCTCTTCGCCTGAGCTACGAAAGTGCGTCCTTGACGGCGGCGAGCGCCTTTTCGATCCCGGCGCGGTCGACGTCGAGGTGGGTGACGGCGCGGACGCGGCCTTCGAGCAGGCTGGTTTCGACCCCGGCCGCCTTCAACTTGTCGTGCAGAGCGGTCGCGTCGCGGACGTCGAAGATGACGATGTTGGTTTCGACTGTCGCCGGGTCGATCTCGACGCCGTCGATCTCGGCCAGGCCCTCGGCGAGGAACTTCGCGTTGGCGTGGTCCTCGGCGAGCCGCTCGACGTTGCGCTGGAGGCCGTAGCGGGCGCCGGCGGCGACGATCCCTGCCTGGCGCATCGAGCCGCCGAGCATCTGCTTGCAGCGCCAGGCCTCGGCGATCAGCTCGTCGGAGCCGGCCAGGCAGGCGCCGATCGGCGCGCCGAGGCCCTTCGAGAAGTCGATCCAGGCGGTTTCGAAGCCGGCCGCGTAGGCGGCGGCGCTCTCGCCCGAGGCGACCACGGCGTTCAGCAGCCGCGCGCCGTCGAGGTGGGTGCGGAGGTCGTGCTCGCGCGCCACGTCGAGCACCTCCTCGATCTTCGCCAGCGGCCAGACGCGGCCGCCGCCGAGGTTGGTCGTCTGCTCGACCGTGACCAGGCGCGAGCGCGGTTCGTGGCGGTCCTGCGGGTCGCGCATGTGGGCGCGCAGGGTCGCGCCGCTGAACATGCCGCCCTCGCCCTCGAGCGGCATCACCATCGCGCCGCTGATCGCCGCCGCGCCGCCCGCCTCGGCGGTGATCGGGTGGGCGAGCCGATGCAGGTACATCTCGTCGCCGAGCGGCCGGATGTGGAGCCTCACGGCGATCTGGTTGCACATCGACCCGGAGGGCAGGAAGACCGCCGCCTCCTTGCCGAGCAGCTCGGCGACTTCGTCCTGGAGGGCGAGGACGGTCGGGTCGAGGCCGCGCTGCTCGTCGCCGACCTCCGCGTTCGCCATCGCCTCGCGCATCTCCGCGCTGGGCTTGGTCTGGGTGTCTGAGTAGAGGTTGATCACGGAATCAGGCATAGGTCCCGCAACTTAGTGAAACGCCCCTGCGGGCCGCATCGGACGGGGTAAGGGGTCGCCCCTCAGGACTAAGGGGTCGGGGGCGCAAACCGTAGGAATTCGCCCGATGTGCGGGGGATTTCTCAGCCGTAGCTTGGTATCAGACATCAAGCGAAAGGCAGCACCATGAACCCCAACCAGATGATGATCGCCAAGGCGATGGTGGCCCAGACGGCGCTCCGCGACGAGGCACGGGAATCGCGCCGGCGGCGGGCCAGCAACGATCGCCCCCGGGGCACGCGCAGAGACCACCACTTCCTCGGGCTGCTGCGACGGCGATAATCGCCGCGTGGCGACCCGAGTCAGTGCCAGCCGACTGATCGGGCGGGCGGGCGAGCTCGCCGAGCTGACCGCTGCGTTCGACGAGGCCGCCGGCGGCGCGGCCTCGCTGGCGTTCCTGGCGGGCGAGTCCGGGGTCGGCAAGTCCCGCCTCCTCCACACCTTCCTCGACCGCGCCGCCGAACGGGGCGGCTGCGCGATCGGTGGCGAGTGCGTCGAGCTCGGCCGCGACGAGCTCCCCTACGCGCCGCTGGTCGCGGCCCTGCGCGGTCTCCTGCGCGAACGCGACCCCGTCCTCGACGGCCTCTCCCCCGCCACCCGGGCCGGGCTGGCGCAGCTGGTCCCGGAGCTCGACCCGGACGTCACCGTCGACTCCGACGCCGACCGCCACCGGCCCTTCGAGGCGCTGCTCAGCCTGCTCGAAGCGCTGGCCGAGGACACGCCGATGATCCTCTGGCTCGACGACGCCCACTGGGCCGACCACGCGACCCGCGGCTTCCTCGCCTTCCTCGGCGCCAGCCTGCCCGACGACTGCCGGCTGCTGACCGTGATCGCCTACCGCTCCGACCAGCTACATCGCCGCCACCCGATGCGGCCACTGCTCGCCGAGCTGGGACGGGGGCGGCGGGTGCGCCGGCTCGAGCTCAGCCCGTTCGACCGCGGCGAGGTCGCCACCCAGCTCTCCGACATCCTCGGCGCCGCTCCCGACCCCGAGGTCGTCGAGCGCTTCTTCGAGCGCAGCGAAGGCAACCCGCTCTTCACCGAGGAGCTGCTCGCCGCCGGCTCCGACGGGCGGGGCCGATTGCCGACGACGCTCCGCGACGCGCTGCTGCTGCGGATCGAACGGCTGCCGGAGACCGCGCGCGGCGTCCTCCGCGATGCTCGCCGTCGCCGGGCGCCTCAAACACGACCACTTCGTCGCCGTCTGCGAGATCGACGAGGACGAGCTGGCGGCGGGCCTGCGCGAGGCGGTCGAGGCGCAGGTGGTCCAGGTCGGCCGCGACGACCGCTACGGCTTCCGCCACGCGCTTCTGCGCGAGGTGATCTACGACGACCTGCTGCCCGGCGAACGGGCCGAACTGCACCTGCGCCTGGCGCGGGCGCTGGAGGCGACCCTGGGCGAGGACGACCACCTGGCGATCCGCGCCGCCGCCGTCGCCCACCACTTCAACGCGGCGGGCGACCAGCCGCAGGCGCTCCGGACCGCGGTCGCGGCGGCGCGGGCGGTCGAACGCGGCGGCACGCCGGGCGCCGCGGCGGCGCTCTTCGACCGCGCCCTGGCGCTCTGGCCGCGGGTCGCCGAGCCGGCGCCGCTCGCCGGGGTCGAACACGCGGCGCTGCTCGCGCGCGCCGCCCGCGCCCACGGCCTGAACGCCGACGAGGCCCACGCGATCACCCTCTACGACCAGGCCCTGGACGAGGTCGACGCGGCGGCCGAGCCGCACTTCTTCGCCGGGCTGCTCGCCGAAATCGCCTCCGTCCGCTGGGCGATGGGGCAGGCCGAGAAGGCGCGCGACAACCTGGAGCGGGCTCTCGACCTGCTGCCGGAGTCCGACCCGACGCCGGAGCGGGCGATGATCCTCGAGCTGAAAGCGCGTTTCCTGCTGCTGCAGGGCCGCTTCGCCGAAAGCCGCGACGCCGCCGACGAGGCGCTGCGCGCCGCCGAGGCGGCAGGGGTCGAAGGAACCGAGGCGCTGGTCCTCAACCGGCTCGGCCTCTCGCTCTTCTTCCTCGGCGAAGAAGAGCGCGGCGACGAGGTGATGAGGGAGTCGGTCGAGCTGGCGCGACGGTCCGGCTCCAACGACCAGCTGGCGACCGCCTTCGTCAACTACGCCGATGCGCTTCACTTCGCCGGGCGCAGCGAGGAGGCGGCCGCGATCGCCGCGCAGGGTGCGCGCGAGGTGACGCCCGGTGACCGCTCGGCGCTGTGGATCGCCTGCACGCGCTCGGAGGTCCTCTTCGACCTCGGGCGCTGGGAGGAGGCGGAGGAGCTGCTGCCGCCGCGCAACTCGGCCCAGGGCGGGGCGACCCTCTCGAACCTGTTGCTTCGCCGGGTCGACCTGCTGCTCGGTCGCGGCGACACGGTCGGCGCACGCAAGATCCTCGAACACGCGCGCGGACTCCTGGCCGACTCGGTCGAGCCCCAGTACATCGCTCCAGCTGGGGCGCTGACGGTCGAACTCGAGCTGCGTGAGGGCGACGTCGCCGCCGCGCGCGAAGCCGCGGCGAAGGCGATCGACCAGACTCGAGTACTGCAGCGACGACGCGGCGCGGATGGCGCTGATCTCGGCCGCGGCGACGATGGTCGAGGCGGCGGCCGCGGAGCGCGCCCGCGACCTCGGCGACAACGACGAGCTCGCCGCCGCGGTGTCCCGCGCCGAGCTCGCTGCCGCGCGGACCGAGGCGGCGGCCGCGGAGATCGGCAGGCCGCTCGAGCGCGCCTATCGACTCGACGCCGAAGCCGACCTGGCGCGGGCCCGCCGCGACCCCGACGCGCCCGCCCGGGCGGCTTCCGCGGCGGCGGCGTGGGACGGGCTCGCGGCGCCCCTACCTGGCGGCGCGGGCGCGGCGGCGCCAGGCCGAAGCCCACGCCGCCCGGGGCGAGCGCGAGGCCGCGGGCGCGGCGGCGGCGACGGCGCTGGCGACGGCCGAGGAGCTCGGCTCCGAGTGGCTCGCCGCCGAGGTCGCGGGCCTGATCGCCCGGGCGCGGCTCCCGACCGGGGCGGCGGCGACGGACGGCGCGGCGGCCGGTCGCCACGGGAGCGACGGTGCCAAAGCCACCGACGGGGACCCCTTCGGCCTCACCCCGCGCGAGCGCCAGGTCCTGGCAGCGCTCGCCGAACGGCGCCACCAACCGCGAGATCGCCGCCTCCCTCTACATGGCGGAGAAGACCGCCAGCGTCCACGTCTCCCGGATCCTCGCCAAGCTCGGCGTGCGCAGCCGCACCGAAGCCGCGGCGGTGGCCCACCGCCTGGCGCTCACCGACCCCGGCTAGCCTGCCGCGTCGGTGGCCCGCAGGAAGGCCAGGACCGCGAGGACGCGGCGGTGATCGTCGCCCGCCGCCGCCAGGTTCAACTTGCCGAAGATGTTCGAGACGTGCTTCTCGACCGCGCCGGGGGTGACCACCAGCGCCTCGGCGATCGCGTTGTTGGTCCGGCCCTCGGCCATCAGCGAGAGCACCTCGCGCTCGCGCGGCGAGAGCGCCTCGAGCGGGCCCTGTTCGACGTTGCGGCGCTCGCCGACCAGCTCGGCGACGACCTCGCGGTCGAGCGCCGTGCCGCCGTCGGCGACGCGACGCACCGCGTCGAGGAAGGCGGGGATGTCGCCGACCCGCTCCTTCAGCAGGTAGCCGATGCCGCCCTCGCCGCCCTGCCAGGAGCTCCGCCGTGTAGACCGGCTCGACGTACTGGGAGAGGATCAGGATGCCGAGGCCGGGGTGGCGGTGGCGCGCCTCGACCGCGGCGCGGATCCCCTCGTCGGTGAAGCTCGGCGGGAGGCGCACGTCGACGATCGCGAGGTCGGGCTTGTGGGCGCCGACGATCCGCAGCAGGCCCTCGCCGTCCTCGGCCTGGGCGACGACCTCGACCTCGTGTTCGCGCAGCAGCGCGACCAGCCCTTCGCGCAGCAGCAGCTGGTCCTCGGCGATCACGACCCGCATGGCAGCCTCACCTCGATCCGCGTCCCCTCGCCGGGCGGCGAGGCGATCTCCATCTGCCCGTCGAGCGCGGCGACCCGGCGCCGCAGCCCGTCGAGACCGCTGCCGGCGGCGACGTCGGCGCCGCCCGGGCCGTCGTCGGCGACCACCACGTCGAGGGTGTCGCGGTCGAGCCGGATCGTCACCGTGGCGCGCGCGTCCGGCGCGTGCTTGGCGACGTTGGTGAGCGACTCGGCGACGACGAAGTAGGCGGCGCTCTCGACCACCGGCGGTGGCCGGCGGCCGAGCTGGGCATCGACCGTGACCGGGACCGGTGAGCGGCTGCCGAGCGCCTCGGCCGCGGCGGCGAGCCCGCGGTCGCTCAGCACCGGCGGCGCGATCCCCCGCGCCAGGTCGCGCAGCTCGGCGTTGGCCGCCGTGGCCTCCTCGCGCGCCTGGCGCACCAGAGCGGCGATCTCGGGGCGGTCGCCGAGCCCCTCCTCGGCCCGTCCCAGCTGCATCGAGAGGGCGACGAGGCGCGCCTGGGCGCCGTCGTGGAGGTCGCGCTCGATCCGCCGCAGCTCGGCCGCCTGCACGTCGAGGGCGCCGCGCCGGGTCTCGGTGAGGGTCTCGACCCGCTCGGTCAGCTCGCGCTCGCGGGCCGGCCGCAGGTCGGCGCCGCTGTTGCGCAGGTAGACCCAGTGGACCGACGAAGGCGACGCCGAAGCCGAGCACCACCCAGACCGGCCAGAAGCTGCCGGCGCCGGTCGACCGCCCACTGCAGGACCGAGTTGATCGAGAGGACGAGCGAGAAGGCGCCCTGGGTCTCGAGGTTGCGGCGTGGGCCGGGCGGCGCCAGCCGCGACCAGCGCCAGGCGACGATCATCGCGAGGACGAACCAGACCGAGATCCAGACGTAGACCGGCCAGAAGCTGCCGGCGCCGGTCAGCGCCCAGATCACAAAGCAGAGCAGGCTCAGCCCGCCGCCGATCTGGGCGCCGGGACCCGCGGCACCAGCCGCCAGAGGGCGGCGAGCCAGGGCGGCGCGGCGGAGAGGAGGCGCGCCGTCAAGCGCGCGCCACCTTCCTCGGAAGGTGCGACGCCGCGTAGGGCGGCCGCGCCATCCCGGACGGCCCTGGCGGGGCGCCCTCGACCCCGCGGCAGCCACTCGAGCCACCGCGGCAGGTACCAGTTGCGCTCGCCGAGCAGCTTCATCGCGGCCGGCAGGAGCACCCCGCGGATCACCGTCGCGTCGATCAGGATCGCCGCCGCCAGCCCCACCCCCATCTCCTTGAAGTCGAGGAAGGAGAGGGTCGCGAAGATCCCGAACACGGCGACCATCACGGCAGCCGCGCTGGTGACGACCCCCGCGGTCGTCCGCAGCCCGTGCGAGACCGCCGCCTCCGTCGACATGCCGCGATCGTACGCCTCGCGGATCCGGGTGAGGATGAACACGTGGTAGTCCATCGACAGCCCGAAGAGGACGACGAAGAGGAACAGCGGCAGCCAGGCGGTGATCGTCCCGACCGAGTGGAAGCCGAGCAGGCCTTCCAGATGGCCGTCCTGGAAGACCCAGACGACGATGCCGTAGGCGGCCCCGACCGAGAGCAGGTTGAGGCCGATCGCGGTCAGCGGGATCACCAGCGAGCGGAAGCTCACCAGCAGCAGCAGGAACGCCATCCCGAGGACGAAGGCGAAGACCCAGGGCACGCGTTGGCCCGAGCAGGTCGTTGAAGTCGACCGACGAGGCCGTTTCGCCGCCGACCTGGGCCCGCGCGCCGGGGACGGCGCCGACCGTGGCCGGGATCAGCTGGTCGCGAAGCTTCGCCAGCGCTGCTTCCGAGCGCGAGTCGGTGCCGTCGCCGGCCAGCGGCACCTGCAGTTCGGCGGCCTTCCCGTCCGCCGCGACACGGTAGGACTGCGAGCGGCCGAAGTCGGCCGGGTCGGCGGCGATCCGCTCGCGCAGGGCCTCGACCGCGTGGGTGACCGCCGGCGCCTTCACGTCCGGCGCCGAGATCGCCACCTCGGCCGGTTCGACCCCGCCCGGGAAGGCGGCTTCGACGCGGTCGAGGGTCTTCACGATCGGCATGTCCTTGGGCAGCCCGCTGGTGCCCGAGCTGGCGGTGTGGAGGCTGAAGGCGGGCAGCGCCATGACGACGAGCCCGGCCACCGCGATCCCCGCGGCGAGCCGCGGCCGCCGCATCACGCGGGTGACGAGCGCGCCCCAGACGCGGCTCCCCCCGGCGCCGCCGCGCCGCCTGCCGAGGAACGGGATCCGTCCCTTCTCGATCCGGTCGCCGAGCCAGGCCAGCAGCGCCGGCAGCACGGTCAGCGAGCCGACCATCGCGACGGCGACGACGATGATCGTCCCGGTCGCGAAGGAGGCGAAGGTCGGGTCGCCGGCGATGTACATCCCCGCCATCGCGACCATCACGGTGAAGCCGGAGACGAGGATCGCCCGCCCCGAGGTCGCCGCCGCGGCCTCCAGGGAGGCGCGCTCGCCGGCCCCGGCGGCGCGCTCCTCGCGCTCGCGGCGCAGGTAGAAGATCGAGTAGTCGACCCCGACCGCGAGGCCGATCAGGAGGATCACCGAGCTGATCTGTTCGGCGACCGGGCCGAAGATTTGGCTGACCGGGCCGAGCAGCCCGATCGTCGCGCCGACCGCGGTCAGGGCCAGGAGCAGCGGCACGCCCGCCGCCAGCAGCGAGCCGAAGACGACGATCAGGATCACCAGGGTGATCGGCAGCGAGGTGAGCTCGGCCTTCGAGAAGTCTTCTTCGAGCGCTCTTCGAGACGGCCTTTTCGCCGCTCGCGTCGCCGACCTCTTCGACCCGCAGCTCGGGATGGTCGTGCTGCACGGCGGCGATCTGGTCGAGCGCCCTGCCGACCACCTGGTCGGGTTCGACGCCGCCCTGTTCGGGGATTTCGAACTTGACCAGCGGCGGAGCGGCCGTCGGCGGAGATCTGACCTTCGGCGCTCGCGTCATAGGGGCCGCTCAGTTCGGCGACGAAGGGCAGCTTGCGGAGCCGCGCTTCGACCGCGCCGACCGCTTCCTTGACCTGCGCCCCATGCGCCGATTCGCCGCCGCGCGATCTGGACCAGCACCGACTCGTCGGCGCCGTGCGGAAAGCCGCCTTCCAAGGTCTTGCCGGCGGCGGCGCTTTCGCCGACGCCGGTCTGGCTGTCGGAGAGCGTCTTCGTCCCGAGCGCGCCGCCGATCGCGATCGCCGCGACGACGAAGAGGATCCAGCCCCAGATCGCCGTCTTGCGGTGCGCGGCGCTCCAGCGCCCCGCCCGTCCCGCCAGGCCCAACTTCCCTCTGCTTCGCATCGTGTCCTCCGTCCGGTTTCCAGGGTCGACTCCGCGCCGTTCGAGGCGCTCCTCAACCCTGCGCGAGCAGCGATCCGCTTCCAATGGGGCTCCCCGGCGAATCCCCCTGGTGCTGCCCGGCGTCCCGAAGGTGGGGTTAACCCCACCCCCCTTCCTTTTGTCGCCCTCTGGGCTACAAAAGGAAGACGGTTGCCTAGGATCGGACGCATGGAGAGGCGGATCGTCGAGCTGGGGGTCGGGGACGTCGACCTCGTCGAGGGGCTCTGGAAGGAGATGGTCGGGCACCATCGGGAGCTGACCGGCGGCACCTATCCGGTGCGCGGCACCGATGAGGCCTGGCAGCGTCGGCGCGCCCAGTACGTCGAGTGGCTGGAGAGCGATGACGCCTGGCTCTTCCTCGTCCCCGGCGAGGGCGCCGAGCAGGCGCCGCTCGGCCTACGCCTTCCTGCGGGTCGCCTCCTCCGGCCCGACCTGGAACCTCGGCGACCGGGTCGGCGACCTCGAGTCGCTCTCGGTCACCGCGGCGGCGCGCGGACAGGGGATCGGCACCGAGCTGATCGCCAATTGCCGCGAGCGCCTCGCCGCGGTCGGCTCGCAGTGGTGGACCGTCTCCGTCGTCGCCGCCAACGAGGGTGCGGTCGACCTCTACGAGCGGGAGGGCTTCCGGCCTTTCTGGCACACCCTGCTGGCGCCGATCCAGCAGGCGCCGCCGACCTGAAAGAGTTGGCGGCCGTGCCGGCCGGCCTCAACCCAGAACTGACCGAGCTCTCGCTCGAGGAACTGCGCCTCCGCCGCAGCGCCAAGTGGCGATTCTTCGACGAGGACGTCCTCCCCGCCTGGGTCGCCGAGATGGACTTCCCGCTCGCGGCGCCGATCAAGATCGCCCTCGCCGAGGCGGTCGAGCTGAGCGACGCCGGGTACGGCTACCCGGCAGGCCTCGGGCTCGCCGAGGCGTTCGCCGACTTCGCCAAGGCGCGGCACGACTGGGAGGTCGACCCGGCGGGCGTGTCCCCGGCCCCCGACGTCGTCAACGCGATCACCTCGCTGCTGCGCGGGGTCGCCGAGCCGGGCGACCGGATCATCATCAACACCCCCGTCTACCACCCCTTCTTCGCGGTGATCGAGGAGCTCGGCTGCGAGCTCGCCGAAGTGCCGCTGGTCGACGGCGAGATCGACGTCGACGGGATCGACGCCGAGTTCCGCGCCGGCGCCGTCGCGATCATCCTCTGCAGCCCCCACAACCCGACCGGGACGCTGCCGACCGAGGCGCAGCTGAAGGCGCTCGCCGCCTGCGCCGCCGAGCACGGCGCCTGGGTGCTGAGCGACGAGATCCACTCGCCGCTGACCCTGCCCGGCGCCCGCCACGTCCCCTTCCTCAGCGTCTCCGAGGCGGCCCGCGAGCACGGCATCGCGCTCTGTCTCGGCCTCGAAGGCGTTCAACCTGGCCGGCCTCCACTGCGCCCAGATCGTCACCGCCTCCGAGCGCGCCGCGGCGCTGGTCGAGAAGCTTCCCTTCGCCGCCACCCACGCCGGCCACTTCGGCGCGCTGGCCACCGTCGCCGCCTACCGCGACGGCGCCGCCTGGCTCGACGACGTGATCGCCGTCGTCGACCACAACCGCGCCCTGCTCGCCGACCTGCTCGCGGCGAGACTGCCCGAGGTCGGCTACACACCGCCCCGCGCCGGCTACCTGACCTGGCTCGACCTGCGCGCGCTGGGGCTCGGCGACGACCCTTGCCCGAGGCGCTGCTCGAGCGCGGCCGCGTCGCCCTCAACCCCGGGCCGAGCTTCGGCCCGCAGGGGGCGGGCTTCGCGCGGCTGAACATCGGCACCTCCCCGGCCCTGGTCGAGGAGGCAGTGAAGCGGATCGCGAAAGGCGGTGGGGCGTGGCTGAGGCGGACCGGCGGGCTCCGCGGGCGGAGGAGTTCGAGATCGAGCCGATCGAGGTCGAGGCGCGGCGCTGGCTGGACGCGCTCGAAGCGGAGACCGGGCCGCTCTCCCTCTTCGACACCCACACCCACTTCGGCCGCAACGATCCCGACGAATTCCGCCAGGAGCCCGAGCAGCTGCTCGCGACGATGGAGAACGCCGGCGCCCGCGCGATCACCTTCCCGATGCACGAGCCGGACGGCTACCCGGCCGCCAACGACGAGGCGCGGGCGATCGAGGCCGGCGCCGACGGCCGCATCGTCCACTTCTGCCGGGTCAACCCGCACGACGGCGCGCTCGCCGAGGCGGAGCGCTGCCTCGACCTCGGCGCCCACGGGATCAAGCTCCACCCGCGCGCCGAGCAGTTCGCGATGAGCGAGGCCGCGGTCGAGGACCTCACCCGCCTCGCCGAGGACCGCGGCGTGCCGATCCTGATCCACGCCGGCCGCGGCATCCCGGCGCTCGGCCACGACACGCTCGAGCTGGCGCAGCGCTACCCGGGCGCCCGCTTCATCCTCGCCCACGCCGCCGTCTCCGACCTCGCCTGGCTGTGGCGGCTGATGCCGGAGAACCCGAACCTCTTCATCGACAGCTCCTGGTGGAACCCGGCCGACTTCGTCGCCCTCTTCAGCCTCGGTGCCGCCCGGCCAGATCCTCTGGGCGAGCGACAACCCCTACGGCCAGCCGCTCCACGCCGCCGCCTTCCAGCTCCGCTACGCGCTCTTGGTCGGGCTCGACGGCGACCAGATCCGGACGATCGCGGGCGGCCAGATCGAGCGCATCCTGGACGGCGAGGAGCCGCTCGACCTCGGTCCGGCGCCCGGCCCGCCGGGGCCGCAGGACCCGGGCATGGAGCGCATCGTCTCCCACCTGACCACCGCGATCGGAAGGGCGATGGCGGAGGGCGACCCGAGCGAGTCGGTGGCGCTGGGGCGACTCGCCTGCGACGTCGACGGCCCCGAGGCGGAGTCGGCGCGGGCGATCCTCCGCCTGCTCGACCTCGCCGACCGCCACCAGGGCCCGCCGCCGCCCGGCCGCCGCTTCCCCCGCTCCGCCCAGTTCGTGATGTCGGCGTTGGCGGTGGCGCGCACCCCCGGCATCGCGTTACCGTCGGAGACCTGAAACGGATCTGCACCATCGGCGTCTACGGCGCCGACGCAGGGAGCTTCCTCGCGACCCTGCGTGAGGCGAAGGTCGACCTGATCCTCGACGTCCGCCAGCGGCGCGGCGTGCGCGGCTCCGAGTACGCCTGGGCGAACGCGAAACGGCTCCAGGCGGAGCTCTCCGGGGCGGCGATCGGCTACCAGCACCTGCCGGAGCTCGCCCCGACCACCTCGATGCGCGAAGCCCAGTACGAGGCCGACGCGGCGCAGGGAGAGGGCAAGCGCTCGCGCACCGTCCTCGCCCCGGCCTACGTCGAGCGCTACACCGAGGAGATCCTCGACCCGGCCGACCTCGACCCGATCGTCCGCTTCGTCGGCCGCGCGACCGCGGCGCTCGATGTGCGTCGAGCGCGACGCCGCCGCCTGCCACCGCTCGCTGATCGCGGCGCGGCTCGGCCGCGAGTACGGCTTCCGGATCGAGAACCTCAAGGCCGGCAGCCAATGAGCGAGGACCGGCACGGGCTGCAGCGCTTCGTCGACGCCCAGGAAGACGCGGCGATCTACGCGCGGGCACTCGGCGAGCTGCGGGAGGGGCGCAAGCAGAGCCACTGGATCTGGTTCGTCTTCCCCCAGGTCACCGGGCTCGGGTCGAGCCCGGTGTCGCAGGCCTATGCGATCCGCTCGCTCGCGGAGGCGCGTGCCCACCTCGCCCACCCGCTGCTCGGCCCGCGCCTGCGCGAGTGCTGCGAGGCGCTCCTCGCCGCCGGCCCAGGCCTCGGCGCCGACCAGATCCTCGGCGGCATCGACGCGATCAAGGTCCGCTCCTCGATGACCCTGTTCATGCGCGCGGACCCGGAGGAGCCTTTGTTCCCCGCGGTGCTCGACCGCTTCTACGCCGGTGAGCCCGACCCTGAGACCGACCGCCGCCTCTGAGGCCCGGCCGACGCGGCCCGATCAGCGCCGCCCGGCCAGGCCAGCGCCGCGGCGAATTCCTGGAGGCCGCTCGACCAACCCTGTGGCGTGGCGGTCGAGGTGGCGGTGTTCGAGCTCGACCCGGGCCCGCCCCGGCCCCGCCTCGAGGAACCGCACTGCGGCCTCGCTGGTCTTCTCCGGATCGGACTCGGTGGTGCTCATCGTCCCCCCTCGTTCTCCGCCTCGACCGCCGACTTGAACGCGGCGAGCGAGCGGCTCCAAAACCCGTCGAGATAGGAGCGCAGCGCGTCCAGCCCCTCCGGGTCGACTTGGTAGATGCGACGGTTGCCGGCGGCCCGATCGGCGACCAGGCCGGCCTCCTTCAGCACCTTCAGGTGCTGGGACACCGCGGGCCGGCTGACCGGCAGCTCGGCGGCGAGCTCACCGACCGCGCTGGGCGCGGCGGCGATCCGCTCGAAGATCTGCCGGCGGGTTGGATCGGCCAGCGCGGTGAAGGCTTCTTCAACTGCGTCAGTTGTCACTTACCGTAAGTTACCACTTACGGAATGCGGCTGACGGGAGGTCAGTAGCCGGCCGGGTGCCGCGCGACGTAGCCCGCCGTCGAGACCATTTCCGGGTGCCAGCGCGGCCCGGTGCCGCTTTCGTCGCCGACGGTGTCCCAGCGGAGGCCGTCGATCACGGCGAAGGCGTGGCCGGCGTTGGCGTAGATGGTGATCCAGCGGCCCTTGCCCGGCACGCCCCAGCCCATCATTTCGCCGGAGTCCATCGGGGTCGTGATCAGCCCGGCGCCGTGGAGGGCGTAGCTGACGGCGCCCGAGCAGTCGTAGCCGGGGCTCCACCAGCGGGCGTGGCCGCCGCCCCAGATGTAGGGGCGGGTGTGGATCTTGTTGGCGGCGGCGATCGCCGCCTTGACCGCCGGGGGCGCCGTTTCCGGCGGCGCGGCGACACCGAGGACGAGCGCCGCCGGGGTGACCGGCAGGCAGCTGCGGACCCCTTCCGGGCTGGTCGTGCATTCGGTCGAGCCCGGGGTCGGGGTCGTTTCCGTGGCCGGTTCGCCGAGGTCGCTCGATGACGCCTGCCGGGGTCAGACCGCCACCCGCACCGAGCGCGGTGGCCGGGAAGACGATCGCCGCGACCACTCCGATCGCCAACGCCATCCGTGCTCTCCACCCGATCCCAAAATGGGACAAATGCAAACCGATCTCCTTTGTCGGCCTGCGGGGTTAGCTGTCGGGCTGGCGCTGAAGGAGCCTGCGCTCCCACCGTCCTCCGGTGGGTTCGCCCCAAAATCGGTTCCCCCGCTCCGAGGTTTTTCGGCCCCCGGATTCGGCTTACCGGTCCTTGATAGCGGCGCAGTGTATCGCCTGAAGTGGCGTCAGGGGGAAGAAATTTCCCGAACGGCGCGGCCGCGCCTAAAGGATCGACATCTGCCGGGTCGCCCAGGCCGGGTCGGGACGGCCCGAGCCCTCCAGCTCGAGCAGCGCCTGCTTGCGCTGCAGACCTCCGCCGTACCCGATCAGCGAACCGTCGGCGCCGATCACCCGGTGGCAGGGAACGATGATCGCGACCGGGTTGCGCCCGTTCGCGGCGCCCACCACACGGGCCCTCTCCCACGGTTCGACGTCGGTGCCGAAAAGGTCCGGATCGACGCGGGCGGCCAGCCTGCCGTAGCTCTCGGTCGCGCCGTAGGGGATGTCGAGGAGGCGGCGCCAGACCGCGCGGTCGAGCGCCGGGCCGCGAAGGTCGAGCTCGACGTCGAAGGCACGCAGCTCGCCGGCGAAGTAGGCCTCGAGCTGCTCGGTGACCGCGGGCAGCGGCCCTCGCGCCGACTCGGGCGGCACCGGGGTCTTGCCCGGGAACCAGAGCCCGCGCAGCCCGGCCCTCGCCGCCGACCAACGTCAGCGGCCCGATCGGGCTCTCGTAGATGTCCCAGAAAACGTTCATCGTCGGTCATCGCAAGTAGTCAAACGTGTGCCGCGGTCGAAACGTGAGATCGTCGGTCGTACTTAGGATGAGGGGCGTGCCTCGATCGACCAGCGCCACCGACCAGGCGACCCCGCTCCGCCCCACCCCGGCCGTCGCGCTGCGGGCGCCCGAGCCGGCGGACCGCGACGCATTCATCGCGGCGATGATGGCGAGCGCCGAGCTGCACCGGCCCTGGGTGACGCCGCCGGTGACCGCGCCCGAGTTCGACGCCTGGCTCACCCGCTCGGGCCGCTCCGACTTCGACGCCAACCTCGCGGTGCGCCCCGAGGACGGCGCGATCGTCGGCTACTTCAACATCAGCCAGATCATCCGCGGCCCGCTGCAGAGCGCCTTCCTCGGCTACGGCGGGGTCGCCGAGTGGAGCGGCGCCGGCTACATGACCGCGGCGCTGCGGCTGGTCGCTCGAGCGCGCCTTCACCGACCTCGCCCTGCACCGGGTCGAAGCCAACATCCAGCCCGCCAACGCCGCCTCGATCGCGCTGGTCGAGCGCTGCGGCTTCGTCCGCGAGGGCTTCTCCGAGCGATACCTGAAGATCGGCGGCCACTGGCGCGACCACGCCCGCTTCGCGATCCGGGCCGAGCAGTGGCGGGAGCGATGGCAGAGCTGACCCGCTGCGCCTGGGCGGAGTCGGACCCGCTGATGCAGGCCTACCACGACGAGGAGTGGGGCGTGCCCGAGCGCGACCCGCGGGCGCTCTGGGAGAAGCTGATGCTCGACGGCTTCCAGGCCGGGCTGGCCTGGATCACCGTGCTGCGCAAGCGCGACGCGTTCCGCGCGGCCTTCGCAGGCTTCGACCCGGACAAGGTCGCCGGCTTCGGCGAGAAGGACGTCGAGCGGCTGCTCGGCGACGCCGGGATCATCCGCTCGCGGGCGAAGATCGAGTCGACGATCGCCGGGCGCGCGGATCTTCTGCGAGATGCGCGACGCGGGCGAAGACTTCACCGAGTTCTGCTGGTCGTTCACCGACGGCGAGGTGCTGCGCGGCGACGGGGCCGAGATCCCCGCCAAGACGCCGCTCTCCGAGGCGGTCTCGAAGGAGCTGAAGCGCCGCGGCTTCAAATTCGTCGGGCCGACGATCGTCTACGCCTGGATGCAGGCGGTCGGCATCGTCAACGACCACGCCGTCGACTGCTTCCGCCGCGACCAGGTCTAGAGGCTTGATGTGGGTCGCCGCTCACCGCGAGGAACCTGGTGATGAATGCGGAAAAGGGCCTCCAGCCCTATCCCCTCGTGATTGGAGCACGAGATGACAGCATCGCTGGAGACCCTTGTCGTCGCAGCCTACGTGTTCGCCCATGCGCTGCCGATTCCTCGCCCGGGCCCCGAAGGCAAGATCACCGACCCCGAGCTGATCGCGCTGGCGGTCGCCCAGGCCGCGATGGGCGAGTCCTCCGATCGCAAGTTCCTGGGCATGATCGGCCATCGCCTGCCCGGCTGGTTTGACCACCTGCCAGACCAGACGCAATACAACCGCCGGCTGCGCCGTCTCACCCCCTACATCGTCATGGTCCAGCTCGGACTGGCCGAGCTGATCGCCGGCGAGGAGACCCGCCTGGCCGACGGCACGCTGATCGGCTGCGCCAACTACGCCGGCTGCGCTTCCCACAGCCACTTCGCCGGCGAGGCCGGCTACGGCTATTGCCCCTCCAAGAGCCGCTTCTACTGGGGGATGCGGCTGGTCCTGGTCACCGACGAGAACGGCGTCCCGCTCGGCTATGACCTGGTGGAACCCGGGGAAGGCGAGCGCGAGCCGCTCTTCCGACTTGCCCAGGCCCACCCCGGCACCACGCTCTTCGCCGACAAGGGTTTTTGGGGAGCCGAGTACGAGAGCACGATCGAGCTCGTCTCGGTGGCACTCATCACCCCGGATCGCCACCGCCTCGGCGAGCGTCCCGCCGCCGAGGTCGCCAAGGCCACGATCCGCCTCGTCATCGAGTCGGTCTTCGCCAACCTGAAGGGCCAGATGCGACTCGAGGAGCACCTCGCCAAGACTCCTGGCGGCCTGCTCCAGCGAGTCGCCCAGCGCCTGCTCGCCCTCACGCTCGGGATGTTCATCAACGTTCAGCTGGGGCGGCCGCTGCGCAGCCTCGTCGCCTATGACGGACGCTGACCCACATCAAGCCTCTAGAGGGCGCGCCGGAAGCGGCTGACGTTGGAGACGATGCCGTAGGGCTGCTCGACCCGGGTGGCGCCGTCGGGCGCCCAACCTTCGCCTGCGTAGAACCGCGCCGCGCGGTCGTTGCCGTCGAGGACCCAGAGGACCGCCGCGTCGAACCCGGCCTCCTGCAGGCGACGGCGCGCCTCCGCCATCAGTTCCCGCCCGATCCCGCCTTGGTATCGATCCGGATCGACGTAGAGCGCGTAGACCTCGGCCAGCCCTGGGACGTCCTCGTCGCGTGAGGCCCCGAACGTCGCGAACCCGGAGATCGCCTCCTCCCCGTCGGCCCCGGTCTGGACCGCGAGCAGCGTCGTCGGCGCGTCGGGCGCGGTCGTCTCAAAGGCGTAGCGGATGGCCCGCTCGCGCGGGTCGAGGGCGGCGAGGAACTCGGCCGGCATCAGCTCGCGGTAGGCCTCCTGCCAGGAGCGGACGTGGAGCTCGGCCACCGCGAGCTCGTCGCCACGGCGCGCCTCGCGCAGGTCGACCGCCACTAGTCGCTCTCGAGGAGGACGGTGTCCTCGTGCGAGTAGGGCGGCGAGCAGGCGCAGACGACGACCAGATCGACCTCGCCGTCGTTGCGCAGCCGGTGCGGCGTCCCTGGCGGGATCGCCACGCAGTCGCCCACAGCGACCGCCCGCTCCTCCTCGCCGACCCGCAGCACCCCCGATCCGGCGGTGACCAGGTAAAGCTCCTCGGAGCGCCGGTGAAGGTGTTCGATGGTCGCCCCGCGGGGCGCCACCGTCGCCTCGGCCAAGCTGAGATTCGCCGCCGCGGCCGCGTATCCGGGCCCCGCCCACTCGCGGATCGCCGACCCGTCGCGGGTCACGTAGGGCTCGAGTTGGTCGCGGCGCGCGTGCTCCATACCTCTCCACATCTTGACCGAGAATTGAGCTGCGCCTTAGCTTGAACCCATAGGTTGATGCGTCGTGCAGTCACGTTTCCGGCTTCTCCCTCTGCTCGGTTCCGCCCTCATTCTCGGCCTGCTCGTCGCGGGCTGCGGCGGTGGCAGCAGCTCCACCGAGGCGGCGGTGACGCTGCCGCAGCTCGCCGGCGGCGACGCGGTCCCGGCCAAGGACGCGCCGCCGATCGAGCTCACCGACCAGTACGGCAAGAAGATCGACCTGGCGAAGCTGAAGGGGCACTCGGTGCTGGTCGCCTTCCTCTACACCCACTGCACCGACCTCTGCCCGATCGTCGCCGGCAAGGTCCACACCGCCTACGCCCAGATCCCGAATCGGAACGGCCGATCTTCCTCGCCGTCTCCGTCGACCCCGCCCACGACACCCCGGCGAGCGCCGCCGAATTCAACCAGCGCCACCGCACCACCGGCGAGATCGACTGGCTGCTCGGCTCCCACGCCGAACTGGAGAAGGTCTGGAAGGCCTGGGGCGTGAAGCCGGAACACAACGCCAACGACCCCGAGGAAATCGAGCACAACGCCGAAATCTTCGCGATCGACCCGCAGGGCCAGATCCGCGGCGCTCTACCCGCCGAACTTCAAGCCCGCCAAGCTCGCGCTCGGCACCCAGACCCTGGCGCAGCTGTGAGGCGCGCCTGGCGGGCGGCGCCGCGGGTCCGCTGGGCTGCGGTCGCGGCGCTGGTCGATCGCCGCGATCGTCGTCGCCGAGCTGGCCAGCGGCGGCGGCTCCGGGCAGACCGGACGCGCGGCACCGCCGCTCCCGGCCAAGGCGCTGCGCCCGCCCGGCGTCGACCTCGCCGACCTGCGCGGCAAGCCCGCCCTGATCGACTTCTTCGCCAGCTGGTGCGAGCCCTGCGCCGAAGAGGCGCCGACCCTGCGCAAGCTCTCCGCCTCGCTCGGCGACAAGGCGACGGTCGTCGCGGTCGACTGGGATGACGCGGACGGCCCGGCGCGCGCCTTCGTCCGCAAGCACGGCTGGACCTTCCCGGTCCTCGCCGACACCTCCGGCACGGCGGGCGAAAACTACGGGCTGGTCGGCCTGCCGACCTCCTTCGTGCTCGACCCGCAGGGCCGCATCGTCGCCACCTTCCGCGGCCCGCAGAGCGAGGCGAAGCTCCGCCAGGCGCTGCTCGAAGCCGCCTGAGCACGCCGGCCAGTCGACCGGAACATCGGGGAGGGGCCGTGTTCGGAAGCGGGTGGAGCCCAGACTCATGCAACTACGGAAGGACGACATGAACCACGCACCCGGCCGGTCGCCCTCCGGATGATCGTCGGCGCAGCGGCCGTGATCGCCGCGCTCCTCGCCTTCGTTCCCGCCGCCTCCGCGGCCCGCGACCCGATCTCCGGCGGCACCACCGACCTCCACCTGAAGCAGGGCTTCCTGAAGAAGCTGACCAACCTCGGCGTCGGCGTCGCCGGCGTCAGCACCGGCCAGGTCGGCGGCAACAAGATCAGCCTGCCGGTCTCCGAAGGGATGTTCGACCCGACCAACGCCCAGGGCCACTTCACCAGCCCCGGCGGCTTTCAGCTCGTCAAGGGTGCGCGCTCGGTGGCGATCACCGGGCGTCGAAGTGAACACCGTGCACAGCTCGTCCGCGCCGCATCGCCGGCGCCCACATGCAGCTCGGCACCCTCAGCCCGGTGACCGCCGGCCGCGAAGGGTTCGGCGCGCGGATCAAGGCAGGCCAGCTGACGCTGACCCAGAAGGCCGCGACCCGGATCTCGAACAAACTCGGCCTGCAGGGGAGCAAGCGGATCAACCAGCGGGTGATGAGCAACGAGTTCAGCATCACCTGCCGTCGACCGTGACGATCCTCGGCCAGGACGAAGCGACGCTCGAAGGCGCCGCGGGAGCCTTCAAAAAGCTCGGCGAAAAGGGCGTCGACCTGTCGAGCGGGATCAAACCGATCGCGCCCGGCGAAGAACTCGAAAGTGACCAAGTTCACCTTCCCGATCACGGGCGGGACGTGGCTCCTGACTCCGGCTCGGGCACGGTCGACGACGACCGGCGGCGTCGAAATCGTGAAGAAAGGCAAAACCCTTTCGCCGCGATGAAGATCACCAACATCAAGGTCGAATTCACCCAGAAGACGGCGCACCGTCGAAATCGAAATCCTGCCCAATCCGCCCTTCCCGGGCGCGACCGGCCGGTCCTCGATCGTCGAACTCGTCTTCCCGGCGAACTCGATCACGACCAACCCGACGACGCGTCAGATCACCGTCAAAGGGGCCGAAGCGAAACTTCAGGGCCCGGCCGCGGCGACGCTGAACCAGGTGTTCAACCAGGGCGAAGAAAAAGCGCCCCCGGCGAGCAGCGAATTCGCCGCGGGCGAACTGTTCGGCACGTTCTCGATGATGCTGCAGGCCCAGTAGCCGAGCGGCAACGCGACGGGCGCGCAGCGCCGGTCAGGCGGCGGCGTCGGGGTCGACCCGGCGCCGCCGTTTTTTGTGCGGGCGCATCGAGAGCAGCGCGTCGGCCAGCAGCACCACGACGGCGGCGTTCAGCGCCAGGTCGGCGAGGTTCATGCTGCCGCCGTGGGCGCTCGGGGCGAGCCAGTCGACGACGCCGCCGCGCAGCGGGCCGGGGGCGCGCAGCAGGCGGTCGAGGCCGTTGCCGACCGCGCCGCCGAGGAAGAGGCCGAGGGCGATCGCGGTGAGACGGTCGAGCCGGCTGCGGGCGATCGCCACGACCAGCACCGCAGCGGCGAGCACGGTGAAGATCGAGATCAGGACCGTGTGCCCGGCCCAGTGGCCGCCCGGTCCGGCGAAGTTGCGGAAGAGCTGCAGGTGGACGCCGCCGAAGAGGTGGACGGGGCCGTCCTGCGGCAGGAGCCGGGTGGCGAGCTGCTTGGCGATCTGGTCGGCGGCGGCGACCGCCGCGGCGACGCCGAAGGCGAGCCGCCGGTAGCGAGGTTGAACCCGCGTCGCCATGTCGCCGTAGATCGGGCACTGCAAGGAAGCTACAAGGAGGCGACTGTGAGACGGACGTATTTGGCCGCGGGGGCGGTGGGAGCAGCAGCTCCTCGAGCACGGCCAGCTCGAGCGGCGGCGTGGCCACCACCGAAATCATCGCCGAAGCGGCGGAAAGCGCTGCCGCGGGGCCCGTGGAAGGCGGCGCGACCACGGCCGCCGTGGTGAAAGTGATGAACGAGGGCACCACGTCGGCCTGTTACGGCGCCTGCGCGCAGGCCTGGCCGCCGCTCCTCACCAAGGGGCAGCCGAAGGCGATGGGCGGCACCGAAGCGTCCCTGCTGGGGACGACGAAGCGTAAAGACGGCACCGTCCAGGTGACCTATAACGGGCACCCGCTCTACGGGTTCGTCGAGGACCGGAAGCCGGGCGAAACGAACGGCAACGACCTCAAGGCGTTCGGCGCCTCCTGGTACGCGCTCGAACCGGACGGGGAAGAGCCCGCCGACAGCTGAGCCTGGGGCCGGCTCAGGGCTCGGTGTGGACGACGACGTCGACGATCCGCGCCGAGCCCGGCGGCCGGTCGCGGCGGATGTCGCGCTCGAGCCGACGCGCCATGTCGTGCGCCGCCTCGAGCGTCGCCTCGGGGCTGGCGACGACGTCGACGAAGACGACCAGGCCGAGGTCGGTCGCCAAGCAGGCGCAGGCGCCGCGGCGGCTTGCCGGTCGCTCCTCGACCAGCGCCGCGATCCGCGCCGCGGTCGTGTCGTCGTCGTCGACCGCGGCGGTGAGCGGCTCCTCGAGCGGCTCCAGGTGGGTCTGCACGTCGTCGACCTCGGACTCGCGGCGCAGCGCCGCCTCGATCCGCTCGGCGACCTCGTGGGCGGCGGCCAGCGGCGTCGCCGCGTCGAGCTTCAGGTGCATCGAGACGCCGCAGCGGCCCTCGCGCTGGTAGATCGCGATGTCGTGCGCTTCGTGGACGGCGGGCTCGGCGAGGGCGATCGCGAGGGCGCGGGCGCGCAGGTCGAGGCCGTCGCGCAGCGGCTCGACGTGGACGACGACGTCGGCGTCGGGCAGCGCCCGGCGGACCGCCGCCTCGACCCGGTCGGCGACCCGGTGGCTGGCGACCAGCGCCTGGTCGGGCGCGGCGCCGATCGTCGCGTCGGCGAAGTAATGGCCGCCCGACTCGCGCAGGCGGAGCTGGCGCAGTTCGACGTCGTCGCCGAGCGCCCGGATCGCCGCTTCGGCCTCGGCCTGCGCCTCGGCGGGCGTGGTGTCCATCAGCACCCGCGAGTTCTCGTAGATGAGGCGCGCGGCGGCGGCGAAGATGATCGCGGCGACGACCAGCGAGGCGATCGCGTCGCCCTGTTCGAAGCCGAGCGCGACCGGCGGCGATGCCGCAGAGGACGGCGATCGAGCCCGCCATGTCGCCGGCGAAGTGGAAGGCGTTGGAGCGCAGCGCCGCGGAGTTGTACTCGGCGGCGCTGCGGAGCGAGATCACCACGCGGCTGATGTCGACCGCGAGGGCGACGCCGATCACGGCGAAGACGTACCAGCGCGGGATCGAAGCCGGAGTCGCCCCGCGCCGAGGCGGTCGATCGCCTCGATCACGACGAAGGCGCCACCGCCGGAGAGGATCGCCGCCTCGCCGAGCGCCGCGAGGTTCTCGGCGCGGCGGTGCCCGTAGGGGTGCTCGCGGTCGGCGGGCTGCCCGCCGAGGCGGATCGCGAGCAGGGTGAGGATCGCCGCGACGACGTCGCCGCTCGACTCGATCCCGGCCGAGACCAGCGCGAGGGAGCCGGTCGCGATCCCGGTCCCGAGCTTCAGCACGACGAGGAGGACGGCGGCGCCGATCGAGACCAGGGCGGTCTGGGTCTGGCCGCGAGGGGCGGCTGATTGGCTCACGGCCTGAGCCTATGGGGGCCGCCGCTCGCTCAGCCAGGACGCGGTGGCGCGGAGGATGCGGACGACGCGGTCGGGTTCGTATTTGATCTGCGCGTGGGTGAAGCGGAGGGGGAAGAGACCGGCCGCCGAGTGGTCCTGGTCGCGTTCGCGATCCTTGGCCTGCTGGGCCGGGGTGCGGTGGTAGGTGAGGCCGTCGGTCTCGACCACCAGTCTGAGGTCGGGGAAGTGGAAGTCGACTTCGTGGCCGGTGACGTAGACCGAGGTGCGCGGCAGGGCCAGGCCGGCGGCGCGGGCGAGGGGGATGAAGGCGCGCTCGAGCTCGGTGCGGGTGTAGCGGAAGGTGCGGCGGTCGAGGATGGTGCGGAGCCGCGCCACGCCGGGCTCGCCCGGATGGCCGTCGAGCGCCTTGCGCAGGTCGTCGGTGCGGACCAGGCCGAGTTTGTCGGCCTCGTTGACCGACCGCTCCATCGTCGGCCGCCCGTGCCGGACGGCAAGGTCGATGAGCGTCTGCACCGGCGAGGTGATCGGGATGCCTTCGTAGAAGCCGAACCAGCCTTTGGTCAGGCTCGGGCGCCGGTGGACCCTGACGCCGGGGATGCGGATCGGATGGATCGAAAGGCGCGTGACCTCGATCCCGGTCGCCCGCTCGGCGCCGATCTTGAAGAGCGCCGCCGCGCTCGAGTGGCTGAGCGCGGCCATCCCCTCCCCGCCGCAGGCGAGCACGGCGGCCATCCAACGTCCCTGCTGCGTGAGCTCCCGCCTCCCCACCGCGTAGATCCCGCGGCCGACGGGATGGAGGCGCCCACGGGCGATGCGGTGCTGGATACCGTGCCGGCTCAGCCCGAGCACCGTCAACTGCTCCCGAGTCACGACCCCGTGTTGCCTTCGCGCCAGAGACCACGCACTCTCGTGCGGGCGCGCCCGACGACTGTGCACTTGAGCCGGTCATAGGCGGCTCAAGTGCACAGTCGTCGGTGACTCTCCCCCCGCCGCGGGCCGCTTGCGGGAACGCGCGCTCAGAGCGGGCGGAGGCGGTTGAAGCGGGTGGCAGCGCCGCTGGGATAGAGGCGGGCTTCGATGCGTTTGAGGAGGCCGGAGGCGATCAGGGCCTCGACCGCGCGCTCGATCTGCTCCGCGTCGAGACCCTCGCAGCGGGCCTCGAGGTCCTCTTCTGTGAGGCCTTTGTCGGCGACCAGGAGGACGGCTCTCAGGACCCTCGCCTGAGCCTCCCGATCCTCACGTCCCGGCCTCCCCGCCATACGGACGAGGGTAGCAAAATACGAACGTATGTTCGTACGGTTCGTGTCGGGTCAGACCATGCCGAGGCCGCCGCTGACGCCGAGCGTCTCGCCGGTCACGAAGGTGGCGTCGTCGGAGGCCAGGAAGGCGACCGCGGCGGCGACCTCGAAGGGCTGGCCGAGCCGCCCGAGCTGGGTCTGGGAGCGCATGTTGTCGATCAGGCGCTCCCCCACCTCCCCCAGCTCTTTGGCGCCCATCAGGAGCGGCGTCTCGATCGGCCCCGGGGCGATCGCGTTGGCGGTGATGTTGTAGCGGCCGTTCTCCCGCGCGATCACCTTGGTGAAGCCGATCACGCCGGCCTTGGCGGCCAGTAGACGGCGCAGCCCTTGGAGCCGACCCGGCCCGCCTCGCTGGAGATGCTGACGATCCGGCCGTAGCCCGCCCGCTGCATCACCGGCAGCGCCGCCGCGGTGCAGTTGAGCACCCCGTTGAGGTTGATGTCGATCACCCGTTGCCACTGTCGGGGCTGGTCGTCGGGAAGAAGCCGAACTCGTCGGTGCCGGCGTTGTTGACCAGGATCGCCAGGTCCCCGATCGCCTCCAGGGCGGCCCGAGCCGAGTCGAGATCGGTGACGTCGAGCCGGGTCGCGTGGCCGTTGACCTCGCCCGCGATCTGCTCCGCGCCGGGCACGTCGATGTCGCCGACCCAGACCTCGGCGCCCTCCGCGGCGAGCCGCGCGGCGATCGCCGCGCCGATCCCGCTTGCGCCACCGGTCACGAGCGCCTTCCTCCCATCGAGCCTCATCGCCCGGCAGCATAGACTGGCCCCCCTTGCGAAGCCAGGAATCGATGCGCGTCGCCCTCCTCGCGGGCGGCACCGGCGGGGCCAAACTGGCCGCCGGGATGCAGGAGGAGCTCGGTGCCGACCTGACGGTGATCGCCAATACCGGCGACGACATCGAGACCCTCGGGGTCCACGTCTCCCCCGACCCCGACCTGGTCACCTACTGGCTCGAGCGGCGAAATCGACGAGGAGCGCGGCTGGGGCCTCCGCGACGACACCTTCCAGGTGATCCGGCGGATGGCCGAGATCGGCGCGCCGAACTGGTTCAGCCTCGGCGACCGCGACCTCGCCGCCTGCCTCTACCGCCACGAGTTCCTCGCCTCGGGCGGACGCCTCACCGACGCCGCCGCCCAGATCGCCCGCGGCGTCGGCGCCACCGCCAAGGTGCTGCCGATGTGCGACGAGACGGTCCGGACCAAGGTGCTGACCGAGGTCGGGCGGCGCGACCTGCAGGAGTACCTGATCCTCGACGGCGGCAGGCCTGACGTGCTCGGGATCGAGCTCGACGGGATCGCGGAGGCGCAGCCGACCAGCGAGGTGGTGAACGCCCTGCGCGCCGCCGACGTGATCGTGATCGGCCCCTCCAACCCGGTGATCAGCATCGGCCCGATCCTCGCCGTGCCGGGGATGCGGCACGCGATCGAGTCCGCGGCGGCGCCGGTCGTCGCGGTCAGCCCTTACGTCGGCGGCACAGTCGTCAAGGGCCCGACCAACAAGTTCATGGAAGCGCTGGGACGACCGACCACGGCGGCGGGGGTGGCCTCGCTCTACGCCGGGCTGATCGACGCGATGGTCGTCGACGAGGACGACCCCGACCCGCCCCCGACCGAGATCCCGACCCTCGCTCGCGCCGACGCTGATGGACGGTGCCGCCGGGCGACTGCGGCTGGCGCGGACGGTGCTCGACTACGCCGAGACCCTGATCGACGCATGAGGGCGACCGCGGTGGTGCCGGTGAAGCGCTTCACCGAGGCGAAGTCACGCCTCGCCCCGGGGGTCGACGCGGCGCGCAAGCCGGAGCTGGTGGCGGCGATGGTCGCCGACGTGCTCGAGGCGATCGGCGCGGCGCGGCTGGTCGAGCGGACGATCGTGGTCAGCCAGGAGCCCGCGGCGGCGGAGCTCGCCGCGGCGGCGGGCGCCGAGCTGCTCGGCGACTTCGACGACGCCGGCCATTCGGCCGCGGCGCTGGCCGGGATCGCCCGCGCCGCGGCGGCCGGGGCGCGCTGCGTCGCCCTCCTCCCCGGCGACTGCCCGCTGCTCGACCCGCGCGAGCTCGACAAGATGCTGACCGGCGTCCCCGACCCCTACGTCGCGGTCGTCCCGGACCGCCACGGGACCGGCACCAACGCGCTGGTGCTGGCGCCGCCGAGCGCGATCGTGCCGAGCTTCGGCGAGGGCAGCCGCGAGCGCCACGTCGCCGCGGCGCGCGCCGCGGGCATCCCCTACGGGGTCGAGGAGCTGCCGTCGCTGGGGCTCGACCTCGACACCCCGGCCGACATCGTCGCGCTCACGATGTGGGTGGAGACGCGGCGGCGGCGCGCGGCGGACCGCGAAGGCGCTGGGGATATGAGCGCGTCGGGGACCGGAGCGCCGGCGGGCGAGGTCCGGATCCGGCCCGTCCTCGGGCTGCCCGAGATCGCCGCGGGCGACCCGCTCGGTGAGTTGATCGCGGCGGGCGCAGGCGCGCTCGTCGACGGCGACGTCGTCGTCGTCTCGCAGAAGGTCGTCTCCAAGGCGGAGGGCCGGACCCGCCGCCTCTCCAGCGTCATCCCCGGCGCCGAAGCGAGCAAGCTCGCACGGATCCTCGGCAAGGAGCCGAACCTGGTCCAGCTGATCCTCGAGGAGAGCGCCGAGGTGATCCGCGCCGAGCGCGGCGTGCTGATCGTCGAGACTCGCCACGGGCTGGTCTGCGCCAACGCCGGCATCGACAGCTCGAACGTCGCCGACCCGGAGACGGTGCTGCTGCTGCCCGAGGATCCCGACGCCTCGGCGCGCCGGCTGCGGGCCGAGATCGGCACCGCAGCGGGAGCGCGGATCGGCGTCGTGATCGCCGACAGCTTCGGCCGCGCCTGGCGGATCGGCCAGGCGGAGGTGGCGATCGGCTGCGCCGGGCTCCTGCCGCTCGACGACTGGCGCGGCCGCCGCGACGCGGACGGCCGCGAACTGCAGGCGACCCAGATCGCGATCGCCGACGAGGCGGCCGCCGCCGCCGACCTCGTCCGCGACAAGGCGGCGGCGGTGCCGGCGGTGGTGGTCGGCGGCCTCGGCCGCTGGGTCAGCGAGGGGGACGGCCCCGGCGCGGCGGCGATCCGCCGGCCGCGCGAGGACGACCTCTTCCGCTAGGCGGCTCAGTCTTTGTGAAGGGCGTCGCGGACCTTGTCGATGCCCTCCTTGAGCTTGCCGGAGGCCTTGTCGGCCTTGCCCTCGTTCTTCAAGTCTTTGTCGCCCGTGAGGTTGCCGGCGGCCTCCTTGACGCGTCCTTTGGCCTCATCGGTGTTGTTCGGCGTATCAGCCATCTGATCCCTTTCCTTCGGTGTCCGTTCTCCGGGCAGGTACCCGGTAGCGCCTCCCGCCACGCGTTCGCAGTTGGTTCCGGATAGCGGAACGAAGTGCGAACGCGCTAGGAGACGACGAGGACGGCGGAGCCCTCGAGGCGGCCGTGGCGGGCGTCTTCGAGCGCCTGCTGGGCGTCCTCGAGCGCGTAGGTGGTGACCTTGGCGCGGACCGGGACCTCGGGGGCGATCCGCAGCAGGTCGTCGCCGTCGGCGCGGGTCAGGTTGGCGACCGAGCCGAGCGTCCGCTCCTCCCAGAGCAGGTCGTAGGAGAAGGCGGGGATCTCGCTCATGTGGATCCCGGCGCTGATCACCCGCGCGCCGCGGGCGCTCGCCTTCAGCGCCTGCACCATCAGCGGGCCGACGGCGGCGAAGACGATCGCCCCGTCGAGCTCCTCCGGCGGCAGCTCCGAGGAGCCGCCCGCCCACTCGGCGCCGAGGCTGCGCGCGAACGCCTGCCCGTCGCTGTCGCCGTCGCGGGTGAAGGCGAAGACCCGTCGCCCTTCGTGGACCGCGACCTGGCAGAGGATGTGGGCCGAGGAGCCGAACCCGTAGAAGCCGATCCGCTCGGCCTCGCCGACCAGGCGCAGCGCCCGGTAGCCGATCAGCCCGGCGCAGAGGAGCGGCGCCGCCTCGGCGTCGGGGTAGAAGTCCGGGACCGGGAAGCAGAAGTCCTCGGCGGCGACGGCGAACTCGGCGTAGCCGCCATCGATGTCGTAGCCGGTGAAGCGGGCGTGCTCGCAGAGGTTCTCGCGCCCCTCGCGGCAGTAGCGGCAGGTGCCATCGGCCCAGCCGAGCCAGGGGACCCCGACCCGCGCCCCGATCTCGAACCGCTCCGCTCCCTCCCCCGCCGCGACCACCTCGCCGACGATCTGGTGCCCCATCACCAAGGGCAGCTTCGGCTCGCCCTGCAGCTCGGAGTCGTAGATGTGGAGGTCGGTGCGGCAGACGCCGCAGGTCCGCACCGCGAGCTTGACCTGACCCGGCCCGGGCTCCGGCTCGGGCAGCTCGGCCGCGCGCAGCGGCCGGCCGGGCTCGTCGAGGACCATCGCGCGCATCGACAGATGATCGCGCGGCCGCCGCCCGACCGCTAGTAGGTCTCGACGATCTCGTAGAGCGTCGTGCGCTGGGCCGGGGCGCGGCCGGCGGCGCGGGCGGCGGCGACCAGCTGGTCGACCTCGAGCCGCACCCCGTGTCCGGAGCCCGCCATCCGCGAGATGTTCTCCTCCATCAGCGTCCCGCCGAGGTCGTTGACCCCCCAGCGGAGCGCCTCGGTGGCGCCCTCCAGGCCCATCTTCACCCAGCTCGCCTGCAGGTTGGTGATCGAGCGGCCGAGCGCCAGGCGGAAGGCGGCGGTGTGCTTGAGGTTCTCCTGCATGCCGATCTCCTCGATCCCGTGGGTGCGCCCGAGCAGCGTGTTGAAGGGGATGAAGCTGAGCGGCACGAACTCGGTGATGCCGCCGGTCCGCTCCTGCAGCGAGCGCACCACCGCCATGTGGCGGGCCAGCTCGCGCGGCTCCTCGATGTGGCCGAACATCACGGTCGAGGTCGAGCGCAGCCCGGCCCGGTGGGAGGCTTCGATGATCTCGACCCAGCGCGAGGCGGGCAGCTTGTTCGGCGAGATCCGCTGGCGGACGCCTTCGTCGAGGACCTCGGCGGCGGTCCCGGGGGTGGAGCCCAGGCCGCAGTCGAGCAGGTACCCGAAGACTTCCTCGGGAGTCCTGCCGGAGCGCTCGCAGGCGTGGTCGATCTCCATCGGCGAGTAGGCGTGGAGATGGAGCTGCGGCGCGGTCTCCTTGGCGAGGCGCAGCCAGCGGCCGTACTCCTCGAGGGTCAGGTCGGGGTGGATGCCGCCCTGCATGCAGAGCTCGGTGGCGCCGAAGTCGACCGCCTCCCGGATCCGCTCGGCGAAGTCGGGCTCGGCGACTTCGTAGGCGTCGGGGGAGCGCTTGCCCTGGCCGAAGCCGCAGAAGGCGCAGCCGACGACGCAGATGTTGGTGAAGTTGATGTTGCGGTTGACGACGAAGGTGGCGACGTCGCCGGCAAGTTCGTGGCGCAGCTCGTCGGCGGCGATCCGCATCTCCTCGATCACCTCCGGCCGCGTCTCGGCGAACAGCGCCGTCATCTCGTCCTCGGTGAGCTCGATCCCCTCGCGCCCTTTCTCGATCGCCCGCGGCGCGAGAGCGCCGTCGAGGTTCTCTTCGCTGCGACGACCGCTGCCTTTCCGCGGGATGAAGCTCCAGTACTTCAGCTTGATCACGTCGAGGACCCCCTGCTCCATCCAGTCCATGTCCATGTACCGGGGGTAGACGCAGAGGCGCTCGGTCAGGGCATAACCCCGGGGCGCCAGCTCCTTGCGCACCTGGTGCGGCGAGGGGAAGGGCTCCTCGGGGGAGATGTGGTCGCCGTTGGCCGAGAGCCCGCCGAGGTCGGTGGCGCCGGCCTCGACCAGCTCGGGCCACCAGTCCGAGAGGTTCGGCGGCACCTGCACGCCGACGTCCGGCATCAGACGCTTGCACTCCTGGATCAGGCGCTTGATCTCCTCGATCGGGACAGGTTCGGCCCATGCGGGGAGGGGAGCCGGGGATCCCCCGCTGGAGACCGTCCGGCCGGCAGGCCGTCCGAGCCCGAAGCCGGGGCGCTCCCAAAGTCTCCCTCGGGGGAATCCCCGGCTCCCGACCAGCGCCTGCGGGAGGCCTCGTCGGCGATCTCGGCGACCTCGGCGCCGTAATAGCGCGGATGGGGGACGAAGTTCTGGAGGATGACCTCCTGGATGTGGCCGTGGCGCTCGTGGACCGCGGCGATCGCTTCCAGCGATTCGACCCGCGACTCGGCGGCTCTCGCCGATCCCGACCAGGATCCCGGTCGTGAACGGGATCTTCAGCTCGCCGGCGGCCTCGATCGTGGCGAGGCGCTCCTTGGGGTGCTTGGTCGGGGAGCCCGCGTGCACGGTCTCCATCAGCGACTCGTCGACCGACTCCAGCATCAGCCCCTGCGAGGCGGTCACCTCGCGCAGCCGCGCCAGGTCCTCTCTCGGGAGCACGCCGAGGTTGGTGTGGGGGAGCATGCCGCGCTCGAGCGCCCGCTCGCAGGCCCAGACGACGTAGGAGGTGAAGTCCTCGTGGCCCCAGGCGGCGAGCCGTTCGGCGACGACCGGGTTGACCTCGGGCCGCTCGCCGGTGAGGACGAGGAGCTCCTTGGTGTTGCGTTTGAGCGCTTCGTCGAGGATCCGTTCGACGTCGACCGGCGCGTGGACGTGCGCCTGGTGCGTGGCGAAGGCGCAGTACTTGCAGTAGCACTGGCAGGTCCGCGACAGCGAGAGGGTGAAGTTGCGGGAGAAAGTGACCCGTTGCATCCCGGCAAAGCTACAGGGCGCGCCGGCTCGGCCTGGCGCGCCCTGCGATCCGGGCAATGGCCTGCGGGAGGGTTCGTGGCCCGGCTGGGAGCGCTGTTTTGTTCGCCGGACCGGCGCTTTGCCGGGGCCGCCGGCCGGTGACGCCGCTGCGGCGGCTCGGTCGGCGACGGACCGCCGGCCTCGATCACGAAGCGCCAGACGAGGACCGCGACCAGCGAGCCGACCACCGGGCCGACCAGGTAGGGCCAGACGCCGCCCCATTCGTTGGAGACGAGCGCGGCGCCGAACCAACGGGCCGGGTTGAAGCAGGCGCCGGTCAGCGGGCCGCCGACCATGACCATGAAGACGAAGGTGAGTGCCGATCGCCAGCGGGCCCCAGTCCTTGAGGCTCTTTTCGGAGAAGACGACGGCGAGGATGACGAGCACGAGGGCGAAGACGCCGATCGCCTCGACCGCCGCGCCGGCGACGTTGCCGGCGAGCAGGCTGGCTGACCGAGCCGGCGCCGTAGTGGACGGCGCGACCCTCGTCGAGCAGCAGGGCCTTGGTCAGCAGCGCGCCGAGCACCGCGCCGGAGAGCTGGGCGAGGATGTAGATGATCGCGTCGATCGATGCTGATCCGTTTGATCGTCGCCGCGGCGAGCGTCACCGCCGGGTTGAAGTGCCCGCCGCTGACCGCGCCGAACATGCAGATCACGCCGAACAGCGTCAGGCCCTGGACGAAGCCGACCACGGCGAAGTCGGAGCCGAACGACGTCGAAGAGCCGACCGAGACGTAGAGAGTGACGACGCTGGTGATGAAGAAGACCAGCAAGAACGTGCCGATCAACTCCGCGAGATACGCGGATAGTCCTTTTTGCTCCAGCTCCACTCTCAGTTCCCCTCCTAGAAGTTTTTCCCCTGACCGGCTGTCCCCACCAAAAGGAAGCGGCGGCAGTCTACCCATATTTCCTCAAAGAATTAGGGTTCGGCCGGCAGATGAGACGGGCTGTCGCGCTGCTGGCGGCCGCCCTGCTGCTCGCCGGCATTCGCCGGCTGCGGCGGGAGCGGTGCTGAACCGGGCGCGCCGAAAGGCGCGACCGTCGTGCTCGATTTCACTCCCAACGCGGTCCACACCGGGATCTACGCGGCGCAGGCCGAAGGCTTCTACCGAGACGCCGGCATCGACCTCCACATCCAGGTGCCGGGCGAATCGACCGACGCGCCGAAGCTGCTCGCCGCGGGCCGCACCGACTTCGCGATCCTCGACATCACCGACCTCGGCATCGCCGACGAGAAAGGGCTCGAACTGGTCGGCCTGATGCCGATCGTGCAGGAGCCGCTGGCGGCGGTGCTGGCGCGCAAGGACGGCCCGGTGACGCGGCCGCGTGACCTGGACGGCAACACGGTCGGCGTCACCGGCCTCCCCTCCGACACCGCCGTGGTCGAATCCGAGGTCGCGCCGACGGCGGCGACCCGGCGGCGGTCGACGAAGTGACGATCGGCTTCAACGCGGTCGCCTCGCTGGCGGCCGGCAAGGTCGACGCGGCGACCGGCTTCTGGAACGACGAGGCGGTCGAGGCGCAGCGCCAGGGCATCCCGCTGCGCGTCTTCAAAGTCGACGAATACGGCGCGCCGCCACTACCCCGAGCTGGTGCTGACGACGACGCGCAAGGAGCTCGAGGACGAACCGGCGCTGGTCGAAGGCGATGGTCGGCGGCGACCCGCCGCGGCTACGAATTCACCGAGAGCAAGCCGCGACAGGCGCTCGACGACCTGCTCGCCGCGAACCCGAGCCTCGAACGCGCCGACGCCGCGGCGCAGCTGAAGGTCCTCCTCCCCGCGCTGCAGTCCCGAGCCCTTCCAGGAATCGGTGCTGAAGGAATGGTCGGCCTGGGCGAGCTCCCACGGCCTGCTGCCGAAGCCGCTCGACGTGAAGAGCGCCTTCGACCTCGAGCTAGTAGGCGAGCAGCGCGGCGACCAGGTCGGGCAGTTCGCGCGACATCCGCGAGCGGGGCACGACCTTGGCAAGCCCCGCCGCCTCGGCGCGCGCCTTGGTGTCGGCGTCGACGTGCGAGTAGTAGCCGAGCACCGGCACCCCGGTCGCGGCCAGCTCCTCCGGGTCGGCGACGTCGAGGTCGGCGACGATCAGCTCGGCCTCGTCGAGCGGCGCGCCCTCGACCGACTGCGCCAGCACGACGTGGTGCCCGGCGGCGGTCAGACCGGCGTCGACCCGGCTGGCGAGCATCAGGTCGGTGGCGATGCTGACGACGCGGGCCATCGGCGAAGGCCCGGCGCGCCTAGATGGAGCGGCGCTCGCGGAACTCCTCGCGGACGCTTTCCGGGCGTCCCCACATCTGCACGACCTCGGAGCGGCCCTCGCGCACCTCGGCGACCCGCAGCTCGCCGGCGATGCCCTCGGCGTCGAGCTTCGCCAGCACGCCCTTCACCGTCTCCGCCGCGGCCGCGTGGCCGAAGCTGTGGGCGACGATCAGCCGCCAGTGCCAGGCCCGGGTGGTTGTAGACCTGCGCGTTGACCTGGCTGACGAAGACCGCGCTGTCGACGTAGCGGCTCTCGTCCTCGATCCGCAGGTCGACCTCGAGGTCGGTCCAGTCCGGCGGCAGCGCGTCGAGGATGCGCTGGAAGTCGTCGGCGAGTGCCATCGCCGCCAAGGCTACCGCTCCCGGCGGCTCAGCCCGCGACGAACTCGTAGAGGAGGAAGACGTTGAGGGCGATGATCAGCGCGGCGATCGTGCCGGCGAGCGCGCTCAGCCAGCGCGGGTTGACCAGGTCCCCCATCACCTCGCGCTTCGAGGCGATCATGACCAGCGGCACCAGCGCGAAGGGGATGCCGAAGGAGAGGACGACCTGCGAGCCGACCAGCGCGTCGGTCGGGTTGACGCCGATCGCCAGGATCAGCAGCGCCGGGAGCGAGGGTGATCGCGCGGCGCAGGAAGAGCGGGATCTGGCGGTGGATGAAGCCCTGCATCACCACCTGCCCGGCCATCGTCCCGACCGAGGAGGAGGCGAAGCCGGAGGCGAGCAGGGCGATGCCGAAGATCGTCGCGGCGCCGCTGCGAGTCGAGCGTCTGCAAGCCTTCGTAGGCGCCTTCGATCGTTTCGATCCCGGTCAGGCCGCCGCCGTGGAAGAGCGCCGCGGCGACGATCATCATCGCCAGGTTGACCAGCCCGGCCAGCGCCAGGGCGATCACCACGTCGATTTTCTCGAAGCGCAGGATGCGGCGGCGCTCGTCGGTCGTTGCGGCCGACGATCCGGTTCTGGGTCAGCGCCGAGTGCAGGTAGATGACGTGCGGCATCACCGTCGCGCCGACGATGCCGGTCGCCAGCAGGATGCTTTCGGTGCCGGCGAAGCCGGGGACGAAGAGGTGGCGGGCGACTTCGCCGCCGTCGGGCGAGGCGTTGAAGAGCTCGTAGGCGAAGGCGGCGACGACGACGCCGACCAGGACCGTGATCGCCGCCTCGAGCCGGCGGAAGCCGTGCCGCTGCAGGGCGAGCAGGGTGAAGGTGCCGACGCCGGCGATCAGCCCGGCGACGAAGAGCGGGATGCCGAAGAGCAGGTTGAGGCCGAGCGCGGCGCCGACGATCTCGGCGAGGTCGCAGGCCATCGCGACGACCTCGGCCTGCAGCCAGAGGCCGATCGAGGTGCGGCGGCGAGAAGCGTTCGCGGCAGAGCTCGGCGAGGTTCTTGCCGGTGGCGATGCCGAGCTTCGCCGACTGCGCCTGGACCAGCATCGCGACCAGGTTGGCGGCGAGCACGACCCAGAGCAGCAGGTAGCCGAACTTGGCGCCGCCGCTGATGTTGGTGGCGAAGTTGCCGGGGTCGATGTAGGCGACGGCGGCGATGAAGGCGGGGCCGAGGAAGGGCCAGAGGCGGGCGATGCCGCGGGTGTGGCCGTCGAGCGAGCGGTGGGCGGCGCGGCGACCGCGGCCTCGCCGGGGAGGGCCTGCTCGGCTTCCGAGCGGGCGGCGGGCGGGCTCAAGCGCCGCCTCCGGTGCGGCGGGCGGCTCCAGGTCGGGACCGGGGATCGGGTTGCCGTGCGGGTCGTGGCTCGGTTCGCCGAGCTTCGCCGCGATCAGCGCCTCGAGGTCCTCGGAGATGTAGTGCTCGAGCACCTCGGCCTCGGCGTGGACGCGGTCGCGCGGCATCCCCAGCGCCTCGGCGAGGAAGGCCTCGATCAGGCGGTGGTGGCGGATCACCTCGAGCGCGACCTGCTCCCCGGCCGGGGTCAGGCTGACGCCCTTGTAGGGGACGTAGTCGGCGAGGCCGAGCTCGGCGAGCTTCTGCAGCATCGTCGTCGCCGTCGCCGGGGTGACGCCGAGGCGGGCGGCGACCTCGCCGGTCGGGACCAGGCCCTCGCGGTCGGCGCCGAGCACGTAGACCGCCTTGGCGTAGTCCTCGATCGCGGGGGAATTAGACACGTCTAAAAGAAGAGTTTAGACACATCTAAATCGAGCACGCGGCCGTCGGGTTCCTAGAATCTGGCGGCATGTCCGTGACCGTGGAGCTCGATGCCCAGTACCGCCAGCTGCGGGAGGAATGCGGGCTGCTGGACCGCGCCGAGCGCGGCGTGATCGACGGTGCGCGGGCCCGACGGCGCCGAGTACCTGCAGGGCCAGCTGACCAACGACGTCGAGGCGCTCGGGGTCGGCGAGGGCCAGTACGCGGCGCTGCTCGACCGCAAGGGGCATATGCAGACCGACCTGCGGGTGCTGCGGGTCGGCGAGGAGGCGATCCTGGTCGACATCGAGCCGCAGACCAAGGACGCGGCGCTGCGGCACCTGACGATGTACTCGATCGGGCGCGACGTGCAGGTCGCCGACGCGACCGAGGAGCGGGCGCTGCTCTCGCTGATCGGGCCGCGCGCCGCCGAGATCGCCGGCGACCCCGCCGCTGCCCGAGTTCGCCAACGAAGCGACGCACCTGGCCGGGCGTCGACGCGCTCGCCGTCGGCACCCGCGACGGGATCGACCTCTTCTGCGCCGCCGCCGAGCGCGAGCGCGCTGCTCGCCGCGCTGCTCGAGGCGGGCGCGGTCGAGGTCAGCGCCGAGGCGGTCGAGATCGTCCGCGTCGAGGCCGGGGTCCCCCGCTTCGGCGCCGAGATGGACGCGGCGCACGATGCCCGCCGAGGCGGCGATCGTCGAGGACGCCGTCAGCTTCACCAAGGGCTGTTACATCGGCCAGGAGACGGTCGCCCGCCTCCACTACAAGGGCAAGCCGAACCGCCACCTGCGCGGGCTGCGGCTGAGCGGCGCGGCTGCGCCCGGCGCGGCGCTGCGGCTCGGCGAGAAGGAGGTGGGGACGCTCGGCGGCGCCGTCGTCTCCCCCGCCCTCGGGCCGATCGGGCTGGCGATCGTCCGCCGCGAGGCGGAGCCCGGGACCGAGCTCACCGTAGGTGAAGATGGCGTTACGGCTGAAGTTGTCGCCCTCCCCTTCGGCTAGATTCACCGCCGAGATGGTTCTCGGGAGAGCCAGAGTCGCGGGGGGCGGCGCGCTCGCCGCGCTGATCTTGGCGCTGGTCGGCGCCGGCTGCGGCGCCGAGAGCCACCCCAACGAACCGCGCCCCGCGGTCCCGACCCGGGTCAGCGTGACGATCGGCGAAACGGCGTCATCGGTGCAGCCGCAGACGATCGGCGATGGGCCCCGAAAAGCACCAGCAGCTGCCGCAGAACCAGGACCACCCGCAGCCGCCGATCAAGACCCAGGCGCCGCTCGCCGTCGTCTTCGTCACCGCCAACCAGACCGGCGCCGAAGGCGAAGCTGGTGATCAAGGGCCCGACGTCGGCGACCTCGACCCAGATCGGCCCGCGCAGCCCCGGCACCTTCTCCGCCGAACTGCCGACCGGCAGCTACACGATCGCCAGCCGCCGGCAGCCAAGGCGCCGAAGCGACCCTCAAGGTCGGCCCCTACCGGGCCTCCTCGAAGAACGACCTCCTGCTGCCCTAGCGCGTTCGCACTTGGTTCCGGATAGCGGAACGAACTGCGAACGCACTGGGGCTAGGCGTCGATGAAGACCGGCGTGCCGAGGGGGACGCGGGCGAAGAGGAAGCGCATCGTCTCGTCGGTGGCGCGGATGCAGCCGAGCGATTCGGCGTTGCCGACCGCGCCCGGGGTGCCGTGGATCGCGAGGCGGTTGCCGCCGAGCCAGCCGGCAGGCAGTTCGTGGGTCTGGTGGCCGCTGAGCGCCAGCGCGCAGCAGCCGTAGTAGGGGCTTTCGTCGAAGCTGACCCCGTCGGTGACGCCGTAGCGGCCGGGCGGCGTTTCGGTCCCCGGCGCGCCGACGGTGACCTCGAAGCGGCCCACGACTTCGCCGCCGTAGCGCAGTTCGAGGCTGCGGCCGGCGAGGTTGGCGTGCAGCGACCAGCGGGTCCAGTAGACGTCGACCCGGTTCGGGTCGCGGGCGATCCAGCCGATCTCCCCGTTCGGCAGTTCCGGGACGCTGACGCCGAGCCAGCCCGGCTTCGTCTCGACCACCGAGAAGGAGACCGGCGAGCCGAATTCGGTCTTGTCGCCGAGCTTGGCGATCACCGGGCCGGCCGGGGCGCTCTCGAGGTCGACGTGGGCGCCTTCGCGGATATGGGCGATCTCGAAGGCGGGGCCGCGGCGGGGCCGGCCGAGCAGGGTCGGCGGGCGCGCCGAGACCGGCGCGGGCGCGGCGGCTTCGCCGCTCTGCGGCACCTTCGCCCCGATCGCGGCGTGGCCGGGCTTCGCCTGGTCCCCGGTCGGCGTCCGTCCGCCGGGGACGGCGATCCGGACCACGGTCGCGCTCGGCACCGCTTCGCCGCCGCCGTCGAGCACGCTGAAGAGGAGCGCGAAGCCCGCGACCACGGCCACCGCGGCGGCGAGGGCGCCGAACGCCGTCAGCAATCGATCTTGCATCTCGTGTCCATGGTGGCGCACAGAGCTAAATCCGCGCTCTTTGCGGCGATCCGGGGGACCGTTGGCGTCCGCCCCGCGCGCAACCATCGTTGGTCCAGATGACCATCGTCCTCGCCATCATCATCCTGCTCCTCGCCGCCGTCGTCGCCGGCCTGCTCTACGTCCTGCTCGGCCGCCCCGAGGAGCCCGTCGTCGAGCCCGACCTCGGTCCGGCGATCCAGGAGGCGACCGCCCAGGTCGCCTCGCAGATGATGTCCAACCTGCTGCAGGCCAACGAGGAGGCGCGCAAGGTCGACGTCGCCAACGCCGAGGCGGCGCTCGACAAGCGCCAGAGCGAGATCGACAAGCGCCAGGCGGAGATCAAGGTGCTGACCGACCGGATCGCCCGCGGCCAGGAGAAAATCGAGGCCGAGGTCCGCAAACGCGGCGAAGTCGACCTGCAGACCCGCACCCTGCTCGAGCAGATGGGCCAGACCGTCGGCAACCTGAACTCGGAGACGGCCGGGCTGAAGAAGGCGCTGCGCCAGCCGCAGACCCGCGGCCAGTGGGGCGAGCTGCAGCTGCGCCGCTGCATCGAGATCGCCGGGATGACCGAGCACGTCGACTTCGAGCTGCAGGAGACGCTGCGCACCGAAGACGGCCGGCTGCGACCCGACGCTCGCTTCCTGCTGCCCGAGGGGCGCAGCTTCGTCGCCGACTCGAAGGTGCCGCTCGACGCCTTCCTCGACGCCCAGGAGGCCGAGGACGAGAGCACCCGCCTGGTCCACCTCGCGCGCCACGCGCGGCAGGCGCGCGAGCACGTCCGCAGCCTCAGCTCGAAGGACTACCAGGGCCAGTTCAAGGCGGGCGAGATGCCCGACCTGGTCGTCTGCTTCATCCCCAACGAGCCCGCGCTGCACGCGGCCTTCGCCGCCGACCCCGAGCTGTTCGACTACGCGCTGGAGCGCAACGTCCTGTTGGTCAGCCCGACCTCGCTGATCGGGCTGCTGCGGACGATGGAGCTCGGCTGGCGCCAGGAGCGGATGGTCGCCGAGGCGGCCGAGATCGCCGAGGCGGCCGGAACCCTGCACGCGCGCTTCTCGCGCTTCCTCGGCGAGTTCGAGGGGGTCGGCAAAGGCCTCACCACCGCGGCCAAGGCCTACGACAAAGCGGTCGGCTCGATGGAAGGCCGCCTGCTCCCGCAGCTGCGCAAGGTCGAGGGCATGGGGGTCGCCCCGGGCAAAGAGATCGAGCCGCCCGAACCGACCCACATCACCATCCGTCAGATCGCCGCGCCGGAGCTGCGCGAGGCGTCCGAGGAGCCCCGATCGACCGGTGAGCGCGACGCCGCCTGAGCGCTCGGGGTCACGCCGTGGCCCTGGGAACCTCATCTAGGATGGTTCGCGGCAGGCGGGAAACGAAGACGGAGGCAAGATTTTGGCGGTCGACACCAGCAACCTGACCCAACTCTCGGTCGAGCCGGGGACGCTCCCGGAGACGATGGCGGCGTGGGTGATCCGACAGGAGCGAGAGGGCGAACCGAAGGACGCCTTCCAGCTCGAGCAGATCGAGGTGCCCGAGCCGGGTGCCTTCGAGGTGATCGTCCGCGTGATGGCGGCCGGGGTCAACTTCAACAACGTCTGGGCGGCGCTCGGCAAACCGGTCTCGGTCTTCGGCTACGGCGACCATCCCGAGTACGGCCACCACATCGGCGGCTCCGACGCCTCCGGGATCGTCTGGAAAGTCGGCGAGGGCGTCACCCGCTGGAAACCGGGCGACGAGGTCGTCATCCACTGCAACCAGGCCTCCTACGAGGACGTCGAGGTGCACGGGCTCGACCCGCTCGCCGCGCCGAGCCAGCGGATCTGGGGCTACGAGACGACCTGGGGCTCGTTCGCCGAGTTCACCAAGGTGCAGGCGCAGCAGCTGCTGCCCCGCCCCCAGAACATGAGCTGGGCCGAGGCCTGCTCCTACGGCCTCACCTACTTCACCGCCTACCGGATGCTGATCGACCAGTGCAAGCTGCAGCCCGGCCACAACGTCCTGATCTGGGGCGCCGCGGGCGGCCTCGGCGTCTTCGCCACGCAGCTCTGCAAGGCGGCGGGCGCCAACGCGGTCGGCGTCGTCTCCAACGACGAGAAGGGCGAGCTGGTCAAGAAACTCGGCGCCGTCGACTACATCAACCGCTCCGAATTCGGCGAGATGATGCGGACCGACCAGAACCTCACCGACCCGGTCGCCGACAAGGAGCGCTTCCGCGCCTCGCGCGGCTTCGCCAACCGGGTCAAAGAGATCCTCGGCGACTCCCCCGACATCGTCTTCGAGCACGTCGGCCGGGCCACCTTCCCGACCTCGGTCTACGTGGTCAAGCCGTTCGGCAAAGTCGTCATCTGCGGCGCCACCTCGGGCTTCCAGCTCGACTTCGACGTCCGCTACCTGTGGATGCGCCAGAAGCAGATCATCGGCTCCCACTTCGCCAACGCCTACGAGTGCATGCGGGCGAACCAGCTGATGGCCGAGGGCAAGGTCCGCCCCGTCCTCTGGCAGACGATGGAGTTCGACGGCGTCCCCACCGCCCACCAGCTGATGCACGAAAACAAGCACCTCGGCAAGATCGCCGTCCTGGTCGGCGCCGAGTCCGAGGACGCGGGCAAGACCGAGGAGGGCCCAGGCGCGATCCGGGCCGAGGTCGGGGCGTAGCGACGCCCGCGGCGACGATGCGAAAGGATTAGCCGATGCTCCAGGTCTGCAGACTCGATTGGCACATCGCCCCCTTCCGGGGGCAGCGCTGGCTGGACGCCTGGGAGCCGGCGGCTGCCAAGTGCACCGCCTACGGCGCCAAGAGCTGGTCGCTGACCCGCGCCGACGACGATCCGCTCGCCTTCCAGCAGACGATGGTCTGGGAGAGCAAAGGCGATTTCGAACGGTATTGGTACTCGCAGGAGATCGCCGAGGCGCGCGAAGCCGTGATCAACTGGTACGTGATCCCGCTGCTGCCGACCTGGCACACGCTCCTCGCCGCCGAGTCGATCGTCGCCTCCGGAGTCTGACCACGCCCGCCCGATGAAGCTGGGGATCGTCGGCCTCGGCTACGTCGGGCTCCCGCTCGCCCTCGCCTTCGCCGAGGCCGGGAACGACGTCGTCGGCCTCGACACCGACGCCGCCAAGATCGCCGACCTCGCGGCCGGCCGCAGCTACGTCGAGGACGTCGACGACGACGCCCTGGCGGCGCTTGCCGCGCGCCTCCACCCGACCTCCGACTACGCCGACCTCGAGGGCTGCGAGGCGATCGTCGTCTGCGTGCCGACGCCGCTCTCCAGCGCCCGCGAGCCCGACCTCTCCTACCTGCGCGAGGCGGCCGCCGCGATCGCCGCCCACCTGCAGCCGGGCCAGCTGATCGTGCTCGAGTCGACCAGCTATCCCGGCACGACCCGCGAGGAGCTCCTCCCGGCCTTCGCCGCGGGCGGCCGCACCGTCGGCGAGGACTTCCACCTCGCCTTCTCGCCGGAGCGGATCGACCCGGGCCGCTCCGACCACTCGATCCGCACCACGCCGAAGCTGGTCGGCGGCATCACCCCCGCCTGCACCGAGCAGGCCCGTGCCCTCTATGCGCAGATCTGCGACACGGTCGAGGTCCTGAGCTCGCCGGAGACCGCCGAGCTGGCGAAGCTCCTCGAGAACATCTTCCGCTCGGTCAACATCGCCCTCGTCAACGAAGTCGCGCAGCTCTGCGACCGCCTCGACATCGACGTCTGGGAGGTGGTCGAGGCGGCGGCGACCAAGCCGTTCGGCTTCATGCGCTTCGACCCGGGTCCGGGGATGGGCGGCCACTGCCTCCCGGTCGACCCCTTCTACCTCGCCTTCAAGGCGCGGGAGCACGGCTTCTACCCGGAGTTCGTCGAGTTGGCGGGCAAGGTCAACCAGGAGCAGCCGGAGTTCTGCGTGCGGCGCATCGAGCGGGCGCTGAACGGAGCCGGCAAACCGGTCAAGGGCTCGCGGATTCTGATCCTCGGCGCCGCCTACAAGCCGGGGATCGGCGACACCCGCGAATCGCCGGCGCTGCGGATCATCTCCCTGCTGCGCGAGCTCGGCGCCGAGATCTCCTACCACGACCCCTACGTGCCGGAGCTGCCCGCCCAGGGCCTCACCTCGGTCGACCTCGACACCGGCCTCGCCGACACCGACCTGCTGGCGATCGTCACCGCGCACCCGAACGTCGACCACGCCGCCGCGATCGGTGCGGTGCCGCTGGCGATCGACTTCCGCGGCATCAGCCGCGGCCTCGACGCCGACAACGTCGAGCGCCTCTGAGGGGGCGCGCTAGCCCCGCTCCAGCGGGGCCATGGTCAGCCCGGCCGAGTCGAGCTGCTCCCAGTAGTGCTCGGCGGGCTCGCGCGGCCCGGTCCAGACGATCGCCTGGCCCGAGTTGTGGATCTGTTCGGCGATCCGGTGTCCCTGCTCGAGGCTGACGCCAGGCAGGACGCGGGCCAGGGTCTGGGCGACGTGGTCGAAGGTGTTGTGATTGTCGTTGCGGACGATCACCCGCCAGTTGCCACCGAGGCCTGAATCCGGGCCTGCGGTGCGCGGTTTCTCGACGGTCGAGATGGACACGTCCGCGATTATGCACCGGGAACGAGAATGAGCAGGCCGAAGGACAGCCGCTTCCCGTACATGCCGGGAATCGACGCGATGCGGGCACTGGCGGTGCTCGCCGTCTTCGGCTACCACGCGGGCCTCGACTGGGTCCCAGGCGGCTTCCTCGGCGTCGACGTCTTCTTCGTGATCAGCGGCTATCTGATCACCTCGCTGCTGCTGCGCGAGTTCCGCTCGACCGACCACATCGAGCTCGGCCGCTTCTGGCTGCGGCGGGCACGGCGCCTGCTGCCCGCGGTCGGCGTCCTGATCGCGGTGGCGATGATCGTCTCGGCGATCGCCGACCCGAACAAGATCGACCAGATCCGCGGCGACGCCCTCGCCTCGCTCTTCTACTTCGCCAACTGGCACTTCATCTTCGCGCGCACCTCGTACTTCGAACAGTTCGGCCGGCCCTCGCTCTTCACCCACCTCTGGTCGCTCTCGGTGGAGGAGCAGTTCTACCTCTTCTGGCCGCTGATCTTCGCCGCCGGGATGAAGCTCTTCGGCCGCGGCCGGCTGCTGCTCGGGGTGCTCGCCGGGGCGGTCGGCTCGGTCGTCCTCGCCTGGATCCTCTTCGACCCCGGCCACGACGCCTCGCGGGTCTACTACGGCACCGACACCCACGCGGTCGGCCTGCTCGCCGGCGTCGCCCTGGCGATGGTCTGGAGCCCGACCGAGCTGCGCACCCACAAATCCGGCCCGCTGGTCGGGCCGATCCTCGATGCCTTGGGGGTGATCGCGCTCGGCTACCTGATCCTCAGCTTCGTCCACGTCCACGACTACGACCTGGCGCTCTGGCACGGCGGCTACGTCTGGATCGCGATCGCCACGGCGCTGCTGCTCGCCGCCCTCGCCCACCCGGCGGCGCGACTCGGCGGCATCATCGGCCGTCCCGCCCTGCTCTGGCTCGGCCTGCGCAGCTACAGCTTCTACCTCTGGCACTGGCCGGTGCTGGCGATGACCCGGCCCGGCGTCGACATCAACCTGCCGCGCGGGATCCTGATCCCCCTCCAGCTGCTCCTCTGCCTGGTCCTCGCCGACCTCTCCTACCGCTTCGTCGAGCTTCCCTTCAACGGCAAGGCTAAATTGCCGAAGGTGCCCGACCGTTGGCTCCGCTTCGCCCGCCCCGCGCTGCTCGTCGCGCGTCCTCGGCGTGATCCTGATCGTCGGCTGGAGCGGCATCGTCCAGCGCGGGCGGCTCGAACCCGGAAGCGGCGGCCGCCTCGACCGCGACCGTCGCCCGCGTCCACGCCAAGCTGCCCCCGCCGCGCGCCACCGACCCGTCCCCGCCCAAGGGCGGCAAGGAAAGGGGCGGGGGCGAACCGGAAGGCAGGCAGGCCAAGCACCCGCTCCCGCCGTCGAAGCACTGGCCGCGGATCGTCATGCTCGGCGACTCGGTGATGATCGGCGCCGAGGACAACCTCGCGGCGCGGCTCGGCCCCGGCTTCTCGATGGACGCCAAGGTCGGCCGCCAGGCCGACGAATTCATCGCGATCATCCGAGAAGATCAAGCGCGGCGGCCACCACCCGACGGCGATGGTGATCCAGTGGGGCAACAACGGCCCGCTCTACGGCGAAGACATGGAAGCGCTGCGCAAGGCGACGACCAACGTCGGCCAGCTCTTCCTGATCTCAGACCACGCCCCGGTCTCCTGGCAGGACGAGTCGAACGCGGCGATCGCCGAAGCCGCGAAGGACTGGCACCACACCACCGAAATCCCCTGGGCCAAGGTGGCCGAAGAAGAAGGCGAAAGCCTCTTCTGGGACGGCATCCACCTGACCCCGAAGGGCGCCGGCGTCTACGCCCGCCTCGTCTCCAAGGTCCTCCACGAAAAGGTCCGCTTCCCGCGCGGCTGACGTGCCGACGGGCCGAAAACCGGACGACAGGTCCGGTTTTCGGCCCGTCGGCCGCGGGGTCGCGCCTAATGTGCGCGGAAGGCGGTGCGGAGGCCGTAGTGCGGCGGCTTCGCGATATGCGGTGAGCGGTGCGGGGTCGTGGCGCCGCAGTGGGAGCCGAACTCCTGGGTCCAGACGTGGGCGGCGTGGTGGCCTTCGAGGTTGCCGACCGAGAGCGCGATGCCGATCTGGGAGTAGCGGCCGAGCAGGTTGGCGCGGTGCTCGGGCGAGTGCAGCCAGGCGATGAAGATCTGCCGGACGCTGGCGTAGCTTCCGATGCCCCAGGCGAGGTTCTCGCCGGCCCGCCAGCAGCGCGCCGCCAGGTAGCCGGAGCGCTGCATCCAGTAGGTGAACTGACGGCCGCAGGCGAAGTGGCTGAAGGCGTCGCAGCGGAGCACGTCGTCGGTCTTGCGGACCGCCGAGTGATCGAGCGGGGCGGCGTTGCCGAGCCTGCCGAGGCCGTCCTTCTGGCGGGCGAAGTTGGTCATGCAGAGCATCGCCCGCTCCTGCACCGAGGCAGAGTCGCTCGAGGTCGGTCTGGTTGGCGCAGACCGAGGTCGGCGCGACGAGGGCGCTGAGGCGGCGGGCCTGGGCGGGGCCGGCGAAGAGGGCTCCGACGAGGGCGAGCGCGGCGATGGCGATGAGCAGCTTGCGGGTCATGCAGGTTGACTCGCCCGGACCCGCCGGTCCCGTTCGCCTTTGCGACGATTCTGGACGTTTGTACTAGTCGCCAGGCACGAGCCGCAAACGGCTTTGCGGCGTCAGTTGCTGCGGGCGCCGAAATCGACCGTGTAGGTCGCGGCGCGAGTGCTGCCGCCGAACGGGAAGCCGCGGGCGACGCCGACCCCGGCGTCGCGAAACTGGGATCGAGGATGTTTTCCCGGTGCGGCGGGCTGTGCATCCAGTCCTTGACGACCGCCATCGGCGAGCCGTAGGTGCCCTGGCCGCCGCCGATGTCCTCGCCGATCGAGAAGCTGCCCGCCGAGGGGAGGTAGCCGGCCCGCGAGATCCGGCTGTCCATCGAGCCGCCCGGGCCTTCGTGGGCGAAGTAGCCGTGGACGACCATCGAGACCGAGTGAGCCGAGGCCGAGGTCGCGCAGTTCGGCGTTGTAGGCGAGCGGATGCAGGTCGTAGTGGGCGCGGATCCGGTTGATCAGGCAGAGGACCGAGGTCCGCATCTGCATGCAGGCTGAGTTGACGGGGCGCCTCGGTCGGTTCGCCGCACGGCATCCCCGCCGCGCCCGCCTCGGTGGCCGGCAGCAGCGAGGCGGTGAGCGCCGCGGTGGCCAGGAGAACCGCCAGCAGCGCGGCAAACGTGGTCCTTTTGAGAGTTTCGGATGATCGTCTACTCACAATTGGTCCCGGGACTATACGGATTGCGTAACCGGTCAACGTGAACGATCTGTATTTCCTTCCCTTCAGGCGCCGGTGACAAACTCCCCGGGACCGATGCGCCGCGTCGCCCACATCCTCTCGATCGCGCTGATCACCGCGGGCGTGGTCGTGATCGCCGACGTCGGCATCACGCTCGCCTACCAGGAGCCCCTCTCCTCGATCTACAGCTCGATCAAGCAGAGCGAAAAGGTGAGCCAGCTGAAGTCGATCGAATCCGACTTCCTGACCAAGACCGACGTCCGCCAGATCAAGCGCGCCAAGCAGCAGAAGGACCCCAAGGTCCTCGACGAGAACTTCGCGAAGCTCGCCCAGCGCCTGGTCGACGAATCCGAACCGGGCGACGCCCTGGGCCGGATCGAAGCCCCCGACATGAACGGGCTGAACATGGTCTTCGTCCAGGGCACCGACGAGTCGAGCCTGCAGCTCGGCCCCGGCCACTACCCCGAAACGGCGATGCCGGGCCAGGGCAAGACGGTCGCGATCGCCGGCCACCGGACCACCTACCTCGCCCCCTTCCGCCACATCGACTCGATGAAGCCGGGCGACAAGATCACCCTGAAGATGCCCTACGGCACCTTCATCTACGCCGTGCAGAAGACCGAAATCGTCGACCCCTCGGACGTCGGGATCATCCATGACACGGGCTACGAGCGGCTCGTCCTCAGCGCCTGCAACCCGCTCTACAGCGCCGCACAGCGCTACATCGTCTTCGCCCGGCTGGTCCGCTCGGAACCGCCGGCCTCCTAGGGCGGCGCGCTAGAAGCGGACCGGCGTCCGCACGACGATCGCCGCGAAGCCGGCGACCAGGCCGCTGCCGTTGTTCGGCGCGCCGGCCGAGAGCCCCGTCGATTCGCCTTCCAGTTCGCCGCACGCCGGGTCTTCGGCTTCGACCACCAGTTCGCCGCCCAGGTAGCCGCCGATCTTGCAGGTGGCGGCCGTTTCACCGGTGCCGCTGATGACGCGCAGACGCAGCACCACCGATTTGGCTTCTTTCAGCGAGACGATGTTCTTCTTGACCGCCAGGAACTTGATCCCTTCCTCGGTGATCCGCGCGATCTGGGCCTTTTTCTGGGCCGGGAAGACGCGCAGCTCGAGCTTCGCCGCCGCCGCCCGCCCGCAGCTGCAGGCCGAGGAAGGCTTTCCGCGCCACCGCGGGCGGAGTCGCCGGGCTGATCTGGCCGGTGGCGGCGATTTCGAGGTCCTGCCCGACCACCGGGGTCTTGTAGGCGCACTCTTCGGTCAGCTTGCCGACAGTGATCAGCAGCGTCGTCTTGCCGCCGCCGCGGGTGCAGCTCCTACCGCTCAGCTTCATCATTTCGCTGCGCTGCGCGGTCGTTTCGAGCGCGTTGCGGTAGATCGCGACGAACGCGGCCGAGGCGACGCCGGCGGCGACGAGGCCGACGACGGAGGCGAGCGAGATGGCGATGATCAGCTTGGTCTTCATACCGGTGGGTGATGCGGGTCGCCAACCTAAACACAGCCTGCGCCGGATGTTGCGTCGAACGCCACCCTGGGCAGCGGATTTCGGAAAGCTCCACATTCCTCCTATCCCAAATATCATCTGCGACATGAGCAACCACCGACTTCCCGAGCGCGACCGTCCCTGGGTCATGCGCACCTACGCCGGCCATTCCGACGCGAAGCGCTCGAACGAGCTCTACCGCGGCAACCTGGCCAAGGGGCAGACCGGCCTCTCGATCGCCTTCGACCTGCCGACCCAGACCGGCTACGACCCCGACCACGTCCTCGCCCGCGGCGAGGTCGGCAAGGTCGGCGTCTCGGTCGCCCACAAAGGCGACATGCACCAGCTGCTCGACGGCATCCCGCTCGACGAGATGAACACCTCGATGACGATCAACGCGACGGCCGCCTGGCTGCTCGGCCTCTACGTCACGGTCGCCGAGGAGAACGGGGTCGACCGCTCCGCCCTCTCCGGCACGACCCAGAACGACATCATCAAGGAGTACCTCTCGCGCGGCACCTACGCCTTCCCGCCCGAGCCGAGCCTCCGCCTGATCGCCGACATGGTCGCCTTCAGCGTCAACGAGGTGCCGCGCTGGAACCCGACCAACATCTGCAGCTACCACCTGCAGGAGGCGGGCGCGACGCCGGTCCAGGAGATCGCCTACGCCCTCTCCACCGCGATCGCCGTGCTCGACGAGGTGAAAGCACGCGGCCAGGTCGCCGACGCGGACTTCCCCAAGGTCTTCGGCCGCATCTCCTTCTTCGTCAACGCCGGCATCCGGGTGATCGAAGAGATCGCCAAGCTGCGCACGATGGGCGCGCTCTGGGAGCAGATCGGCCGCGAGCGCTACGGCGTCACCGACGAGAAGATGCTGCGCTTCCGCTACGGCGTCCAGGTCAACAGCCTCGGCCTGACCGAGGCCCAGCCGGAGAACAACATCCAGCGGATCGTGCTCGAGGCGCTGGCGGTGACGATGAGCCGCGACGCCCGCGCCCGCGCCCTGCAGCTGCCCGCCTGGAACGAGGCGATGGGCCTCCCCCGCCCCTGGGACCAGCAGTGGAGCCTGCGGATCCAGCAGGTGCTGGCCAACGAGACCGACCTGCTCGAGTACCCCGACATCTTCGAGGGCTCGGTGGTGATGGACGGCCTGGTCGAGGAGCTCTCGGCCGGTGCCCGCGAGGAGATGGAGGTGGTCGAAAAGCACGGCGGCGCGGTCAAGGCGGTCCCCTACATGAAGGCGCGCCTGGTCGAGTCGCACCGCGAGCGGGTCGGCGCGGATCGAGCGCGGCGAGCAGAAGGTGATCGGCCAGAACAGCTTCACCGAGACCGAGGAGTCGCCGCTGACGGCAGGCGCCGACGGCGGCATCATGACCCCCGACCCCGAGGTCGAACGCGAGCGGATCGCGGCGCTCGAGCAGTGGAAGGCGAACCGCGACCAGGGCGCGGTCGACGCCGCGCTGGCGGAGCTCGCCCGGGTCGCCGCCGAACGACTCGCGAGAACATCATGCCCGCGACGATCGCCGCCGCCAAGGCGGGCGCGACGACCGGCGAGTGGTCGGAGACGATGCGCGAGGTCTTCGGCGCCTACCGCGGCCCGACCGGCGTCGACGGCGCCGCCGCCGCCCAGCGACCGCGGCCAGCTGGAGACGATCCACCGCCGCGTCGAGGAGACCTCGGAGGCGATCGGCCACCGGATCAAGATCCTGGTCGGCAAGCCCGGCCTCGACGGCCACTCCAACGGCGCCGAGCAGATCGCCCTGCGCGCCCGCGACGTCGGCATGGAGGTCATCTACCAGGGCATCCGCCTGACCCCGGCCGAGATCGCCACCTCGGCCCTGCAGGAGGACGTCGACGTGGTCGGCCTCTCGATCCTCTCCGGCTCCCACCTCGAGCTGATCCCCGAGGTCGTCCGCCTCCTGAACGAGGAGGGCCTCGACATCCCGGTCGTGGTCGGCGGGATCATCCCGGCCGCCGACGCCGTGCGCCTGCGCGAGGCCGGCGTCGCCGGCGTCTACACGCCGAAGGACTTCGACGTGAACAAGATCATGGGCGAGATCGTCGAGCTGGTCGCCGAGCGCTCCGGCGCCGGCGCCACGGTCTAGAGACGACTCTCAGGATGCGCTCAGGTACTCGTTAAAAGACCTTTAGAGGGTGTCCCCAAAATCGCCGCATGAGGATGGGACATCCCACCGTCGGCGGACTGCCCGCCGAACCCGGACGCCGAGGCTCGCGGCGCGCCACAATAGCCCCTATGAGTGATTTCCAAGGCGATCGGACGGCCTGGCTGCGGTGTTACCGCTGCTGGTCGCAGAACCTCGAGATCCAGATCCACTACGACGCGATCCGCCGGGTCGACCCGGAGACGGGGGCGCTCGCCGAAGGGGTCGACGAGGTGCAGGAATCGGTGGTCCAGTGCCTCGACTGCATGCACGACCAGCCGCACCTGACCTTCGAGGACGACCGCGTCGTGCCGATCGGCGAGCGCTGGCCGCGGATGGTCGCCGGGACGCCCTGGGTCGCCTCCTGCACGGTGCAGATCGACGCCGACCGGGTCGAGACGTGCTCCGGCCCGGAAGCCGCCGAGTTCCTCACCTACGGCGCCTTCGGCGACGCCGGGGTGCGCGAGTTCTTCACCCACGTCCGCTTCCACAAGCACGACGACGACCAGATCGTCGTCCACCTCCTGGTCGAGCTCTACGCGCGCTCGGCCCAGGAGGCGACCGAGGTGCTCGAGGAGGCCGCCGAGGGGACGCTCGAGATCACTTCACTTGCCGAGGAGTCGCGGCCACCCGCGCACGCCTCGGGTGAGGCGCACTAAGCCCGATCGATGACATCCGAGGTCGACATGCCGGCGCCGAGGGGCGACCGGGCCGGGGGCAAGCGCGCCCGCGCGGCCGCGGCCGTACACCGCCACGGGCTGCTCGGCGTGGTCCGGATCGGGCTGCGACGGGCTCGCCGCTGGGCCTACCTCCACGAGGAACACCATTGGTACGCGAGCCCACTCGATCGGGTCCTTCCGGTGGCGATGCCAAGCGATTGCGCGCTGGTCAGGGCGACGACCTCCGAAGACCTCGAGATCGCCTCGCAGACCGACAAGGACGTCACTGTCGCCCGCCGGTACCTCGAGGAAGGACACCAGCTCTGGCTCGCCCGGATCGGCGACGTCGGCGTCTTCTCCTGCTGGGTCTTCCGCCACGTCGCCCCGGCCCTGGCGGCGCGCGGCGGCTGGTTCGAGATGCCCATGCGCACAGTCTGCCTCGAGGCCGCGGTGACCAGCCCCGCCCAGCGCGGGCGGAACATCTTCCCGGCGGCCGTCGCGACGATCTCCTCCTCGCTCGCGGCCGCGGGCGAGGAGGCCCTGGTGATCAAGGTCCAGGTCGGCAACGCGGCCTCTCACCGCAGCATGGAGAAGCTCGGCCTGCAGGTGGTCGCCCGCAGCGAGACGAGGAAGGTCGGCCCCCTCGTCCGCTCCGTCGTCCACGAGCAGAACGGCCCGGACGGCGCTTGGATCACCGCCGCGCTCTGTAACAGGCTCACGCCCCCCGCAGCAGAGCCCCCAGCTCCTCCACCCCCGGCGAGTCGCGTAGACCGGGCAGCCGGCTGAGGCGCCCATAGCCGCGCCGGGCGAGTTCGGAGCGACCGAGGCGTCGTGCCGCCCGCAGCGCCGCCATGCGACCATCCGTGCGGGCCGCGGCCGCGGTGACGACCGGCTCGTCGCCGGTCGCGAAGCGGTCCTTGTAGGAGTCGTCGCCGCGCAGCAGGCGGTAGGTGTCGACCCCTTCCTCGGCGGCCGCGCGCATCGTCTGGCAGAGCAGCACCAGTCCCACCGAGGAGCGGTCCCACTCGGGATCGCGGCCGGCCTGGTAGTACAGCTCCTCGCCGCCGAAGCGGAAGCCGTACCAGGCCGCCACGGCGCGGCCGTCGTCGACCTCGGCGATCCAGAGGCGCAGCCAGCCGCGCTTCAGGGCGGCGGCGGCGAAGTCCCGGTGAAACGCGCCGCGCGCCCCGTCAAAGGCGCCCGAGCCGGCCTCGTCCCAGCGCCGCTCGTGGAGGCGGAAGAGCGTGTCGAGGTCAGCCTCGAGACTGGCGGCGTCGGCGAGGCGGAAGGCGAGGCCGTGCTCGCGGATCAACTTGCGCTCTTTGCGCCCCACCTGCGAGCGGAAGTTCGAGCTGCGGCCGGCCAGGTAGGCCTCCCAGTCGCCGCCCAGCCCGACCACCGGGCTCGACTCGGCGGCGAAGACGACGAAGCCGGGCAGCGCGGCCGCGTCGACCGCGAGGCGCTCGGCGAGGAAGACCGAGGCGCCGAGGTCGGTGGCGGCGAGGGTGGCGAGGGCGGCGGGCAGCCGGTCGGGCGCGCAGGCCGGGCCCATCGCGTCGGCGGGCCCGTGACCGGCGAAGCGCATGGCCTTGGTCGGCCCGACCCGACCGCAGGCGAGCGTCGCGACCGCCACCGTCTCGCCGCCGTCCTCCAGCGCGACCAGCTCCGGCTTCTCCCCGGCGCCCAGGTGCCGCCACCAGGCGTCTGCCCACTCGGCGGTGGCGAAGATGTTCCCGGATGCCGCCGCGAGCTCGTCCCAACGGGCTCTCAACTGCGGCGAATCGGCGGCACTGGCAACTCTCAAGGCGAACCTCATTGTTTCGTCGGGTGGGCGAGGAAGACTGCCGTATTCCTATCGGCAGGAGGCCGGTCGGCCCGCAGTTCGGCACGGGTCGGCCCGGCCGCTCCTAAAGCGAGCGCCTGGTTGACCGATAATCGCCATATGCCGCGACGCGCAGTGATCCTCGCTGGGGGTAAGGCCTCACGCCTCGGGCCCTACTCGACCGTCCTGCCCAAACCGCTCCTGCCGATCGGCGACCGCCCGGTCCTCGAAATCGTCCTGCGCCAGCTGGCCGCCGCCGGCTTCGACACCGCGACCTTGGCGGTCGGCTACCTCGCCCACCTGGTGCGGGCCGTGATCGACGAGAGCGGCGAGCTCGGGATCGGCATCCAGTACCACGAGGAGAGCGCTCCGATGGGGACGATCGGCCCGCTGCGCGAGATCGAGGGCCTCGATTCGTCCTTCCTGCTCATGAATGGCGATGTGCTCACGACGCTCGACTTCACCGATCTGATGAACGAGCACCGGGCCACCGGCAACCTCCTGACCCTGGCCTCGCACCAGCGCACGATCCACACCGAATACGGCGTGCTCCGCGTCGACGAGTCGGCGACGACCCGCACCGTGCCGGTCGTCGGCTTCGAGGAGAAGCCGGAGCTCTCCTACACCGTGAGCATGGGCGTGTACGCGATGGAGCCGCGCATCCTCGACTACATCCCGGAGGGGCGCTTCGACCTCCCCGACCTCGTTGTCCGCCTCGTCGACGCCGGTGAGCAGGTCGGCTTCTACCCCTTCAACGGGCGCTGGTACGACCTCGGCCGCCACGACGACTACCAGGAGGCCAACAACGAAATCGAGTTCCTCGGCGGCTCGCTGGCCTCGACCGTCGGAACGGATACGGTGGACGCCCGATGAGCGCGCTGAGCGGCGAGACCGTGCTGGTCACCGGGGCGGGCGGCTTCATCGCCAGCCACCTCTGCGAAGCGCTGGTCGCAGACGGCGCCGACGTGCGCGGCCTCGTCCGCTACAACTCGCGCAACGACCGCGGCATGCTTTCGATGCTCGAGCCCGAGGTCGAGAGCCAGATCGAGGTGATCTTCGGCGACCTGCGCGACCCCGAGTCGGTCGACCGCGCGACCGCGGGGGCCGGCTATGTCCTCCACCTCGGCGCCCAGATCGCGATCCCCTACTCCTACGTCAATCCGCGCGACTTCTTCGAGACCAATGTCGTCGGCACGCTCAACGTCTGCCAGGCCGCCCTGCGCCACTCGGTCCGCCAGCTGGTCCACATCTCGACCAGCGAGGTCTACGGAAGCGCGCTGACGGTCCCGATCACCGAGGAGCATCCGCTGCAGGCCCAGTCGCCCTACTCGGCGAGCAAGATCGGCGCCGACAAACTGGTCGAATCGTTCCACCGCTCCTTCGAACTGCCGGCGACCACGATCCGCCCGTTCAATACCTACGGCCCGCGGCAATCGGCGCGCGCGGTGATCCCGACGATCATCGCCCAGGCGCTCGCCGGCGACCACCTGAAACTCGGCTCGCTGCACCCGCGCCGCGACCTCACCTTCGCCGCCGACACCGCGGCGGCACTGCTCGCCGCGGCGGCCACCCCCGATGCCGTCGGCCGGGTGATCCAGCTCGGCACCGGCGATGACGTGACGATCGGCGAGGTGGTGGAGCGGGTCGCCGCGCTGCTCGGCAAAGAGCTCGAGGTCGAGCTCGACGACGCCCGGGTGCGGCCCCCCGGCAGCGAGGTCGAGCGGCTGATCTTCGAGCCCCGCCCTCGCCCTCGAGGTGCTCGGCTGGAGCCCGCGGGTCGACCTCGACGAGGGGCTGCGGCGCACGATCGAGTGGATGGCCGCGCGGCGCGAGCTGTTCCGCGCCGACGAATACGTGCGCTAGGAGCTGTTTGGTACTCGAACGGACGCCGACCAAGGGCGGTTCACGGTACTCAAAAAAGGCCTTTTTTCCCGAGGCCGAGCGCCCTATATTTCGGGTCCCCATAAAGTGCAAACCTCCTCCGCAGAATGTGGTCCGGCCTAGCCAATGTCCCGTTCCAGCACCGCCGCCCCGTCTCAACTCCCCGCCTCGCTGCCTCTCGCCGCGGCTGACCGACCGCGCACGGTCGGCAGGTTCGACGCTCTCGCGCGGCGCTCCTTCGACGTCGTCGCCAGTTCGGTGATGCTGGTGCTGCTCTCGCCGGCGATCCTCGTCGCCGCGGCGGCGATCCGGCTCGACTCGCCGGGGCCGACCTTCTACCGCGCCCGCCGGGTCGGCTGGAAAGGGCGCGAGCTGAGGATGCTGAAGTTCCGCAAGATGGCCGACGGAGCGTCCGGCGCGAAGCTGACCGCGGGGCGCGACGAGCGGCTGACCCGGGTCGGCATCTGGCTGACGCGCCTGAAGGTCGACGAGATCCCGCAGCTCTGGCACGTGCTGCGCGGCGAAATGAGCCTGGTCGGCCCGCGCCCCGAGGACCCCGACTTCGTCGCCCTGGTCCACCGGGACTACGAGACGATCCTCGAGGTGCGCCCGGGGATCACCGGCTATTCGCAGCTGGCCTTCGCCGAAGAGAGCAACATCCTCGACCTCGACGATCCGATGGCCCACTACATCGGCCGGCTGTTCCCGCAGAAGCTCGGCCTCGACAAGCTCTACGCGAGCGAGCCGTCGCTGCGCCTGAATCTCCGTATCCTCTGCTGGACCGTGGCGGCAGTGATCCTCAGGCGTCAGGTCGCGGTCAGCCGCGCGACCGGACGGATGAACCTACGACAGCGGTGAGCGTCCGCGCCGAGCCTCTGGTGCCGCTCTTCGACGTGCGGCTGACCGACGCCGACCGCGCCGCGGTGGACGACACGCTGCGGTCCGGCTGGCTGACGATGGGCCCGCGGACGGCCGCCTTCGAGGAGGAGTTCGCCGCCCACCTCGGATCGCGACACGCGGTCGCCACCTCGAGCTGCACCACCGCCCTCCACCTCGCGTACCTGGCCGCCGGGGTCGGACCCGGCGACGAGGTGATCGTCCCGGCGATGACCTTCGTCGCCAGCGCCGCCGCCGTCCGCTACTGCGGCGCCACCCCCGTCCTCGCCGACATCCGCGGCCGCCACGACCTCGGGCTCGATCCGGAGTCGGTCGAGCCGTTGATCGGCGCGCGGACCAAGGCGGTCTGCATCGTCCACTACGGCGGCTATCCGGCCGCGGTCGAGGAGCTGCGCCGACTCTGCGACGAGCGCGGGCTGGCGCTGATCGAGGACGCCGCCCACGCCCCCAGCGCCGAGGCGCCCGGCGGCGGCAAGCTCGGCACCTTCGGCCTCGCCGGCTGCTTCAGCTTCTTCTCCAACAAGGTCCTCTCCTGCGGCGAGGGCGGCCTGCTCGCCACCGACGACGACGACGTCGTCGCGCTGGCCCGGCGCCTGCGCTCGCACGCGATGACCTCCGGCACCTGGGACCGTCACCGCGGCCACGCGACCACTTACGATGTCGTCGCCACCGGCTTCAATTACCGCATCGACGAGCCCCGGGCGGCGCTCCTCAGCAGCCGGCTCAAGGGGCTCACGGCGGATATCGGCCAACGCCGGGAGCTGGTCCACCGCTACCGCGAGCTGCTCGCCGGGCAGCCTCAGGTCGAGGTCCCGTACCGCGACGAGGAGGTCGACATTTCCTCCTGCTACGTGATGCCGGTAACCGTCGACCCGGCGCTCGACCGAGACCGCCTGCGCAGCTTCATGCTCGACGAGCGCGGCATCCAGACCAGCATCCTCTATCCGGCGGTGAACGAATTCACCGCCTACCGGGACAGCGACGCGACCCTCCCCCGAGCCGAACTGGTGGCCCGCACGGAGCTGACCCTGCCGCTCTTCCCCCATCTCGGCGCGTCCGACCAGGATCTTGTCGTCGCCGCGCTGCGCGACGGCATCGCCGCCCAGTCGACCTAAGCGTCCGCGACGACCTCGTCGAGCCGGGCGACGATCCGCCCCGCGACGTGGCCCCAGGTCCAGGCCTCGGCGATCTGCGCACGACCCGCCCGCCCCAGCCGCTCGGCGAGCGCGGCGTCGGAGAGGATCGCGATCAAGGCCTCGGCCAGCGCCCCCGAGTCACCCACCGGGACGTTGAGACCCCACTCGCCGTCGCGGACCACCTCCGGCTGGGCGCCGAAGTCGGCCGAGACGCAGGCGGTCCCGTGCGCCATCGCCTCCTGGAAGGTGAGGCCCCAGGGCTCGTACCGGGACGGCATGACGAAGGCGTCGGCCTCCGAGTAGAGCAGCCGCAGCTCGGCGTCGTCGCGCAGTTTGCCGCGCCAGACGATTCCGGCGGGAAGCGGCTCGGCGGGCGCGGGCGGCCCGACCACGGTCAGCATCGCGTCGGGGACGGCGGCGCGCACCGCGGGCCAGGCGGCGAGCAGGTCGGGGCCGCCCTTGCGGACGAAGTCGTAGCCGACGAAGAGCGCCCGGCGTGTCCCCCAGCTTCGCGTGGAAAGGTCGACCGGATCGTATTTCGGGGCGGCGCCGACCACCGTGATCCGGCCCGGATCGCAGCCGTAGTCCTCGACCATCGAACGGGCGAGGAACTCGCTGCGGGGGAAGAGCGCGGCGGCGGCCCGACAGTGGGCCGACTCGACAGCCATGAAGCGCCGCGCCTCGCGCCTCGAGAGGCGGGTCGAGCCGCGGTAGTGGCGGTCGGTGAGGGCGAAGATGTTGTCGGTGAAGATCGAGAACGGGGTCGGCGGGTGGGCGCCGAGGTCGTACATGCTCTGCAGCTGCAGGACGACATCGAACTCACCGGCGTGACGGGCCAGTTCGGCCGCCGCGAGCCGGCCGCGGAGGCGGAACCTCGAGGCATTGACCCAGGCCCGTTCACGCCAGGCGATCCGGTCCGGATTGACATAGCGCAGTTTCAGCGCCAGGTCCCAGAACCGGCCGACCTCCGGGGTCGCGGTGCCGACCAGGTCGACCTGGCGTTCGAGCGCGGGCACCAGCACGCCGTGGCGGGAGTAGTGCCCGTCGACGACGATCGGCTCGTGGGTGAAGGCGAAGACCCGCAGGATCCCGGCAGGCTAACAACCGGGGATCCGCCGATCCGGGCATAGAATCAACCCAGTGGCCGAGCCGAAGTCCCGACGCGAGCGCGCCGCCGCCCTGCTCACCCACCCGTCTGTCCACCCGTTCACGCGGCTGGTCCCGCGGCGCCCAGGCGTGGTCGTCCTCAGCTACCACCGCGTCTGCGCGGAGTGCGAGCCACCGCTCGACCGCGGACTCTGGAGCGCGACGCCGGAGCAGTTCGCCGAGCAGCTGAGCGCGCTGCAGCGCCACTACGACGTGATCGACGCGACCGAACTGGAGGCGGCGCTGGCGGCGCCGCGCGGTCGGCACGTGCTGATCACCTTCGACGACGGCTATCGCGACAACCACAACCACGCGCTGCCGGCCCTGCGCACGGCGGGCCTGCCCGCCACCTTCTTCCTCAGCACCGGCTTCCTCGACCGGCCCAGGCTCGCCTGGTGGGACGAGATCGCCTGGATGCTGCGCGAGGCCGGCGATGCCGACGTCGAGGCGGCGATCGTGGTCGAGACCGACGCCTACAAGCGCCTGCCGGCGAGCGAGGGCGCGGAGTTCCTCGACCGCCTCGGCGAGCGCACCGGGGTCGGCCGCCCCCCCTCCTCGGTGGCCGGTGAGACCTGGATGACCTGGGACATGGCGCGGGCGATCCAGGCCGCCGGGATGACGATCGGCGGCCACACCGTCGACCATCCGATCCTCGCCCGGCTCGACCGGGCGGGCCAGGAGCGCGAGGTCGACGGCTGCCGCCGCCGGCTGCGCGAGGAGCTCGGGGTCGAGATGGAGCTGTTCAGCTATCCGGTCGGCCTGCCCGACTGCTTCGACGCGACCACCCGGACGCTGCTCGCCGAGCGCGACATTCGCTTCGCCTTCTCCAACTACGGCGGCTTCAACCCGCCCGACCCGCCCGACCGTCTCGACCTGCGCCGCACCAACATCGGTCGGGGGACCAGCATGGCGCTCTACCGCGGCCTCGTCGAGTGGCCGCGGACGTTCGCCAAATGGTGAGCGAGAGACCGCCGCTGCGGGTCCTGCACGTGCTCGCGGGCCTCTACGCCGGCGGCGCCGAGCTGCTCCTCTTCGAGCTCGCCAAAGCGGCGCCGCGGGCCGATCTCGAGATCTCGGTCTGCGCGCTCGGCGGCCGTACCGAGGGGCCGGCAGGCGCGCGGCTGCGCTCGATCGGGGTCGAGCTTTGGTCGCTCGGCATGCGCAGCCTGCTCGACCCGCGGGACTTCCGCCGCCTCCGCGCCCACATCCGCGAGGTTGCCCCCGACGTCGTCCACACCCACCTCCTCTATCCCGACATCCTCGGCGGGCTGGCCGCCCGCTCGGCCGCCGTGCCCTCGGTCTCGACGATCCACTCCGACGGCATCTCCGGCGACCGCCGCGATCGCCTCAAGGAGAGGGCCGCCGGCTGGGTGCGCAGGCATTGCGACGCGAGAGTGATCGCAGTCTCCGAGCGCGCTCGGCGCAGCTACCTGGCTACCGGCTGGGACACCCCTGAGAGGGTGGTGACGATCAAGAACGCCGTCGACGCGCGGCCCGTCCCGGGCGCCGGCGCCGCGGTGAGGAAGCGGCTCGGGATCGACGCCGAGGCGCCGGTGGCGATGATGCTCTCGGTGCTGCGACCGGAGAAGCGGCACCTGATGGCGCTCGAGGCGACCCGGGCGATCGTCCGCACGCGACCCGACTTCCGCCTCCTGATCGTCGGCGACGGGGTCGAGCGCGAGCGGATCGCCGCCGCCGCGGCCGACCTCGGCGAGGCGGTGATCATGTGCGGCCACAGCGACGAGCCGATGGCGATGCTCGACGCCGCCGACCTGCTCCTCCACTGCTCGAGCACCGAGGGCTTCCCGACCGCCCTGGTCGAGGCGATGGCCGCTTCGACGCCGATCGTCGCGGTCGGCGTCGGCGGCATCCCGGAGCTCGTCAGCGACGACGAGAACGGGACGCTGTTGCCGCCGCCCGGGGAGGTCGGTGAGATCGCGGCCGCGGTCGACGCACTGCTCGCCGACCCGGTCCGGCGCCGGCGGCTCGGTGAGGCCGGTCGCCGCCGCTACGAGGAGGAATTGACCGCGGACCACTGGGTCCGTCGCCTGCGGTCGCTCTACGAAGAAGTCCTCGCGGACTGATCGGGGTCGCCCTGCTCGAGGATCAGGTCGGCCATCCGTCGGCCGGTCTGGCGGATGTCGAACTCGCGCTCGACCAGGTCGCGGCCGCGCTGCGGGTCGATCTCGACCGCACCGGAGAGCACGGCGACGAGGGCGCGGCGCAGGTCATCGGCATCGCCGTGGTCGGCGAGCGTACCGGTCTCACCGTGGCGGACCAGCTCGGGGACGCCGGAGGTGCGGGTGGTGACCACACAGAGGCCGGAGGCGAGGGCCTCCATCAGCGCCACCGGGATCCCCTCCATCTGGCCGTCGGCGGCGATCGTGCTCGGCAGGACGAAGAGGTCGGCGGACTCGAGCAGCGCGGTCACCTCGGCTTCGGTCACGCTGCCGCGGAAGCGGACCCGGTCGGCGAGACCGAGCTGCCGCGCTTCGGCTTCGAGCGGGCCGCGCAGCTCGCCGTCGCCGACCAGCTCGAGGCTGAGGCGCTCCAGCTCCGGCGTCCCGGCGAGCGCCCGCAGCAGGTGACGGTGGCCCTTGTACTCCTGCAGGCTGGCGACGCAGACGGCCCGCACCGGGCCCGAGCGAGCCGGCCGGCGGGGTCGGAACGGGTAGTTGGCCGGGACGACGCCGCAGTGGACGACCTCGATCCGCGCTCCGGGCCCGGCCAGCCCTACCAGGATGTCTTTGTTGAATTCCGAGATCGCGACGACGAAGGCGGCGTCGTCGACCCGGCGGCCGACGAAGAGCGGATCGACGTAGAGGTCGTGGGCGTGGACGGTGAAGCTGTAGGGGACGCCGGTCAGCCGGTGGCAGACCCAGGCGCTGAGTGCGGGCCAGGTGGCGTAGTGGGCGTGGACGTGGTCGAGCCGCCGGCGCCGGACCGCGGCGGCGTGGGCGGCGGCGAGCGGGAAGGTCCAGAGCGCGCGGGCGAGCATCGCCGGTTTGCGCCGGTAGCCGGCCACCACCAGGCCGAGCGAGGAGGCGGTCCGCAGCGGCCGCCGCAGCGTCCAGAGCAGGAGCTCCCCCATCCCCGCCAGCGGGGTCGGCCGGTAGAGCCGCCGGGTCCAGGGGCGGGCGGCCGGATGGACGGCGCCGTCGACCGGCGGGAAGAGCGAGAACAGCTCCAGCTCGAGCCGCGGGTCGAGCTGGAGCTGCTCGATCTCACGGAGGATGAAGGTCTCCGAGAAATGCGGGAAGCGGGAGACGACGTAGCCGACCCGGACCATCGTCGACTCAGGCCCGGAGCCGCTCGGTGACCGTCTCGACCATCCTGGCCGCGACCGCGTCCCAGGTGTACCGGCGCTCGAAGCGCTCGCGCCCGGCCGCCCCCATCGCCCGCATCCGCGCCGGGTCGGCGATCAGCCGGCGCAGGCCGGCGAGCATGCTCGCCGGGTCCTCTGGATCGACGAGCACGCCGCTGGTCCCGTCGTCGACCATCTCGGGGATCGCGCAGCGGTCGGAGCCAAGACAAGGCAGCGACCAGGACATCGCCTCGAGCACGGCGATCCCGAACGGCTCGTAGACCGAGGGCAGGGCGAAAGCGGTCGCCTCGGCGTAGAGGCGCCTCATCTCCTCCTCGCCGCCTGGCTCGTCGCGGCGGATGCGGCCGAAGAAGGTGACGCCGGGGGGCGCCGGATCGGCTTCGTATTCGCTGACGATCCAGAGCTCGGCGTCTGGCCGCTCGGCGCGCAGCTCGGCGAAGGCGGCGAGAAGCTGCGGTCCGCCCTTGCGGTCGAACTCCTTGCCGACGAAGAGGATCCGCGGTTTCGAGAAGTCCCGCTCCGGCGCCTCCGGCAGCTCGTCGAAGTTGGCACCGGCGCCGACCGCGACGACCTTCGTCGGATCCTGGCCGAAGCTCTCGACGAAGGAGCGGGCGAGCCACTCGCTCATCGTCATCAGCACGTCGACCCGGTCGTAGAGGCGGCGCTCGTCGGCGAGCGCCTTGCGCACCCAGCGCGAGGAGGGGTCGAGGATGTTGTCCTGGCGGGCGAGGGAGAGGGCCAGGTTGCCGTCGGCGTAGTAGGCGTGGAGGCGCGGGCGGAAGCCGGAGCCGACGCCGAGGTCGTACCAGCCGCCGAACTGCAGGGCGACGTCGGGGGCGGGGCTGAGCCGGCGGGCGCGGCGGCGGGCGACCTCCGTCATCGCCAGGCGGATGCGGCTGCTGAGCGGCGAGCTGTCGGCCAGGTAGCGCTGCCGCCAGAGGGCCGTGTCGGGGGAGAAGCTGGCCGCCTTCTCCAGCGTGTTGAGCGGCCGTGACCAGCCGTCGACGGCGCCGAGCAACGCCCCCTGACGCCTCAGCGCGGCGAGCAGATGGCTGCTGATCCCCGACCAGGTGAGCGGGTCGAAGGGCGGCCCGGGGGCGGCCACGACGATGCCCGGGGAGGTAGCCGCCATCGACGGATTCTAGACCAGCGGTCAGGCCAGTCGTGCTATGAAGTCGCGGTGATCGAAGCGCCCGGAGCCGCCCCGCGACGCCTGCGGGTGATGACGCTGATCGACACGATCAAGGCCGGCGGCGCCGAGCGCCTGGCGTTGCAGGTCGCCACTCGTCTCGACCCGGAGCGCTTCGAGCGGGAACTCTGCGTCAGCCGCTGGGACTGGCGCGAGGAGAGCGCCGGGACCGAGCGCCTGCTCGCCGAATTCACCGACGCCGGCGGCCGCGTCCTGCCGCTCCACCGCAACACCAGGGTGGATGTCTGGCGCTGGGCACCGCTGGTCCGGGCACTGATCGCCCGCAAGGTCGATGTCCTCCATTCGCACGTCTTCACCTCGAACGCTTGGGGGGCGGCGATCGGCAGCTTCGCCGCGGTCCCGGTGGTGATCGGCCACGAGCACACCTGGTCCTACCAAGGCCAGCCGCTGCGCCGCTTCGTCGACCGCGAGGTCGTCGCCCGCTTCTCCGACGCCTTCGTCGCCTGCTCGCGCGAGGACCGCCGGCGGATGATCGAGGTCGAGGGGATCTCCGCCGACAAGATCCACCTGATCCTCAACGGGATCGAGGCGCCGCCGCCGCGCGAGAAGGTTGACCCCCGGGCCGAGCTCGGGATCGACCCCGCCGCCCCGCTGCTCGTCGCCGTCGGCCGGCTCGTCCCCAACAAGGGCTTCGACATCCTGATTCGCGCTGTCGCCGAGCTGGTCGGCAGGTTCCCCGACCTGAGGGTGCTGATCGCCGGCGACGGCGACCACCGTCCGCAGCTGCAGGGGATGATCGACGCGGCGGGCCTGGCGGAGACGGTGACCCTGCTCGGCGTCCGCCCCGACGTCCCCGACCTGATCGACGCCGCCGACCTCGCGGTCAGCTCCTCGCGGGTCGAGGGCTCGCCGCTGGCGGTGCTCGAGCAGATGCAGGCGGGACGGCCGATCGTCGCCGCCGCGGTCGGCGGCGTATCCGACCTGATCGAGGACGGCGTCCACGGCCGGCTCGTCGCCAGCGAAGATGTCGACGGGCTCGCCGCCGCGATCGCCGAGCTGCTCGGCGATCCCGACCGGGCGGCGAAACTCGGCCACGCCGCACACGAGCGCTGGGCGGCCGAGTTCGAACTCGCGGCGATGGTCGGCCGGGTCGAAGCGCTCTACCTCGAGCTCGCCGACCGGGCCGGCGTCAGGCGCTGAACGCTCAGCATTTGCCTTCGGAGACGCACGGTTCGATCACCCGCAGCCGGTGCCAGTCGACCCCGGTGGAGAGGTTCCCGACGTTGACGCCGCCTTCGCCGTTCCAGAAGCTGAAGCCGCCCTTGGAGACGAGTTCGAGCCACTTGTTGACCTGGCCCATGGTCGTGTACTGATTGCCGGTCTCGCGCTCCAGCGAGAACAGCCCGGGGCTGCCGGTGTCGCCGATGAACATGCCGTATTCGGACATCGCCCGAAGGACCGTCTTCTTCCAGCTCGGGACCGCCATCGCTTCGATTTCGGCAACCGAGTAGTTGAGTTGCAGGCGGGTGCCCATCGGCGGCGAGTTGGTCGTGTTGGAGCAGCGCGAGCCGGCCTTGTAGGCCGGGTAGACCCAGGTGCCGTTGTCGCAGGGGACGTTGATGAAGATCGCGTGGTCGATCTGGCCGGCGAGCACTTCTTCGGCCCGGATCCGACCCTCGAGGCTGGCCCACTTGGCCGCCGTCGCTTCGGTCGGCATGTCGAGGCCGGTGCCCGAGAGGCTCGTGTAGCCGCCCCAGGAGATGTTCAGGGTGCCGCCCGAGGCCGGGATCGGATCGGTCTCGACCTGCCAGAAGTCGTACTCGGTTTCGGTGCTCGGGTCGATCACCGTCAGGTGGGCGTCCTGCGAGCCGTTTTCGACCGAAGCGACGTTGCCCTCGGTCTCGGCGCCGGCCGGGATGTGCACCTTCATGCCCTCGACGTCGCAGCGTCCCCAGCTCTCCGTGCAGTGGATCGTGAAGACCGGATCCGACTGTTTCGAGAAGTAGGTCGGCTCACCGCCGCGGCCGTCGTTGAAGACTTCCAGTTCGGTCGGTCCGTTGCCCTGAGCGTTGCGGAACATGCCTTCGACGATCGCGCTCGAGTTCGGCGACACTTTCGGCGAGGCGGGCAGCGTCTGGTTGAACGGCGAGGCGGCGCTGAAGGGACGCCAGCAGGCTCCCGGGTCGGTCCCTTCCGGCACGCTCTGCAGGGTGCAGGAGCCGGGCTGGGTGCTCGACGGCGGGGTCGGGGTGGTGGTCGGCGGGGTCGGGGTGGTCGGCGGGGCGACGATGATTTCCAGCTTCGGCGGTTCTTTCCTCTTCTTCGACCTGCCGGAGCCGCCGCTCGATTCGCCACCTTCGCCGTGCGCTGCTTCGTATGAGCTGATCGCGGCGACCACAGGATGGCGGTGACGGGTCGGCAGCGTGATCCGGATGCCGTGCTTACGGACCGCGTTGCGGACCGCCTTGCGCTTGAGGTGCTTGCGGTGGTTGCCGGTGCTGAACCGAGCGGCCAGCACGCGGCGGGCGGAGATGCCCTTGACGACGAAGTAGGCGGCGTGCTCGGAGGTGGCCTTGGCCTTGAAGACGTGGCGCTTGGGGGCGGCGCTCGCGGCGGTCGCGAAGAGGGCGACGATCAGCACCGAGGCGCCCAGAAGTCCAAGCGCGAGGCGGACGGGGCGGGCGGTCGAAAAGGGCTTATCCATGCGGCCTGTGTCGACCGACTGGAGGGCTCCGTGAGGGGAAGCCGGGTCCCTGGACGAACGTCCAGACGCGGACTCAGCAGGTGTCCGAGGACACGCACGGAGCGATTACCCGGAGGCGACTCCAGTCGATGCCCGCGGCGAGGTCGCCGATGTAGACACCACCTTCCCCCGAGTAGTAACGAAAGTGCCGGTGCCGGGCGAGCCAGGCCCAGCGATCGCGGTGACCGGTCGACCGATACTGGAGCCCCGACTCGCGCTCGATCGAGAAGAGGCTGGTCGCGCCGGTGTCGCCGATGAACATCCCGTATTCGGACATCGCCCGAAGGATCGCCTTCTTCCACGCGGGGACGCGCAGGGCTTCTATTTCCGCGGTCGTGTAGTCGAGCTGCAGGCGCGACCCCATCGGCGGCACGTCCGATCCGTTGTGGCAGGGCGCCCCGCCCGCCCGCGCCGGGAACACCCAGCTACCGCCGTCGCAGGGGATGTCGATGAAGAGCGCGTGGTCGATCCGCCCTGAGGCCAGCTCTTCCTCGCGCAGCCGGCCGTCGACGTTGGAGAAACGGGCGGCGGTCGCGTCGCCGGTCCCGTTGACGCCGTTGCCCCGCAGGCTCGTCACCCCGCCCCAGGAGATCGTGAGACGACCGCCCGAGGCGGGCATCCGGTTCTTGTGCACCTGCCAGAGGTCGTAGACCCTCTGGTCGGCGACGTCGACGATCGACATATGACGGTCCGCCTCGCCGCTGGACGGCGGCGACCCCGGATCTTTCTCCGGCTCGGCGCCCGCCGGGATCTGGATCCGCCTGTCCTCGAGCGGGCAGCGCCCCCAGGGTTTGGTGCAGTGGATGACGAAGGTCGGGTCGTTCGGCCGCGACCAGTACACGGGGTCACCGCCCTGGCCGTGGGCGAAGATGTCGAGGTCGGCGGGGCCGCTGCCGTCGGAAAGTGCCGCCAGGGCTTCGACCATCCGCTGCGAGTGCGGCGCCTGCCGCGGGTCGGCGGGCAGCCGGCGGTTGAACGGGCTGCCCGGCCCGAACGGACGCCAGCAATCTCCGGGCCAGGCTTTCGGCGGATTCGTCGGCTCGTCACAGGCGAGACTCGAGGCGCCAGATCCGGACCAGATACCGCCACCGCTCATCGCAGCCTTAAAGGCGATGAGCAGGATGCCGATAGCAAGAATCACCAGGGCCAACGAGCGTCGGCGACCAGGCAGGAACCGCCGCGATCGGGGGCCAGCAGCTTTCACTGCAGGAAATACGATAGTCAGAGCCGGAAGGCTCACCGTCAATACACTCGATCGCCTTGCAATTCAGCCCTAACCAAATGCCCCGTTCCTCGCCCGCCGAAGGCGCCGTTTCCTATCTGCAGGCGATCCGCAGCCACAAGCTGCTCGTCGTCCTGGTCGCCGTGGTCGCGCTGGCCGGCTCGATCCTCTGGCTGCACCTGCGGACGCCCTCCTACGAAGCGAACGCGCAGATCCTGATCAACGCGATCCAGGGCCAGGAAGAAGGGCCCCTTACGGGGATCCCGGTGATCCACGAAGCGGTCGACCCGAGCCGCACCGTGCAGACCGCCGCCAGCCTGGTCGAATCGCGCGAAGCGGCCGAACGGACGGCGGAAAAACTCGGTGGCGGCAAGACCGCCGACGGCATCCTCACCGACGTCGAGGTCCGTCCGGAAGGCGAAAGCTCGATCCTCGCTGTCACCGGCACCGCCGAATCGGCCGACGAAGCCGCCAAGATCGCCAACGCCTTCGCCGAAGAAAGCATGGCCGTCCGCGACGCCACCGTGAACGCCTACGTGGCAAAAGCGATCGCCAACCTGGAAACGCGGGTCGCCGCCGCGCCCGCGGGCGCGAGCAGGGAAGAACTCGAATCGACCCTCGCCGACCTCGAAAGCCAGCGCGGCCAGGGCGACCCGACCCTGTCGATCGCCGAGCTGGCGACGCCGCCCGGCGAAGCCGCCGGGGCGAGCGCCAAATTGGTGATCATCCTCTCCATTCTCTGCGGCCTCGCGATCGGCTGCGCGATTGCCGTTCTGCTCGAGCTGACCGATCGCAAGGTGCGCGACGAGGAGGACGCCCAGAGCCTCTGGCCGCAGCCGATCCTGGTGCGGGTGCCGAAAGTGGGGCGGGCCAAACTCGGCCCGCAGATCGAGGGTCCGCCCGCCGTGCAGGAGGCCTTCCGTGGGCTCGCCGTCCAGTTCGACCGCGCCGCCGAAGGCTCGCGCACGATCCTCGTCACCAGTCCCTCGTCCGGCGACGGCAAGACGACCGCGAGCGTCAGCCTCGCCCGGCATCTGGCCGACGACGGCCATAAAGTGATCCTGCTCGACTACGACCTTCGCAAACCGGACGTCGGCCGCTCGCTCGGCCTGGCCACCTCGAACACCGCCGACATGCTCACCGGCGCCGACAGCCCACCGCTCAGCGAGCTCCTCACGAAGGTCCCGAACATACCCAACCTGCGTGTCTTCACGACGCTTTCCCTCGGCGACCCTTCGCCGGTCGGGATCATCGCGGGGAAGCTGCTGCGACTGCTCGGTGAAGCGCGCGAATCGGCGACCTTCGTCGTCATCGACACGCCGCCCGCCGGCGAGGTGAGCGACGCGCTGCGCTGGGCCCACGTCGCCGACGACGTGATCGTCGTGACCCGCCTCGGCAACTCCGACCGAACCTCGATGACGACGATGCGCGACACCTTCGCGCACCTCGGCCTGCCCGTCCGCGGCCTCGTCGTGATCGGGGCCACCCAGCGGGTCAACAGCGGCTATCTCGACTACGTTGCACCGGATCCGTTGCAGCGCAGGCCGAGGGCTCGCACCCGCGTTCCCTCCGACCGATCTTCCTGAGCGCCTCCCTCCCCCCCTTCCCGTCGAGGTCGCAGCGCCTGACCGGCTGCCGATCTCCGGTCGCCTGGTCGCCGTCACCGGCCTCGGCGCCGCCTGGCTGATGGGCCTGATGATGGCGGCCAACCTCAAGTACGGGGTGGCGATGGCCTGCGTCGCCGTCTACGCGCCGCTGGTCTTCATCGACCTGGCGGTGGCGCTGGCGATCTGGGTCGGCCTCACCTTCCTGATCGCGATCCCGGCGCTGAGCGTCGCCCCGCTCGCCTCCTTCCTGCTGATCGTCTTCGGCTGGCTGGGGACGCTGCGGCGGCCCGGCTCGCTGACCCGGGTGATGCTGCGCGACAACCGCAAACCGGTGCTCCTCGCGCTGGGGCTGGTGGTCTGGGTGATGCTCTCCTTGCTGTGGGCGAAAAAGCCGAGCGCCTCCGGCTCGCTGACCACCGAGTGGCTGACCGCCGGGGCGCTCTTCGTCATCATCGCGACGACCGTGCGGTCGCGCCGGGTGGCGATGCTGCTGCTCGGCGCCTTCGTGATCGGCGGCGTGCTCTCGGTTCTGGTCGGGATCACCGGGCTGGTCCCGAACTCGGACTTCTCGCACGCCACCGCGCTCGAAACGAGCGGTAACTCCAACCGGCTGCGCGGCGGAAGCGGCGATCCCAACTACCTCGCCGCCGGGCTTCTGCCGGCGATCGTGATCGCCACCTCGCTGATCGTCGCAACGAAAAACATCTGGGCCCGGGTCGGGTTCGCCGTGGCGCTGCCGATCCTGCTGCTCGGTCTGGTCGCGACCGAGTCCCGCGGCGCCTTCCTCGCCGCCGGGGTGACCCTGATCGTCGCGCTGATAGTGGTCAAGCGGCGCCTCCTGCTGGTCGGTTTCGTCGCCGTGCTGCTTGCCCTCGGCGCCTTCTGGCTGGCGAGCAGCCCGGGCGCCTGGCAGCGGATCACCCACATCGACAATGAAGGCAACGGCCGCTCCGACCTCTGGCAGGTCGGTTGGGAAATCGCCCAGGACCATCCGGTGATCGGCGTCGGGCTCGGCAACTTCTCCCAGTACTCACCCGACTACGTGCGCCGCCCCGGCCAGCTCAAATTCGTCGAGCTGATCGCCGAACGGTCGCTGGTCGTCCACAACTCCTACCTGCAGACGCTGACCGAAACCGGCATCGTCGGCCTCGGCCTGATGGTCGCGATCATCCTCTCCTCGCTGGCCGCCGCGATCCAGGCGGCGCGCGAATTCGAACGCAAGCGCAAGCTCGAGATGGCGAACCTGGCCCGCGGTCTCTTCATCGCGATCAGCGGCGCGCTGGTGGCGATCTTCTTCATCTCGGCCGAGACCGACGCCAGGTTCTGGGCGCTCTACGCGATCTGCCCGGCCCTGCTCTGGATCGCCCGGCGCGAACCGGGGCCGGTGGCCGAACCCGCACGGGTTCAGCGGCGCGGCTTGAGGCCGAGAAGGGCCCTCAGCATCCCCACCGCGTAGCCGGCGTGGAGGGCGACGAAGGCGGTCGCCACACGCGGTGCCAGTTGCTCCTCGTCGGCGGCGGCCGCGACGGCCGTCGCCGCGGCGGCTCCGGCGTAGCCGATCGCGCCCGCGGCCAGCACCCGGCGGGCAGCGCGTGAGCGCAGGCCGAGCAGGGCGAGCGCCCCACCGCCGACGGCGGCGATCGCCGGGGCCAGGTGGTAGGGCTTCATATAGCCGGGATGGGCGCGCGCCACCCCGACCCGCGCGTAGCCGTAGTTGCGGTACTGGCGGTAGGCACCGCCCCAATCGTCGCGGGTGATGTAGTGGAACTGGATCTCGGTATCGAGCAGGATCCCGAAGCCGGCCTCGACGATCCGCCAGTTGAGCTCATCGTCCTCGCCGAAGTTCATCTCCGGGTCGAAGCGGCCGACCTGCTCGAGCACGTCGCGCCGGTAGACGCCGCACTGGACGCTGTCGACGTAGGCGCGGCTGGAGCCACCGGCGTACTCGCTGCCGCCCACCCCGAAGCGGCTCGCGCGCGCCATCGCGAGGGCCCGACCGAAGTCGGTCTCGCCTTCCTGGATCGGCCGGCCGCCGACGCAACCGAGCTCCGGCTCCACCTCGAAGTCGGCGACCGCCTTGCTGATGAAGTCCCGCTCCGGCCAACCGTGGCCGTCGACCTTGGCGACCAGGTCGCCGCGGCACTCGTCGAGGCCGACGTTGAGGGCCTCCGGCAGGTTGCGCCGTACGCCGTCGGCGAGGACGGTCAGGCGCGGGTCACGGGCGGCGAATTCCTCGGCGATCGAGACCGTGCGGTCCGTAGAACCGCCGTCGGCCAGGATGACGCGGAGCTCGCCGTCGTAATCCTGGCCGAGAACTTCCTCCAGACACCTCGGAAGATGCGTTTCCTCGTTGAAGGTCGAGATCAGGATGTCGACGGATTTCACCGTCTCCATCCTGATCTCGAAGCCTCAGCGGCCCGCCTGGTGTTCAGGGCACTGGATCCGTGCGCGCTGCTCAGACGGTGTGACGCGGGGTGCGGCTGAACCGACGGAGCAACAGACCGCCACCGACGAGGAACACGCCGATGACCGCAACAAGCCCGGCCTGGAAGCCGGTGAAGGGCAGAGTCGACGAGCTGGCGGTTTCCGCTTCGGCAACCGGTTCCACCGCTTCGGTTTCCACCGCAGCCACGGTCGGCGCCGGCGGTTCGCCGCCAGAGGTGGCGGCACCGAGCACCTGCGCGCCCTGACTTGAGTAGACGTCGTTCGACAGCGACTGTGCGAAGGCCGACGCCGGGACAACGAGACAGGCCATAGCCGCGATGCCGGCGATGAATAGTCGGAGCTTCACTTGAACCCAGTCCTTTCCACGGTTCCCGCACCGGTATGGCGCGAAATAACTTGATGAGCGTAGCAGCCCCCATCAGACAGGACTAGTGAAATGTCCGGTTTCCAGCTCCAATAATTGTCCATTGAAGGCCTTCGCCGCTAAAGTTTTCCCGGAAAGTATCTGACGGCGAGCGAAGCGGATCGGGATCGACTCGGGTTCCAGCGCCGTCGCCAGGTCGAGCTGGCGCCGTGCCTCGGCTTTTTCCCCTGCTTCCGCCGCCAAAATCGCGAGCTCGAGGTGGGCGAAGGCCCCGTCTTCGCGTTCGATCGCTTCTTCGAATGCCCGCCGCGCCTGTTCGGTCCTGCCGTTGTCGATTGCCACCACGCCTTCGGTCAAGAGCGCCTTCGACGACCAAGGTTCCAGCGCCGCGGCCCTTTCGTAATCGGCGAAGGCGGCCTGTGGGTCGCGCGCCACCTCGCCTTCGGCCCGCTGCAGATAGAGCGTCGCCAGCCAGGAGACGCCGATCGCGGCAAAGGCGACTGCCGCCCCTGCGGTGACCAGCGCGACCGCCCGGCGCGGGCCGTGAGCGCGCTCGATGTCGGTGTCGACCGGCTCGATCCCGGCGATCATCAACGGCAGGCCGAGGGCGGGCGCCGCGAGCGCCGGGATCTCGTCCATCCAGTCGAGCGAGGCGTGGATCAGGAAACAGACGCCTACCGCGAAGACCCCCGCGGCGAGCGCACCGCCCAGCGGCGGCCCCCGGAGCCAGACCGTGTAGAGGGCCCAGACCATCACCGCCAGCATCCCGAGAAAGAGGATGATCCCGATCAGGCCGGTCTCGGCGAGCACCCGCAGGAAGACGTTGTGGGCGTAGCGGGATGGCTTGGTTTCGTGGCGGTCGCGGGCGTAGTTGAAGGCGAAGCTGCCGGCCCCGCGGCCCTCGATCGGGCGGCTCGAGAACATGTCGAGGGCGACGCGCCAGTAGTCGAGCCGCTCCTCCGGGTCGAGCGAGCTGATTCGCGATCCGTTGCCGCCCACCGATTCGTACTTGCTGCCGCTATGCAAGCCGCCGCGGTGGACGATCACACCGGCCGCGCCGATCACGGCGACGGCGAGGGCGATGGCGCCGACGATCAGCGCGGTGCGCTTGCTCACCTCGGGCAACGGCCTATGCAGCCGGATCTGCCGCTGGCCGAAGCCGATCGCCAGGCCGATCACCCCGGCACCGAGCGAGCTGAAGGCCATCGCCCGCCAAGCGCTTCGCAGCGCCGCCATCGGGTCGCCGCCGCTGTTCGCAGCGTCGTAGACGTGGAGGACCGGGTGGACGGCGAAGGCGGCGGCCGCCGCGATGCCGATCAGCCGGGCCAGCAGGGAGAGCCGACCGGGCGTGAAGATCAGGACCAGCGGAATCCCGCAGGCGAGCGCGACCAGCGCGGCGCGGCTCTGTGGCAGCAGCGCCAGCTCGAAGAGGAAACAGCCGCAGGCGAGCAGCACGCCCTGCAGCCAGGGCGGGACCTCGCGGCGGGCGGCGAGCACGGTCGCCGGCAGGAAGGCCATCACCCCCAGCGCGGCGACGCCGTTGGTGTAGCCGATCGGCTCGGCGAAGCGGCCGAAGTGGGTGACGTCGATCGAGCCCGGACCCGCTGCGGTGGTCGCCACGGCGATCGCGCAGATGACCGCCGCACCGCAGGCCCAGAGGCCGAGCATCGCCGCGGCCGCAGGCGCCGTCCAGGGCACGATCGCGACCAGCCAGGTGACCGCGAGCAGCGCGGCCAGCTCGACCGAGGATTCGTAGGCGAAGCCCGGAGAGTCTGCCCAGATGATCGAGAGGAAGCTGAACGCCACCCCGGCGGTGAACAGTGCCAGGGCCCAGCGGACGAGTTTCACCCGCGGCAGGGCGGCGCCGGAGAAGAGCGCGAGGATCCCGACCAGGACCGCCGCGATCAGCCCGGCCGGCAGGTAGTCGCGAGGAAAGTAGCCGCCGTTCGAACCGAGCCAGAAGAGCCAGGCGGCGAGCGCCGCCGGGGCCGGCGCAAAGGCCACGGGATTGCGGTCGCCGATCGCGGCCGCGAGCGAGAGCCGGTCAGTCACCGGCGGCCGACCGCTTGATCATGCGCCGAGATATACCAGTGATGGCGGAAGTCGGCCGATGCAACCGCAAGGCGCCTTGCATCGCATGAAGCCTGGACAAGAAAGTGCTCAAGGCCGGCGCTGACGCAGGCGATAGAGATCTGGACGAAAGTTCCACCCCTGAGCAGGCCGGCGACCAAGTGACCAAAATCAACCCCGTCAAATGCCAATGAATTCATCCGCCGATGCATCCCAGGCCCGCGAAGCCGCTGTTCGCGGGCTGAAGATCCGGCCCGCCGACGTCGTCCTGCCCCACTTCAAGGGCAGGCCGGAGCCCGGCGGCCTGCGGCGGACGATCTCGGCGATTTCGATCCGCGCCTTCGACCTGGTCTTCTCGGCGCTGATGCTGCTCCTGCTGCTGCCGATCGTCCTCGTCGCGATCGTCCTCATCCACCTCGACTCCTCCGGTCCCGCCTTCTTTCGCTCGATGCGGATCGGCTACAACGGCAAGCCGCTGGCGATGCTGAAGTTCCGCAAGATGGCCGTCGGCGCCACCGGCGGCCCGCTGACCGCCGAGCACGACGACCGCTTCACCCGGATTGGTGGCTGGCTGGCGAAATTGAAGCTCGACGAGATCCCCCAGCTCTGGCACGTCCTGCGCGGCGAAATGAGCCTGGTCGGGCCACGCCCGGAGGATCCCCGCTTCGTCGCGGAACATCGCGAGGCGTTCGAGCTGATCCTCTCGGTGCGGCCGGGCATCACCGGCTTCTCCCAGATCGCCTTCGCCGAAGAGAGCCGCATCCTCGACACCGACGACCCGCTCGCCCACTATGTCGGCCGCCTGCTGCCGCAGAAGATCGGCCTCGACCTGCTCTACGCGGCGAACCGCAACCTGACGCTGAACTTGAAAGTCCTCTTCTGGACGGCCGCCGCGGTGCTGCTGCGGAGGAAGGTGTCGGTACACCGAGAGACCGGCGCGATGCGACTGCGCAGGCGCTGACCGTGGCGACGCCGGACGAAAGGCGCCGGGCGGTGATCCTGGCGGGTGGTCGCGGCTCGCGGCTCGCCCCTTACACGACGGTCCTGCCGAAGCCGCTGCTGCCGGTCGGCGACCGCGCGATCCTCGACGTCGTCGTCCACCAGCTGGCCGACAGCGGCTTCCTCGACCTGGTCTTCGCCGTCGGCTACAAGTCGAACCTGATCGAAACCGTCTTCGGCGACGGCGAGCGGCTCGGCGTCTCGATCGACTATCACTATGAGGAGATCCCGCTCGGGACGGCCGGACCGCTTGCGACGATCCCCGACCTCGACGAGACCTTCCTGGTGATGAACGGCGATGTCCTGACCACGCTCGACTACGGGGCTCTCTACGAGGCCCATAAGGAAGCGGGCAACGCGCTCACCGTCGCCACCCACCGCCGCGTGATCGAGACCGACTACGGCGTGATCGAGGCCGAGGGCGACGGCTCCGGGCGACGGGTGGCGGGATTCGTCGAGAAGCCGGAGATCCCCTACATCGTCAGCATGGGCGTCTACGTGGTCGAGCCGAGCGCCTGCGCCCATATCCCGGCGGGGGAGAAATGGGACATCCCCGATGTGATCCAGAGCCTCACCGGCGCCGGCGAGCCGGTCGGCTCCTACCTCTTCGACGGCTTCTGGCTCGACATCGGAAGGCACGAAGACTACGAACGGGTGATCTCCGAGTTCGACTCGCTGAAGGCGGACCTGCTCGGCGACTCCTACGGCTCCGCGGTCAAGCTGGAGGGTGAGTGGTAGTTCCGTGAGTTCGAGCGGCGACGATTGGTCCAGCCAAACCCGGACCAGCATCGTCTGGAGCAACCTCGCCTTCGTCGGCGCCCGCATCTTCAGTTCGCTCTCCCTCCTGATTCTGGCGAGGCTGCTCACCCCGGCCGACTTCGGCGTGGTGGCGGCGATCACGCTGTTCATCAACCTGCTGGAAATGATCAGCGACATCGGGATGCGGGCGACCGTCATCTACGAGCAGGAGGAAGAGGTCACCGACCGCGTCCACGTCGCCTTCACGATCAACCTCGGCCTCACCCTGCTGCTGACGGTGGCCTGCGTTCTGCTGGCCCCCGTGATCGCCGACTTCTTCCGCGTCGGCGACCACACCGACCTCTTCCGGCTGGCCGCCCTCAACCCGCTCTTCCGCGGCGTCGCCAACATCCACGACGGGCTGCTGATGCGCTCGATGGAGTTCCGTCGCCGGGCGGTGCCGGAAGTGATCCAAGCCGCCGTCCGCGGCATCGTCTCGATCCCGCTGGCGATCGCCGGCCTCGGCGCCACCGGCCTGCTGATCGGCTTCATGACCGGCACCCTCTGCTGGACGATCGTCCAGTGGCGGATCTCCGACTACCGGCCGCGCCTGCAGTTCGACCGCACGATCGCCCGCAGCATGGTCGCCTACGGGACCGGTGCCTCGATGGTCGACGTGCAGGCGGCGATCGGCTCGCGGGTCGACCTGATCGCGGTCGGCCGCGTGCTCGGGGAGACCGCCCTCGGCCTCTACACGATCGCCCTGCGGGTGCCCGAACTGCTGATCGAAGCGGTCGCCTGGAACACCGGCACCGTTGCCTTCGCGGCGCTCTCGAGGAAGCGCCATGAAGACCGTGCCGGCCTCGCCAACGCGACGCGGACGCTGATCCGCTTTCAAGCGCTCTACGCGATCCCGGCGGCGGTGATCCTCTCGGTGTTGTCGACGCCGCTGCTGGTGATCCTCTTCGGCGAGCGCTGGGCGGAAGCGGGCGGGGTCGCGGCGGCGATCTCGGTGATGGCCGCGGTCACCGCGATCACCTTCCCGCTCGGCGACGTCTTCAAGGCGCTCGGCCGCCAGCGGACCTTCGTCCTGATCCAGGTGGCTGTGCTGCCGCTGCTGATCGCGACGGTCGTCTTCGCCGCCCCGGCGGGGATCGTCTGGGTCGCCTGGGCGCGGACCGGGACCCGCGTCCTCCTCGTCGCGGTGCTCACGGTGGTCGTCTCACGCACGCTGGAGGAGAGCCTCAAGAGCATGGTGGCGCCGATGCTGCCCGGCGCCGGCGCCGGCCTCGGCGCTCTGGTCGGCGCCGGGACGGTCCGCCTGCTGCTGACCACCGACGCCGACATCGTCATCGTCCTCGCCGGCGGGGTCGCGGGGGTCACCGGCGCGGCGGTCGCGCTGCGCCTGCTGTCGCCGCAGGCCGCCGCCTCGGTCTGGTTCCACGCCAAAGGGCTGTGGTCCGGCCGCAGGCAGAGGCCGATCAACACGGGGGTCTAGGCCAAGGGGCGACGCGGGACCAGCACCAGCCGTTTGAACTCGGCGACCAGCACCCCGTCCTGATTGAGGACGCGGGTGTGGACCTTGACCGTCCCCCGGTCCGGTTTCGATTTCGACTCGCGCACGTCGAGGACCTCGGTCTCGCAGAAGAGGGTGTCGCCGTGGAACACCGGGTTCGGGTGGCTCAGTTCTTCGGTCGCCAAGTTGGCGATTGCCTTGCCGGAGATGTCGGAGACCGACATCCCGAGGGCCAGCGAGTAGACCAGCGGGCCGACGACGACGTTTCTGCCCTGCTGGGAGCCGGCGGCGTAGACGTCGTTGATGTGCAGCGGGTGGTGGTTCATCGTGATCAGGCAGAAGAGATGGTCGTCGGACTCGGTGACCGTCTTCGCGGGCCAGTGTTTGTAGATCGCGCCGACCTCGAACTCCTCGAGGTAGCGGCCGTAGGTATGTGCTCCACTCGCCTCGCGGGTGGCCTGATCGGTGGACAACTCGAACGTCTCGGGCATGCTTCGGAGAATCTCCTTCGGTTCAGTGGACTTTGCGCAGACGTGCGCGTTGCTCTTGCTTTTCGACCACCTGGGTCACCAGCTTCACCACGTTGGAGTCGCCGCTGACCTTGATGTGGCCGGTCTCGGCGGCACGTCGGTAGCTGGCGATCGTGCCCTTCTCGGCCAGCTGGTTGAACTGAGGCCGGTCGATTTCGACCAGTACCCGCTCGTCCTGGGCGAGATCCTTGGTGATCTTCGGCCCCGGCAGCTCGACCCGGTAGAGCTGGATGTCGTGTTTGGCGCGCAGCTCAAGGCCGAACACCAATTTCAGCTTCGCCAGCGACGGCACTTCCGCCTGGAAGCGCTCGACCGCGGTCCGGATCAGGTCTGGCGTCGATGCCATCAGCGCGCCGCTGCCCCTCAGATCTTGTTTCTCTGCAGGAGCTTTTTGCCGATCACCATGCGCTGGATCTCGGAGGTGCCCTCGCCGATCAGGAGCAGCGGGGCGTCGCGGTAGAGCCGCTCGATCTCGTACTCCTTCGAGTAGCCATAACCGCCGTGGATGCGGAAGGCGTCCTCGACGTTTTCCTTCCCCGTCTCCGAGGCGAGGAGCTTGGCCATCCCGGCCTCGAGGTCGGAGCGCTCGCCGGCGTCCTTCATCCGCGCCGCTTTGCGGGTGACGAGGCGGGCCGCCTCCAGCCGCGTCGCCATGTCGGCGAGCTTGAACTGGATCGCCTGGTGCTGGGCGATCGGCTTGCCGAAGGTTTTCCGCTCCTGGCTGTACCTGAGCGCCAGCTCGAGTGCCCGCTGGCCGATGCCGACGCCACGGGCGGCGACGTTGACGCGGCCCACCTCGAGCGCGTCCATCATCTGCGAGAAGCCCTGCCCGACCCCGTCGGGGCCGCCCAGGACGCGGTCGGGGGGGCACTTGTAGCCGTCGTAGACGAGCTCGGTCGACTCGACGCCCTTGTAGCCCATCTTCTTGATCTTCGGCGGCACCGTCAGGCCCGCGAACTTGCCCTCGTTGACTTCCTTCCAGGGCTCCTTCTCGGTGATGAAGCAGGTCATCCCCTTGTAAGCGGGTTCGGCTTTCGGGTCGTTCTTCATCAGGACGAAGACGACGCCCGAGCCGAGCCCGTTGGTGACCCACATCTTCTGGCCGTTCAGCTCCCAGTTCCCGTCGGCGTCCGGCTTGGCCGAGGCCTTGATCCCCTGCACGTCGGAGCCGACCTCCGGCTCCGACAGCGAGAAGGCGGCGCGGATCTCACCGGTCGCCATCTTCGGCAGGAAATACTGTTTCTGCTCCTCGGTGCCGAACTTCATCAGCAGGTAGGAGCCGATGAAGTGGGTGTTGACGACGCCTGAGATCGAGATCCAGCCGCGCGAGAGCTCTTCGACGATCATCGCGTAGGTCGCCAGATCGAGCCCCATGCCGCCGTACTCTTCGGGGATCGTCACCCCGAACAGGCCGAGCTCCTTCATCTGCTCGACGATCGGCTCCGGGAACGTGTCCTCGTGGTCGTAGTGCTCGGCATTGGGAATGATCTGCTCGTCGGCGAACTGACGAACCATTTCGACGATCGCTTCCTGCTCGTCGGTCATTTCACGGTACGCGGAGGTATCTACGGCCATGGACTCCCTGCCTGGTGAGTTTTTCTGGATCTGAGAGGATATCGGCGTCGGCGCCGCGGGGCGCCCGCCGGCCCTCAGACGGACGCCGGCTCGAAGACCGTCTGCGGGTCGACCTGTGGGTCCAGTGCCTGCATCGGCGCACGCGCCTTCAGCAGGATCTCCTGGTACTCCTCCTCGGCGTCGGACTGCATCACGATCGCGCCACCGACGCCGAGCGTCGTCTTCTCGCCGTCCATGACGACGGTGCGGATCACGATGTTGAGGTCGGCGGCGCCGCTCAGGCCAAGGTAGCCGATCGTCCCCGAGTAGACCCCGCGGGCTTCGCCCTCGAGCCTGTCGATGATCTCCATCGTCCGCTTCTTCGGCGCGCCGGTCATCGAGCCACCGGGGAAGCAGGCGCGGACGCAGTCAGGCGACTCGATGTCCTCGCGCATCAGGCCGCGGACGGTCGAGACCAGCTGGTGGACGGTCTCGTAGCTCTCGATGTGCATCAGGTTCGGCACGTGGACGGTGCCGATCTCGCTGACCACGCCCATGTCGTTGCGCAGCAGGTCGCAGATCATCAGGTTCTCGGCGCGTGACTTCTCGTCGGTGCGCAGCTCCTCGGCGAGGCGCACGTCCTCGGCCGGCTCGCTGCTGCGGCGCACCGTGCCCTTGATCGGCTTCGCCTCGGCCCAGCGGTCGCGGCCGATCGAGAGGAAGCGCTCCGGCGAGGAGCTCATGACCGCTGCGTCGCCGATCCGCAGGAAGGCCGAGAACGGCGCCGGGTTGACGCGGCGGAGGGTCCGATAGAAAGGCAGCGGATCGGGCCTGACGTCGGCGGTGATCTTGTTGGTCAGGCAGATCTCGTAGCTCTCGCCGTCGATCAGCTGGCGCTTGCACTCGGCGATGTCCTCGAGGTACTGGGCGTGCGAGCGGGCCAGCTCGAAGCGGACCGGGTCGCGCCCGGTCGCCACCTCGCTCCACTCCGGCTCGGCGACCGGCGGCAGCGAGGCGAGCCGCAGTGACGTCTCGGCGATCCAGCTGTCGGTCTCCTCCGGTTCGGCGCGCGGGCAGATCCCAAGCACGTAGGTGGCGTGCTCGAGGTGGTCGAAGGCGATCATCCGGTCGGCGAAGACGAAGAAGGCGTCGGGCATCGTCGAGGAGTGGGCGTCGGACCCTTCGCAGTCGGCCTTCAGCTCGTAGCCGAAATAGCCGGCGAAGCCGCAGTTGAAGTCGAAGGGCAGGTCGTCGGAGAAGTAGCGCAGGCGTCGCATCTCGCGCGAGAGGTAGTCGAAGATCGACTCCGAGAAGACGCGGCTCTCAGCCGCCGTCGTCACGGTCAGCTCGCCGCTGTCGACGTCGTAGGCGACGGTCTGCGCCAGCGGCCCCGAGGCGTCGCCCATGAAGGAGAAGCGGGCGCGGCCGTCGAGCATGCTGCTGTCGAGCCAGAACGAATCGACCGAGTCGCCGTAGAGATGGTGGAAGGCGCGCTCGGTGTCGAAGCCCGTGTCGATGCGGCGGATCCGCAGCTCGAGGTCGGGACCGGGCGTGCGCGGACGCCGATGGCTCTCGCCGATCGCCGCCGGAGCGCCGTTGCGGCGTCCCGCCGCCTCCAGGGTGAGGTCACGGAAGCGCGCCAGCATCGCCCGCCCGTGCTCGGTCGAGATCGACTCCGGATGGAACTGCAGCCCCCATTGGGGCCGGGACCGGTGGGCGACGCCCATCAGGATCCCGTCGCTGGTCCAGGCCGTCGCCTCCAGCTCCTCCGGCAGGTCCTCGACGCAGAGCGAGTGGTAGCGGACAACCTGGAACTCGCGCGGCAGTCCGGCGAAGAGTCCGCCGTCCTCGTGGGTGACGGCGCTGAGCCGGCCGTGCATCGGTTCCGGCGCGTGGACGACCTTGGCGCCGTAGGCGGCGCAGAGCCCCTGGTGGCCGAGACAGACGCCGAGGAGCGGCACCTCGGCGCGCCGGATCACCTCGGCGCAGACCCCGAAGTCGGCCTCGCGATCGGGGTTGCCGGGGCCGGGCGAGATGACGATGTTGTCGAAGTCGCGGCTTGCCAGCAGCTCGTCCCAGGTCATCTCGTCGTTGCGGACGACGATCGGCTCTTCGCCGTTGGCCTCGGAGAGCAGCTGGTAGAGGTTGAACGTGAAGGAGTCGTAGTTGTCGATCAGGAGCGTCTTCACGGCCGGTCGCCGCTCAACCCTGTCGTCGCTGGACGAAAGCGACGATGCTTTCGATCGTCCGGAAGTTCTCCGGCGTAAGTTCGTCTTCGGGCACTGAGATCTGGTAACGGTCTTCGAGGAAGACGACCAGCTGGGTGATCCCGAGGGAGTCGATCAGTTCGGCGCCGAGCAGGTCCTCGTCGGCCCGCAGCGACTCCAGGCCGGACCCGGCCTGCAGCTCGTTGATGATGAATTCCTCGATCGCCTTGCCCTTGTCATCGCTCATGGCGGCGAATGCTACCGGCGTATGGGCGCCGTCGCACACTACGATTTGCCGCTTCGATGGCGTTTCCGCGACCCGCACCGCTGGTCCCCCGCCCCCGTTCGGAGGCCGGCATCTTCGAGACGATCCTGATCTGGGAAGACCGCCCGATCGAACTCGAGGCGCATCTCGCCCGGCTCGACGCGAGCGCCCGGGCGCTCTTCGGCCGGCCGGCGCCCGATTCGAGCGAGCTGGTCCTCGAGAATTCGCGCGGTGGCGGCATCGGCAGGCTGCGGCTCGACCTGCAGCCGGGCGCCGACGGCTCACTGAAGGCCTCGGTGATCGTCGCCCCCTTCGACCCCGCCAACGTGTTCCCCGCCCCACCGCTCGGCACCGACCTCGGTTCGATCGTCGTCGACCGCGGCTACGGCGACCACAAGTGGATCGACCGCGACATGCTCAGCCGCGCCGAAGCGACGGTCGGGCCGGGCGCCGCGCCGCTCCTGGTGGCGCCCGGCGGGACCGTGTTCGAGGCCTCGCGGGCGAACGTCTTCGCGGTCCGCGACGGCGTGCTGGTGACGCCGCCGCTCGACGGCTCGATCTTGCCCGGCGTCGCCCGCACCGGGGTGATCGAGACAGCCGCCGAGCTCGGGGTCGAGTGCCGTGAGGTGCGAATCGACCTCGACACGCTGCTGGCCGGCGAGGAGATCTTCCTCACCGGCTCGCTGCGCGGGGTCGAGCCGGTCAGCTCGGTCGACGGAACCGTCTTCCCGGTCACCGGGCCGGTCTCGGCGGCTCTCGCCGACGGCCTCAAGCGCCGCTGGCTCGCCCGCGCCTAGTGTCCCGAGTCGTAAGTCGTGTGCCACATCTGGCGAGTGGATCGTCGTCTGTGGGAAGGACGCAGGATGCCGCCTTTGCCGGTGGCAAAGGCAAATCCGAGGACGCCGCCACAGGCGGCGAGGCGCCGCCAGGATGGTGCAGGATTTCCGACTCGGGACACTAGAGGCGGCCGACGACGACGACGCGCCACATCGTCAGCAGGTTGCGGTGGACCTCGATGTCGGCGAACCCGGCGTCCTCCATCCAGGAGCAGATCTGCGTCGGGGTGTAGTTGCGGCCGTGGCTCCAGGCGTAGAAGAGGAGGCTCGAGATCGCCCCCGGGCCGGCGCTCGGCTCGCCCGCCTCCGGCGCCGCAGCGTCGCCGATCATCAGCACGCCACCGCGGGTCAACGCCGCGTGCGCCAGCCGGCAGAGCTCGCGGTTCCGCTCCTCGGAGAAATGGTGGACGAGGTTGAAAGCCGAGACGACATCGACCTCGTCGCCCAGCCCGATCTCGAACACGTCCCCTTCGCGGAACTCGATCCGCTCGCCGAAACCCCGCTCGGCGACGAGCTTGCGGCCGACCGCGACGCTCGGCGGCAGATCGACGATCGTCGCCGCCAGCTCGGGGAAGCGCCCGCACATCGCGATCGAGAAGCCGCCGTGGCCGCCCGCCACGTCGACCAGGCGGCGCGGTGCCTCGAGCGGCACGAGCTTGGCGTCGATCTCATTCTCACGCCGATTGATCTGGGCGAGCCCACGCATGTAGGACTCCCAATCCTCGGAGTCTTCCTGCCGGCCCTCGTGCATGTCGTAGACCTCACCGTCGCGGACCGCCGCGGGCAGGCCCGCGAGCACCCGCCAGTGGAGGTCGGACTGGCGACCGACGAAGCCCGCCAGCGTCTCCGGTGAGGAGCTGACCAGGAAGCGCTCGCTGACCTCGGTGTTGCGGTATCCCCCCTCCCCGGCCTCCACGTAGCCGGCGGTCTCGAGCGCGACCAACAGGGTGTCGGCGCCGTCCCGGTCGAGGCCGAGCCGCTCGCCGAGGCCGGCGCTGTCGAGCGGCCCCGCATGCAGGGCATCGAAGACGCCGAGGACGGTCGCGGTCGAGAGCGCGCGGGCGATCACGAGCCCGGTGAAGGCGTCGACGAACGGGTCCGGCTTGCGGCGCGCGGCCATCGTTCAGCCGACCCGGTCTCGCCGCCGCGAGGCGCCGGAATAGACGTCGCAGAACGCCTTCATGTAGGAGGGCGACTCGCAGAGCCGGCGCAGCTGGGCTTCCTGCACGCGGCCCGCGTAGTGCTCCCCCGGCATGTGGTGGAAGACATTGGTCATCTCCCAGGAAAAGGCCTGGACCTGCCAGACGTCGCGCATCGCGGTGTCGGAGTAGGCGTCGATCAGGGCGTCCTCGCCGCGGTTCAGGTGCGCGGTGAGGGCGGCGGCGAGGAGGGTGACGTCGGAGACCGCGAGGTTCAGCCCCTTGGCGGCGGTCGGCGGCACGATGTGAGCGGCGTCGCCGGCGAGGAAGAGCCTCCCCCGTCGCATCGGTTCGGAGACGAAGCAGCGCATCGGGGTGATCGACTTCTGCCGGATCGGACCGGTGTTCGAGCTGCCAGCCGTCGCCGATATCGAAACGGCGGGTGAGCTCCTCCCAGATCCGGTCTTCGCTCCACTCGTCGGGGTCGGCGTCGGGCGGCACCTGCAGGTAGAGCCGGCTCACCTGCGGCGAGCGGAAGCTGTGCAGGGCGAACCCGTTCGGGTGGTGGGCGTAGATCAACTCGGTCATCGTCGCGGGCGGCGCGTCGGCGAGGACCCCCAGCCAGGCGAACGGGTACGCCTCCGAGTAGGTGGTGATCGAGTCGCCGAAGGCCGGGCGCGAGACGCCGTGGAAGCCGTCACAGCCGCCGACCACGTCGGTCGCGATCAGCCGCTCCTCTCCACCGCCGCGATAGCTGACCGTCGGGCGACCGGAGTCGACCCCCTCGATCGCCACGTCGGCGACCTCGAACTCGATCGGCACGCCCTTGCGCTCGCACTCCGCGATCAGGTCTTTGACCACCTCCTGCTGGCCGTACATCCAGGTGCCCCAACCGTCGGTCAACTCGCCCATCGGGATCATGTGGCGCTCGCCGCCGAAGCGGACCTCGAAGCGGTCGTGGTGGTAGCCCTGCTCTCGCAGCCGCGCGTCGACCCCGAGGTCGGTGAGCACGTCGACGGTGCCCTGCTCGAGCAGGCCGGCGCGCACCCGGGCTTCGACGTAGTCGCGGTCGCGCAGCTCGAGCACCCGGCACTCGATCCCCTCGCGCTCGAGCAGGAGCCCCAGCAGGAGCCCCGCCGGCCCGGCACCGATGATCGTCACCTGCGTCCGTTCCATCCCGCGCTCCGCTCGGGTCCGGTCCCGGCTCAGCCGGAGACGAGGTATTTGCGCAGCACCTTACCCATCGGGCTGCGCGGGATCTCGTCGCGGAATTCGAAGACCTGGGGGATCTTGAAATTGGCCAGCCGCTCGCGGCAGAAGGCGGTCAGCTCGCGGCTGTCGACCTCGCCGGCGGTGACCACCGCCGCCTTCACGACCTCCTCGCCCTGGACCTGCCCGGGGACGCCGACGACGATCGCCTCGGCGACCGCCGGGTGCGCGAGGACGACGTCCTCGACCTCGATCGGATCGACCTTGTAGCCGCCAATCTCGATCAACAGCTTGGTGCGCCCGGTCAGGGAGAGCAGGCCGTCGGCGTCGAAGCGGCCAAGGTCGCCGGTGAAGTAGCGGCCGTCGCGGAAGGCGATCCGATTCTGCTCCTCCATCCCCTCCCCCACGTAGCCGGCCGTCATCGCCGGGCTGGCGACCGTCACTTCGCCCTCCTCGCCGACCGCAAGGCCGCTGCCGTCCTCGCCGACGACCTCGACGACGACGTCGGCCGGTGGCACCCCGACCGAGGCCCAGGTGGAGACCGGGTCCTCGCTCAGGTTGCCGGAGATCATCCCGGTCTCGGTGGTCCCGTAGAGCTGGCGCACGAGCACCCCGAAGCGGCTGCCGAAAGCCTCGAAGACCGAGTGCGCGAGTGCGGTGCCGGCGGTGAAGCAGAGCCGCAGCGAGCTGAGGTCGGCGTCGGTCGGCGCTTCCGCCATCAGGCGGAAGTTGAAGGGGACGCCCGGGAAGATCGTCACCTTTTCCCTCTCGATCAGGCCGAGCGCGTCGTGGCGGCGCAGGAGGAAGGGGATCGGGTCGGCCAGCATCACGATCCGGTGGCCGGTCACCGCCTGGGTGAAAAGACACGAGCCGAGGCCCCAGTTGTGGAAGAGCGGGATCGCGCAGAGGACGCGGTCGTCGGGGCCGAAGCCGATCGACTCGTAGAGCCGCGCCTCGGCGACCGCGTTGGCGTGGGTGCGGATGATCCGCTTCGGCCGGCCGGTCGAGCCGGAGGAGAACTGGAAGATCAACGGCTCCTCGCCGCTCCGGGCCGGCAGGCGCCCGGCCACGCCGGTCTCGTAGAGGTTGCGGATCGTCGCCTCGTCGCCCGCCGCCACGTTTGTGGTGAAGACCGTGATCGGTCGCCCGGCGCCGGCCGCGATCGCCTCGCTGACGCCTGCCATCCGCTCGTCGCTGAGGACGTAGCCGACCTCGGCCGCTTCGAAGTGCGAGGCGATCTCCGCCCGCTTGAAGAACGGGTCGATCGGCACGACCACCGCGCCCAGCGCGGTGACGGCGTGGAAGCAGGCGACGAACCACGGGTCGTTGCGGAGCAGCAGGGCGACCGCGTCGCCGGGGCCGACCCCGCGTGCGGCGAGGCCGTTCGCCAGACGCTCGATCCGCTCGACCAGCTCGGCGAAGCTGACCCGGTCCTCGCCGTGCGAGATCGCCGTCTGGTCAGGACGCCGCGCGGCTTGGTCGTAGAGAAGCTCCATCAGTGACATAGCGCTAGCTGCTTCCTTCTTCGTCGGGGTTCCGAGGGATATCGGCGGCGAAATCCAATCCTTCAGTCCTGAGTGCGCCCTCGCGGCGATCTTAGACCGGGACTCACGATCCGCGTTCCTTTTCGATCGGCACCACCTTCCTGTGCCCGAACAGCTTGCGGACGAGGAGGTCTTCGGTCGAGGCGTAACCGCGGGCGGCGTAAGTCCAGCGCGCCGCCATATTGCCTGCGTCGATGTAGCCCCACATCGCCTCGAAGCCGCGCTCGCGAAGGCCGGTCTCGACGCCGAACAGCATCGCTTCCGCCGTCCCTCGGCCGCGGTGCCTGGGCAGCATGTAGAGGTCGGACCCGTAGACCTCGCTCGGCCGCATCCGCAGTGCCGGCGCGAGCCAGGAGAAGTCCGAGTGGACGCCGGCCCGGTCGGCGTCGACCCACCAGCAGTAGGCGACGATCTCGCCGCCGATCCGGCCGACGAAGCCGCCGATGTCGCGCTCGACGTTGCGGCGGAAGTCGCGGTCGAGGTTGGAACGGCCGCGCTCCCGGTTCAACGCCGCCAGCCCGGCCAGCGCGCCGGCGTCGAGGTCGCCGACGCGGAGGTCGACCTGCTTGCTCGGCGCCTTGATCACGCTCAGATCCTTGCGGACCAGGGTGATCCGGTGGGTCGAGTAGACGAGAGCACGCAGGCGCGAGGCGACCTCGATAAGCGCTTTGCGGATGCCGTGACGGCGAGCGTACTCGCGGAACCGAGCGACCACCCCGGGGCTCACCCGCCTACCGCGGGCTGCTCGACCAAGGGCTGCGGGCGCAGCCGGCGGTACCTGCTCACCCCGGTCTCGACGGCGAGCGCGACGGCGGTGGCGACCGATGGGATGAAGACCAGCTCCTGGCGGAATTCGGAGAAGTCGTCGAAGAGTCCGACGAAGATCGCGGCGCCGAGCAGGCCATAGGCGAAGAGCCGGAAGTACGGGTCGTCCCGGGCAACCTCATGAGGAGCAGGACGACGCCGATCAGGATGACCGCGAGGCCCAGGTACCAGAGCGGACCTTCCCAACCGATCGTCGTTCCCCAGGAGATATCGAGGTGGATCAGGTCCCAGGCGTGGGAGGGATAGTTGTTGGCGACGAAGCTCCAGCTTTCTTCGACCGGTGGCGTGAAGTTGCTGAAGACGTAGGAGAGGTTCTCGCGCACCGACGAGTTGCCCCAGATCAGCACCGCCGGGATGATCGACAGCGCCCCGCTGCCGAGCAGGAGCGCACTGCGGCGTTCTCGCACCTGGAGGAAGAGGCAGCCGACGGCGACGAGGGGCACGACGCTGTCGTCACGGGTGATCGAGAGCAGCGCCAGCGCGGCCACCCAGGCCGCGATCCAGGGAAGCCCGCGGTCGAAGACGAGCACCGCGGCGAGCAGCGCGCAGGTCTCCAGCAGGACGCCCCAGCTGTCGGTCCCGGGGACGAAGGCGGCGTGCCGCAGGGGCGGGGCGAGGATGCAGAGGATCGCGACTGCGGCGCTCAGCAGCGGGCCGAAACGCAGGCGGAGCATGGCGAACAGCGCGAGCGAGAGCAGCAGGTAGCCGACCAGAGAGACGACGAGGACGCTGCGCACGCCGAACACCGGGTAGATGGCGGCGGCGATCAACGGGACCATGACGCGACGGTCGAAGAAGCGCGAGGTGTAGTCGATCCAGGTCGCGCTGGTGAACTTGTGCGGCGTGCTCGGGTCTTCGGCGATCTTTTCCTGTTCTTCGGCGCGCAGGTCCTTCGCGTGTGGGCCGCGGAATTCGGCGTGGAGCGTGCTGTTCTCGTCCTGGCCGCGGATGCTCAGGGTCTTGGCCTGGTAGTAGAGCGCGTCGGGCGTCCAATGGATGGATCCGGTCCAGACGTGCAGGGAGACGAGGACGGCGACGAGCAGGACCACAGCAGGCGCCACGAAGCACTTCCAGCTGCTGCTCGTCCCGGCGTCGATCGCGGCAGACTACCCAAGAGACGATGAGCATTCCAATTGCGGGCGCTTCGCCTCGGGCTCGAAGCGCTCTCGGTTGCGAACGGATCAGCCGATCGGATCATCAGCACCGAGGTGTACATGTCCGTTGCGAGCGCTCTCCCCGCCCCTGGAATAGATTCCGCGGGGCAAGAAAACGGCAGGAGGAGCAGTTTGAGACACCCCAGAGATTTCTTTCATCCGCAGGCGATCGGCGCGCCCGAGCCGCTGCGGGAGATCCCGGTCACCCCGTCGCGGATGATCCACTTCCTCGACTTCTCGAACCCGAAAATGGTCGCCAAGGCGGCTGACTATCGCGAAGAAACCGACATCCTGCTCGGCAACCTCGAGGACGCGATCCCGGTCGACCGCAAGGAGGCGGCGCGGGCCGGCCTGATCCAGGCGGCGAAGGAGTCCGACTTCGGCACGACCTCGCTCTGGACCCGGGTCAACTCGCTGGAGAGCCCCTGGATCCTCGACGACCTCGAGAGCCTGGTCGGCGAGATCGGCGACAAGCTCGACGTCGATCATGGTCCCCAAGGTCGAGGGCGCCTGGGACATCCACTACGTCGACCGCCTGCTCGCCCAGCTCGAGGCGAAGGCCGGGCTCGACCGCCCGATCCTCGTCCACGCGCTGCTGGAGACGCCGCAGGGAGTCGTCAACGTCGAGGAGATCGCCAACGCCTCGCCCCGCATGCAGGGGATGAGCTTCGGCCCGGCCGACCTCGCCGCGGCGCGGCGGATGAAGACCACCCGGGTCGGCGGCGGCCACCCCGGCTACCTCGTCCTCGGCGACCCGGCCGATCCGGAGCACCCCGAGGAGGGCGAGCGGGCGAGCGCCCAGCAGGACCTCTGGCACTACTCGATCGCCCGTATGGTCGACGCCTGCACCTCGGCCGGGATCCTGCCCTTCTACGGCCCCTTCGGCGACATCAAGGACGTCGCCGGCTGCGAGGCGCAGTTCCGCGCCGCCTTCCTGATGGGCTGCGTCGGCGCCTGGTCGCTGCACCCGGTGCAGATCGGCATCGCGAAGAAGGTGTTCAGCCCGCCGCCGGAGGAGGTCGCCTTCGCCAAGAAGGTCCTCGAGGCGATCCCGGACGGCCGCGGCGTCCACATGATCGACGGCAAGATGCAGGACGACGCGACCTGGAAGCAGTGCAAGGTGATGGTCGAGCTGGCCGAAATGCTGGCCGCCAAGGACCCGGAGCTAGCCGAGGCGTACGACCTCTGAGGGTGCGCCCGGCGCCGCGCCGGCCTCGAGCCTCTGCAGGCGGATCATCACCTTCTCGGCGCGCAGCCGGAAAGCGGTGATCCGCTCGTCGAAGGGGTCGGGGCGGCGCGGGGCGGCGCCGTGGTCGTGCCTCTTAACCGGCTGCGGGGCCGGCGCCGAAGGGGCGTTCGATGCCGACTCGGCGGCGCGGGCGGCGGAGGCGCTGGCCCGTTCGGCGAGGGCGGCGGCGCGGCGGGCCTGCTCGGCCGCCTCGAGGCTGGCGGCGCCGATCTCCAGCGCCGCCTCTTCGGCCGAGCGCGCGGTGGCGAGGGCGACGTCGATCCGCCCTTCCAGCTCGGCGACGGTGGCGGGCGCCCGTCCCGGGGCGATCCGCCACTCGTCGGTCGTGTCGCGCTCGGCGGCCTCCATCGCGGCCAATGTAGAGGCCCCCTAGGCGGAAAAGCCGCTCGTTGCGGGGATAATCCTTCGCCTTGCCCTCCCCCGCCGCCCCCGATCCCGCCCGCGGCCTCTTCGAGACCCTGCTCGTCGCCGACGGCAGGCCGGTCCGCCTCGCCGCCCATCTCGACCGCCTGGCCGGCTCCACCCGCGAGCTCTTCGACCACGACCTGCCCGCCGATCTGGCCGACGCGGTCGAGCAGGCCGCCCGCCCGCTGGAGCTGGGCCGGATGCGGATCGACCTCCTGCCGGAGGGCGAGGGCCTGCGCTTCGAGATCGCCGCCGAGCCGATCGACCCGGCGATCTTCTTCCCCGATCGGGCGCACGGCGCCGACCTGCGCACGGTCCACCCGCCCGACTGGGCGGGCGCCCACAAGTGGGCCGACCGCGACTGGCTCGAGTCGGTCGAGGCCGAGCTCGGCGAGACGGTGCCGCTGATCCTCGACGGCGACGAGGTCCTCGAGGCGGGCCGCGCCAACGTCTTCGTCGTCAGCGACGGCGGCCTCGTCACCCCGCCCGCCGACGGCCGCATCCTCCCCGGCACCGCCCGCGCCGCGACCCTCGCCCTGGCCGCCGACCTCGGCGTCCCCGCCGCCGAGCGTCCCCTCCACCTCGCCGACCTGCGCGATGCCGACGACCTCTTCCTCACCTCGTCCCTGCGCGGCATCCGCCCCGTCCGCACCCTCGACGGCGCTCCGCTGGAGAAGTCCGACCCCCTCGTCGAGCGCCTCGCGAGCGCTCTGCGCGCCGCTGGCTCGACGAAGGGTCGGTGGAGGCTTCCGGTTAGCCCAGGCGCTGCTCGAGCGCCTCGAGCTGGGCGCTCACCTCGGCGGGGAGCTTGTCGCCGAATTTGGCGAGGTGCTCCTTCACCTGGGGCAGCTGGCGCGGTAGAGCTCCTCGTCGACGGTGAGCAGCTGCTGCAGGGCCGCGGCGGAGATGTCGAGGCCGTCGGTGTTGAGGTCGTCCGGGGTCGGCAGCAGGCCGATCGCGGTCTCGACCGCCTCGCCCTCGCCCTGGCAGCGGCGGAAGACCCACTCGAGGACGCGGCTGTTCTCGCCGAAGCCGGGCCAGAGGAACTTGCCGTCGTCGTCTTTGCGGAACCAGTTGACGTAGAAGACCTTCGGCAGCTTGATGCCGTCTGTCTTGCCGATCTTCAGCCAGTGGGCGAAGTAGTCGGCCATGTTGTAGCCGAGGAACGGCAGCATCGCCATCGGGTCGAAGCGCAGCGCGCCGACCGCGCCGGCCGCCGCCGCGGTCGTCTCCGAGGACATCGTCGCCCCCATGAAGACCGCGTGCTCCCAGTCGAACGCTTCGCTGACCAGCGGCACCGCGGTGGCGCGGCGGCCGCCGAAGAGGAAGGCGTCGATCGGCACGCCGGCCGGGTCCTCCCACTCCGGCGCGATCGACGGGCACTGCGCGGCGGGCGCCGTGAAGCGGGCGTTCGGGTGGGCGGCGGCGGTGTCGGAGTCCGGCGTCCAGTCGTTGCCGTGCCAGTCGATCGCGTGCGCGGGCGGCTCGCCGGTCATCCCCTCCCACCAGATGTCGCCGTCGTCGGTCTTGGCGCAGTTGGTGAAGATCGTGTTCCGCTCGATCGAGTCCATCGCGTTCGGGTTCGTCTTGTGCGACGTGTTCGGCGCGACGCCGAAGAAGCCGGCCTCGGGGTTGACCGCGTAGAGGCGGCCGTCCTCGCCGATCTTCATCCAGGCGATGTCGTCGCCGACCGTCTCGACCTTCCAGTCGGGCAGGGTCGGGACCAGCATCGCCAGGTTGGTCTTGCCGCAGGCCGACGGGAAGGCGCCGGTCACGTACTTGACCTCGCCCTCGGGCGAGGTGAGTTTGAGGATCAGCATGTGCTCGGCGAGCCAGCCCTCGTCGCGCGCCATCACCGAGGCGATCCGCAGCGCGAAGCACTTCTTGCCGAGCAGGGCGTTGCCGCCGTAGCCCGAGCCGTAGGACCAGATTTCGCGCGTCTCCGGGTAGTGGACGATGTACTTGTTGGTCTCGTTGCAGGGCCAGGAGACGTCCTCGACGCCCTCGTCGAGCGGCATGCCGACCGAGTGGACGCAGGGGACGAACTCGCCGTCGGCGCCGAGCTGGTCGAGGGCGGCCTTGCCCATCCGGGTCATGATCCGCATCGAGACCGCGACGTAGGCGGAGTCGGTGAGCTGGACGCCGATTTCGGAGATGTCGGAGCCGAGCGGGCCCATCGAGAAGGGCACCACGTACATCGTGCGGCCCTTCATCGAGCCCTTGAAGAGCTCGCCGAGCGTCTCGCGCATCTCGGCCGGATCGCGCCAGTTGTTGGTCGGGCCGGCGTCCGCCTCCTTCTCGGAGCAGATGAAGGTGCGGTCTTCGACCCGGGCGACGTCGGCGGGGTCGGAGAGGGCGAGGTAGCTGTTCGGGCGCTTCGCGTCGGAGAGGCGCTCGAAGGTCCCGGCGTCGATCAGGACCTGGGCCAGCCGGTCGTACTCCTCGGCGGAGCCGTCGCACCACTGGACGGAGTCGGGCTGGGTCAGGGCGGCGATCTCCCCCACCCAGTCCAGCAGTTTCTGGTTCGTCGTCAACTCAGCGGGGGCGGTGGTGGTCGAGTCGCTCATTCGCCTCTCTCTATTTCGTCGCTTTGCGGCCGACGGGGAGGCGTCGGCGCCCTTTTTCAGGATTTTCAGCGCTGTGGATCGCATATCGGCCGGTGGGGACCGGAGGCCGACCTTGGATTCCGCGATGGCGGAACTTTCGAGCGGTCGGGCCGGTGCATGATGGCATGAACGGCCCCCAGAAGTTGGAGGACGTTCGTCTTTCCCGATCGCAAAGCACTTCAAACCGGGCCTGGAGCGGTCCGGCCGCGGCCTCGGGGATCAGTCGCCGAGCGGCTTCGGGCTCAGCGAGTCGAGGCTGAGGTCGGCCTTCGCGTCGCGGATCTTCAGCTGCGCGTAGGCGACCACCCCGTCGGGAAAGCGGACTGTGCATTCGAAGTGGGTACCCGGTTCGACCTTCACCCCGTCCGGGCAGTCGACGGATTCGACCGCGGTGCCGAAGCCTTCGCGCTTCGATTCGAGGCTGGCGCGGATCGTTTCCGCGGCCTTGTCGTTGTCGACGTCGGTGCCGCCGCCGCAGCCGGCGACGAGGAGCGCGGCGAGGGCGAGCAGGGCGAGCGCGATGACGGCGCGGGGGGCGCGGGGAGATGTCACTGTCGCGCCATTGTTCCGTGTCGCGGTGTAGGGTGCCCCGCCGATGAGGTTCTTCGAGTACGAGGCACGCAAGATCGTCGAGCTGGCGGGGATTCCCGTCACCAAGTACGGCTTCTGCACGACGCCCGAGGAGGCGCGCGCGGCGGCCGAGGAGATCGGCGGCCCGGTGGTGATCAAGTCCCAGGTGCTGACCGGCGGCCGGATGAAGGCGGGCGGGGTCAAATTCGCCGACACGCCCGACGAGGCGGCCGAGCACGCCGAGGCGATCCTGAAGCTGGAGATCAACGGCCACATGCCGCGCGGCGTCCTCGTCGACCCGAAAGCCGAGGTCAAGCAGGAGTACTACGCGGGGGTCGTCTGGGACGGCACCGCGAAGCGCCCGCTGATGCTGTTCAGCGACATGGGCGGGATCGACATCGAGGAGGTCGCCCAGACCCACCCCGACCACGTCGGCCGCGGCCACGTCTCGAACCTCTTCCCGATCCCCGACTTCGAGGCGAAGCAGACGATCGCCGCGACCGGGGTCACCGGCTCGCAGCTGAACCGCGCGACGCCGATCCTCGCCCGCCTGGCCCGCCTCTTCCGCGAGAACGACATGACGCTGGCCGAGATCAACCCGCTGGCCGAGCTGACCGACGGCAGCTTCGTCGCCCTCGACGCCCACATGGAGATGGAGAACGAGGCGGTCGGCCGGCAGAAGAAGCTGCTGCGCCAAGGCGAGCTCGGGATCGCCGAGGACGACAACCGCGAAGCCGTACGAGCACTCCGCCTTCGAAGAGCACGTCGCCGCGATCGACGCCGCCGACCACCGCGGCGTGATCCAGGGCAAAGACCACGGCTTCACCGGCAACCTCGGCCTCGTGATCGGCGCCGGCGGCGGCTCGCTGACGCTGACCGACGCGGTCCGCAACCAGGGCGGCAAGCCCGCCAACTACTCGGAGATCGGCGGCAACCCGTCGGTCGCCAAGGCCTGCGGCCTGGCCAAGGAGGTGCTCGAAAAGGACGGCGTCGAGAAGATCGCGGTGATGATGTCGATCGTCTCCAACACCCGCGTCGACATCGTCGCCCGCGGCGTGATCAAGGCCTGCCTCGAACTGGGCAAGGACCCCGGCGAGACGATCGCGATCTTCCGCATCCCGGGCGCCTGGGAGGACGAGGGCTTCAAGATCCTCGAGCGCTACGGGGTCGAGTACTGCGACCGCTCGGTCTCGCTGTGGGAGGCGGCGGGCGCGCCGTCGCCAAGATCCAGGGCGCGGGCGACGGCGTGAGCGCGCAAATCGCCACGGTGATCTCCGGTTATCGAGTCCGGGGCGATTTGTGCGCGAACGAGGTGCTTCTGATGTCGATCCTGCTGACCAAGGAGACGACCTTCATCGTCCAGGGGATCACCGGCCGCGAGGCGGTGAACCTGACCCGCGAGTGCCTCGACTACGGCTCCAAGGTGGTCGGCGGCGTGACCCCGGGCCGCAAGGGCCGCGAGGTGCACGGCGTGCCGGTCTTCGACACCGTCGCCCAGGCGGTCGAGCACCACGGCGGGCCGATCGACGGCTCGGTCGTCACCGTCCCCCCCGCCTTCACCAAGGACGCCGTCTTCGAGGCGATCCTGAACGGGATCAAGCTGATCGTCGTCGTCACCGAGCGGATCCCGCGCGGCGACGTCGCCCAGATGGTCGAGCTCGCCGACATGAACGGCGCCCGCATCATCGGCCCCAACTGCCTCGGCCTGATCGTGCCGGAAGTCTGCAAGATGGGCGGCATCGGCGGCCCCGCCAAAGACGCGGCGAAGGCCTACGCGCCGGGGCCGGTCGGCGTGATGAGCCGCTCCGGCGGGATGACCACCGAGATCTCCTCCTCGCTGACCCAGGCCGGGCTCGGCGTCTCGACCGCCGTCTCGATCGGCGGCGACGCGATCATCGGCTCGACCTACGCCGAACTGATGCCGCTCTTCGAGGCCGACGAGCAGACCAAGGCGATCGTCATCTACACCGAGCCGGGCGGCCGCATGGAGGCCCAGCTCGCCGAATGGGTCGAAGGAGAACAACTCGCGCCTGCCGATCGTCGCCTTCATGGCGGGCAAATTCATGGACGACGAGGAGATGAAAGGGATGAGCTTCGGCCACGCCGGCACCATCGTCGAGGGCGCCGAGGACACGGCGACGCAGAAGATCGCCCGCCTCGAAGCGGCCGGCATCCGCGTCGTCGAGCGGATCGACGAGATCCCCACCGTGGTCAAGGAGAAGCTCGGGGTGCTCGCCTGATGCCCCGCGATCAGAACAAAGTCTTCATCGACGTCGAGGTCGACGACCTCGATCCGTGGCGACGCCGCCGTCGCCGCCAAACTCGAAGAAGTCTGCCCCGTCGACATCTTCAAGAACGCCGGCGGCCAGGTCGAGGTCGTCGACGAGAACGTCGACGAGTGCGTCCTCTGCAGGCTCTGCCTCGAAGCGGCGCCCGCCGGCACCGTCCACGTGCGCAAGCTCTACGACGGCACCGAGCTGAGCTAGCCGCCGGGCGCGCCGGCTACTTCGCGGCGCCGGGTGGGCGACGCAGCTGTTGCTGACGTCGACCGTGGCGGGGACCGGGCCGTCGGCCCGGCGCGACGACCTGCAGCGGTCACGGGCTCCCCGACCAGCACGGTTCTTCGGGCAGGTACGGGGTGGATAGTATTCGCCGGCGCCGAGCCGGATCTGGAAGTGCCCTTCGATCGACCGGCAGCGTTCGCCATCACCTTCGCCGAGCCGCGCTTGCGCACGTTCACCATCGCCCCTTCGCCCGAGTAGACCGGAAAGCTGCCGCAGCTCGCGGGAAGCAGACCGGCGGTGAGGCTGCAGACGATCGCGTCCCGCCTGCAGCGGGCAGGCGACGATCCGCTTCCGCTCTGCGGCGCAGACGATCGCCGCCCTCGCCTTCGCGGCCGTGATCGGCCCGCAGTGCGGCGGCGGCGGGCATTCCGGGCACGCAGGTCGTCGCGCAGGTCGTGTCGTAGACCGTCCCTTCGACCAGCTTCTTATTCCCCGCCGCCGCGGCGGAGCCGGCCACGAGCCTCGCCATCAGGGCGACGAGCACCGCCAGAGCCGACCGCTGTCCCGATTCTCCTCACGGCACCGCCCCTACCCCGACCGCTCAAGATCATGCGTGTGGAGTTTCGGTCGCTCGAGCGACCGAAACTCCACACGGACCTTGCTCTGAGCGGTTGCGGCTGTGTGATCTCGTCACGTTACGTGCATATAAATTTATAGTCGGGTAACGTCTGCACCGATGAATGTAGAGATGCGTTCGAGGCTGTCGCGGGGCGACCGGATGGAGCAGACGCTCGGGGTCGCCCACGGGCTGTTTGCCGAGCGCGGCTACGCGCGAGGTGACGATGGACGAGATCGCCGCCGCGGTCGGGGTGACGAAGCCGCTGCTCTACAACTACTTCGGCAACAAGGAGCGGCTCTACATCGCCTGCATGGAGCGGGCCGGTGACTCGCTGACGAGGACGGTCGGCGAGGCGATCGCCGGGACCGACAGCCCCGGCGACGCGCTCGGCGCCGGCGTCCGCGCCTTCTTCGCCTTCCTCGACTCCGACCGCGCCGCCTGGGCGGTGCTCTTCGACGAGACGCTGCCGAACAGCGGCGAGGTCGCCGACCGCGTCGCCTCCTACCGCGGCCAGATCGTCGAGCTCGTCTCCCAGTCGCTCCTCGCCCAGCTGCCCGAGTCGCGCCGCGGCGCGCGCCAAGGTCGAAATCGAGGCGCTCTCCGCCGCCCTGCTCGGCGCCGCCGAGGAGCTCGCCCGCTGGTGGCTGCGCACCGAGGCGATCAGCGCCGGCGAGGCGGCCGAGCTCCTGATCTCCACGGTCGAGCCGGGCATCCGCGCCCGCTCGCAGGCCGCCGCCGACTCCCCCACTTCGCCCAAACCCGGGAAAGGAACCCAGCAAGAGATGAACACCGAGACCCGCCGGGTCGCCGTCGATCGGCGGCAACCGGATCCCCTTCGCGCGCTCCGACACCGAGTACGCGCACGCGACCAACCAGGACATGCTCACCGCCGCGCTCGACGGGCTGATCGACCGCTTACGGCCTCGAGGGCGAGCGGCTCGGCGAGGTCGCCGGCGGCGCCGTGCTGAAGCACTCCCACGACCGCGACCTGACCCGCGAGAGCGTCCTCTCCACCCGCCTCGCCCCCGAGACGCCCGCCTACGACGTCCAGCAGGCCTGCGGCACCGGCCTCGAGACGGCGATCCTGGTCGCCAACAAGATCGCCCTCGGGCAGATCGACGTCGGCATCGCCTGCGGCGCCGACACCACCTCCGACGCGCCGATCGAGCTGAACGAAGAGCTCCGCGCGACGCTGCTCGACGCCAACCGGCAGCGCTCGACCGCGCGGCAAGCTGAAGACGCTGGCGCGCTTCCGCCCCGGCCACATCGTCCCCCGCGTCCCCCGCAACGAGGAGCCGCGCACCGGCCTCTCGATGGGCGAGCACACGCGCGATCATGGCGAACGAATGGGACATCGGCCGGGCCGAGCAGGACGAGCTCGCGGTCGCCTCGCACAAGAACCTCGCCGCCGCCTACGAGCGCGGCTTCCAGACCGACCTGATCACCCCCTACCTCGGCGCTCGAGCGCGACGGCAACCTGCGTCCCGACTCCTCGCGTCGAGAAGCTGGCGAAGCTGAAACCGGTCTTCGGCGGCCCCGAGGGGACGATGACGGCGGCCAACTCGACGCCGCTCTCCGACGGCGCCTCGGCGGTGCTGCTCGCCTCCGAGGAGTGGGCGAAGGAACACGACCTCCCGGTCCTCGCCTACTTCAGCGAGGCGCAGACCGCGGCGGTCGACCACGTCCACAAGCGCGAAGGCCTGCTGATGGCGCCCGCCTACGCGATGCCGCGGATGCTCGACCGCGCCGGCCTCACCCTGCAGGACTTCGACTACTACGAGATCCACGAGGCCTTCGCCGCCCAGGTCCTCTGCACGCTGAAGGCCTGGGAAGACGCCGACTTCTGCAAGGAGAAGCTCGGCCGCGACAAACCGCTCGGCGCGATCGACCGGGCGAAGCTGAACGTCAACGGCGGCTCGCTCGCCGCCGCGCACCCGTTCGCGGCGACCGGCGGGCGGATCGTCGCCGGCCTCGCCAAACAGCTGCACGAAGACGGAAAAGGACGCGGCGTGATCTCGATCTGCGCCGCCGGCGGCCAGGGCGTCGTCGCGATCCTCGAGGGCCCGGAAGGAGCCAAGTAACCATGCCTGATCGCTACTCGCAGATCGTCAACGCGCCGGTCGTCTCGACCGTCGCCAAGCCAGGTCGGCCTGCCCCAGCCGGTCGACCTCGACCGCTACCAGCCGGGCAGCGCCGGTCGTCGCCGGGCCGGTGCTGAGCGGCGCCGCCCCGGGCGGCCGGCTGGAGCGCCCGCTGAAGAAGCTGCTCGACGACATCGGCGCCGAACGCGCCGGCGCCGAGGGCAAGGCCAAGGCGCTCGTCTTCGACGCCTGCGGGATCGCCGACTCGACCGAGCTGGTCGAGCTGCAGCGCTTCTTCTACCCCGCCGTGCCGCGCCTGCGGCGCAGCGGCCGCGTCGTCGTCCTCGGCACCACCCCGGCGCTGGCCGGCTCGGCCCGCGCCCACACCGCGCAGCGGGCGCTCGAGGGCTTCACCCGCTCGCTCGCCAAGGAGATCGGCGGCAAGGGCGCGACCGCGCAGCTCGTCTACGTCGAGCCCGGCGCCGAGGACCAGCTCGACTCGACCCTGCGCTTCCTGCTCTCGCCGCGCTCGGCCTATGTCGACGGCCAGGTGATCCGCGATCGGCAAGGGCGTCGCGCCGACGCCGGAGATCGACTGGGACCTCCCGCTCGTCCGGCAAGACGGCGCTGGTGACCGGCGCCTCGCGCGGGATCGGCGCGGCGATCGCCGCCACGCTCGGCCGCGACGGCGCCAAGGTCGTCGGCCTCGACGTGCCGCAGGCCGAGGGCGAGCTGCGCGCCGTGGTCGAGGCGCTCGGCGGCGAAGCGCTGCCGCTCGACATCACCGCCGACGACGCGCCCGAGCAGATCGCCGCGCACTTCACGCGGCGGCGTCGACATCGTCGTCCACAACGCCGGCGTCACCCGCGACCGCACGATCGCGAAGATGCCCGAAGACCGCTGGGCGCAGCTGATGGAGATCAACCTCTCCTCCGAGGAGCGCATCAACGACGCGCTGCTCGACTCGAAACGCCTGAACCCGAACGGCCGCATCGTCTGCGTCTCCTCGATGTCGGGGATCGCCGGCAACTCGGGCCAGACCAACTACGCCGCCTCGAAGGCCGGGGTGATCGGGATGGTCGAATCGCTGGCGCCCGGAGCTGGCGAAGCGCAAGGCGACGATCAACGCGGTCGCGCCGGGCTTCATCGAGACCCAGATGACCGCGGCGATGCCGATCGGCCCGCGCGAAGCCGGCCGCCGGCTCTCCTCGCTCTCGCAGGGCGGGCTGCCGGTCGACGTCGCCGAGACGATCGCCTGGTTCGCCTCCCCCGCCACCACCGGGGTCAACGGCAACGTCGTCCGCGTCTGCGGCCAGAGCCTGCTGGGGGCGTGACGGTGGCGACCGCGACCAAGCCCGAGACCAGGAAGCTCACCAGCGCGCCGAGCATCCTGCCGCTCTACGCGCGCGCCGCGCTGCCGCTGCGTGCCGGGCGCCTCGCGGCTGCCGTTCGTCCCGGGCGGCGGCGGCGAGATCCCGGCGGTGCGGCTGGAGCTCGACGGCGTCGTCGCCGACCCGGCCGCGGTCGCCGCCTACGCCAAGGTCTGCGGCTTCGCCCTGCGCGACCACCTGCCGCCGACCTACCCCCACGTGCTCGCCTTCCCGCTGCACATGGCGCTGATGTCGGACGGCGCGTTCCCGTTCGGCGCGGTCGGCCTCGTCCACGTCGCCAACCGGATCACCCAGCACCGGCGGATCGGCATCGGCGAGGAGCTCTCGCTGCGGGTCGCAGGCGACGAAGGTCGCAGCCGCACCCGAAAGGGCAAGGCGCTTCGACGTCGTCACCGAGGTCCGGGTCGGCCGCCAGATCGCCTGGGAGAGCACCAGCACCTTCCTGCGCCGCGGCAAGGGCGACCCCGGCGCGGCGCCCGCGCGAGGCGTTCCCGATCGTCGGCGAGGACGTCCCGGCGAGCGCCGAGTGGCGCCTCCCCGGCGACCTCGGCCGCCGCTACGCGGCCGTCTCCGGCGACCGCAACCCGATCCACATGCACTCGCTGACGGCGAAGCCGCTCGGCTTCCCGGCGGCGATCGCCCACGGGATGTGGACGAAGGCGCGGGCGCTGGCGGCGCTCGAGCCGCGCCTCCCCGACGCCTTCGCCGCCGACGTCCGCTTCCGCCGGCCGATCCTGCTGCCGGCCAAGGTCGAGTTCGCGACCAGTCGAGCAACGGATCCAGGGCGAGGAGATCGACTTCACGGTGCGCGGCCGCGGCAAGAAGCGCGCCAACCGACACCTCGACGGCCGGGTCACCCCGGTCGCCGCCAAGACCAGGACTCAGACCAAAGACGGGAAAGGCAAAGTGATCCGACGACGATCGACACCGACAAGGGCGTGGCCGAGCGCGCGATGGGCATCGGCCTGCGAGGGCTGAACTGGCTCGCGGGCTCCGACCTGCTCGACCGCATCCGCATCCGCAAAGGGGTCGAGCGGGCCCTCTTCCAGGGCACCAAACAGGGCTTCCGCACGGCGACCGCCGCCGGGCGCACCTTCAAGGCCGCCCAGCAGCTGGGCAAACCGGCGCGCCAGCCGCGCTCGAAATCGAAGGGCCTCTTCGACGTCACCCCCGACGACGAGCAGCAGATGTTCCAGGAGGCGGGCCGCGCGTTCGCCGAGGAGAAGATCCGCCCGGCGGCCAAAGCCGCCGACGACGAGCGCCAGACGCCGGCCGAGGTCCTCGCCCAGGCGACCGAGCTCGGCGTCGCGATGCTCGGCGTCCCGGCCGAGCTCGGCGGGGTGATGGAAGAAGGCGCGGCGACGACCAGCGTGCTGATCGGCGAGGCGCTCGCCCACGGCGACATGGGGATCGCCTACGCGGCCCTCGCCCCCGGCGCGGTCGCCACCGCGATCGGGCTCTGGGGCTCGGCCGAGCAGGAGGCGACCTACCTGCCCGCCTTCACCGGCGAGGACGTCCCCGCGGCGGCGCTGGCGATCCTCGAGCCGCGGCCGCTGTTCGACCCGCTGAAGCTGGAGACGACGGCGAGGCGCGACGGCGACGACTGGGTGCTCGACGGCGCCAAGTCGCTGATCGCCCGCGCCACCGAGTGCGAGCTCTTCCTCGTCGCCGCCGAGGCCGAGGGCATCGGCCCGGCGCTCTTCGTCGTCGAGTCGGGCACCAAAGGGCTCTCGATCGAGGACGAGCCGGCGATGGGCCTCCGCCCCGCCGCCACCGGCCGGCTGATCCTCGAGGGGGCGCGCGTCCCGGCGACCGCGATCCTCGGCGAGGGCAGGCGCGAGGACTACGTCGAGTGCGTCAACCGGGCGCGGATCGCCTGGGCGTCGCTCTCGGTCGGCACCGCGCAGGCGGTCCTCGACTACGTCATCCCCTACGTCAACGACCGCCAGGCGTTCGGCGAACCGATCTCCAACCGCCAGGGCGTCGCCTTCGCGGTCTCCGAAATCGGGATCGAGTCGAGCGGCATGCGCCTCGCCACCTACCGCGCGGCGAGCCGCGCCGACCAGCGGCGAGGACTTCGCCCGCGAGGCGGCGATCGCCCGCCGGCTCTGCGCCCAGAAGGGGATGAAGATCGGCTCCGACGGCGTCCAGCTGCTCGGCGGCCACGGCTTCGTCAAGGAGCACCCGGTCGAGCGCTGGTACCGCGACCTGCGATCCGCGGGCGTCATGGAGGGCGCCCTGCTCGTCTAGCCGACGCTTGTCCGCGATACGCGAACAAGCGTCGACACGAGCGAAGGAGACACCATGATCAATCTCGAGATCCCGAAGAAATACAAGCCGCTGGCCAACCAGGCCAACCAGGTCGCGACCGAGGTCTTCCGCCCGATCTCGCGCAAGTACGACGAGGCCGAGCACGCCTACCCGAAAGAGCTCGACATGCTGGCGTCGCTGATCGACGGCATGAACGAGGGCTCCGACCTCGGCGGCGCCGGTGCCGCCGGCGTGCGGCGCTCCGCCAACGGCTCCGACCCGGGCGAGAACCGCAACGGCTCGAACCTCTCCACCGTGCTCGGCATCATCGAGCTCTGCTGGGGCGACGTCGGCCTGCTGCTCTCGATGCCGCGCCAGGGGCTCGGCAACTCGGCGATCGCCTCGGTGGCGACCGAGGAGCAGCTGGAGCGCTACGGCGGCAAGTGGGCGGCGATGGCGATCACCGAGCCCGAAGCGGGCTCCGACTCGGCGGCGATCCGCACCACGGCCGAGCTCGACGGCGACGAGTACGTCCTGAACGGCGAGAAGATCTTCGTCACCTCGGGCGACCGCGCCGACCTGATCGTCGTCTGGGCGACCCTCGACCGCTCCAAGGGCCGCGCCGCGATCAAGTCGTTCATCGTCGAGCGCGACAACCCGGGGCTGAAGCTCGACCGGCTCGAGCACAAGCTCGGGATCCGCGCCTCCGACACCGCCAACTTCACCCTGCAGGACTGCCGGGTGCCGAAAGAGGCGCTGCTCGGCGACCCGGACGTGAACGTCGAGAAAGGCTTCGCCGGGGCGATGCAGACCTTCGACAACACGCGGCCGCTGGTCGCCGCGATGGCGGTCGGGGTGACCCGGGCGGCGCTCGAGGAGACGCGCCGGCAGCTCGTCCTCGGCGGGGGTCGAGGTCGACTACGACACCCCGGCCCTCTCCCAGCCCGCGGCGGCGGCCCGCTTCCTCGAGATGGAGGCCGACTACGAGGCATCCTGGCTGCTCACCCTGCAGGCGGCCTGGATGGCCGACAACTCGAAGCCGAACTCGCTGCAGGCCTCGATGGCGAAGGCGAAGGCGGGGCGCACCTGCGTCGACGTCACCCTCGGCTGCGTCGAGCTCTGCGGCGCCGTCGGCCTCGGCGAGACCGAGCTGCTGGAGAAGTGGGCCCGCGACGCGAAGATCCTCGACATCTTCGAGGGCACCCAGCAGATCCAGCTCCTGATCGTCGCCCGCCAGCTCCTCGGCAAGAACTCGAGCGAACTCCGCTAGACCCTCCCCGTCGATGGGCCGAAAACCTGACCATAGGTCAGGTTTTCGGCCCATCGACAGCGGGGTGCGGCAGACTGCGCGCGTGATCTGCGCGTGAACATCATCGACGACCTGATGGAGCAGGCCGCCGGCCTCGCGGCTGGGGATCGTCGCGGTCGACGCGCGAGGGCGACCGGCGCGACTGGCACTTCGGCGAACTGATCGCCACCTCGGCGGGGCTGTCGGGGGCGTTCGCGGCGCGCGGGGTGAAGCGCGGCGACGTGGTGATGACGCTGGTCGGCAACCGGATCGAGTGGGTGCTGACGCTGCTCGCCTGCTGGCGGATGGGCGCGGTCGCGCTGCCCTGCAACACGCAGCTGCGGCGCAAGGACCTGGAGCTGCGGGTCGGCCGCCGCCGACCCGGTGCTCTGCGTCGGCGAGGAGCGGCTGCTCGGCGAGCTCCCCGACGGGGTGCCGACGATGACGATGGCCGAGGTCGCCGACGTCCTCGACGAGGACCGCCCGCAGGAGACGCCCGCCGCGGTCGCCGACATGGACCCCGAGGACCCGGCGCTGATCGTCTTCACCTCGGGCACGACCGGCGACCCGCGCGGCGTCGTCCACGCCTACCGCTACCTGTTCGGCCAGCGGATCCAGGCCGAGCACTGGTTCGGCTCGCGGCGCGGCGACCTCGCCTGGTGCACGACCGCCACCGGCTGGTCGAAGTCGGCCCGCAACGTCTTCCTCGCCCCCTGGCTGACCGGCGCCGCCGCGGTGATCCACGACGGCCGCTTCGACCCCGCCGAGCGGCTCGACCTCGCCGAGGCGCTCGGCGTCAACGTCCTCTGCCAGGCGCCGACCGAGTACCGGATGCTGGCCCGCCGCACCGACCCTGCGCCCCCTCCCCGCCCTGCGCCGGATGGTCTCGGCGGGCGAGCCGCTCGACCCGGAGACGATCGCCGCCTGGCGCGAGGCGACCGGGCTCGAGCCCGCCGACGGCTACGGCCAGACCGAGACCGGCCAGGTGACCGCCAACCTCGTCGGCGAGCCGGTCCGCCGCGGCTCGATGGGCAGGCCGCTGCCCGGCATGGAGGTGCGGATCGACGACGGCGAGCTGCAGCTGCGCGCCGCCTCCTCCCCCACCTTCTTCTCGCCGCTACCTCGACGGCGAGCGCTTCGAGGGCGAGTGGTGGCCGACCGGCGACCTCGTCTCCGAGGACGAGGACGGCTTCCTCTTCTTCGAGGGCCGCAACGACGACATCATCAGCTCCTCCGGCTACCGGATCGGCCCGACCGAGGTCGAGGCGGCGCTCCTCTCCCACCCCGCCGTCGCCGACGCCGCCGCGGTCGCCGCGCCCGACCCCGAACGCGGCAGCGTCGTCCGCGCGATCGTCGTCCTCCGCGACCGCGAGCCGAGCGACGAGCTCGCCCAGGAGCTGCGCGAGCACTGCCGCGCCCAGACCGCCCCCTACAAGGCCCCCCGCATCGTCGAGTTCGTCGACGAGCTGCCGAAGACGACCAGCGGCAAGGTCAAGCGCGCCCAGCTACGCGCCGAAGGCTGATCCCGCTACGTCGTTTCCAGCAGGCCTTCCTCGACGCCGACCGGCGGGCCGAGGTGGTACCCCTGCGCCATGTCGACGCCGTAGCCGCGCAGCAGCTGCGGCGGTGTCCTCGTCCTCGACGAACTCGGCGATCGTCTGCTTGCCGAGGCCCTGGGCGATGCCGACGATCGCCTGCACGGTGAGCTGGTCGGCGTCGTTGCGGGCGAGGTCGCGGACGAAGGCGCCGTCGATCTTGATCACGTCGAAGGGGAAGCGCTTCAGGTACTCGAAGGGGCCGAAGCCGGAGCCGTAGTCGTCGATCGCGACTTCGCAGCCGAACTCGGTGAGGCGGTCGGCGAAGCCCGCCGCCGTCTCGAGGTCCTCGACCCGCGCCGTCTGGGTGATCTCGAAGGTGCAGCGGGCCGGGTCGGCGTCGCCTTCGTCGAGGCGGCGCTCGATGTACTCGAGCACCGAGATGTCGGTCAGCGAGGCGCCGGAGAGGTTGACGTGGAGGGAGACCGGATCGCCGGCCCGCTCGCGCTCGCCGAGCAGGTCGAGCGCCTGGCCGACCACCCAGCGGTCGAGCTCCTGGATCATCCCGGAGCGCTCGGCGACGCCGATGAAGGCCGAGGCCGGCAGCAGCTCGCCCGACTCGCCGCGCATCCGCAGCAGCAGCTCGAAGCGCTCGATCGCCCCGTCGGTGAGGCTCTGGATCGGCTGCGTCGCCAGGCTGAGCCGGTTCTGGGTGAGCGCGTTGCGGATCTTCGCGCTGGTCGTGAGCCGGCGGGCGTCGCTCATGCGTCGCCTCGACCGGCGCCTCGAAGAGCGAGATGCGGTTGCGCCCCTCCGCCTTGGCCCGGTACATCGCCTCGTCGGCGGCGGCCAGCACCGCCTCGGCGCCGCCGTCGGATTCGGCGCCGAACATCGTGATCCCGACGCTGATCGTCGCGCCGGCGAGCTCCGGTTCGCCGGCGAAGCCGTCGGCCACCTGGACCCGCAGGTCTTCGCCCAGCTGCAGCGCCCCCTCGACGTCGGACTGCGGCATCAGCACCGCGAACTCGTCGCCGGAGAGGCGGGCGACGATGTCGGTGGCGCGGACGCGTTCGCGCAGCGTCGCGGCGATGCGGCGGATCAGGTTGTCGCCCTGCTGGTGGCCGAGCCGGTCGTTGACCTCCTTCAGCCCGTCGACGTCGATCACCATCACCGCGCCGCGGCCGCCGTAGCGGGCGGCGAAGTTGACGTAGGTGTCGAGGCGGGTGCGGAAGGCGCGGCGGTTGAGCAGCGCCGTCAGCGGGTCGTGATCGGCGAGATAGCGCAGCTCGGTCTCGGTTTTCTCGGCCGCTTCGAGCGCGTCGAGGACGACCTGACGGTCGCGCGGCTCCAATTTCGCCAGCACTGCCTGTAGGGCGGCGTCCCGCTTGCCGCTGCTATTCATCGTGTCCACTGAACGACCGAAGGTAGCCCGAACTTGCCCGGCAAGTGAGGATAGTTACCCTCGAACGAATGGCCAATCGCCTCGCCGCAGAGACCAGCCCCTACCTCCTGCAGCACCGCGGAGAACCCGGTCGACTGGTACCCGTGGGGCGAGGAGGCGCTCGGGCGGGCGCGCGCGGAGGACCTGCCGATCCTGCTCTCGGTCGGCTATTCGGCCTGCCACTGGTGCCACGTGATGGAGCGCGAGTCCTTCGAGGACGCCGAGACCGCGGCCTTCATGAACGCCAACTTCGTCTGCATCAAGGTCGACCGCGAGGAGCGGCCCGACGTCGACGCGATCTACATGGAGGCGGTCCAGGCCTTCACCGGCCAGGGCGGCTGGCCGATGACCGTCTTCCTCGACCCGGCGGGCGTCCCCTTCTACGGCGGCACCTACTTCCCGCCCGACGAGTCCCGCGGCATGCCGAGCTTCCGCATGGTGATGGAAGCGGTGCTCGAGGCCTTCCACGGCCAACGCGAGGAGATCCGCGAGCGGGCGGCGACGATGGTGGGGCGACTCGAGGCGCTGGCGAAGATTGCCCCAGGCGGGGTCCCCGATGCGGCTGACCTGGCAGGCGCGGTGGCGACGCTGCTCGGCCGCGCGGACCCGGCCAACGGCGGCTTCGGCAGCGCGCCGAAGTTCCCGCCCGCCTCCTCGCTGGAGCTGCTGCATCGGGCCGCAGGCGACGGGCTCGAGCACGTCGAACGCACCCTCGACGCGATGCTGGCCGGCGGCATCTACGACCAGATCGGCGGCGGCTTCGCCCGCTACGCGGTCGACTCGGCCTGGCTCGTCCCCCACTTCGAGAAGATGCTCTACGACAACGCCCTGCTCGCCCGCGCCTACCTGCACGGCTGGCAGGTGCTGGGACACGAGCGCTACCGGCGCGTCTGCGAGGAGACGCTCGACTGGCTGCTGCGCGAGATGCGCGGACCCGAGGGCGGCTTCTACTCGGCCTCGACGCCGACTCCGAGGGCGAGGAGGGCAAGTTCTACGTCTGGACGCCGGACGAGATCCGCGCGGTGCTGGCGGCGGCCGGACATCCCGATCCGGACGCGATCCTCGCCTACTACGGCGTCACCGAGGCGGGCAACTTCGAGGGCAAGAACATCCTCCACCTGGCCGACGGCGCCGCCGCGCCCGCGCCCGCGGGGCTCGACGCGGCCCGCGCCGCGCTGCTCGCCGCCCGCGCCGGGCGCGTCTGGCCGGGCCTCGACGACAAGCGCCTCTGCTCCTGGAACGCGCTGGCGATCGCGGCGCTCGCCGAGGCGGGCGCGGTGCTCGGCCGCGCCCGACTACCTCGAGGCGGCGGCCGACCTGCGCCGAGTTCGTCCTCGGCACGATGCGCGACGACGACGGCCGCCTGCTGCGCACCTACAAGGACGGCCGCGCCCACCTGAACGCCTACCTCGAGGACCACGCCTTCCTGGTCGAGGCGCTCCTGGTCCTCTACGAAGCCGGCTTCGACCCGCGCTGGTTCGCGGCGGCGCGGGAGCTCGCCGAGACGATGATCGACCGCTTCGGCGACCCCGAGCGGGGCGGCTTCTTCTCCACCTCGTCCGACCACGAGACGCTGATCGCCCGGCGCAAGGAGGTCGGCGACCACCCGATCCCGGCCGGCCAAAGCGCCGCCGCCCTCGGCCTGCTGCGGCTCGCCGCGCTGAGCGGCGAAGCGGCCTTCGCCGACCGCGCCCGCGGCGTCTTCGCCCTCTTCGGCGAGCCCGCGATCAGCCACCCCGACTCCTTCGCCCACTTCCTGCGGGCGCTCGACTTCGACCTCGCCTCGACCCGCGAGGTGGCGCTGGTCGGCGGCGACCTCGGCGCCCTGGAGGCGGTGGTGCGGGCCGAATTCCGCCCGAACGTCGTCGTCGCCGCCGGCCCCGCCGGCGCGGTCGAACCGCCGCTGCTCGACGCCCGCACCGAAATCGGCGGCGAGCCCGCCGCCTACGTCTGCGAGGGCTTCACCTGCCAGCTGCCGGTGACCGACCCGGCGGCGCTGGAGCGCGACCTCGCGGGCGTGGAACCCTAGAGCGCGAAGTCGCGGACCTCGTCGAGGACGACCCGGCCGCCAACCTCGGCCCGCCCCTCGCCGAGGCAGCGGGCGTCGAGCCGCGAGCCGCGGCCCTGCCGGATCTCGATGTCGCGCTCGAGCGCGGCGGCCAGGCAGATCGCCGCCGAGCCGGTCGCCTCGTCCTCGCCGATCCCGTCGTCGTGGGAGAAGCAGCGCGAGCGGACCGTGCCCTCGGCCTCGTCGACCCAGGCCCAGATGCAGCCGACGTCCTCGTCCTCCGGGAGGCCGGGGGCCTCCTCGACCGCGAGCGCGTCCTCGAGCTGGAAGAGCTTCCACGGCGGCCCCCACTCCGGTCGCGCGGCGACGAAGGTGAGACCACCCTCGACCCGCACCTCGACCTCGCCCGCGGGCGGCCGCAGGACACTGACCGGCTCGCGCTCCTTGGCCAGCAGCCAGGCGGTGCCGACGGTCGGGTGCCCGGCGAAGCCGAGCTCCAGCCCCGGGGTGAAGATCCGCATCCGCCCGCTCGCCGCGTCGTCGACGAAGACGGTCTCGGAGAAGCCGAGCTCGGCGGCGACGTCCTGGCGGCGCTCCTCGGGGATCTCGCCGCCGTCGAGGAAGACCCCGAGCGGGTTGCCGAACTCCCACTCGGCGTCACAGAAGACGCGCAGAACGTGCAGCTCCGCCACGCTTATCCCACGCCCGTCGAGAGGATCGCCATCACAGGATCGGCAGGAAGTTTTCGATCTCGTACGGGGTGACCTGGACCCGGTAGTCGTCCCATTCCTGCCGCTTGATCTCGACGAAGCGGCGGAAGGTGTGCTCGCCCAGCGTGCGCAGCACCAGCTCCGAATCGGCGGCGACCTCGATCGCCTCGCCGAGCGTCGCCGGCAGCTGCTCGATCCCCTGGTGCGCCAGCTCCTCCTGCGAGAGGTGGTAGAGGTTCTGCTCCATCGGCTCGGGCAGCTCGTAGCCCTTCTCGACCCCTTCGAGGCCCGCCTGCAGCATCCCGGCGAAGCAGAGGTAGGGATTGGCGGCCGGGTCCGGGCAGCGGAGCTCGGCGCGGGTCGCCGACTCCTTGCCGGGGTGGTAGAGCGGCACCCGGATCAGCGCCGAGCGGTTGCGGCGCGACCAGGCGAGGTAGACCGGCGCCTCGAAGCCGGGCACGAGCCGCTTGTAGGAGTTGACCCACTGGGCGAAGAGCGGCGAGATCTCGCGCGCGTGCTTCAGCTGGCCGGCGATGAACGACTTCGCGATCGGCGAGAGGAAGTACGGGTCGTCCTCGTCGTAGAAGGCGTTCTTGCCGCCTTTGGAGAGGCTCTGGTGGACGTGCATCCCGGAGCCGTTCTCGCCGAACAGCGGCTTCGGCATGAAAGTCGCGTGGTAGCCGTATTTCATCGCGTACTCCTTGACCACGATCCGGTACGTCATGCAGTCGTCGGCCATCTCGAGCGCGTTCTTGTAGCGCATGTCGACCTCGTGCTGGGACGGGCCGACCTCGTGGTGGGTGTACTCGACGTGGATGCCGAGCTTCTCCAGCGCGAGGACGGTCTCGCGGCGCAGGTCGGAGCCGGCGTCGAGCGTCGTCAGGTCGAAGTAGCCGCCCTCGTCGAGGACCTCGGGCACGCCGTCCTCCGGTTTCGCCGAGCGGAAGTAGAAGTACTCGAGCTCGGGGCCGATGTTGTAGGCGTCGAAGCCCATCTCCTCGGCCCGCTTCAGCGCCCGCCGCATGATCCAGCGCGGGTCGCCCTCGTAGGGGCCGCCGCCGGGCACGCGGATGTCGCAGAACATGCGCGCGACGGAGTCCTTCTGCTCGGGCCGCCAGGGCAGCAGTCGAACGTGGTCGGGTCCGGCACGGCGAGCATGTCGGACTCCTCGATCGGGTTGAAGCCGGTGATCGAGGACCCGTCGAAGCCCATCCCGCCTTCGAAGGCGTCGTCCAGCTCGGAGGCGTTGACCGAGAAGCTCTTCAGCTGCCCGAGCACGTCGGTGAACCAGAGCCGGACGAAGCGGACGTCGTGCTCTTTGCACAGCTGGATGACATCCTCGGCGGTCTGCGGTCGGTCTGCCATGCGTGAACTTGCCTCCTTGGCTCTGGGCGCGGTGAGCGCGCAACGATAGGCGAATGAACCGGCCGAGGTGCAGAACGACGTATTTCGGGTAGGAGACGGCCGTTTCAACCGGGTTGAAACCCCTCACAAATCTCGGTATAACTTACGACACGTAAGTAAGAGGCTCAAAGTAAAGTAAAGGCCACGTAAAGGCTCTGTAAAGCGGATTCCCCACCAGGACCCAGATCCGGCCAGCAGGCCAGAGACGAGAAGCAAGTTGACGGTAAAAACGGCAGTAAGCAGATTCCAGATCCACGACGAGCTGACGGCGCCCGACGAGAGCGCCCCGCTGATCAAGTCCATCCAGGCGGCCGGCGGCGCGGTCACCAAGTTCGTCGGCGTCCTCGCCGGCGCCCCTGCCGTCCTCCGGGCCTACACCCGCATGCGCTCCGAGCTGCGCGGCGGCGTCCTCCCCCAGGCGACCCGTGAGCGGATCGCCCTGGCCGTCGCCGAGCACCGCGAGGACAGCTACAGCATCGCCCAGCACGCCAAGTCGGCGCGTCGCGCCGGGCTCGGCCTCGACGAGGTCTCCCGCGCCCGCTCCTTCACCTCGGCCGACCCGAAGGAGGCGGCGCTCCTCCTCTACCTGAAGGAGGCGCTCGACGCCGAAGGGCCGCCGCCGCTCCACCTCCACGAGGAGGCGCGTGAGATCGGCTGGACCGACGAGGAGATCCTCGAGGCGGTCGGCCATCTGGCGCTCAACGAGTTCCAGTCCCTGATCGCGAGCGCGGCGGCGCTCCCTCAGGACCAGGCCACGCCGCGGGTCCTCCCCTCGGCCGCCTAGAAGCAGGAAGCAGCACCACTCCAGACGGGCCCGGCGCCTAGGCGCCGGGTCCTTCGTCGTTCAGGGCCCGCCGGGCGTTCGCAGTTGGTTCCGGTATGCGGAACGAACTGCGAACGCGTCAGCGTTCCTCGACCAGGGTCGCCGTGTAGAGCAGGCGGGCCGTCGTGTACTTGCAGCCGTAGGTGGCGCGTTTGCCGATCGTTTCCTGCGGCTGGCCCTGGCGGATGTCGGTCGAGTTGGTGCAGGTGCCCGGCTCGCGGCTGGCGCGCCAGACGTTGTTGGCGGTGAGTTCCTGGGAGAAGATCGGCGCCCAGGTCGGCACGGTGATGCCGATGATGTCGCCCTTTTCGACCTTCAGCGAGGAGCCGAACTTGACCGTCTGCCCCAGATACGGGGTCAGGACCTTGACCGCGCCCTGCCGGCGCAGGTTGTAGCGGGGCGGGTTGGTGCCGGGGACGCGGCGGAGGATCGCGATGCGCGCCTCCGGCGGCGTGCCGAAGAAGCCGTTGAAGAAGCTGCGCTGGCTGTTGGTCGGCTGGGCGAGGGTGAGGGTCCAGGACTTGATCGTGCCGTTGGTCTGGACCAGGAACGGGTTCTGCGTCTGTCCGTTGGAGACCTGGAAGCCGGTGACGCTGCCGACCGCCTGGCAGGGCAGGTTCGGGCAGGACGGATCGGGCGTGGTCGAGGTGCCGCCCAGGGTGACGGTCGTCTTTTCGACGTTGGCGGCCCCCGCCACGGCGGCGATCGCGATCAACGCGACGAGCGCGCCGGCGACGACGAGGGCGACCCGGCGTCCCCGCGGCGACGGCGCGGTGAAAACTCGGCGGGAAGTCCTCGGCATCGGCACTGCTCCTCTCTGGAAAGGGCAACTGAGCAGGGAACTTTAACCGCCGGGAGCGCAAGACGATGCGGTGCGCGGGTGAAGGGACGCGGCCGGGAGGTCCCGGCGGTGCTGCTAGAGGCCCTTGGAGGCGTATTCGATCGCGACCGCGTAGCGGATCCGGCCGACGCCTTCGAATTCCAGGGCTTCGGCCGCGGCCGAGGTGAGGTCCCAGGCACGGCCTTTGACGTAGGGACCGCGGTCGATCACCGGGGCGACGATCGAGTGGCCGTGCCAGACGAACTTGACCGGGGTGCCGCAGGGAAGCGTCTTGTTGGCGACGCCGACCGTGGTCGGGCGCAGGACCTGCCCGCAGGCGGTCGAGCGGCCCCACATGCCGGTGCCGCCGTACCAGCTGGCGCCGGCGTAGCGGAAGGGGGTGAAGGAGAGTTCGGCTTCGCCTGCGGCCGTGGTGGTGGTTGCTTCGGTTTCGGCGGGGACCGGAGCGGCGCTCGCGGCGCCGCCGGTCGAGGCCTGCGCGCCCGGCGCGACGCCGAAGGCGAGAGCGGCGAGGGCGCCCGCGAGCAGCCCGGCGCGCAGCCAGAGGGCGGTCCGCCCGAGGCCGGCGGCTGCCAAGAAGTCGAATTTCCGCGCAAGGCGGTTTGGGGCGTCGTTCATTTCTCTTTCCGGCGCTTACGGGGTTAGCTGTCGGGCTCGCGCTGAAAGAGCTGCGCTACGCCGGCACCAGCCGGCGACTCGCCCCAACTAATTGGGTCCCCCGCTCTCCGCGATATGTAGGCGAAGATTCAGCGGAAGTTGGCGGCAGATTAGCAAACGCTAAGACAGAAAACTTGCGCCGGGCCCGAGGCGCCCGCAAATAGCGCCTATCCATCGCCTGCCGACGCCCCGCCCCAAGTCCTGCAAGCCCCCGTGCGAGCTCCGCCAGTCAAACGTGCGCCCCGTGTCACAGTCCGGCGCGCCCCCCAGGTCGATGGGCCGAAAACCTGCCTATGCGTCGGGTTTTCGGCCCATCGGCGGGGGAGGCTGACGGAAGCGTGACAGCGGGCGCGCGCAGGGCGCGCGGCGGGTGCCGGGACGGCGCCAACATAGGAAGGCCCCGCCGAGGCGGGGCTTTCCGACAGCGAGCCTGTAAGCCGGATCCTGTCGTGAGCGGACATCTATCTCGCCGGGGCCGAAACCCTGACGGGGCGCCGAAGCGCCCTGCGACCTACCTGGACCTCGCCGAGCCGGGTCGACGGTCCTGCTTGGCCTTGCACCGGGCGGGGTTTACCTGGCCGCCGTGTCACCACGACGCCGGTGCGCTCTTACCGCACCTTTTCACCTTTGCCTGTACGCGGCTCACGTGTGGCCGCGCCATCGGCCGTGTGTTTCTGTGGCACTTTCCCGCGGCTTTCGCCGGGTGGGCGTTACCCACCGCCCTGCCCTTTGGTGTCCGGACTTTCCTCGAACGCGGATTTCTCCCCCGGCCCGCGTCCGCTTGGCTCACAAGAAAAGAGTAGGCGCAGCGGCGCCGAAAACCAAGCCTGCCAAGGACGCAGGGCGCGAGGGGAGGCGAGCGCATACCAATGCGTGACCCGACCCGAGTAACCGGGGACACCGGCAGGCGCCGGTTTGCAGGCGCCGGATCAGACCTTGCGGAAGACGCCGACCACCTTGCCGAGGACCCGTGCCTCGGTCGTGATGATCGGGTCCATTTCCTCGTTCTCGGGCTGGAGGCGGATGTGGTCGGGTTCGCGGTAGATCCGCTTGACGGTCGCCTCCTCGCCGATCAGGGCGACGACGATTTCGCCGTCGGTGGCGTCGTCGGCGGGGCGCACGACCACGTAGTCGGCTTCGATGATCCCGGCGTTCTTCATCGATTCGCCACGGATCTGGAGGATGTAGTCGCCGTCCTCGCCGCCGATCACGTCGGGGACTTCGAGGTACTCCTCGATGTTCTCTTCGGCGAGGATCGGCGCGCCCGCGGCGACCGAGCCGACCAGCGGGATCCCGTTGGCGGGCTTCACCACGCTGACCGCCTTGTCGAAGAGGAGCTCGATCGCCCGCGGTTTCGACGGGTCGCGCCTGAGCAGCCCGATCTTCTCGAGGTTCGCCAGGTGGGCGTGGACCGTGGAGGAGGAGTGGAGGCCGACGGCCTTGCCGATCTCCCGCACCGTCGGCGGGTAGCCGGTCTTGGCCGCGTACTTGCGGATGAAGTCGAAGATCTCCTTCTGCCGCTTGGTCAGGTCAAGGTCAACCATCTTGGTCTCCGTTTTCCTCCATTTGCCGGATATGGATACAGACGAACACTTGTTCGCAGAGTATCCCTTCCAGCGGACGCTCGCAAGGCGCGAGGGCACGCGCGCGCCGAACCCCTAGAATCCCGGTCCCACCAGCGGCTGTGGCGGAACTGGTAGACGCGCAAGGTTGAGGGCCTTGTGGGTGGAAACACCCGTGATGGTTCGACTCCATTCAGCCGCATGGAAAACCCCCGGCCTCGGGGGTTTTCGCATTTTCAGTGGCCGCCACCCAGATCGAGGGCCATCATCAGGCCGACCGTGAAGATCAGCGCCATGATCCCGATCACGGCGCCGCTGACCAGCAGGCTTTTCGCAGACGTCACCCGTTCGACCATCGGCACGATCGCGACCACCGCCAGCACGGTCAGGGCGGCGGCAGCTGCGACGAGAAACGAATCGAAGGCTCCCGGGGTGTTGTGCGCGGCCGCCACGGTGCCGATCGCGATCAAGCTGCCGAGCACCGTCAGCACAGCGAACGCACAGAGCATGAGTGCCGCCCTGCTGTCGAGGAGCTCGAGCAGGCCGCGCCGAGGCGGATCGTCGAGACGCCGCCCACCGAGCAGCTCGTTCACCGCCTCCAATTGGCGCATCGTCGCCTTCGCGGCTTCGACCGCCTTGGCTCTGGCCGCTTCGGCGTCAGCGGCGTTTTCGGGTTGCGGCGTCAGCTCTTCCGCGCTCTGCCGCAGGAATGCGATCAGCGGACCGGCCGCCTCCCACCCGTATTCCAGGAGCGGCCAGACCATCTCCAGGGCCAGTCCGTCGTCGAGTAGATCCTGGCGATAGGAGGCGCTCACCTCCTCGTAGAAATTGAGCACCCCCGTCACCCTTGCCCGGGTGGCCACGTCGAGGGCGTGGAAGGCGCTTCCGATCTGGGCCGCGGACGCCTGGTCGGCCGTCCTCCTGAGCGTGGCCCCCGGCTCGAGAGCGTTCGGGTCCGCGGTCCACAAGAAGGTCATCACCTGGGTGTTGAATGGCTCCAGGGCACCGAAGCGACACAGGTATTCCAGCGTCCGCGCACGCTTCGCGTCTCGGCGCGACTGCAGGACCCCCAGAAGGGTCCCGTAAAAAGCGACGAGGCCGAGCACGACCAGAAGAAAGGTCGACCATCCTCCGACCCAATCCGAGACGGTCCCCAAGTTGCCGAGAGTGCCGTATGGGGGGTGGTAAACTGTCTGCATGTCGACTGGACCGATTCGCCCACCTGGTCCCGAAATTCCCGTCAGCTAGTCAGCTCGATCGGCTGACGCCGGGGAATCGCTCGGGCCCGGCCGATTAGACGATGACTCTAGTCCAAACTGTTGGCAGCGGGTGCCGGCTTCGTGCGAACTTGCCCGGTACGCGGGCGTAGGGCACGTGGCCCGCTCGGCTCTCTAGGATTGCGGCCGTGACTGTCGCCCGGCTCGGTGCCCATCGCACCGCGACCCTGATCGCTGCGCTTGCGATTCTTGCAGCGCTCGTGCTCGCCACGGCGACCGCGGCCGCCGCAGCCGCCTCGCCCCCCAATCCGAAGGCGACCGCCTCGGTGATCGGCGGCCACAACGCGACGATCGCCCAGTACCCCTCGCTCGCCTACATCGAAGGCTCGGCCGGCGACCACCGGCTACGCCTGCACCGGCACCGTCGTCGCCCCCCGCGTCATCCTCACCGCCGGCCACTGCGTCGAGGACATCGAATCGAGCTCGATCGTCGAGCCGAGCCGAGATCGCGCGTCGCCACCGGCATCTCCAACCTCCGACCACATCCCTCGCGCCAACATCAGCCAGGTCAGCCAGGTGCTCGCCTATCCCGGCTTCGACCCGACCAAGCTGCAGGGCGACGCCGGGCCTGCTGATCCTCGCCGCCCCGGTCGCGGCGCCGCCGATCGCGCTCGCGACCGCCGCCGACGCGGCCCTCTACGAACCCGGCGACCGAGCTGACGATCGCCGGCTGGGGGATCGACGAACCGCACCACCGGCCACGCCCCCGACCAGCTGCAGGCGGCCACCGTCCCGATCGAGGAAGCCTCCCGCTGCAAGCAGGGCACGCGCCGCTTCTACCCCTTCTTCGAACCCGAGCCGTCAGCTCTGCGCGCTCGACTCTCCCACGTTCCACGATCACCGCCTGCCACGGCGACTCGGGCGGCCCGGCGATGGCCACCCGCGCCGACGGCACGATGGTCGAGGTCGGCGTCACCAGCCTCGGCGACGGCAGCTGCAACCCGACCAGCCCGGCCGTCTTCACCCGCGTCGACCAGATCTCCGCCTGGGTGCAGAGCTGGATCGACGCGGTCGAAGCGGGCGGCCCGACGCCGAAGTCGTCGTCCCCAAGGCCCACATCCCGACCGCTGACCCGGGAACGCGCCGAAGAACTGAGCGTCCTGGTGCTGGAAGAAGCGTTCGGCTCCCGCTTCCGCCACGGCCAGGAACAGACGATCCACTGCGCCCGCCAAGGCGAAGGCCCGCCTCAAGTGCGGCGTCACCTGGTTCCAGGGGCCGAACGACTACTTCGGCACCACCACCGTCTTCTACGCGATCCGCCACAACGTCGTGCTCGCCGGCGTCCACTTCACGGTGCACTGGGTCAACGACCGCTGCTACTTCCACAGCGGCCACCGGGCGGCCTGCCCGGTCCAGACCAAACGCGGCTGAGGCGCTCCGCTTGAGCGGCCACCGCCCCGCCGGCTAGCCCCGCCGCGGCGGCATCCAGACGAAGCGGCGCGCCGCCACCGCCGCCCCGAGCACCGCCCAGGCGACCAGGATCGCGAAGTCGAGCAGGACCGGGCCGGACGGGACGGCGCCGACGTAGGCGCGGTGGACGAGGTCGGCGACGTGCTCGACCGGGAAGATCTTGGCGATCGCCTGCGAGCCAGCTCGGGCAGTTCGGAGAGCGGGATCCAGATCCCGGAGATGAAGAAGAGCGGGAAGATGATCAGCTGGATCATCGGCTGGGCCGAGTCGGCCGAGTCGGCGAAGGTGCTGAGCGCGTAGCCGAGCCCGCAGAAGGCGGCCGCCCCGCCGAGCACCCCGAGCACCAGGGCCGGCACCCCCTTCAGCCGGGAAGTGCACGCCGAAGGCGACCGCGCCGACGACCAGCAGCAGCGACGACGGTGCCGATCGCCATCAGCACCACGGTCAGCGACTGGCTGAGGATCATCGCCCAGGCGGGCATCGGCGTCGCCCGGCGGCGCTTGAGGATCCCCAGCTCGCGCTGCTGGACGACCGAGGCGACCAGCATCGCCAGCGTCGTCAGGGTCAGCGAGAAGACGATCGACGCTGGGCACGAAGAACTGGCGGTAGTCGATCTTCACCCCGCTGACCGTCGGTTTCGCCGCCGTGGAAGACGCCCGCCAGGAGCGCCAGCAGGATCAGCGGGATGACCAGCGTGAGCATCCGCGCCCGCTGTTGCGCAGGAAGGCGCGCAGCTGGAAGCGGGTGACGTGCAGGACCAGGTCCATCTCGACTTGCCTCCTCGTCGGCGACGCCGGCCGCTTCCGCGGTGAGGCGCAGGTAGACGTCCTCCAGGGTCGGGCGGTGCACCTCGAGCTCGCCGACCTCGATCCCGCGGCCCTCGGCCCAGGAGCCGAGCCGGCCGAGGTCGGCCAGCGGCGCGGCGCTGTGCAGTTCGATCCGGCCGTCGCGGCGCGGCCGGCTGCGGCCAGCGCCCGCAGGTCCTCGGGCAGGTCGGCCTCGCCGATCCCGGCGGGCAGCGTCGAAGATGATCTCCGAGGCGGCGAGGTCGCGGTGGCCGATCGTCGCCGGCGTCCCCTCGTCGATGATCCGCCCGCCCGCGATCACCGCGATCCGGTCGGCGAGCCGCTCCGCCTCCTCCATGTAATGGGTGGTGAGGAAGATCGTCTTGCCCAGGTCGCGCAGGCCGTCGAGCATCTTCCAGGCGTCGCGGCGCGCCGCCGGGTCGAAGCCGGTCGTCGGCTCGTCGAGGAAGATCAGCTCGGGGTCGCCGATCAGCGCCAGGGCGACGTCGAGCCGCCGCCGCTGGCCGCCGGAGAGCAGCGTGGCGATCTTCGCCGCCGCCTCGTCGTCGAGCCCGACCAGCGTCGAGCGTCTCGTCGACCCCGCGCGGCGCCTGGTAGAGCCCGGCGTACAGTTCCATGCACTCGCGCACGGTCAGCTCCTGCTCGCCGGCCGACTCCTGCATCACGATCCCGACCCGCTGGCGCCAGTCCGAGGTGGCGTGGGCGGGATCGACGCCGAGCACCTCGACCTCCCCCGCGTCGCGCTCGCCGAACCCCTCGAGGATCTCGATCGTCGTCGTCTTCCCCGCGCCGTTCGGCCCGAGGAAGGCGAAGATCTCGCCGTGGCGGACCTCCAGGTCGACCCCCGCCACCGCCTCGACGTCCCCGAAGGAGCGCCGCAGCCCGCTGACTCGTATCGCCGTATCCATGGCCGGGAAGCTACGGCGCGCGGCGGCGCCGCGCATCGGCGCGGGCGCCGAAATCGCGGCCTCAACCCGTGGGTGGAGGCGGCCCGGGCCGCGCTCAACCCCGGCGCCCATGACAGGCCGCGGCCGGCCTCCTAACCTGTGTGGCATGCAGATCTTCCGGCCCGACGACCAACCGGACCGCCCGCACGGGATCATGCTGCTGCGCAACCGGCTGCGCCCAGAGGACGGCAAGCTGCCGCTGCGGATGCGGATCTGGCCGGTCGTCTCGATGGTCCTGATCCTGATCTCGGGCCTGATCGGCACGCCGACCCCGGCGCTCCACGGCGAAGGCCTGGTGACGCTGCTCGGCGGCGGCACGCTGGCGGCGCTGATCGCGATCGAGCTGATCTGCGACCCCCAGGACGACCGCGCCGAGTTCGTCTTCATCTGCCTGCTCGGCTACGCCTCGATCGCGCTGATGACGGTGCAGCCCTCCGGGACCGCGGTGCTCGGCACCTACGCGGCGGTCGCCTCGGCGGTGATCCGGCTGCCGAAACGGTGGGCGCTGGCGGCGATCGTCCCGATCATCGCGATCGTCGACATCGGCATCCTGGTCGGCTCCAGCGAACGCTTCCTCGTCTTCTCCTGGACCGCGATCGCCTACATCTTCATGTTCGTGATCGGCACCTGTTGCGGCTGAGCGAGAACCACCAGATCCAGGCGCAGGAACTGCTCGACGAGGAGGAGCGGACGCGGCTGGCGCGCAACGAGGCGGCGGCGCTCGACGAGCGCGGCCGGATCGCGCGCGAGCTCCACGACGTGCTCGCCCACTCGCTCTCGGCGCTCTCGGTGGAGCTCGAGGGGGCGCGCCTGCTGGCGCTCGACCGCGACGTCGACGCCGAGGTGATCGCGGCGATCGGCCGGCGCCCACCGCCACGCGGCGGCCGGGCTCGACGAGGCGCGCGCCGCGATCAAGGCGCTGCGCGGCGACATGGTGCCGGGGCCCGACAAGCTCGAGGAGCTGCTCGAGGAAATGCGCGCGCAGCGGCATCGAGTGCACGCTCGAGATCAGCGGCGAGCCGCGGCGGCTGCCCTCGGAAGCGGCGCTCGCCGTCTTCCGCACCGCCCAGGAGGCGCTCACCAACGTGCGCAAGCACGCCGAGGAGGCCGAGCGGGTGGAGATCCGGCTCGACTACGACCCCGACGGCGTGCAGCTGATCGTCACCGACTCGGCCGGCGACGGGGCCGAGCCGCGGGTGCCGCAGCCGGCGGCGCTGGCCGGGGCGGGCGCGGGCTACGGGGTCAGCGGGATGCGCGAGCGGGCCGAGCTGATCGGCGGCCGCCTGCTCGCCGGGCCGACCGAGGACGGCTTCCGGGTCGAGCTCTGGGTGCCCGCGTGAGCGCCGCCGACGGGTGGGGCGCGCCGAGGCGGCGCGCGGGCCGCTGCGGGTGATCGTCGCCGACGACCAGCGGGTCGTCCGCGAGGGCCTCACCCTGATGCTGGGACTGATCGACGGGATCGAGCCGGTCGGCGCCGCCGCCGACGGCGAGGAGGCGCTGGCGATGGTCGCCGCCGAGCGCCCCGACGTGGTGCTGATGGACCTGCGGATGCCGCGCCTCGACGGGATCGAGGCGACCCGCCGGCTGGCCGAGACGCCACCCCGGGGTCGGCGTCGTCGCGCTGACCACCTACGCCGACGACGAGACCGTCGTCGCGGCCCTGCAGGCGGGCGCGCGCGGCTACCTGACCAAGGACGCCGGCGCCGAGCAGATCCGCAGCGCGGTCGAGCGGGTCGCGGCGGGCGAGGCGGCGATCGACCCGGCCGTCCAGCGCCAGCTGATCGCCGCGGTGCAGCGCGGCGACACGCGCCGCCCCCTGCCCCGACGGCGACGAGCTGCCCGACGGGCTGACCCCGCGCGAGGCCGAGGTGCTCGAGCTGATCGCCGCGGGCCTCTCGAACGGCGAGATCGCCGACCGCCTGGTGGTCAGCGGCGCCACCGTGAAGAGCCACGTCAACCACCTCTTCGCCAAGATCGGCGCCCGCGACCGCGCCCAGGCCGTCGCCTACGCCTACCAGCACGAACTGGTCGCGCCGCCGACGACTGAGCCCTTACCCTTGTGCGACAATGACGACGGCTCAGAGCCAGACGTGCTCGAAGACGGGCGGCCCGCCTCGATCGGAGCAGGCCCATCGAGTGGCGGGGCGCGGCGGCGCTCGGTCGGGCTGCCCGGGTTGAAGATCTGGAAGCCGTCCTCCTCTTCGTGCAGCGGCATGTGGCTGTGGCCGAAGACGACCGCGTCGGCACGCGGGAAGCGGCGCGCATGCGCGCAGCCGCGCCTTCGACGGGCCGGCGTCGTGGATCATCGCGATCCGGGCGCCGTCGAACTCGACTTCGAGCGTCTCCGGCAGCGCCGCCCGCAGCTCGGCTTCGTCGACGTTGCCGTGGACCGCGTGGAGCGGGCCCGGGCAGAGCGCCTCGATCTCCCGCAGGGTCGCGACGTGAAGAAGTCGCCCGCGTGGAGCACCGCCTCGGCCTCGCCGAGGAGCTCGACGCGCGCTCCGGCAGCGCCCGCCTCCCTTCGGCATGTGGGTGTCGGCGAGGACCGCGATCAAGCCGTGCCGAGGGCGCGGTCGATGAACGGGCCGAGCAGGTCGGCGACCGAGGCGGCGGTCGACTCGGGCGTCCCGGAGGGGTTGGTGATGTAGGAGATCGCGAGGCGGACCAGCGCCTCGGCGAGCAGCTTCACGTCGCCTTTCGGCGCCTGCGGCCAGCCTTCCTCGATCACCGCCGAGAGCCGCGCGGTCGCCCAGACGACGACCGGCATCCCCTGCGTGGTGACGAAGGGGAGCATGCCGCCGGAGCCGTCGTCGGTGACCACCATGCGGATCAGCGGGTCTTCGCCGGCGGTGCGGAGGAAGAGCTCCAGCGCGGCGCGGATCGCGGCGCGCGGGTCCTCGGTGTGGGCGCGGACCGCGTCCTCGACCGCGCCGAGGAAGCGCTCCCCCTCGTGGATCGTCAGGTTGACCGCGAACTCGCTTTTGTTGCCGAACTCCTTGTAGAGGGTCTGGCGGCTGACCCCGGCGGTGGCGGCGATGTCGCCCATCGTCACCTCCGACCAGGGCCGCTCTTCAGGTGGTGGCGGGCGGCGTCGAAGAGCGTCTGCCGGAGCAGCTCGCGCGCGGCCTCGGGATAGGGAGTGCGGCTCGCCATCCCCCCTATCGTCGCAGCGGCGGCGGTCAGGCGCCCTCCTCGACCGGCTCGAAGTCGACCTTGTCGCGGACGCCGCAGTCGGGGCAGGCCCAGTCGTCGGGCACGTCGGCCCACGGCGTCCCGGCCGGGAAGCCCTCGCGCGGGTGGCCCTCCGCCTCGTCGTAGACGTAGCCGCAGCCGGGGCAGCGGAAGGCGCTCACGACGCGCTCCCGCCGCGCGCCACCGCCCGCGAGTCCGCCGCCCGCACCGCCGCCGTAGCGCGCAGGATCTTCTCCCGCTTGCGCGGCTGGATGTTCGCCTGGGTCAGGTCGCCGTCGAAGTGGTCGACCAGCCGCGGGTCCATCACCCGTCGCCAGAGCGGCGGGAACCAGGCGAGGACGATCATCCCCGCGTAACCGGTCGGCAGCTGCGGCGCCTCGTCGACGTGGCGCAGCGCCTGGTAGCGGCGGGTCGGGTTGGCGTGGTGGTCGGAGTGGCGCTGCAGGTGGTAGAGCAGCACGTTCGAGGCGACGTTGTTGCTGTTCCAGCTGTGCCGCGGGAGGCAGCGCTGGTAGCGGCCGTCCTCCTTCTTCTGCGCGCAGCAGGCCGTAGTGCTCGAGGTAGTTGACGACCTCCAGCAGCGAGAAGCCGATGATCGCCTGCAGGACCAGGTACGGGCAGGACGATCGGGCCGAAGGCGACGGCGAGTGCGGCGAAGAGGACGACGGTCATCGCCCAGGCGCCGAGGATGTCGTTGCGCAGGGTCCAGTGCGACTTGCCGAGCCGGTCGAGGCGCTGCGCCTCGAGCCGCCAGGCGGAGGTGAGGCTGCCCGACACGGTGCGCGGCAGGAATTCCCAGAAGCTCTCGCCGAGCCGCGAGCTGGCCGGGTCCTCCGGGGTCGCGACGCGGACGTGGTGGCCGCGGTTGTGCTCGATGAAGAAGTGCCCGTAGCCGGTCTGCGCGAGGGCGACGCGGCTCAGCCACTTCTCCAGGTCGTCGCGCTTGTGGCCGAGCTCGTGGGCGGTGTTGATGCCGATCCCGCCGACGACGCCCATCGTGAACGCGAGGCCGATGCTTTCGACGACGCGAGAGCCCGCCGTCCCCCCACTTCCAGGCGGCGAAGATCAGCCCGGCGTACTGGATCGGGATGAAGAGGTAGGTGCACCAGCGGTAGTAGTGGTCCTGCTCGAGCCACTTGAGCACCGAGTCGGGCGGGTTCGTGGCGTCGAGGCCGATCGCCAGGTCGAGCAGCGGGAAGATCCCGAAGACCAGGACCGGGCCGAGGAACCAGAAGCCGCCGAAGCCGGTCGCTTCGACCGCCCCCCAGGCCATGAACGGCGCCAGCGGCACGAGGATCCCGAGCAGCCAGGCGTAGCGCTTGCCGTCGCTCCAGGCGGCCGGATTCACCTCGCACGTCGTCGTGGTGGTGATGGTGATGCGCGCTGCCTCTGCATGCGCCTCCACGTTTCCCCTCCTTGTCAAACGCGAGCTTGAAGTCTGCCTGCTTGACAAAGGTACCGCTTTGTCAACCAGCAGTTACAGAGCACGCAGATTTGACACCGCAAGCGCGGCAGCCGTGCGCAGGGCGCTGACAGCGACGCGACGATGCGAGCCCCGTAGAGGCAGGGCGACGAGCGCACCGTGCGTCAGAGGCGCACCGCGATGCGGGACTACTAGATCTTGAGGATGACGATCGTGTTCACGACGAACAGACCGCGAAGAAGACGGTGGCGCGGTCGAGGTTGCGCTCGACCATCGAGCCGCCGCCGATCTGAGCTGCCACCGCCGCCGATGCCGAAGGCACCGGAGAGGCCCGCGTCTTTGCCCGAGTGCAGGAGCACCAGGAAGACGAGGACGACCGCGATGATGACCTGAAGGACGCCGAGAATCGTGTACACGAGGCTGAGTGTAGAGGGTTCCGACCGCTAATCGCGGTCGGCCGGCTCGTCGGAGCGCCGTTGCCGTTGCCCGTGTGGCCGTTGCCGTTGCTTCGGGATGGTGGCCGTTGCCGTTCCCGTTGCCGTTGCCGTTGCCGTTGCGTTGCGTTGCCATTGCCGTTGGTGTGGCCGTTGCCGTTGCCGACGTGCTCGCCGCCGACCCAGTCGCTCGGCAGGCCCGCGCGGCCGACCCGGGCCGGGCGCGACTCGCCGCCCCGGCCCCCACCCCGACCGCGTCGAGGATCTCCACCGCTTCCTTGCGCAGCTCGGCGTCGAGGATCGCGTAGTCCTCGTCGGAGAGCTTGCCGGAGGCGTGGTCGAGTTCGGCGTCGCGGATTTCGCGGTATTTCGGCTTCCTTCAGCTCGTCGGCCTCGGTCCGCACCATCGCGCCCTTGCGGCGGCTGCGGCTCGGCCAGACGGCGATCAGGGCGCCGATCAGGCCGATGATCGCCGCCGATCCACATCCACATCACCAGCGGGTTGATGATCACCTTGAAGGTCGCGGCGGTTGCCGTCGTGGACGTACTGGCGGGCGATCTGTTCGGCCGCCTTCAGCTGCAGCTGTTCGATCTCGCCGAGCGCGCTCGCGGCTGCAGCGACGGGTTGGCCTGCGCGGCGCGCATCAGCGCGTTCAGGTCTTTGCACTGCGGCGGCGTCCCCGGCCCGGCTTCGACGCATTTCTGAAGCCTTTGTCGGCGACGCGCCAGCTGGTGCTGGACGCCCTGCACGTTCGGCGCCACGGTGACCCAGATGTCGCGCACCGGGCCGGTCTTCAGGCCGACCTCGGTCGTCGCCTCGCCGCCGAAGTAGTCGGAGATCTGGCCGGTCGCGGCGGCCCCGGTCGGGCGGAAGAAGCGGCGGCTGGTGTCGCAGCGTCGTCAGGAACTTGCCGTCCTGTCGCGACTTCGACTATCGCGCCGAAGGTGTACTTCTCGCTGTCGACCTGCACGTAGGGGCGCTTGTAGGTGAATTCGCGCCCGTCGACGACCCGCGTTTCGCCCGGTTTCATCGAGACGTTTTCGTTGGTCTGGAAGCTCGAGGAGGCGGCGATCCCGATCAGCAGCGACGGCGATGCCGATGTGGACGATGTAGCCGCCGTAGCGGCGCCGGTTGCGCGCGGTGACCGCGGCGAGGGCGCCGACGAAGGAGCCGCCGGAGGTCTTCTGCCGCGCGTGGGCGCCGTTGTAGAACTCCTGCAGGACGCCCGCGATCGCGAACGCGGCGAAGGTGAAGAGCGCCAGCGCCCAGGGCTTGTCGGCGGCGTCGGTGAAGGCCCAGAGGACGACCAGCGGTGAGCAGCCGCGACCGCGATCGGGATGCGGAAGACGCGCCTCGCCGAGGCCCAGGTGACGCGGCGCCAGGCGAGCAGCGGCCCGATCCCGGTGAAGAGCACGAGCAGGATCGCCAGCGGCGTCGTGTACTTGTCGAACCAGGGCGCCGCGAGCGAGCTCTTGTGGCCGGTGAAGAGTTCGGAGATCAGCGGGAAGAAGGTTCCCCAGGCGATCACGATCGTCATCCCGACCAGCAGCAGGTTGTTGATCAGGAAGACCGACTCTCGCGACAGCAAGCGAGTCGATCCGCTTCTCCGATCTGCAGGTCGTCGAGGCGCGAGACGAGCAGGAGGGTCGAGCCGATGACGACGATCCCGATCACCACCAGGAGGTAGGGGCCGACGGTGTCGTTGCCGAAGGCGTGGATCGACTGGAGGACGCCGGAGCGGACCAGGAACGTGCCGAGCAGGCACATCGAGAAGGTGGCGACGATCAGCGTCGCGTTCCAGACCTTCAGCATGCTGCGTTTCTCCTGCACCATGATCGAGTGCAGGAAGGCGGTGCCGAGCAGGAACGGCATCAGCGCCGCGTTCTCGACCGGGTCCCAGGCCCAGTAGCCGCCCCAGCCGAGCTCCGAGTAGGACCAGCGGGCGCCGAGCAGCAGGCCGAAGCCGAGGAAGGTCCAGGCGATCAGGGCGAAGCGGCGGGTCGCGCGGATCCATTCGGAGTCGACCTTGCGGGTGATCAGCGCGCCGATCGCGAAGGCGAAGGGGACCGTCCAGGCGACGTACCCCGAGTAGAGCATCGGCGGGTGGATCATCATGCTCGGGTGCTGGAGCAGCGGGTTCAGCCCGATCCCGTCCTGCGGCGCCGGGTTCAGCGTGTTGAACGGGTTGACGTCGGGCGCGAACAGCATCAGCCCGATGAAGAAGGAGCCGATCGCCATCATCACCGCGGTCGCCCAGGGGACGATCTCGCGCAGCTTGTGGCGGGTCGAGTAGAGGGCGAGCGAGGCGGCGGTCGAGAGCACGAACGCCCAGAGCAGCAGCGAGCCTTCCTGGCTCGACCACATCGCCGCCAGCTTGTAGAACATCGGCGTCTCGATCGAGGAGTGTTCGGCGACGATGTTGAGCGAGAAGTCGTTGGTCGCGAAGCTGACCTCGATGATCACGACGCACGCCAGCAGCAGGAAGAAGACCGCGTAGACGCCGCGGCGGGCGAGGGTGACGCGGGCGTCGTCGTGGCGCCAGACGACCGCGGTCACGGCCGAGGCGCGGCGACGAAGAAGGCGAGCGCCAGAAGGCGTGGCCGACGCTAGCCATTACTGCCGGAGTAGCTACTGCTGCTAGCTGCTGGCGGATTCGCTCGCGTTCGTGGTGAACTTCGACGGGCACTTGGTGATCAGCGATTCCGGTTCGCCGACGAAGGTGCCCGTTCTGCATCGCGCCGGTGAGGATGATCTCGCGGCCGCCGCGGAACGGGTCGGGGACCGAGCCGTGGTAGCTGACCGGCATCGCCGCGCCTTGCCGCCTTCGCGGTCCTTGACTTCGAAGGTCATGCCGCCGTTGTCGTTCTGCTTGATCGAGCCGGGGACGACTTTGCCGTTCATCTCGTAGTTGGTCCCGGGCGCGGCGGTCAGGATCTGCGACGGTTCCTTGGCCTGGGTCGAGGCGGAGAAGCTGGTGTAGATCAGGGCCACGGCCAGGAGGACGGCTACGGACAGGGCTATGACCAGCCGAATCTTGCGCTTACGCGAGGGATCCACGACGCCCGGGATTATCGCAAGCCGGCCGGTCGGCACATCAAGGTCTGTTAAAGATCCGGCCATGCCGCATCAGGAGCCAGATTCCGGGGCCGAAAAGCCGGTCCTGCTGATCACCGGGGCCAGCAGTGGCATCGGCGCCGCGACGGCGCGCGCGGTCGCGTGCGACGTCACCGAGTGGGACCAGGTCGAGGCGCTGGCGGCGCACGCGCTGACCGCGCCGCCCGGAGTCGAGATCAACGAGATCCTGATTCGCCCCACCGCCCAGCGCGGCTAGCGTCCGAGCAGGGCGCGGACGACCCGCCAGTAGGCGCGCAGAAGCGCCTTGGCCGGCGCCGAGCGGGCGACGGCGGGGATGAACGGCGAGTCGAGGTCCGGCCGTGAGGGCGGCGGCGAACTGGCGCCGGCGGAGACGCGGCGCCCGCGCTGGATCGCCCGACGCTCGCGCAGCAGCCGCGGCAGCCAGACGAGCGCTTCGGCGTCGGCGCGGAGCTTCTGCCCGCCCCAGCCGCCCGCCGCCGAGGCGAGCAGGAGCGCCACCTCGGTCGCCAGCAGGGCCGGGGCGAGCAGCACCAGCAGAGCACCCGGGTAGAGGCGGACCAGGGTGGCGAGACGGTTGCGCTCGAGCCAGCGCCACTTGTTGCCCGACGAGGCGCTGAACTCGTAGTCGTGGGCGACCACCGCGCGCCGGCTCGATCCCGACCGTCTCCCCCGCCAGCCGCAGCCGCAGCGAGAGGTCGACGTCCTCGTGGTACATGAAGAAGCGCTCGGCGAAGCCGCCGAGCCGGCGCCAGACGTCGAGCGGCACCGCCAGGCAGGCGCCCGAGGCGGCGGTCACCTCCCGCGGTCCCGGCGCCGCCGCGAGCGGCTCGTCGTGCATCCCCGCCCAGACGATCCCGGTGAAGTGGACCGGGTTGCCGGCCGAGTTGATCGTCGTCCCGTCCTCCCCGGCGACGAGGCCCTGCCAGGCCGACCAGCCGCGGCCCTCGAGCCAGGGCCGGCGGATCGCCTCCCCCCACCCCGGCAGCGGCATCGCGTCGGGGTTGAGGATGACCAAGAGGTCGCCGGTCGCGTTGCTCGCGCCGACGTCGGCGCCGCCGGCGAAGCCGCGGTTGCGGCCCATCGTGACGATCTTCGCCGCCGGCGCCAGCTCCCGGCGCGACGGCCGCCGAGTCGTCGGGCGAGTCGTTGTCGACGACGATCAGCTCGTCGCCGTCGCGCAGCTCCGCCAGCAGCGGCGGCAGCGTACGGCGCAGCTCGGCGCTGCTGTTCCAGGCGACGATCAGGACGGAGACGGAAGGACGCACCGGCGCGGAGGCTAGTCAGCCTGCCGCGCCGGCGCCCATCCGTGCCCTCCGCAGGGCTACTTCTTCTTCTTGCTCCCGCAGGAGGCGACGTTCAGACGGAGCTTGTTCGTCTTCACCGTCTTGCCGTTCTGGCCCTTCATGTTGAGGATGGCCAGCTGCGGGCTCTTGCAGAGGTTCGTCGAGTTCTGCAGGAGGCTCTTCTTGCCGCCCTGCATGTTCAGGACGAACGTCTTCAGCGGGACGTCCGGCGTGTTGTTGAACACCGTCTTCAGCCCGCCGTGGCTGGAGCTGATGACGCCGTCCAGCTGGATGTTGATCTGGCCTTTGAGGTCCGCCAGGAGGTCCGGAAGCTTGTGCTTCGAGGACACCAGGTAGACCGGCCCCTTCAACTTGTTCTTGAGCAGCGGGCTGCTCGCTTCGGCGTGCCCGTAGACCGAGTTCTTCGGGCACTGGCTCGCCGCCAGCTGGACCCTCGTGCAGATGGTCTTGATGTGACCCTGATCGAGGAACAGCGAGTGCGGCAGGTTCAGCGCGGTGCGGGCGATGTTGGCGTCGCCCTGACGCGCCTTGACGATGACCCGGATCTGCGGGTTCTTCGCCCGCGTGGTCGGCCCGGAGATCCGGGCGTTGAACTTCGGCTTGAACGACAGCTTGTTGCAGCCGGTCGCCTGGTAGGCGGCGGTGACCGCGTAGCTGCTCCAGGAGGCCGCGTTGGCCGGGTTCGAGCCGCCGCCGTTGATCGTCCCGGCCGTGGCGCCTTTGGCGCAGTTGGTCGGGTTGAGCATGAACTTGTTGCGGTTCATGTTCACGTCGATCGAGCGGATGTCCAGCTTGACCCCGCCGAACACGTTCGGGATCGGATCGGACACAGCGTTGATCTGGGCGGTCAGCGGGTTGACGTTCAGCGCCACCCGGACGACCACGGTGCCGAGGTCGAACGGACCCGAGACCGCCGGGGTGATGATCGCCATCGAGATCGGCGCCCCGTTGTACGGGCCGGCGAGGTACGCCGTGCCGGGCAGGCTGAGCGGCGCGTTGCCGGTGCCCGAGAGCGTCGTCGTCGCGCCGATCGCGCTCTTCGACGAACAGCTCGGATTCGCCTGGAACGCCCGGCCGCTGCGCGGCTGCCGCGGCGGCGAGGTCGGCTTCCGAGCAGTAGGGGATCCCGGCGAGCTTGCCGGTCAGCCCCTTCGGCAGGGTCACGTTGACGGCTTTCAACTCCTGTTCGCCGTCGGCCCGACCGATGTGGACCTTGAACGGGCTGTACTTGGCCGCCGTCTTCGAATCGGAGGCGGCGGTGTAGCTCGGCGCGAACTTCCGGGCGCCGAGGCTGGTCGGGCAGGTGCCGCCACCCGGGTCGCTGGTCAGCGCCGTGTTGGTCGTCGGCTTGTTCTGGCCCGGGTTTTCAGACCACGGGGTGAATTCGGTGGTCGTCGTGTTCGTCCCGCAGGTCGGACGGCGAGGTGAGGATTCCCTTGTCTCCGCCGAAGAAATGGAGGCGGAAGTTGCGGAACGTCGCCTGCGGGTTTTCCGCCACGACCGCGGTCAGTTGGCCGGTGGTCGCGTCCGGGAAGACCTCCCCCTCCAGCCGCACGTTGACGCCGTACCGAGTCGAGAACCCGTAGATGAAGATCCGGAATTGTTCTCCGGATTCGAACGCCCCCGGCCCGTTCTTCAGCGGCGCGCCGACGTAGACGTCGCCGTTGATCGAGTTGGCCGGCAGCGACGGCGTCTGGATCTCCACCGTGCCGATCTTCGACGCGGCCGGGCATTCCACCGCCGCGTTCGTGTGGTAGTGGAACTGTTCGTCGGTGCAAGACGCGAGGCCGTTGCTCGCGGATGGGTTGATCCCCATTCCTTCGGGCAGCGTGACCTTGGCGACTTTCAGATACGAGTTGGCGATCGGCGCCGACGGATCCCACGGGATGCCGACGTCGACGGTCGTCGGTTCAGGGCTGTCGACCGCTTTGGCGCCATCAGCCGAGACGGCGATTTCCGGATTGAAGGGCACGTTCGCGCAGCCCGATGCGCCGGTCGGGGTCGTGTAGCTGGCTTCCGCTTCACTGACAGGCAGCTGCGCTTCCAGATGGAGCACCGAGACCTGACCACCGGCGCAGTTGCTCGGCATCGTCAGGTAGGTGCCGTCGGCGAACGGGTTCGGGTTGGTCGCTTTGGCGCTGAAGAAGACCAGTCGCGACTCGATGATCGGCGGCGCGGTCGCCGAAGGCGCGTGGATTTCGTTGATCGTGAAGGTGACGTGCTGGTCGACGGGGCTCAGCGAGCCTTCGATCAAGGTCGGCCCAGATTCGGTCATGAACCCGACCATCGACGGGACGCCTTCCTTCGACACCAGGTTGTAGACCGGCAGTTTGAGCCGGACTTGGAGGCATTCACCGTTGACCGGCGACGGCGGCGTCGTCGCCGTGGTGCATTTGCCTTCCCCGTTCGGCGACGATCCGGCGACGGTGAGGTAATTGATCCCGACCAGCGCACTGCCCGGGCAGCTCAGCGTCGCGAGTTCGCCGACCGTGCACTTCGGCAGCGCTTCCGGATTGACGCTCAGGCCTTCCGGCGTGTCGACGACGATTTTGTGGAGAAAGGCAGTCGGGAAGCCGCCCACTTCAGTGAAGGGAGGTGGCGGGGCAGTGTTGATCTTGAAGTCGGTGATCCCATAGTTGGGGTGGCCACCGGCTTGGGTGAACTGTTTTTCCGGGGTCGAGCCTTTGCATTGTTCGGGCGGCACCGTCAGCGAGCCTTCGGTTCCACCTTCCGCTCCCGGTTTCCCGAATTCCGCGCCTGGACCCGGCAGATCGGCGTTTTCTTTACAGGTGAGCGATTCCCACTTTTTGACCCCGACCGCAGCGTGGGCGGTCGAAGCCACAAAAACGGCACCGAGCAATCCAACCGCGAGCACAAGATCATCAAACGCCTGACCATCTATTCCTCCTCCGTTAACGCAATTCCCCAAACGCGATAACGCCGCCCCTGCATGGCGGTAAAGATTCCCCCTGGCACTGCTCCCAAGGGAGACACTAGCGCCCGTAGCGGTTGAATCAAGTCCAGCGGTGAATCTGGATGGATCGGAAAGGCGATCCGGAGGTAGGCGGATCAGTGCTTGGACTTCTGCTTCTTGCTGCCGCCCTTGTGCTTCTTCGACGACTTCTTGCCCTTGCTCTTCTTCCCGCAGGGAGTCTGGATCCTCACGTGGCGGTTGGACCTGCGGCTGTTCTGGCCGGTGAGGCGGATGATGCCCTTCACCGGCTTCGCGCAGAGGTTGGTCGAGGCCTGCAGCAGGCCGTGCTTGCCGCCCGGCAGGACCAGGACCACCTTGCTCACCGGCAGATCCGGAAGGCGGGCGAAGGTCGTCCGGATGCCGCCCTTGAAGCTGTCGATGCGGCCGTCGAGGTCGATGTCCACCTGGCCCTTGAGGTGGGCGACCATGTCGGGCAGCGTGTTGTTCGAGGAGCGCAGGACGATCGGGCCTTCGAGGGGTTTGGCGAGCAGCGGCGACCAGGCGCGCGCATGACCGTAGACCGACTTCTTCGGGCACTTTTCGGCGGCGAATTGGGGGCGCGTGCAGACCGTCCCGAGGCTCGACTGGTCGAGGAAGATCGCATGCGGCAGCGCCACCGACGCGAGCGCCGTGTTGGCCTGGCCCTTCTTGGTGGTCAGCGTCGCCTTCAGTTTCGGGTGCTGGGCGCGGTGGGTCTGGCCGAACAGCCGGAGGTGGAGCTTCGGCTTGAACTTGAGCGCTCTGCAGCCATCGCCCTGCGCCGGGCTGGAGACGTTGACCGAGGACCAGGTCGACGGGTTGGTCGGGTCGGCACCGCCGCCCTGCACGCTGCCGGCGACCTGTGACTTCTTGCAGTTGGTCCCGTTCAGCGTGAATTCCTTCTGGTTCAGGTTCACGAAGATCGAGCGGACGTCGAGCTTCACGCCGCCGAAGACGTCCGGGATTTCGGCGCTGGTCGAGGCCTGTCCGCTTTCCGGATCGAGGCTGAGCGGCGCGCGGACGACGACATTGCCGAGGTCGAACGGGCCGGCCACCGCGGGGGTGATCACGACCACCGAGAGCGGCGCCCCTTTATATGGACCGGAGAGGTAGACCCTGCCCGCGATCTTCAGCGGATTGGCGCCGGTGCCGGCGAGGATCGAGGCGACGCCGATTTCGCTCTTCGCCGCGCAGCTCGACGTTTTCTGCTCTTCGACCCCCGAGACCTTGTTCGCCGCTTCGTATTCCTTCGGCTGGCAGTAGGGGACGCCGGCGAGTTTCGCGGTCGCCCCTGGCGGCAGCGTGATGTTGAAGCCTTTGATCTCCTGCTGACCTTCGCCACGGGTGATGTTCAGCTGGTAGGGCGTGTAGGTGAGCACCTTGCTCGTCCCCGGCCGCGCCAGGAAACCGGGCTTGAACGGTCGTTCGGCCATCGTCTTCGCGCAGGGGGCGCCTCCGGGCGCCTGGGTCAGTTTCAATTCGGTGGCTCCGGTGGGCGTCAACGCCCCGGTCGACCAGGGGACCGCGCTCGAGGTCGAGGTGTTGGTGCAGATCGGCGGGCTGCTCAACACCGGGATGGAATGTTTGGCCCCCGGCCCGAAAGTCAGCGTCGCCGAGCTGAAGGCGACCTGCGGCAGTTCGGTGAATTCCCCGGTGATCTGGCCGGTCGTCGGGTTCGCCTTGATCTTGCCTTCCTCGCGGACCTGGACGCCATATCGACTCGATTCGGCGTTGAAGAAGATTCGGTACTCGTTGCCGGAGAGCGGATCGCGGCTCTTCTGCTCGGCCAGATAGACGGGGCCCGTGAGTGAGCCGGGCGGCAGCTCGGGCGCTTCGATCGCGATCGTGCCGACCTGCGATTCGGCCGGGCAGTTGGTTGCCGCTTTCGATTTCAGCGGGAAGGCGCTGTCCGGGCAGAACTTGAGACCCGGCGCGGTCGCCGGGTTCAGCCCCGTGTAGGCCGGCAAGGTCACGTTTGCGGTCTTGACCGTCGAGGAGTTGAGCCCGGTCGGTTCCTTCGACTGCGGAATGTTGAGGGAGACCGAGACGGGAACCGAGGAGTCAGTGGGACCCGAGGCGCTTGCGGTGACGGTCGGTTTGAACGGCACGGCGGCACAGTTGCTGATCGGCGCCGGCGGCGTCGCCAAGACGGGTCCGACCAATTCTGCCGCGTAGGATTCGACGTTCAAGGTGGTCGTCGACGGGCCGTTGCACTGGCTGCCGAGCGTAAGGAACGATCCCCCGGTCTGCCCGTTGAAGTCGAGCCGGTTGCCGATCAGCGGAACCGCGTTGGGAATGTTGCTGATCGTGAAGCCCTCGTGGTAATCCCCCGCCCAGTCGATGTCGGCCTGAAGGTAGATGTTCGCTTCGAGGACCGGGACATGGAATCCGAACAAGGCTGGATGGCCCGGATCGGGTTCGATGTCGTAGACCGGGACCGCTGGGATGGTTATGCCGACGATCGAGGTGACTTCACTCGTGCCGACCTGCGCGTTGGCGCAGTTGACGGTGGCGTTGGCTTCAAATTCGGCTTTCGTGCACCACTGCACAGCGGTCGGATCGACGTTGAGGCCGACAGGGAGGTCGACGCGAACCGTCCGCACGTTCCCTTCCGCCGCAAGGGGGACACCGAGCGGTTCGACCGCGTTGAAGCGGAAGTAGGTGAACCCCACGTTCGGATGGCCGGCAGCCTGCGTATAGAAGCGTGACGACGGCCCGGCGAAGGCACAGCGGGCCGCGATGGTGTCTTCGGTGCAGGTCCCCGCTTCCCATTCTTTGACGCCGAAGGCAGCCGACGCCGAGCTCGCGGCGAACGCAGCGCCGAGCAGGCCGATCAGGGCCATCGCCGTGGCCACCCCTACAAGGTTCCGTGCACTCCTCCTCATGCGGTCGAACCCCTACCCAGCTATCTCGGTTCGAAAAACCAAGACGTCTATTTGTGGCCGCGCCTGCAGCCGGCGACGCCGAGCGGCAGCCGCTTCTTGCGCAGATGCTTGCCGTTCTGGGCGAGGAAGTTGAGCTTCGAGAAATACTTGTGGGTGCAGAGGTTGCGCGAATTCTGCAGCAGGCCCTTCTTGCCGCCCTGCATCGTCAGCACGAATCTGCTGACCGGGACGTCGGGGACCGGCGAGAAGGTGGTGCGGATGCGGCCGCCTTTGACCGACTTGATCACCCCGTGCAGCTGGATCTCGACCTGGCCCCGCAGATCGGCGAGCAGGTCGGGCAGGGTGTGGTTCGAGGAGACGAGGTAGACCGGGCCGACGAGTGCGTGGTCGAGCAAGGGCGATTCGGCGCGGGCGTGTCCGTAGATCGCCCTCTTCGGACATTCCTGGGCGGCGAGCTGGACCCGCGTGCAGATCGTCTTGATGTGCCCCTGGTCGATCAGCTCCGAGTGCGGCAGGGTCACCGTCGCGCGGGCGATGTTGGCGTCACCGGGGCGCGCCACCAGGGTCGCCCGCAGCTTCGGGTGGCCGGCCCGGTGGGTCTGGTTGACCCCGCCGAGGAAGCGCGTCGTCAACTTCGGCCGGAACTTCAGCGCCTGGCAGTTCGAGGTCTGGAACGGGACCGAGGCCGAGAAGGAGCTCCAGGCCGACTGCGAGGCCGGGTTGCCGCCGCCCCCGTTCAAGATCGCCGTCGTCACCAGCTTGTCGCAGCTGGTCGGGTTGAGGGTGAATTCCTTCTTGCTGAGGTCGATCGCGACCGAGCGGATGCTCAGCTGGGCGCCGCCGAAGACGTCGGGGATCGGGTCGGAGAGAGCGGTCACCTGTGCCGTTTCCGGGTTGACGAACAGGGCCACCCGCACCACGACCGTGCCGAGATCAAACGGCCCGGCCGTGGCGGGGGTGACGACTGCCAGGGAGAGGGGAGCCCCGTGGTAGGGACCTGAGAGGAAGACCTTGCCGTCGATCGAGAGCGGCGTCGGGCCGGTGCCCGCCTGCACGGTGGCGGTGCCGACTTCGCTCTCCGCCGGGCAGCTCGAGTTGGCGGCCTGGGCGGCGCCGCTGGTGCCGGCCGCGGCGGCGAGGTTGCTCGCCGGGCAGTAAGGGATGCCGGCCAGCTTGCCGATCATCCCCGGCGCCAGCGTGATCGATGCGCCTTTCAGCTCCTGCTGGCCGTTGCCGCGGGTGATCGACACATGGAGCGGGCTGTAGGCGCCGGCGGTGTTGCTCTTCGGCCCGGCGGCGAAAGAGGGGGCGAAGGGTCGCGCGGCGAGCGTCGCGGCGCAGGCCCCTCCCCCCGGGGTGGCGTGGAGGACGAAGGCGGCGGTCGGCGTCGCCGGCGCGTTGCCCGAGTACGGGGTCATCCGGGCACCGCCGGTGTTGGGACCGCAGGTCGGCGGGCTGCTCAGCACCGCCTGCCGGCCGCCGACGAAGTTGAGCTTGAAGCTGGTGAAGGGGACCTGCGGGACTTCGGTGATCGTCGTCGTCGAGCTGCCCGGTGACCGGGTCGGCGGCGACGTGGCCGACCAGGCGGACGTCGATCCCGTAGCGGGCCGAGTTGGCGTCGATGAAGATCCGGTACTCGTTGCCGGAGGCCGGGTCGGTGCTTTCCTGCTTGCCGATGTAGACGCCGCCTTCGAGGTTGCCTTCCGGCAGCGCCGCCGAGGCGATCGTCGCGGTGCCGATCTTCGACTCGGCCGGGCAGGTGATCGCCGCGGTCGAGTGGAGCGGGAACTGGCCGTTTTCGCACGTCTTCAGGTTGTTCGGCGCCGCCGCCGCGGAGGGGTTGATCCCCATCCCGGGCGGCAGCGTCACCGAGGCTTCCTTGGTGGTCGAGTCATCCTGCCCGGTCGGCGACTGGATGTGCGGGACCGTGACGGTCACCTGGGCAGGGGCGGGTGAGTTGGCTTCTTCGGTCCCCGGGGCGACCGCGAGGCCGGGGCTATAGGGGATCGTGTTGCAGCTTTTCGGCGAGGTGTCGTGCGGGATCGGCGATTCGAGGTATTCCCCCGCCCCGCCCGGGAAGCTCTCCCCCGCCCCGATCTCTTCATAGGAGGCGGCTTTGAGCAAGGTCGAGTATTCGGTCCCGGATTCGATGAAGGCCTGCCCGTGGCAGGTGCTCGGCGTGGTGAGGAAGGTGCCGTCGCCGGCGCGCCCGTTGAAGACGAGGCGGTTTTTCAGGATCGCGCCTTCGATCGCTTCGATCGGCAGGGCGTGTGGGACCGCGATCGTGAACCCCTCGTGGTAATTGCCGGTCGAATCGATGTCGCCTTCGAGGAAGACTTCGTTGCCCGCTAGTTCGAGACCGAAGCGGGCCGCCTGCCCCTGCTTAGGCACGACGTTGTAGACGTTGACCGCGGTCACCCCGGGGATCGGCGCGATGGGCACCCCGACCAGCGGCTCCGAGGCGGTGACGCCGCTTTCGCCGACCTTCGACCCGGCCGGGCAGCCGGAGGCCCCGGCTTCGAAGACTTCGATCGGGCAGCGTTCGGTCGCGCCCGGATTGACCGCCAGGCCGACCGGGAGCTCGACCCGGACGTAGGCGAGTTCGGCGGTCGGTTCTTCGGTGCCGGGCAGCAACCCCGCTTTGTGGGCGACGATGAACTGGGTGAAGCCGAAGTTGGGGTGGGCCGACGCTTCTTCGAAGAAGAATTCGCCGGGGTTGCTTTCGACGTTGCAGAACGAAGCGGCGGTAGGCGTCGTGATCGGCGGTTCTTTCTTGCAGGTCCCCGCCTGCCAGCCCGATTCGATCGTCGGTGCGTGGGGGTTGCTGGGCGCGATCACCGAGGCCGTGTCGGCCGAAGCGGGCACCGGCATCGCCCCCGTCCCGAGGCCGATTCCGACGCAGATCACGAAAAAAGTGATCCAGGCGTCGCCAAACGCCGCATCTCTCCTCCAGAAGAGCATCCCAAACCAACCCTACCCGAAAATCGGTACATGAGTCAATATTTTTTGGTAATCTCGATTTAATGGTTGGGCAAAACGGGGTACTTGGGCAGATGAACGATGGAAACGCCAACGGAGTCACTGACCTGATGCCAAAAGCAAAGCCGACCAGCAACGGCAACACCCCGACGAGCGGCAACGGCGACCGCGCGAGCGGCGAGGCGATCCCGGTCAGCTGGGAGCGACTGGCACGCGCGACGGCGCATCCCCTGCGGGTCTCGATCCTCGAAATCATCGGGCTCGACGGCGGCCGGGTCCTCTCCCCCAGCGACCTCAGCCACGAGCTGCAGATCCCGCTCAGCAACACGAACTACCACGTCACCGAGCTCGCCAAAGCGGGTCTGATCGTGCTCGTGCGCCAGCGCGCGGTGCGGGGCGCCACCGAGCACTTCTACACGCTCCCTGAGGCTCTACCCAAGGTCGAGGCCGAGGGCTCGACCGCGGCCTCGACTGCCCGCGTCTGAGTTCTCCTCCAGCTCGAGGTCGCCTTCCAGGTCGACGTCCTCGACCAGCACGTCCATCTTCGTCTTCGCCAGGCGGCGGATCGCCAGGATGACGACGGCGGCCAGGATCAGCGCCGCTCCACCCGCGCCGATCCCGAGGCCGCCCCGACTCGGTTCGACCGCCATCCAGTCGGCGAACGAGGCGCCGAGCGGGCGGGTCAGGACGTAGGCCATCCAGAAGGCGAAGACCTCGTTCAGCCCCAGATAACGGTGGCCGAGCCAAGGGATCGCGATCAGGCCGAGGAACATGAGGCCGGAGCCGAAGTAGCCGATGCTGAGGTTCGTGGCGGTCATGTCGCCGGCCGCGGTGCCGAGCGCAAAGGTCGCGAGCACCGCAGCCCAGTAGAAGATCTCGCGGCGTCTGGTGGTGATCGAGTGGATCGACAGCGTGCCCTCGGACCGGTGCCAGGCGAAGAAGATGATCGCGAGGACGACGGCATAGAAGGCCGTCGAGACCGGGTATTCGATGCCGAGACCGACGTGGAGGGCGTCGGCGGCGGAGGTCCCGAAGATCGCGACCATGACGACGACGGTCCAATACGTCCAGGCGTCGTAGTGGTCACGGCGGAACTGCCGGCGCAAGGCCCAGACCAGCCCGATCAGCATCAAGGGCACGGCGATCGCCGGCCCGGGCATGGCGTTCAACGCGTCTGAGGTCGCCTCGCCCATCGCCGTCGTCGCCACCTTGGTGAGCCAGAAGAAGGCGATGATCACCGGGACCTTGGTGAGGAAGCGTCGGGAGGTCGAGTCGGGGCTGCGGGGACCCAGGGAAGCGGGGGATGAGGAAGGGGAAGTGATCGACACGGCGCGGGAAGCTAGGCGTGGGCGCTAAACCGGGGATGAGGGCCGGCTAAGGCGCGGATGAGAACTTGGCCGCCCAGGGCGGGGGCGCGGTCGTCCTTTGGCCCGGTGTGGGGGCCTAGAGACGACCGCGCTCCGCGGCGATCCGGTGAGTTCGCAGTTATCGCCGATATGCGGGGCTAACTGCGAACTCGCCGGTGGGACCTGTGTCCGGGGTTGTCACGGAGCTCGTACGAGCGCGCCGCGACGCCGGCGCCGCGAAGCGGGACGGATCGACGTGGGATCGACCGTCTACGGCAGCGGGCCGCCCGCCAGTGCGATGACGGCGCCGACCGCGCCCGCCGCCAGCAGGACCGAGACGACCCCGCGCCGCAGCACCAGCAGTGCCACCGCGGCGACGCCGAGCAGGGCGAACTGCCAGCCGCATGAGAGGGCGCCGGCCAACGGCACCGCCGAGCCGAGGATCGCGCCGATCGCCGCCGGGCCGGCGCCGGCGAGGAAGGCGCGGGCCGAGGGGTTGCCGCGCAGCCGCTCGAAGCGTCCGCCGCCGAGCAGGATGAAGGAGAACGACGGCAGGAAGGCGACCGCCGCGGCGAGCAGCCCGCCGGGGATCCCGTAGGCGCCGTAGCCGACCGCGGCGACGGTGGCGACCACCGGCCCCGGCGTCACCTGTCCGAGCGCCACCGCGTTGAGGAATTCGGTGTTGGTCATCCAGTGGTAGGCGTGGACGGCGTCGCCCTGCATCAGCGGCACGATCACGAAGCCGCCGCCGAAGGAGAGGGCGCCGACCTTGAGCGCGGTCCAGATCAGGTCGCCGACGCTGCCGGTCGCGGCGAGGGCCGCGAACGGCGCCGCCGGGGGCAGGCCGGCGAGCGGGGCGAGCAGCGCCATCGCCCCCGCCGCGGTGGCGCGGCGGATCAGCAGCTCGAGCAGCCCGCAGCCGACCAGGACGAGGACGAGCCACGGCCCGATCGTCGCCGCGGCGACGCCGCCCGCGATCCCGTACGCCGCCCAGCGGACCAGCGCGCCGCTTTCGTGGCGGGCGCGGGCGAGGCTCGGGCCCAGCAGATCGCTCCCGGCCCGGACCGCGACCGCGGCGACCGCCGCCCCGGCTCCGGCCCCGGCACCGCGGATCCAGTCGGGCGGTGAGCTGGAGAGGAAGACGAGCGAGAGGGCGAGGACCAGGACGACGGCGGGGACGATGAACCCGAGCCCGCCGACGATCGCCCCGGGCCAGCCCGCCACCCGGTAGGCGCAGAAGATCGCCAGCTGGGTCGAGGACGGGCCGGGCAGCAGCGAGCAGGCGGCGTTGGCGTCCTCGAAGGCGTGGTGGTCCATCCAACCTTCGCGGTCGACGACCAGCTTGCGCAGCAGGGCGATGTGGGCGGGCGGCCCGCCGAAGCCGGTGACGCCGATCCGCGTCCACTCGCGCGCCACCGTCGCGAGCGGTGCGTCGGGCGAAAGCGGCTCTCCCTCCGGCGGCGGCAAGACCGGGGGAATCTAGTCCGCGCGGACGAGCGCGGTGGGGACGAACTGTTACCGCAGCGGCAACGGTTCGCGAAAGGCGCGGTCGGCGGCGGCTGCGCTGAGATGCCCGTTGACGACCAGCTGGTCGAGCACATGGCGCTGCCGGGACCGGGCGAGGCCGAGGTGAGCCTCGGGGTCGTAGGCGCTCGGGGCCTGCGGCAGCCCGGCCAGCATCGCCGCCTCCCCCCAGGTGAGCCGGCGCGGCGAGACGCCGAAGTATCCGTGCGCGGCGGCGACGTCGCCCCAGTAGCCGTTGCCGTAGTAGATCGAGTTCAGATACATGCCCAGCACCTGTTCGTGCGAGTAGGCGAGCGAGAGCTTGACGCCGAGGCCGATCTCTTCGAGCGTCCCCCAGAGGCCGCCGCCGTGGGGGTAGAGGCGCTTGGCGAGCTGCTGGGCGATCGTGCTGCCGCCGGGGTCTTCACTGGTCCCCAGCGCCGCCACCGCGGCGCGGCCGGCGCCGGCCGCGACGTCGAAGACCGGGTTGGCGTAGAAGTTCTCGTCCTCGGTCGAGACCGCGGCCGCCCCCAGTCGTGCCGGCGGCGGCAGCTGCGCCACTCGCCCCCCCGCTTCGACGAGCAGAGTCGCGACCCGCGCTTCGGCATCGCCGACGCCGGGAAGGGTCAGCAGGTAGACGGCGCCGGCGACGGCGAGCAGGACCGCAGCCGCCAGGATCGCGAGCAGCGCGAATAGGAAACGCCGGCGCCACCGCGGCCATCGCCGGAGGGCGGCGATGAGACCCCGCTGAGATCCTGCTGAGAGTGACATTTCGGCTACATCCGGGCGGTGCGAATCGGCGTACCATTTTCCCTGTGAACTCACTCCGGCCGTTCGAGTGGAAATGGGCATGGGGACTGCTCGCCGTTTTTGTCTGCCTCTGCGGCCTGGCGACGATCGAACCGGAGACCGCCGAAGCGGTGAACACGACGATCGGCATCGGCGCGATCGGCTGCGTCCTCTGGGGGATCTGGCAGCTGATGCAGCACGACCGGTAGCTGCAGGCCCTAGATGGTGTCGAGCAGCTGGTCCGGCGCCGTGTCCACCCCGGTGCGCGCGAGGTGGCGGACGATCAGCACGATCGCCGCCGCGAACCCGAGGCTGACCAGCCCGGTGCCGAGGCCGACGCCGTTCGGTTTCGCCAGCCAGTCGGCGACCGAGGCGCCGAGCGGCCGGGTCATCACATAGGCGAACCAGAAGGCGAGGATCGACCCCATGCCGAAGCGGAACCAGCCGATCGCCGGGATCGCGATGATCGCCGCGAACAGCCAGATCGAGCCGAAGTAGCCGAGCCCGAAGGAGTTGGCGGTGAGGTCGCCGGCGGCGGTGCCGAGCGCGAAGGTGGCGAGCACGGCGGCCCAGTAGAAGAGCTCGCGGCGCGGGGTGTGGATGCTGTGGATCGACAGCGTGCCCTCGACCACGTACCAGGTGCGGAACACCGCGGCGAGCACGATCGCGTAAAAGATGGTCGAGGCGATGTAGGGGACGCCGAGCCCGACGTGGAGCACATCCGCGGCCATCGTGCCGAAGACGCCGACCATCGCCACGGCGAGCCAGTAGCACCAGGGGATGTAGCGATCCTTGGTGAACTGGATGTAGAACGCGACGGCGAAGGCGATCGCCCCGAGGAGCACCGCGATCTCCGGCACCAGGGTGTGCACGAGGAAGTCGGAGGTCGACTCTCCCATCGCGGTGGTGAGGGCCTTCACCAGCCAGAACCAGGCAGTCACTTCCGGCACCTTCGAGTAGGTGTTGCGGTTGGCGGCGAGCTGCGACCGGAGTGAATTCATGCCCGGCACTGTGGGGCTGCCCGCTTAAAGCGACGTGAGAGCCGGTCGCACCGCATGACATCAGGGCTCGTGAGAGAAGTCTCACCGCGGCTTCAATCTTGGCTTCATCTTCGCGCGACAGCCTGCCGCCGATGGCCACGGCCACCCTCGAGCCCCCCCACCGCGCCCGCCCTCGCCGCCCTCGCCCCCGCCCTGGGCGGATCGCGATCTGGCGGCGCGTGCGCCGCATCGTGCTGATCGCCTGCCTGGCGTGCCTCGCGGCGTCGGCGCTCTCGTGGGTGCCGGCGATGACCGCGAAACGCAACATCGGCATCGGCGTCGCCAGCGCCGAGTGGCTGCGCAGCCACGGCGGCAACCCGATCGTCTCCCAGATCGAGAACTGGTACTACACGCTGAACGAACCGGAAAAGGGCGGGCCGCCGCTGAAGTCGCTGCCGCAGGTCGGGGTCGCGGTGGCGGGGGGCGAAGCCGAAGGATCGGAAGCGGCCGCCTATGGGCCCCCCGACGTCAACCCCCTGATCCACCCCGCGCTCCCCGGCGAGGGCGTCTGGAAGAAGGCGGGCGCCGGGGTCGGGCCGCGGCCGCCGGTCCTCCTCACGACCTTCCGCAGCGATCCCGAATACCCCCAGTTCGTCGCCGGGGTCGCCTGGATGGACCACACGCGGACCGAACTCGCCTACGTCCCGGGGCTGGCCGAGCCGCCGGAACCGCTCGCCGATCGCGGCAACGGCGAAGTCCCGCCGGGGATGCGCAAGAGGCTCGTCGCCACCTTCAACGGCGGCTTCCCGCTGGAAACCTCGAACGCCGGCCTGATCTACCGAGGTCAGGTCAAGGAAACGATGGTGAACGGGATCGCCACGGTGGTCGCCTACCGCGACGGCCGCATCGACATCGTCAAATGGGACCACGGTCCGGGCGCGCCGAAGAACATCTGGTTCGCGAAGCAGAACCTGCCGCCGATCATCTACGAAGGCAAGCTCAACCCGAACCTCAGCGACGGCCCCGAATGGGGTGAAACGGTCAACAACGCGGTGCGGGTGTGGCGCTCCGGACTCGGCATCGACGCCCACGGCAACCTGATGTACGCCGCGGCGAACTACCAGACGGTCGAATCGCTGGCCAAGGTTCTGCAGCGGGCCGGCGCGGTGCGGGCGCTGGAGCTCGACATCAACGAAGACTGGACCAGCTTCATCAGCTACCGGCACCCCGGCGCCGGCGAACCGAGCAACCTGCTCCCGGAAATGTTCCGCTCGCCGGAACGCTATCTGGTGCCCGACGAACGGGATTTCTTCGCCGTCTACCTGAAACCAGGGCAGCCCTGGTGAGGCTGCCCCGAGAGGTCTCCCCCGCCGCCGCGGCGCGCCGCTCGCTGCTCTTCGACGTGCTGATCGGGCTGGCGATCGCGATCGCCGCGATCATCGTCGCCGCCGGGATCGGCGTGGTCGGCTTCTTCGCCCTCCTCTGCGCCCTGGTGATCGTCCCCTGGTACCTGCTCGAAGGCGGCCTCCGCGCGGCGCGCCGGCGACGCCGGTGAGCCGGTCGCGCCACCGCGACCTCCCCGCCCGCGCCTAGGATCGCCTTCGTGGAGATCCTTGTCGTCGAGGACGAGACGGGCATCGCCGATTTCATCGCGCGCGGGCTTCGCGCCGAGGGCTACCGCGTCAGGGTCGCGGGCGACGGCGAGGAGGGCGCCCGCCTCGCCCTCGATTCCGACGTCGACCTGGTCGTGCTCGATCGGATGCTGCCGCGCCTCGACGGGCTCGAGGTCCTGGCCCGGGTGCGACGCGGCCGCCCGGCGCTGCCGGTGATCATGCTGACCGCCAAGGCCGACGTCGCCGATCGGGTCGAGGGCCTCGACAGCGGCGCCACCGACTACGTCACCAAGCCGTTCGCCTTCGAGGAGCTGCTGGCGCGGATCAGGGCGCGCCTGCGCGAGGGCGGTGGCTCCGAAACGGCCCTCGAGGCGTCCGGGATCCGGCTCGACCTGATCTCCCGCGAGGCGCGCCGCGACGGGGTGGCGACCCGACTGCCGGAGCGCGAGGCCGATCTCCTCGCTCACCTGATGCGCAACGCGGGGCGGGTCTGCTCGCGCGAGGAACTCCTCTCCTCGGTCTGGAATTACGACCACGACCCGGGCACGAACGTGGTCCAGGTGTACATCGGCTACCTGCGCCGCAAGCTGTCCCGACCGGGCTCGCCGGCGCCGATCGAGACGGTGCGATCGGTCGGCTATCGACTGCGGGAGCGACGGTGAGCGCGCGCTGGGAGCGCCTCGGCCTCCGCGGCCGACTGGCGCTCTCCTTCGGCACGATCGTCGTCGTCGCCTTCGCGATCGTCTTCATCACGGTCCGCGCCCAGATGTCGAACGAGGTGGCGGTGATCCACCGCGAGGAGTCGCATGAGGGGCACGAACCCGGCGCCACCGCGGGCGAGCGCCACGACTCGCAGTCGCCGATCGAGGACGCCCAGTCCGATGTCGAGAAGACCTTCCTCCTGGTCGGCGCCATCGCCCTCGTCGCCGCCCTCGTCGCCGGCTACCTGGTGGCGGCGCGGACGGCGGCGCCGCTGCGCCGCTTCGCCGCCAAAGCGACCGAGGTCGACGCCGGCGACCTCACCCCGCGGATCGTCACCGACCCCGCGTCGGCCGCCGAGCTGCGCACCCTCGCCGACTCCTTCAACCACATGCTCGACCGGCTCGAGGACGCCTTCGCCAGACAGCGCGGCTTCGTCTCCGACGCCTCGCACGAGCTGCGCAGCCCGCTCACCGCGATCCGCGGCCAGATCGAAGTGCTCGCCCGCGACCCGGACCCGGACAGCGGCGCGGTGCGGCGGGTCGAGGCGACGACGCTGGCCGAGCTGCGCCGGGTCGAACGGCTGGTCGAGGAGATGCTGGCGCTGGCCCGCCTCGACGAGGGCGTCGGCCCGGCCCGCCGCGAGGCCGACGCCGCCGCCTTCCTGCGCGATGCCGCCACCGCCGCGCCCGGCGGCGCCACCGTCGGCCAACTGGCCGCGGGTCGGATCGACCTCGACCCCGACATGATCGCCCGGGTCATCCGCAATCTGGTCGAGAACGGCCGCCGCCACGCCGGGGCGACGGGGACCGTGGCGGTCTCCTCGGCGCCGGTCGACGGCGGCCTGCGGGTGAGCGTCGACGACGACGGGCCGGGGATCGCGCCCGCCGAGCGCGAGCGCGTCTTCGACCGCTTCCACCGCAGCGACGAAGCGCGCGATCGCTCCTCCGGCGGCAGCGGGCTCGGCCTGGCGATCGCGCGCGGGATCGTCGCCGGCCACGGCGGCACGATCGTCGCCGAGGACTCGCCGCTGGGCGGCGCCAGGATCAGCTTCGTGCTGCCGGGGTTTCGCCCCCAATCCCGAAAGTAAGAGACATCTCACGCAGTGCTTAAGGAGAACCCAGGCGGCGACCGCAGCATCGTCGCCATGTTCGACTCCCACGCAGCCACTCTCGGCGGTGCCAAGCACCGTGTCGCACATCGCACCGGCGGGGTCACCGGCAACGCTCGCCTGACCGGCGCCGTCGCCGTCGCCCTCCTCGTCCTCCTCGCCGCCGAGGGGGTGACGATCCCCTTCATCGGGCAGCTGCTCGGCCCCCACATCTTCATCGGCCTGCTGCTGATCCCGCCCGTCGCGCTGAAGCTGGGGAGCACCGGCTACCGCTTCGCCCGCTATTACACCCACGACGAACCGTACGTCCGCAAGGGGCCGCCGCCGGCTTTGCTGCGCGTGCTCGCCCCCGGCGTCGTCCTCACCACGCTCGCCCTCTTCGGCACCGGCGTCGCGCTGCTCTTCACCGGCCGACCGAGCAACACGCTGGTCTTCGCCCACAAGCTGAGCTTCATCGCCTGGATCGCGCTGATGGCCCTCCACGTGCTCGGCCACCTGCTCGAGCTGCCGAGCCTGGCAAGCGCCGACTGGCGGCGAAACGGCCCGCGCGAGGCGCGGCTGGCCGGCGCCGGGCTGCGGGCGAGCGCGCTCGCCGCGGCGATCGTCCTCGGCGTCGGCCTCGGCTTCCTGGGGCTGTCGGCCGGCGGCTCGTGGCTCTGAGCAAATTCACAGCAACCCCTAACCGCCCTTTTTGATGAGGGAGGCAACCTGAACCATGGACCCGATTCAGAAACGAGAACTCAAGAGGCAGGCGTGGATGCGGCTCTCCGCGCAGCGGCGCCGGGCGGGACAGTTGCGGGGTCGCGTGGTGGCGCTGTCGCTGATCTGCTTCGCCGTCCTCTGGGGCGTCGTCTTCGCCCAGATGGCGACCGGCAACGACCCGGTGCTGAGCGCCAAGGAACAGGCGGCGGCGACGCGGACCGCGGCGAACCCGAGCAAGGAAATCGGGCCCCCCAACCCGGGCGAAGGCGAAGGGAGCAACCGGAAGGCGAAGGCGCGCGCCGAGGAAGCCGTGGCCGCAGAAGAAGCCGCGCTCGAACTGGAACCGGAAGTTGCAGCCGGAGAAGAAGAATTCGTCGAAGAAGAACCGGAAGTCGCGGAAGAAGAAGCTGAATTCGTGGAAGAAGAACCTGAATTCGTCGAAGAAGAACCCGAAGTCGTCGAAGAAGAACCGCTGGTGACGAGCCAGTCATGAGCGGCGAGGCGGTCGAGACCTTCGAGTGCTTCGGCGGCCGCTGCGCGGTGCGGGCCGGCGATCCCCACGCCGAGGCGGCGAGGTGGGCGGCGCGAAACGCCCGCCGGACGCTGCTCGAGGCCCACGCCGTGCTCTCGCGGTTCGACCCCGAGAGCGAGCTCTCGCGCCTCAACCGCGATCCGCGGCCGGAGGTGCCGGCCTCGCCGCTGCTGCGCCGGGTGGTCGCCGCGGCGCTGACCGCCGGCCTGCGCAGCGGCGGCCTGGTCGACGCGACGCTGGTCGACGAGATCGAGGCGGCGGGCTACGCCGAGTCGCGCGAGTTCGAGACCAGCGGCGCGGCGGCGCCCCCGGCCCACGCGGCCGCGGCGAGCCCGCGCGCCGGGTGGTGCCGACTGGCGGTCGACGAGCGGGCCGGAACGGTCACCCGTCCCCCGGGCGTGAAGCTCGACCCGGGCGGCATCGCCAAGGGGCTGATGGCCGACCTGGTCGGCGAATCGCTGGCCGGCTTCGCCACCTTCGCGGTCGACTGCTGCGGCGATCTGCGGATCGGCGGCACCGACGCCCGCCCGCGGGCCGTGCTCGTCGACGACCCGGCGGGCGGCGAGCCGCTGCACCAGCTGCGGATCGCCGACGGCGCCGTCGCGACCAGCGGCATCACCCGCCGCGCCTGGACCGACCCCGACGGCCGGCCCGCCCACCAGATCATCGACCCCGCCACCGGGCTCCCCGCTTTCACCGGCGTCGTCCAGGCGACCGCCGTCGCCCCCACCGGCCTGCTGGCCGAGACCTTCGCCAAGGCGGCGCTCCTGGTCGGCCCCGAGCGGGCCGAGTCGCAGCTCCCCTACGGCGGCGTGATCGTCGAGGCGAGTGGCGCGGTGCGGGTGGTCGAGCCGGTCGCCGCCGTGCTCCCGGAGGTGCTGGCGGCGTGATCGCCGGCGAACACCTCTTCTGGATCACCAGCCGGGCGGCCGGCGGGGCGGCGCTGATCCTCGCCAGCACCGCCGTCGCGGTCGGCCTGATGGTGAGCGCCAAACGGCAGGGCTCGAACAAGCGCGACCTGCGCGCGATCCACGAGGCGCTCTCGCTGACGACGCTGGCGATGGTGGCGCTGCACGGCCTCGCGCTGCTCGGCGACGCCTACCTGAACCCCGGGCTGACCGGCATCGCGATCCCCTTCGTCGGTGCCTACCGGCCACTCTGGACCGGGCTCGGGATCGTCGCCGGCTACGGCCTCGCGGCACTCGGCCTCACCTACTACCTGCGCGAGCGGATCGGCGCCGCCCGCTGGCGCAAGGTGCATCGCTTCACCGCGCTCTTCTGGCTGCTGGCGATCGTCCACACGATCGGGGCGGGCAGCGACGCCGCCCAGCTCTGGTTCCTCGTCGTCTCCGGTCTGGTCATCGTCCCCGCCGCGGTGCTGCTGACGCTGCGCTGGCTCGACCGCTGGTGGAACGCGCCGGTCGCGCCGCGGGTCCCGGGCGAGGCCTAGCCGCCTCGGCCGGCTCTGAGGCGCCCTCCTCCCCGTCGCGGAACTCTCCGCAAGTCTTTACCGCGGGCATAGCGCGGCTGAAGGAAGCGGACCTACAGTCGTGCCATGTGCAGGACAGACCACTACGAGCTCGTCCTCGAGGCCTTGGTCGGCGAGGCCGGCCGGCTAGGCCGCGCCCAGCCGCCGGGTGCGCAGCGCGCTGAGCGAGGCCGGCGTCGCGACCGCCGCCATCACGGCCAGCTGGATGCCGAGCGATGCGGCCACACTGACCAGTTCGAGCGGCCCGTTGCCCTGGCCGGCGAGCCCGGGCGCGTCGCGTAGGAGGGCGACCAGGTAGACCGCCGTGGCGACGGCGATCCCGACCATCCCGAGGGCGACGACGAAGGCGCAGGCCGCGGTGACGCGGAGGACGTCACGGGGCACGGCGATCGCGAAGAGCCCTCGCCGCGCGGCGAGGGCGCAGCCGATCCCACAGGCCAGCCCGATCCCGGTCCAGACGGCGAGGGCGGCGGCGGCGATCGCGTCGCTCGGCACCGGGCGCAGGTGGGCGACGACGACGAGCGCCGCGGTCGCGAGGCCGAAGAGGACGATGCAGCCGACCGCGAGCACGGCGGCGCGTTCGACCGCCCGCCGGTCGCGGGCCTGGCGCAGGGCGGCGACGACGAGCGGCGCGGCGCCGAGCACGACCGCCGCCGTGGCGATCAGCGCGAGCAGCTGGATCGCCAGGTGCGCAGCGCCGAGCAGCGCGTGGGCGTGGCCGGCGGCGCTGAAGGCGTGGTCCTCGGTCGTCTTGTAGAGGCCGAAGCCGGCCGCCGCGAAGACGACCCAGCAGAGCAGGATCGAGCTCAGGCCGAGGCGCAGCCGGTCGTCGGGGCCGAGCTTCCGCTCGACGCCGGGGGCGGGCCGAAGGTGGGCGCGGAGCGCGCCGCGGAGGAGGTCGGCGACGGCGCCGGGAGAGGAGCCCGAGTCCTCGATCAGCGCCTCCATCTCCTCGCCGTAGCGGCGCCGGTGGGCGAGCGGGTAGAGCGCCAGCGCGAGGCGGGCGAGGCGGGCGCTCATAGGGCAACCTCCCCCCTCGGGGAGAGATCTCTCTCCCAAGTTGGAAAGTCAGAGAGGGAGACGCCTGGCCGTAGGCCAGGCCCCCGATCAGACTGACCCGCGCATAGAGCTGACCACCGCCGGGAGAGCGCCTTCGGCGCTTGCCCCGTAGAGGGCCCTCGTGAGACCAGCGCCTCCCGGCGGTGTGAGGCACCCAGAGCGGCAACAGGGCGTTGCGCCATAGAGCGCCTGCCTATGAGCGCCCGCCACGGTACCTCCCGGTCGGCCCATTTGAAAGCGACCTCGACGGAGGAGGAGGACCTGTGGCTGCAATCAGCGGGATCGACTGGGCATCCGAGCACCACGACGTGCACGTCGCCGACGGCGAGGGTGAGGTGCTGGAGCGGCGGCGCTTCGCCCATACCGAGGAGGGGGTGAGCGCCTTGATCGAACTGCTGGTCGACCGTCGCGTGGAGCTGGTCGCGATCGAGCGCCCCGACGGCCTCCTGGTGGGCAGGCTCCTGGCGGCCGGCCTGCGGGTGATGGCCGTGCACCCCAACCAGCTCGCCGCCGCCCGCGAGCGCTTCCGGGCGGCCGCCGGCAAGTCCGACCGCTTCGACGCGATGGCGCTCTGCGAGCTGGCCCGCACCGACGCCCACCGCTTCCGGGTGCTGGCGCCCCTTGGCGACGAGACGCTGGCGCTGCGCTCGCTGGTGCGGGCGCGCGAGGACCTGGTCGGGGCCAAGGTGGCGCTGGCCAACCAGTTGCGCGCCCAACTCGATGCCTCCTGGCCGGGCGCGGCCAGGATCTTCGCCTCGATCGACTCGCCGATCGCACTCGCCTTCATCGCCCGCTACCCCTCGGCCGCCGAGGCCCGCAGCCTCGGGCCCAAGCGCCTTGCGAGCTTCCTCGCCCGCCACTCCTACTGCGGGCGGCGCAGTCCCGAGGAGCTCTTGGCGAGGCTGCGCGGCGCTCCCGCCGCAGCGCTCGGCGAAGCCGAGGAAGAGGCGCGGCGCACCGCGGTGGCGGGCCTGGTCGGCGCCCTGGGGCAGATCGTCGCCGAGATCCGCCGCCTCGAGTCCGAGATCGCCGGCGCCGTCCGCTCCCACCCCGACGGCGAGATCTTCCTCTCCTTCTTTCGCGATCCCAGGAGCGTGCTCACCGCCGCCGGCCTCCTGGCCGAGATCGGCGACGACCGCTCCCGCTACCGCGACGCCGAGTCTCTCGCCGCCGACGGCGGCGTCGCCCCGGTCGCGGTGGAGTCGGGCAAGAGCCGTCACGCCAGCTTCCGCTGGGCCTGCGACAAGCGATTGCGCGCCCACCTCGGCGTGCTCGCGGACTCCACCCGCCACTGGCACCCGTGGGCCGGCGACGTCTACCAGCGAGCCCGCGCGCGGGGACAGGACCACCCGCATGCCGACCGCACCCTGGGCAAGGCCTGGACGCGGATCCTCTGGCGCTGCTGGCAGGACGGGGTGCCCTACGACCCCGCTCTTCACGGCAACCTGCGGCGCCTCGAAAAGGCGAGGGGTTGACACAGGGCGTCTCACGAGGCCGCCCCGGCCGCGCGCAGCCGTCTCATCCCGGTGTCGACGACACGGTCGAGCATCCGCAACTGCTCCTCGAGCGCGGCCGAGCCGGCGGCGGTGATCTTGTAGGGGCGGCGGCGGTCCTCGCTGGGGAGGGCCTCGATCAGGTCGCGTCCCTCGAGGCGCGAGAGCGCTCCGTAGAGGGTGCCGGGCCCGAGCTTGATCCCGGCGACGGCCTCGACGTCCTGGGTGATCGCGTAACCGTGCTTCGGCCCCTCGGCGAGGCTGGCGAGAACGAGGAGGCCCGGGTCGGTAGATCGCTCGCTGATGTATCGCATTGCGTAATAGTACCACCTACGTCGGGGTGGCGTGGCGAAGGGACCAGCGCAGGGCGAGCAAGGCGACGGCGGGGGCCGAGCCACCAGGCGGAGGGGCCGAGCGCGCAGACGACCGCGGTGAGGCCGATCGCGACGACGGCGGCGAGGGCGAGGCGCCAGTCGTCGCCGACGACGAAGTCCCAGACGCCGGCGAGGATGCGGCGCGCCATCAGGCGGCTTCCGCCGCGGCGCGGCGATCGAGCGCGCGGTGGCGCGCGACCGCGGATCTCGGCGACCATCGCCAGGGCCGCGAGAGGACGACCGCGACGAGGGGCGCCAGCGACGCCTCTCCCCCGGGCCAGCTCGCGCCCGCGCCCTCGGCGCCCCAGAAGATCCCGAAGCTGGTCAGCAGCACGCCGACGACGAACTTCATCCCGTTCTCGGGGACCCGCGCGAGCGGCGCCCGCAGCGCCACGCCCGGCGCCGAGGACGGCGAGGATCGCGAGCGCCGCCGCGGCGGCGGCGAGCCCGACGTCGTGCTGGTTGGCGCCGAAGGTGAGGACGATGAAGGCGACCTCGAGCCCCTCCAGCAGCACCGCTTTGAAGCGAGATCGCGAAGGCGTAGCCGTCGAAGCCCGGCCGCGACCGGCGCCGCCTGCGGCCTCGGCCGGCTCGGCGGCGAAGATCGCCTCCTCGTCGTGCTTGGCCTTGGCGCCCGCCGCGCGCAGGATCGCCTTGCGCAGCCACTGCAGGCCGAAGGTCAGCAGCAGGCCGCCGACCACCACCCGGAGCACGCCGATCGGCAGCGTGGTCAGCGCCGGGCCGAGCGCCGCGACCAGCACCGCCAGCACGAGCGTCGCCGCGCCGACCCCGGTCGAGCGCCGCCGGCCAGCGCCGCGTCGTGCCGACCGCGAGGACGATCGTGAACGCCTCGACCGCCTCGACCGCGCAGGCGAGGAAGACCGAGAGCGCGAGGCTTACCTCGCGCTCCGCTCACCGGTCGGGCACTAGAAGGCGAAGATCAGGGTGCAGACGATTCCGGCCACCATGCAGTAGATACCGAACGGGGTCAGACGGTTGGTCCTGAAGAAGCGCAGCAGGAACCTGACCGCGAGGAAGGTGGTGAAGGCGGCGGCGAGCGCGCCGACCAGCGGCCGGGCCGCGCACCCCGTCCCCGGCCGAGCCGAAGAGTTCGGGCAGCTTGAGGAGGCCCGCCGCGGCGATCACCGGCGTCGCCAGGAGGAAGCCGAACTTGCGCCGCGTCCTCGTTGGAGAGGCCGACCAGGAGGCCGCCGCCCATCGTCATCGCCGGAGCGCGAGATGCCGGGGATCAGCGCCGCCGCCTGCGCGGTGCCGATCGCCGCCGCCTGCTTGAGGCTGACGCGGCGGGCGATCCGCGGATCGGAGTCGCCCTCGCCGTCGCCGACTTTCGGGCGGCGCCGGCGCAGCCGCTCGAAGGCGAGCAGCAGGATGCCGTTGAGGATGAGGAAGAGCGAGGCGGTCTCGGGCGAGGCGAAGAGCGTGCGCAGCGGGTGCTGGAGCGCGAGGCCGAGGATGCCGGCCGGGATCGTGCCGACGATCAAGCAGCCAGCCGAGGCGGGCGTCGTCGTCGCCGGGGGCGATGCCGCGGGCGCGGACCGAGCGGCCGAAGCCCGCGGAAGATCCGCACCCAGTCCGGCGAGGAAGTAGAAGAAGAGGACGAGCGCGGTGGCGCAGTGGGTGGCGACGAGGAAGGCGAGGAAGTAGTCGTCGTTCTGGTGGATGTTCCAGCCGAAGAGGCCGGGGATGATCACGCCGTGGCCGAGGCTGGAGACCGGGAAGGGCTCGGCGATGCCCTGGGTGAGGCCGAGGATCAGCGCCTGGAGATAGGAGATCGGGTGCATACGTTGCGCGATCTTCAGGCGTCCTGATTAACGTCGAGATGAGAGCGGGATGACGAGCCAGACGTCGGCGCCGGCCTCGGGGCGGTTGGCGGCGTGGGCGGTGCCGCCGTGGGCGTCGGCGACGGTGGCGACGATCGCCAGGCCGAGGCCGCTGCCGCCTTCGCGGACGCCGGGGGCGCGGCTGAAGCGCTCGAAGGCGCGGTCGAGGAAGTCGGGCGGGAACCCGGGCCCTCGTCGGTGACGTGGATCTCGACCGCGTCGTCGGCGCGCCGCGCCGTCAGCACGATCGTCCCGCCGCCGTAGCGGAGCGCGTTGTCGACGAGGGTGCCGACGGCCTGGTCGAGGCGCAGCCAGGTCGGCGCGCAGCTCGGTCCTCGCCGCCCTCGCCGACGCTCGATCGTCCGCCCCGCTTCGGCGGCGCGGCGGGAGAAGCGGCGCTCGACCGGTTCGAAGACGTCGCCGAGGCGCAGCGGCTCGAGCCGCAGCGGCAGCTCGGCCGCGCTTCGGTCTGGGCGATCGTCAGGAGGTCCTCGGAGAGCTGCGTGAGGCGGTCGGTCTCCTCGGCGGCGGAGGCGAGCGCGGCGCGCAGTTCGTCGCGGCTGCGGCCCTCGGCGAGGGCGAGGTCGAGCTCGGCGCGGAGGATCGCCAGCGGCGTGCGCAGCTCGTGGCCGGCGTCGGCGACGAAGGCGCGCTCGCGCTCCATCGCGTCGCCGATCCGGGCGAGCATCTCGTTCAGCGTCTCCCCCAGGCGCGCGACCTCGTCGCGGGTGTCGGGGACGGGCAGGCGCTCGTCCGGGCGCCGCGGTCGAGATCTCCTCGGCGCGGGCGCGCATCGCCTCGACCGGGCGGAGCGCCGCGGCGGCGAGCAAGTAGCCGGCGATCGAGGCGAGGATCAGCGCCGCGGGAGGCCGAGCAGGAGGAGCTGCAGGAGGTCGTCGCTGGCCTCGTCGCGGGCCTCGGTCGAGGTGCCGACGACGACGATCCGCTTGCCGGCCGGGGTTGCGACCGGGACGGCGAGCAGGCGCGAGCCGCCGTCGAGGCCGGGCAGCGGGCCGCGGCTCGACGAAGGTCGGGGCGCGGGCGGCGGCGCGCAGCTGGTCGGGGTCGAGCAGGTCGGCGCTGCCGATCACCGGCGAGGAGTCGAGCACCTTGCCGTTCGGGGTCGAGCACCTCGGCGAAGCTGTCGGTCTTGCCGACCAGGTGCGCTTCGCGGCCGGCGAGGTTCGTCGCCTCCTGGCGGACGACGGCGGAGAGTTCGTCGGCGCGCGAGCGCAGGCCCGCGTCGACCGTCGTTTCGGCCTCGTGCTGGAACTGGAGGTAGACGAAGACGCCGGTCGCCGCCAGCACCACGGCGATCACCGCGGCGAAGACGAGGGTGAGGCGGAGGCGGATCGAGAGGCGGCTCAGCGGCCCTCCGTCCTTCCGCAGTCGGTAGCCGGCGCCGCGCACGGTCTCGATCGAGGTCGGCCCGAAGGGGACGTCGATCTTCCGTCGCAGGTAGCGGACGTAGACCTCGACCACGTTGGAGCGGTGCTCGAAGTCGTAGTCCCAGGCCTGCTCGAGCAGCTGGGTGCGCGAGAGGACGTAGCCGGCGTGGCGCATGAAGGTCTCCATCAGGGTGAACTCCTTCGAGGACAGATCGATCTCCGTCTCGCCGCGCCAGACCTGGCGGGTGCCGGGGTCGAGGCGGAGGTCGCCGACCTCGATCACCGGCGGGCGCTCGACCGTGCCGCGGCGGACCAGGGCGCGCAGGCGGGCGAGCAGCTCGGCGAAGGCGAACGGCTTGACCATGTAGTCGTCGGCGCCGCCGTCGAGGCCGGCGACCCGGTCGTCGAGTCGCGCCGCGCGCGGTCAGCATCAGGACCGGCGCCCAGACCCCGTCGCGGCGCAGCCGCCGGCAGGTCTCGAAGCCGTCGATCCCGGGCAGCATCACATCGAGCACGACCGCGTCGTAGTCGGAGGCGCCCGCCATCAGCCAGCGCCCGCTCGCCTTCGCCGGCGACGTCGACGGTCAGCCCTTCCTCGCTCAGACCGCGCCGCAGCAGCGCCGCCATCTTCACCTCGTCCTCGACCACCAGAACTCGCATGACCCCAGGATCTTCCCCCCAGATGAAGCGAAAGATGAGAATCAGCGCGCGTGGACGGGCCGAGACCTGCCTATGTGTCCCGCTTTCGGCCCATCGGCAGCCGTGATCTTCATCGTGCTTTAAGGAACGGCCGCGACGGTGGGGCATGCTCTACGCGTCCGTCACCGATGTTCATCCTGAACCCGATCGTCAACGCCGCCACCGAATTCATCAGCTCGGCGGGGTTGCCCGCGGTCTTCGTGCTGATGGCGCTGGAGTCGGCGTGCATGCCGATCCCGAGCGAGGCGATCATGCTGTTCGCCGGCTTCGCCGTCTCGAAAGGCGAACTGACGCTGGTCGGGATCGTCACTCGCCGGGGTGCTCGGGAACCTGGTCGGATCGCTCGGCGGCTACGCGATCGGCTACTTCGGCCGGCTCGACCTGCTCGAACGCAACCGCCTCTTCCACGTCAGCCAGGCGCGCCTGCGCCAGACCGAAGGCTGGTTCGAGCGCTACGGCACGCCACCGTCTTCTTCTCGCGGATGCTGCCGCTGGTCCGCACCTTCGTCTCGGTGCCGGCCGGGGTGGCGCGGATGCCGATCGGCCGCTTCTCGCTGCTGACCACGCTCGGCTCGATCCCCTGGGTCCTGGCGCTGGCCCTGCTCGGCAGGGCGTCGGCGACAACTGGGAAAGCTGGCGCCACTACCTCGGCTACCTCGACTACGTGATCGTCGCCGCGGCCTGGTCGGCATCGGCTGGTGGCTGCTGCGCGCCGCCGCGACGAAGACGGCGCACGACCAGCCTGACGGGCCGAAAACCAGACAGATAGGCCGGTTTTCGGCCCATCGCACGGGCTGTAACTACTTCGCGGGCAGGGTGGCGACGAAGGCGAGGGAGCGGTCGACCCAGGCGTCGAGGTCGGCCTCGTGGCGAGGGCGTCGGCGTCGACGAAGACCCAGCCGGGCATCTTGCGGCCGCGCATCTCCATCGCTTCGACCCCGGGCAGCGCAGCGCTTCCTCGGCGTCGGCGGGGTCGGTGCGGACGAGGAGGCCGCCGTTGCGCGAGGCGGCGATCGCGAGGTTGCCGTCGACCATGAAGGCGAGCCCGCCGAACATCCTCTTCTCGGTCAGCTCACCCTCGGCGGCTGATCGCAGGCGCTCGCGGAGTTCTTCGGCGAGTCGCTCGTCGTAGGTCACGTTTTGCACACCACTTGGGTCCACTTTTGTCCACTTGTGATCCAGAGCGTCACAAATGCCCGAAGTGGTCGGCAAGAAGCGTAACCAAGGAGGAGGCGCAACATGCCGGAGTTGGACCAACGCTCACCAGAGCGCAAACCGTCCGCGCGCAGCGCGATCACGCGGCTCGCGCAGGACCCCGTTTCGCGACGCAAGTTCATGGCAGTCGGCGGCAGCTCGTCGCTGGCGGCCGCCTTCCTCGCCGCCTGTGGCGGTGGCGGGAGCAGCAGCAGTACGGCCACCACCGGATCGGAACCGACGAACAACGGTAAGGAATCCGAAACCGAACAGTTCGGCAAAGGTGACATCGGGATCCTCAACTACGCGTTGACCCTCGAGTACCTGGAGACGGCCTTCTACGAAGAAGTCGGCAAGAGCGGCCTCTTCAAGGGCGAAGAGCTCGCGGTGCTGAAGAAGTTCGGCGCCGAGGAGAAACAGCACGTCGAAGCGCTGCACGGCACCGTGATCAAACTCGGCGGCAAGCCGGCGCCGAAGCCGAAGACCGAATTCCCGCTGAAGAGCGCCAAGTCGGTGGCCGAACTGGCGGGCACGGTCGAGAACCTCGGGGCCGCGGCCTACCTCGGCCAGGCGGGCAACATCGAAAGCCCCGAAGTCCTGGCGGCGGCGCTCTCGATCCACAGCGTCGAGGCGCGCCACGCGGCGACGCTCAACACGCTGCTGAAGATGTCGATCACCCCGAACGGCGCCTTCGCCGAACCCGCCGACGTCGCGACCGTCCTCAAGTCGGTCGAACCCTTCATCGTCGGCTGACCCGCCCGCGATCGAGCCAAAGGAGACACAGATGAGTCACAAGAAACTGGCAGACATCGACGGCCTCGTCCATCCGGAGCTGGCCGGCGTCGAGATCGCCGAGGAGAGCGGCGGCGACCTGTCGCGCAGCGACGTGATCCTCAAGGGGGCGCTCGCCGCGGGGGCCGTCTACGGCACCCTCATGGTCGCCCCGTTCGTGCGCAGCGCCTTCGCGATGGGGAGCGGCACCACCGACGTCGACATCCTCAACTTCGCGCTGACGCTCGAGTACCTCGAGTCGACCTTCTACGAAGAAGCGATGAAGAAAGTGAAGGCGTCGGGCGAACTGAAGACGCTGCTCCCGCTGCTCGCCTCCGACGAGAAGCAGCACGTCGAAGCGCTCGAAGGGACGATCAAGAAGCTCGGCGGCAAGCCGGTCGCGAAGCCGAAGTTCGACTTCGAATACAGCGGCACCGCGGGGTTCCTGAAGCTGGCCCAGACGTTCGAGGACACCGGGGTCGGCGCCTACAACGGAGCCGCCCCCTCGATCAAGGAAAAAGCGGTGCTCGCCGCGGCGGGCTCGATCGTCCAGGTCGAGGCGCGCCACGCGGCGGCGATCCGCCTCCAGAACGGCGAAGAACCGTCGCCCTCGGCGTTCGACGCGCCGCTCGAAGAAAAGCAGGTCCTGAAGGCGGTCGAACCCTTCATCGCCTAGGTCCGCGCCGCGCCGCGCAAGGCCATCCCGGGGTGGGTGCACTGCCACCCCGGGGTGCCTTGTGCGGCACCTCAGGGGGCGGCGGCGTTCTGGGCGGAGGCGGCGACGAGGTCGCCGATCGCGAGGCATTCGCGACCGAGCCGGTAACCGACCGCCCCCGCCTGGACCTGCCCCGCCGCGAAGGTCAGCTCGGCGACGTCCTTGGCTTCGCCGGGCGAGCCCGGGGCGGGCGGCGACTGGGCGACGTCGCTGGTGTAGTCGGCGGCGTTGGTGAGGCCGGCGCCGAAGCGTTCGAGCGCGACATCGCCGGCGGAGGGCAGGACCAGCGATTCGAGTCGACCGCGCATCGTCTCGATCACCTCGAGGTAGGCGCGCGCCCGTTCGGCGCGGTCCGCGCCGCTCGTCGCCGGCGCGCCGGCCATCGCCAGCCTGCAGTAGCCGGCGACCTCGCTGCGAAAGGCGGCCGGGCTCGGCGCCACGGGGGCCGAGGGGCTCGAGTTGAAGATGCCGGAGATCGAGAGGGTCCCGCCGATGACCACCAGGACCAGGACCGCCGCGGTGATGTAGGGGCCGATCGGCCGGCGCGATCCACCCTCCTCCGGGCCGCGGCCGGCGCGAGCCTGCTCGGCGACCGTCATCGGGCGGGGCGGGGCGTCCCCCTCGTCCCCCGGCGGGCCCAGGTATCCGCCCGCGAGCGCCAACTCGACCAGCCGCGCGCGCTTCTGGTTGTGGGGCAGGCCTTCGATCCCGAACTTGCGGTAGAGGGTGCGCAGATGCCCCTTCACCGCGTCGACGCTGAGGAAGACCTCGGCGGCGATCTCCTGGTTGGTGGCCGGGGTCGCGAAGTGATTGCCTCCCGCGAGCGGCCGACAGAGCGCTGCGAGGATGCCAAGTTGGGTATCGGTGAGCCGGACGTCGGCCGGGGAATCAGCATCCATGAGAGTGAGTGCACCGTGACAAACGACGCCCTACTTTGTTCTCACCCTCGGAGATCGCGATGAGAAACGCCCGCCCGATCACCCGCCGCCTCGCCGCCCTGGCGATCGCCGCCCTGGCAGCGACCGCGCTGATCGCCGCGGTCGGGGCCGACGCGGCCGGCAGCTTCGCGGCCCAGGCCTCCCGCCCCGCCTACGACACGAGCTCGCTCGAACTGACCGGCCACGGCGCCTACGCGACCGCCCGCCGCCACACCGAACTGCGCGTCACCGTCTGCCTGCAGAAGCGGCTCGGCGGCCGCGCCTTCTCGGTTCGCTGCCAGACCGGCACCGCCGCGGGCCGTCGGGTGACCGCCGAAGTCGGCGTCCCCGGCTGCGTCAAGGGGACCTGGCACACGACGTCGACCGGCGAAGCGCTCAGCCCGAAAGGCGAATGGGTCCACCAGGCCAGCGCCACCAGCGCCCCCTTCCACTGCTGATGTCGCGCGCCGCGACCAGCGCGCGCCCCGCGGTCGTCCTTTGGCCCGTTCAGCGGGCCGTAAGACGACCGCGGTGGCTGGGCTAGGCCGCCGCGGCCTCCGGGTCGGGCCGGACGATGACGGTGTCGGCGACCGAGATGATCTCGTCGACCGGCAGATCGGCGCGATCGGCGTGCGCGCGGATCGCCTCCGGGCTCGACGCCTGGTAGACGCAGACGGTGCCGACCGTCTCGCCGCCCTCGGCGAGGACGTAACTGCGGATCCAGCGGATGTCGTCGGACATCTCCTCGTCGCCGACCTGGCTCGACCGCGCCGCAGCCTCCTGCAACTCGGCGGGCGACTTCCAGCCGCTGCGCCGCAGAATCACGTACGTATCCATCGTTCTCCCCTTCTGTCTGTGGATGTTGATCCGAGCATACGACCGCGTCTGCGGTCGGGTTCAAATCGGATCAGCGGCAGATCGAGGCGTGTTCAGCGGTGCTTCCGACGCGGCGCCCGCACCAGGGCGACCGAGCGGTGGACCGTCTTGAATCCACAGCCGGCCGTCGGCGTGAAGGTGAGGCGGAACCTGACGCGCGTGCGGTGGATCTTCTTCAGCCGTTTGTTCAGCTCGACCCGCGCGTGCAGGGTCAGGAACATCGACCCGGCCTTCTTCACCTTGCGGGTCACGGCATGGATCTTCTTGCCGAAGAGCAGGATCGAACCGGGACCGGGCAGCTTCACCTGGAGCCGGACCGTGCCGTTCTTGCGGTTGTGCACCAGCCGGCCGAAGGCGAACTTGGCCGTGCAGCGGATCGGCGGCATCTCCACTTCGACCGGGTGCGTCGCCTTCGCGAGCGGGTTGCCACTGCAGTAGGCGGTGCGCCCGGTGAAGACCTCTTCCGCGCCACAGTCTTCGTCGTCGACGACGCTCGAGCTGCGTGCTGTAGGTGCCGGGAGCGGCGTAGGCGTGGACGGGGCTGACGCCGGCGGCGGCCGAGCCGTCGCCGAAGCTCCAGTTCCAGGCGGCGACGCTGCCGTCCGGATCGGTCGAGGCGGCGCCGCTGAAAGCCGCCGGGATACCGACGATCGCGCTCGGCGGCGCGAACGCGGCGGTCGGCGACTGATCGGGGGTGATCGCGATCGCGGACGGCGCGAGTCCGGGGATCACGATCGGCGTGCCGGTCACCTGGTCGGTCCCGGTGTCGATCGCCGTGACTTCGCGGGAGGCGGCGCCGGCGCTGACGACATAGGCGGTCGCGCCGTTCGGCCTGATCGCGATTTCGACCGGTTCTTCGCCGACCGGGATGGGTGCGCCGACGACTTGCCTGGTCTGGGTGTCGACGACGGTGACCGAGTCGTCGGCTCCGTTCGCGACGAACAGCTTCTTGCCGTCCGGGGTGATCGCGATGCCGTCCGCTTGACCGCCGACCGGGATCGAGGCGACGGGCTCGCCGAGCGACGTATCGATCACCGAAACTTTCTCGGATTCTTCGTCGACCACGTACGCCGTCTGGCCATCCGGGGCGAAGGCGAGGTTGATCGGTTCTTCGCCGACTTCGACCGGGGTCGAGGAACCGGTGCCGCTGTTCGCATCGATCCTCGACAGGGAGTCTTCGCCGCCGACCACATAGCCGTACAGCCCGTTCGGCGCGATCGCGACGGCAGTCGGTCCGAAGGCGAGCGAGATCGAGCGGACCACCTGATTCGAGCTGGTTTCGATCACCGAAATTTTGTCGCTCCCGGCGTCGGCGACAAAGGCGCTCTTGCCGTCGGGCGAGATCGCGATCCCTTCCGGTTCGATCCCCACCGGAATCGTCGTCAAGACGGTCCGCGAGGCGGTGGCGATCACGCTGACGGTCCCGGCGCCGGTATTCGCCACGTACGCACGGCTGCGGTCCGGCGTGATCGCCACCGACGAGGGTTCCACCCCGACCGGGATCGGCTGGCCGAGCAGGTGGTTGGTGGCCAGGTTGATCGCCTGGACGTTTTCCGAGATCGCGTTCGACACGAAGGCGACCGGCGCCGCCTCGGCGCTCGCCGCGGCCACCGCGAAGACTGCGAACACCGCCGCGACCAATGCCGAACGGCGCAAGGTTCTTTCCGACCTGCCCATCGGCGCCGGATTCTAGGCGGGTCGATGACAGAAGGGAGTTCACCGGCCCGGCCACGAGAACCGATAAGTTTCGAAAATCGAAGAAGCCTCCGACACCTCCGCGCTCGGCCCGCTCAGGATCCTCGACTTCTCGCGGGTCCTTGCGGGGCCGTTCGCGACGATGATGCTAGCCGATTTCGGCGCCGAGGTGACCAAGGTCGAGCGGCCCGGCAGCGGCGACGAAACGCGCTCCTGGGGCCCTCCGTATGACGAGCGCGGCGAGGCGACCTACTTCCAGTCGGTCAATCGCAACAAGGCGAGCGTGGCGATCGACATGGGGACCGACGAGGGACTCGCCGAGCTCCATCGCCGCGCCCGCGACGCCGACGTCCTGGTCGAGAACTTCCGGCCCGGCCTGATGGCGGCGAAGGGCCTCGACTTCGAGACCCTCCACGCCGAGAACCCGCGGCTCGTCTACTGCTCGATCACCGGCTTCGGCGGCAGCGGCGAGGGCGCCGAGCTGCCCGGCTACGACCTGCTTGTCCAGGCGCTCGGCGGGCTGATGAGCGTCACCGGCGACCCGGCGGGCGAACCGATGAAGGTCGGCGTCGCCCTGGTCGACGTGCTCGCCGGGCTCTTCGCCACGGTCGGGATCCTGACCGCGCTGCGCCGGCGCGACGGGACCGGCGCCGGCCAGCGCGTCGAGGTCGACCTCTTCTCGGCGCTGCTCGCGGCGATGGTCAACCAGGGCTCCGCCTACACGATCGCAGGCGTCGTCCCCGAGCGGCTCGGCAACCGCCACCCGAGCATCTCCCCTTATGAGGTCTACGCGACCGGCGCCGGCGAGCTCGTCCTCGCGGTCGGCAACGACCGCCAGTTCGCCGCCCTCTGCGAGGTGATCGACGCGCCCGAGCTGCCCGCCGATCCACGCTTCGCCACCAACCCGGCGCGGGTGGAGAATCGCGAGGCGCTCGGGGCCGCTCTGGAGCACAGGCTCGCCGCCCGCCCCGCCGCCGAGTGGAGCGCCGAGCTGCTCGCCCGCCGCGTCCCGGCCGGCCAGGTCAACGACCTCGGCGCCGCCTTCGCCTTCGCCGAGGGGATCGGCCTCGAACCGACCGCGACGATCGCCCGCGAGGACGGCAGCAGCGTCCGCCTCACCCGCAACCCGATCCGCCTCTCGGCCTCTCCCGCCACCTACCGCACCGCGCCGCCGCTCCTCCCGGAGGAGGGATGAACCCGCCGCGGGTCTGCGTCTTCGCCGGCTCCGGCGTCGGCACCGACCCGCGCTTCGCCGCCGCCGCCCGCGAGCTCGGCGCGGCGCTCGCGGCGCGCGACCTCGGCCTCGTCTTCGGCGGCGAAGCGGCGGGGCTGATGGGCGCCGTGGCCGACGGCGCGGTCGAGGCGGGCGGCGCGGCGATCGGCGTCATCCCCCGCTTCCTCGCCGAGATCGGCACCCCCCACCCCGGCGCCGAGATCCGCCTCGTCGACACGCTGGGCGAGCGCAAGCAGCTGATGGCCGACCTCGCGGCCGGCTTCGTCGCCCTGCCCGGTGGCCTCGGCACGCTCGACGAGCTGACCGAGATGGTCACCTGGGCCCAGCTCGGCGTGCAGAGCAAACCGGTGGTGCTGCTCGACGTCCTCGGCTGCTGGGAGAGGCTCGACGAGCTGCTCGAGTCGATGGAGCGCAACGGCTTCCTCCGTGCCGAGGCCCGCGCGCTCGTCCGCTTCGAGAGCGATTCCGCCGCGGCGGTCGCCGCGCTCGGCTAGGCGATCCGCTTTTCGGCCGCGTCGCGCAGCGCCGGCAGCACGTCGGCGGCGAACTGGTCGAGGAAGCGCTTCTGATCGTCGCCGGGGGCGTGCAGGATCAGGTCTTCGAAACCGAGGTCGACGTAGGGCATGATCTTCTCGATCACCTCGTCGGGATCGTTGGACACGATGAAGCGGTTGTGCGCCTTGTCGGCGTTTTCGTCGGCGAGCCGTTCCATCTCGACCGGGTCGTCGACCCCCGCTTTCTGCTCGTGGGACAGTCCCAGCGCCGACCACAGCTTGCAGGACTCGAACGCCTCGTCGGCATCGCGGTCATAGGAGACCTTGATCTCGATCATCTTGCGGATCTGGTTCGGGTCCCGTTCGGCTTTCTCGGCGCCCTCGACGAGATTCGCGATCAGTTCGCGGTAGAGGTCCGGGTCTTTGCCGCTGGTCGAGATGAAGCCGTCGCCGCGCCGCCCCGCCAGTTTGGCCGCCAACGGCCCCGAGGCGGCGATGAAGATCGGCACCGGCTCGTCGGGCTTGTCGTAGATCGTCGCCCGCTGGGCTTCGTAGTACTCCCCTTCGAAGTCGACCCGCTCCTCACGCCACAGCTGCTCGATCAACTGGACCGACTCGGCGAGGCGCCGGCGCCGCTCTTTCGCCCCCGGGAACTCGCCGCCGGTGGCGGGCGTCTCGTTCAGCGACTCGCCGGTCCCGACCCCGAGGAAGACCCGCCCCGGCGCGAGCACGCCGAGCGTCCCGAACGCCTGGGCGATGATCGACGGGTTGTAGCGCAGGGTCGGCGTGAGGACGCTCGTCCCCATCACCACCCGCTCGGTCGAGGCGGCCAGGGCGCCGAGCCAGACCAGCGCGTTGGGGGCGTGGCCGCCTTTGTGGCGCCAGGGCTGGAAGTGGTCGGAGACCGAGACGACGTCGAGCCCCGTGCGCTCCGCCTCGACCCCGAAGTCGAGCAGCTCGCGCGGCCCGAACTGCTCGGCCGAAGCCTTGTAACCGATCCTGATCGCCATCGCTTCCCTTTCCTAGAAGACCTGGTTCTGTCCGTCGAAGACCTCGCTCACCGAATCCTCGGTGAAGATGCGACTGACGGTATCGGCCAGGAGACCTGCGCATGAGACCACCTCGATGCAGTCGGGCGCGCCGGGGCGGATCGGCACCGTGTCGGTGACGACGATCCGCCGGAACGGCGAGGCGGCCAGCGTCTCGTAGGCGCCGCCGCTGAAGATCCCGTGGGTGGCGACGGCGCAGACCTCCTTCGCGCCCGCCGCCATCACCGCCTCGCCGGCCGCGCGCAGCGTGCCGGCGGTGTCGATCATGTCGTCGACGATGATCGCGGTCCTCCCCTCGACCTCGCCGATCACCGCGCCGACCTCGGCCACCTGCTGTTCGGGCCGGTCCTTGTCGAGCAGCGCCAGCCCGGCGCCGAGCCGGTTGGCGAAGTTGCGGTTGAGCTTGACCCGGCCCGCGTCGGGGGCGACCACCACCAGCTCGTCTTTGCGCGAGACGCCATCGTCGGGACCGCCGCGCATCTCCTCGACCAGCAGCTGCATCGCGGTCATGTGGTCGACCGGGACGTGGAAGAAGCCCTGGACCTGGCCTGCGTGGAGGTCCATCGTCAGCACCCGGTCGGCCCCCGCCGACTCCAGCTGCCGCGCCACCAGCCGGCTCGAGATCGGCTCGCGCGGCGCGCTCTTCTTGTCCTGGCGCGAGTAGCCGAACCAGGGGACGACGGCGACGATCCGGTGGGCGCTCGCCCCGACCGCGGCGTCGATCATCACCAGCAGCTCCATCAGGGTGTCGTTGGCGCTCATCCCCAGCTCCGGGTTGGCGCAGGTCGGCTGGACGATGAAGACGTCGGCGCCGCGGATCGACTCCTCGATCCGGCAGTAGACCTCGGAGTTGGAGAAGGTCTTCAGCTTCACCGCGCCGAGCCCGACCCCGAGCTGGGCGGCGATCGCCCCGGCGAGCGCCGGGTTGCCGCGGCCGCCCAGCAGCATCAGCCGCCGCCCCGACCGCATCGCGCGCGACGCGGGCCGCTCGCGCGTGGCGACCCCGAGCGCGCTCACCGGCGCACCGCGCCGCGGTCGAGCAGTCGGCGCCCGAGGGCGTAGGCCTCGCGCAGGTCGTCGCCGCGGTAGGCGACGGCGGCATGCTCGGCGAGGCTCTCGGAGCCGTTCACCGAGACCGTGTTGTCGAGGATCTCGAACAGCGGCAGGTCGGAGGACGAATCGCCGTAGGCGACCGTGTCCTCGGAGCCGAGCCCGAGCCGCTCGAGCACCTCGGTCGCGATGTAGACCTTCGATTCCGGGGTGAGGACCAGCTCCGGGACGACCTCTCCCCCGGCCAGGACCTCGGCCCCGTAGGCCTCATGCAGCCCCAGCCCGAGCAGCTTGTCGGCGAAGAACTGCGGCGAGAGCGTGATCACGGCGCTGCGCTCGCCGCGCGCGTCGATGTCGCGCCAGACCGCCTCGATCCCGGCCAGCCAGGGGACGCTCGCGAAGACCTCCTCGATGTCCTCCTCACCCAGCTCCGCCCAGAGCGGCAGCAGCAGCTCGTAGAACTCGACGTGGCCGATCTCGCCGCGCCCCCAGCGCTCCTCCATCTCCTCGACGTCGTCGATGTGCCCGGCACGGCGGGACAGCTCGAGGCAGGCGGAGCCGGCCAGGAGCGTCCCGTCCATGTCGAAGATGTGGAGCTTGGTCATCGGGGTCGGGGGCGCCGCGGCGCCCCTCGGTCGGAGCTAGGCGCCGACCGGGGTCGCGCCGCCCTTGGCGGCCTCGCGCAGCGGCGCGACGTAGTCGGAGTAGTAGTACTCCGGCACCTCCGCTTCGCTGCGCTCCTTCAGTTCGGCGAAGTCCCACTTCTTCAGCAACTGGCCGTTGCGGAAGACGGGGACGAGCTGGTTGTCCTCGGGCGCGATCTCGTCGCGTTTGACCGTCGTGTAGTCGCCGTCGGAGTACTTCAGCGCGAGCCGGCCTTTCTTCGAGAGCTTCATCGTGTCGCCGGTCGGGCTCTTGCCGATGTCGCGCCATTCGCCGTTCACCTTGGCGGCGTTGGCCTTCATCCCGAACTCCATCGTGTCGCGGTTGCAGTGCTGCAGGAGCCCGCCGCCCATGCCGAAGACGGCATTGTCGGTGGCGAGGCCACGCCGCTCCATCTCCATGAAGACCAGCGGCAGGGTCTCGCGGCGGACGCCGTCGCCCTGCACCGTGCGGACGAAGTCGGGCAGCACTTTGTAGCCCTTCGAGTTCGTCGTATAGCCGAAGGCGTCCATCAGCCACTCGGTCGTCGAGGAGGTCACGTCGACGACGTCGCCGGAGTCCGGCCGCACCCCGACCAGGCCCTGGAAGCTTTCGATCCGCTCCTTCAGCTCGCCGCCGATGATGTTTTTGACCGCGTTCTCGTGGTCGTAGGTGTCGGTGAGCAGCAGCGCGCAGCCGTCCGGCTCCATCGTGTCGAGCATGTTCAGCATCGCTTCGGCCTCGTTCTCGCGCCCCCAGGCGCAGAAGCCGGCGTGCTCGGAGTTCGGGCCGGAGTTCGAGGGGTCGACCGCGTTGTAGTACTTCTTCGCGGCGACGATCCCGGGGACGGTGTCGGACTGGTCGAAGTTGACCAGGTGGGCGAGGCCGCCGAGCGCCGCCGATTCCTGCGAGGAGACGCCGCGGGCGCCGTAGTCGTGGAGGATGAAGCGCAGGCTCTCGGGGTGGTCGGAGGTCTGCGCGAGGCTCTCTTTGATCACCTGCTTGGAGAGCCAGCTGATCGTGCCGATCGTGGTCGGGTACCAGACGGCCCGCAGCAGCGCGGTCTCGAAGAAGCTCGTCGCCCACCAGTACTTGGGGTCGGTGTTGATGACCTGGAGCAGGACGTTTTTGACCGGCAGCACGGTGCCCTCGGGGACCGCCTCGATTTCGACCGGCAGGTAGCCGCCGTGGTCGTTGAGGACGCCGAGCCAGTTGTCGCGGTTGAAGTGCATCCCCTGCTCGCGCTCGGTGAACTCGGCCTCGTCGATGTCCTCGAGCGTGATCGGGTGCATGAGGAACTCGCGGATGAACGCCTGCAGGCCGACGAACATGTTCACCGGGAACTCGCCGCCGCGCGACTCGATGTAGCTGGAGACGTATTCCGTGCCGGGCGGATAGAGCGGGTAGTGGCAGTGCTTGTAGTTGTCGGTGTTGATGATGATATTGCTGAACTCGGTCATCTAGAAACCTTTCTGGCACATGCCCAAGGTGGCTTTCCCATATCGCCCAAACACTCGTTAGTAGCGGAATATGAACGATTCCACCCTGGGCGTCAACCCCTCCCTACCTGCCCGCTGTCGGAATCGCTTTGTACGGGAGTGCAAAGCGATTTCCAGAGTGGTCGCGAGAGCTGATCCGGCGGGCGTTCGCAGTTGGTTCCGGATAGCGGAACGAAGTGCGAACGCGCGGCGCGGCTAGGCGGGGACGGCGGCGAGGATCTCGGCGGCGGTCGGCATGCCCGCGCGGGCGCCGTGGGCGCCGACCGAGATCGAGGCGGCGGCGACCGCCAGCTCGGCGGCGCGGCCGAGGTCGTCGCCGGCCGCCAGTCGGGCGGCGAGCACGCCGTTGAAGGTGTCGCCGGCGCCGGTCGTGTCGACGGCGCTCGCGGCCGGGGCGGGCAGCTCGACCACGCCGCCCTCGGCGGCGAGCATGACCCCGTCGCCGCCGCGGGTGACGATCGCCGGCGCGCCGCTCAGCTGGGCCAACGCCCGCGCCCCCGCGGCGACGCCCACCGGGCGCGGCTCGCCGAGCCGCGCGAGCAGGTCTTCGAGCTCGCCGACGTTCGGCGTCAGGAGGGCGCCGCGGCCGACCGACTGCTCGACCGCCGGCGTCGGCGGCGCCGGGTTGACCACGCACCGGACCCCCGCCGCGGCGGCGATGTCGACCGCGGCGAGCACCGCATCGTCGGGGATCTCGGTCGAGACGAGGACGCAGCCGAGCTCCCCCATCCGCGGCTCGAGCGCCGCCCGCACCGCGGCCGCGTCGAGCGCCCCGTTGGCGCCGGCGCCGACCGCGATCTGGTTCTCGCCCGCCGCGTCGACGACGATCAGGGCGACCCCGGTCGGCTCGCCCGCGAGCCGCGCGACGCCGGCGATGTCGACTCCCTCCGCCGCCAGCTGCTCGAGCGTCTCGGCGCCGGTCTGATCGTCCCCGACCGCGCCGACGAGGACGACGTCGGCTCCGGCGCGCGCCGCGGCCACCGCCGCGTTGGCGCCCTTGCCGCCGCCGAAGCTCCGCGGCCCGACCCCGACCACCGTCTCCCCCGCCCGCGGCAGCCGCTCACTGGCGACGACCAGGTCGACGTTGATCGCGCCGACGACCGCCAGCCCTCGCGGCGGACCGTTCACCGCGGCGCCGGCGGCGCCACCGAGTCCCGCTCCATCAACGTGGTCGGGAACGGCGCCGGCGGGGTCGCCTCCCCCTCGTCGTCGATCAGGGTGAAGAGGAGGGTCGCGGCGGCGGAGCCGAGATCGTGGGCGGGCTGGCGGATCGTGGTCAGCCGCGGCGTCACCAGCGAGGCGGTCGGCACGTCGTCGAAGCCGACGATGCTGACCTCGGCAGGGACCGAGATCCCGTTCGCCCGGCAGTACTCGAGCGCGCCGAAGGCCATCAGGTCGTTGGCGCAGATCAGCGCCGTCGGCCGCTCCGCCGGCTCGACCTCGAGCGCCGTCCCGGCCAGCTCGTAGCCGCTCCGCTGGTGGTAGTCCCCGCCGAAGAAAGGCACCTCGTCGGGATTCTGCCCCGCCGCGGCGAGCGCCTCGCGGTAACCGGCGAGCCGCTGGTCGGCGCTCCAGAGCGGCGCCGGCCCGCCGATCACGGCGATCTTCGTGTGCCCGGCCGAGATCACGTGGTGGGCGATCTCGCGCGCCCCGCGGCGGTTGTCGGCGACCACCGCGGGCAGCTCGAAGCCCGGCATCTGCTCGTCGACCAGGACGACCGCGCCGGAGCGGGTCAGCTCGAGGATCAGCGACGGCAGCGTCCCGGTCGCCGAGAGGTAGACGACGCCGTCGAGCCGCTGGCTGCGCAGCAGCTGGGCGTAGAAGTCGTCGCTTTTCCCGGTCGCCTCCGGTACGCAGAGGACGACCAGCACGTTCCGCTCCGAGGCCGCCCGCTCGACCCCCTCGGCGACCAGCGCGAAGTACTGGTTGGCGAGTTCGGGGACGATCAGGCCGATCGTCGAGGCGGAGTGGCGCTTCAGGCTGCGCGCCGACTCGTTCGGCGTGTAGTTGAGGATCCGGATCGCGTCGAGGACGCGGGCGCGGCGATCGCTCGCCACCGGGCCGGAGTCGTTGACGACATAACTGACCGTGCTCAGCGACACGCCGGCGTGAGCGGCGACATCTTTCATCGTTGGTCGGCGCTGTCTCGCCATCTGCTCCCCCTACACGTCCGCGGTGACTCTCCCGCCGGCCCAGAGGATGATCGAGGACCAGAGCTCGGCGTAGTCGCGCCACTCTACGAACTCCGGTGGAGCCCAGTGCGGCGCGCAGTCGGAGGCGAAGGCGGCGGTCCGACCCTGGCCGTACTCGGAGACGGTGAGGAGCGGGTCGTCGCCGACCTTGGCGACCACCGTCGCGTCGTCCTTGGCGTGCAGCCGGTTGTAGCCGAGCAGGCGCGGCCACTCCTCGCCGACGCCGCCGAGGGCCGGGTGCCCGGCGGCCGCGACCTCGGGGGTGACGCCCTGCGGCACCTCGACCCGGTCGTCGTGGTCGAGCATCGTCACCGGCAGCACGTCGGCCAGAGGGCTCTCCGCGTAGCGGGCCCGGCCGTCGATCCCGGTGAAGGAGAGATAGCCGCCGACCATCACCAGGCCGCCGCCCCCCTCGACGTAGGCGGCGATCTCGGCGAGCCGGTTGGTGGTCACCTCGGAGCGCAGGAAGGTCTCGTCGGTGAGCAGGAAGGAATTGGCGCCGACGTCGGAGAGGATCACCGCGTCGTAGCCGGCGAGCTCGTCGCGATCGCGCGGAAAGCGGCCGGAGATCTCGTGCGCACGCACGTAGTCGACCTCGATCCCGGCCCCGGCGAGCGCGTCGATGAAGACCGTCCCGCCCTCCTCGTACTCGGTCGAGTGGAAGTGGTCGAACCCCTTCATGTGCACGGTGTGCTTGACCCAGGACTCGCCCGCCACCAGGACCTTGGCGGTGGCGCTGCCGTTGGCGCCCGCCATCACTCGCCCTCCAGCAGGCGGTCGCCGACATGGTCGGGCAGCGTCCGCGCCTCGTTGGCGGGGACCTCGGCCAGCTCGCGCATGTCCCAGCCGATCATCTTCTCCGGGACCAGCTCGAAGTAGCGGCGGCCGGCGAACTCGCCGAACTCGAAGTAGGCGTCGGCGTAGGGGTGGTTCTTATAGAAGTACTTCGTCCTGACCAGCTCCTGCAGCCGGTCGAAGAGCGCGTCGTCCTCGACCACCTCCATCGTGCCGTGGATGCGGACGCCGTGGACGGTCGCGTACTCGTCGCCGCCGTCGACCAGGGCGGCGAGCGGCCGCTTCGACTCGAAGTTGGCGCCGTGTTTGGAGGCCGCGTCGACCGGGATGAAGATCCGCCGTTCGTGGACCACCAGCCAGAGCGGCGAGAGGTAGATCGAGCCGTCCTCGTTGGCGGTCGCGAAGCGGATCGTCTTCGCCCGCTCGAGGAACTCCCAGCGCTTGGCCCCGCGCAACGGCGCGAAGGTGCTCGCGGTCACCGGCTTGACGTCTGCCATGTCACTCCCCCCTCAGTGCGGTGAGCTTTTCCGAGTAGTCCTTGGCGTCGGCGAGGCCGACCCGCGGCGATGGACCGCTGGTCCAGAAGAACTTGGATTTCACGCCGGTCGCTTCGAGCGTGTACTTGTAGCCGGCGGGCAGGAAGATGTGCTCGCCCTGTTTGGCTTCGAGGACGATCTGGCGGCCGGAGGCGTCCTCGACCCGCAGCTTGATCCGCCCTTCGAGGCAGAAGTGGGACTCGTCGAAGTTGCTCTGATCCCAGTGGTAGTCGCCGTGGTCGGGCTCCATGTAGCAGTAGCCGTGCCGGAAGTAGCGGGCGTCGTCGCGCTCTCGCGAGATGAAGATCGCGGTGTCGATCCCGGTGTTGAATTCGAGCCGCGGCAGCGAGTCGATCTCGGCCTCGTCGATCACTTTCGGGTACCTCATCGCGTTCTTTGCTTTCGGATCGTGGTCGGGCAACGTGTCCTCGCTCTGGTCGATTGACGTCTTTTAGCAAGTCGAAACGGTTCTGCAAATCTCGGCTAGGATCGCCTCAATGGGAGCAGGACCGGGATCATATTCGTTTTCACCGTACAGCGGTGTCGGGGCATGGTCAAACTGATGCGTGAGCGGCTTCCGGTGATCGTCGATTGTGACCCCGGGATCGACGACGCGCTCGCCCTGGCCGTGCTCGCGGCGAGCCCCGAGTTCGATCTGCGGGCCGTGACGACGGTGCGCGGCAACGTCGCGGTCGAGCTCTCGACCCGCAACGCGCGGCGGGCGCTCGCCGCCTTCGGCCGCCCCGAGGTGCCGGTCGCGGCGGGCGCCTCGCGACCGCTGATCCGACCCAACCCTCCCTATCCCCCGATCCACGGGGCCAACGGGCTCGGCGAAGTCGAGCTGCGGGCGGTCGCCGCCGAGGCCCCGGCCGAGCCGGCGATCGCCGCCTTCGAGCGCGTGCTCGAGCCGGCCGCGCCGGGTGAGGTCACGGTGATCGCGCTGGCACCGCTGACCAACCTGGCGATCCTCCTCGCGCTGCGTCCCGACCTCGCCGACCGGATCGGTCTGCTGGCGGTGATGGGGGCGACGATCGACCGCGGCAACGTGACCCCGTTCGCCGAGTTCAACGTCTGGGCGGATCCCGAGGCGGCCCACCGGGTGCTCGCCGAGGGCGAGCTGCCGACCCGCCTCTTCACGCTGGCGGCGACCCGCAAGGCGGCGCTCGACGAGCAGCGGCGGCTCGAGCTGGCGGGCTGGTCGCCGGCGGGCGCGACGCTCGCCGAGATGATCCTCGGATACGACGACCAGGTGACCGGGGCGGGATGGCCGCTTCACGACGCGATGGTGGTCGCGGGCCTGCTCGAGGAGGAGATCGTGGCGCTCCGCCCCGCCGCGGCGATCGCCGTCGACACCTCGACCGGCCCGCGGCGCGGCGCGACCGACGTCATCTGGGAGGGGGTCCCGCGGCGGCCGCTCGAGATCGCGGTCGACGCCGACCCCGAGCGGTTCCGCGGGTTGCTGCGGGAGCGGATCGCCCCGCTCGCCTGATCAGGCGGCCCGGATCAGCTTCTTGTTGACGAACTCGTCGGCGCCGAAGCGGCCGAGCTCGCGGCCGAAGCCGGAGCGCTTGAAGCCGCCGAACGGCAGCTCCGGACCGTCGGCGACGGCCCCGTTGATGAAGACCATGCCGGCTTCGATCGCGTTGGCGACCCGCTCGGCCTGCTCTTTGTCGTTGGTCATCAGGTAGGAGCCGAGGCCGAACGAGGTGTCGTTGGCGAGGCTCACCGCCTCCTCCTCGGAGCCGACCTTGTAGACCTGCGCGACCGGGCCGAAGAACTCTTCCTGGGAGGCCTCGCCGCCCGGCTTGATCCCGGTGAGGATCGTCGGTTCGAAGAAGTTGCCGTCGCGTTTGCCGCCGACGACGACCTCGGCGCCGTTCTCGATCGCCCGGTTGACCTGGTCCTCGAGCCGGTCGGCGGCGGTCTTCGAGGAGAGCGGGCCGACCGCGGTGCCCTCGGCGCTCGGGTCGCCCGGCTTGGCGGCGCCGAGCTGCTCTCGGTGAACTTGGCGAGGAAGTCGTCGTAGAGGTCCTCGCTGACGATGAACCGCTTCGCCGCGTTGCAGGCCTGGCCGGTGTTCTCGAGGCGCGCTTCGGCGGCGGCCTGGACGGCGCCGTCGAGGTCGTCGGTGCCGAGCAGGATGAACGGGTCGGAGCCGCCCAGCTCGAGCACGACCTTCTTCAGGTTGCGGCCGGCGATCTCGGCGACCGCCGCGCCGGCCCGCTCGGAGCCGGTGACCGAGACGCCGTGCACCCGCGGGTCACCGATCACCCACTCGATCTGCTCGTTGGTCGCGTAGATGTTCTGGTAGGTCCCCTCGGGGAAGCCGGCCTCGTCGAAGATGCCTTGCATCGCCGCGGCCGATTCCGGGCACTGCGGCGCGTGCTTGAGCAGGATCGGGTTGCCGATCACCAGGTTCGGTCCGGCGAAGCGGGCCACCTGGTAGTAGGGGTAGTTCCAGGGCATGACTCCGAGCAGCGACCCGTAGGAGCTCCGCCGCACGAGTGCGGTGCCGTCGCCGCCGAGCAGCTCGATCGGCTCGTCGGCCATCAGGTCCTCGGCGTTGTCGGCGTAGAAGTGGTAGATCGCGCCGCAGAATTGGACCTCACCGACGGCCTGGGCCTTCGGCTTGCCCATCTCGCGGACGATGATCTCGGCGAGCTCGCCGGCGCGCTCCTTGTGCAGGTCGCCGACCTTGCGGATCAGCGCGGCGCGCTCGGCGACGGTCGAGGTGTGCGACCACGATTTGTAGGCGGCGTCGGCGCGGCCGATCGCGGCGCGCAGCTCGTCGCCCGAGATCGTCGGGTACTCCTTGACCTGCTCCCCGGTGGCGGGATTGACTACGGCGTAATCGCTCATCTGACTCCCTCGCGGCTGAAGTTGGGTTCGCTGCCTAGAAAGCTTTCTAGAATTCGGGAGAAACGTATCAGGTGGCGTACGGACACGAAAAGGGCGCCCCGGCGGACCGAGGCGCCCTTTCGCGCTGTGCCTGTGCGGGTCCGCCCGGCGCCCCCTAGCCGGCGGCGGGAGCGGGTGGCGGGGAGCCGGGGGCGGGGGGAGCGCCCGGCGTCGGCGCCGCCGCGGCTGCCACCGCGGAAGGAGCGAACGGCGGCAGGTCTTCGAACTCGTGCACCGGACCGGAGCCCCAGTTGGCTTCGTCGAGTCCCTCGATCTCCTTGTCGCGGTCGACCCGCAGCCCGATCGTTTTCTCGAGCCCGACGATCAGCAGCAGGCCGGTGACCCCGGAGATGCCGAGCGTCACCAGCACCCCGACCAGCTGGTGCCCGATCGTGATCGAGGCGTGCTGGAAGGCGTAGGCGCCGTTTTCGAGTTCGAAATAGCCGCCGGTCGCCTTGCCGGCGCCGGCGATCCCGGCGGCGAGGGCCGCGTAGACGCCGCCGAACAGCGCCAGCGGGACGATCTTTTTGTCGTCGATGCGCAGCTTCTGCATCAGCAGGTATCCGCCGTAGACGACCACCGGCGCGATCGCCGAGATGACCAGGATCCCGAGCGGTTTGGCGACGTCGAAAGAGCACGAGCAGCCGATGTAGCCGGCCACCGGCCCGAGCAGCGCCATGATCGGGTTCTTCGTGAGGTAGCTGATCGCGAAGCCGGTGAGGGCGCCACCGAGGAACGACATGAAGACGTTCTCGAGCACCAGCCCGAAGCCGGAGTTGGTCATCGAGATGCCGAAGTAGCCGGCACCCGGGGACGATGTAGCCGCAGCCGAGCGCCAGGAACGGCACGCAGAAGAGCGCCAGTCCGACGCCCGCCGCGGTCAGTCCCAGGTTGTGCGGTCTATGGCCCAGCAAGCCGGTTCCCGGCACCGCCGGGTCGATCTTCTCGTCGAAGAAGGCACCGACCCGCGGCCCCGCCCGCCAGGCGATGATCAGCGCCCAGGTGCCGACGAAGATGTAGAGGGAGAAGGTGCCGAGGTAGTCGTGGACACCGTTCTTGTCGAGCGGCCCGACCGAGCCCCAGGTCAGGTAGAGGAGGATCGGGATGACGATCGTCCCGGCGACCGCGGCGATGATGTTCATCGGGAGGTGCTTGACCCGCTCCAGCCCCGCCGAGTGCAGGAGCGCCCCGCCCGCCATCGCATAGGCGACGAAGAAGACCAGGAAGACCTGGAAGACGTCGTTCTCCGGCGCGAGTTCAGGATTCAGCGTCTGCGGCAACGAGGTCGCGTTGACGCCGCCCGCCCACCATTGGGATATCGCTTCGCCCCAGGGCTTGGGGATTTCGAACGCTTCGTAGAAGCTCACCTGCCAGATCGCGTAGCCGATCAGGAACATGCCGAGGCCGGCGATGAAGGCGGCCGCGAGCTTCCCGATCCAGGCGTCGAGGAGGTTTTTTCGCTGGACCAGGCCGGCATCGATCAGACCGATCGCGACGACGAGCAGGAACAGCGTGATCGTCGCGATCGCGTAGAAGATGTCGGCCTGGAAGATGTTGGTCGACACCTGTTCCTTGAAAAAGTCCGCTGCGCCGAGAACGAGCGGAATGTGGACATCCATGGCTACTCCTTCGAGTAGGTGTTGGGCTGGACTGGAAGACGCCCGTCAGCTCCGTGAGCACGGTTCCCGCGGGAACGTGGGCTCGCGGCTCCTCTCGCCCCGGGCCCGGGCGGAGTGCGGCTGCGCTCCGGGCGGGGTTGCTGATCGATAGGCGACACTAGAAATGATTATGTCTCAGATCACCAGGCAGATGTCAAGCCGCTCTGACAAAGGGAATTCGCCCTATAGATCCCTTTCACGCTCGGTTTACGGCTGAAACCGGCTCGTTACCGAGGCTAGTTCGATTAGGCTTCACCCATGGTCGGGTCGAACCGTTTCTGCCATTTCGGGGGGTGGAGCGGGCGCCAGGCGCCCTCCCGCTGGAGCGCTCGGGCGGCGGGCGACGCCGACTTCGAGGGCTGGGAGGCACTCTTCGCGGCCTACTGCAACTTCTACGAGCGCCCCTCGACCGCCGAGCAACGCCGCCGCGTCTGGTCCTGGATCGGGACGGGGACGATCCACTGCCTGCTGGCGGTGCCGGCGGCGTCCACCCTGCGCAACCCGGTGGTCGGGTCTCCCGTCGGGCGCCCGGTCGGCCTGGCCCACGTGCGCCCCTGCCCCAGTCCACTTCGCGGCGCGATGACCGGCTATCTCGACGACCTGTTCCTCGCGCCCGCGGCGCGCGGGACCGGGGCGTTCGAGACGCTGGTCGGCGGGGTCCGCGACCTTGCCGCGATGAAGGGCTGGGAGCAGATCCGCTGGATCACGGCTGCCGACAACACCCGCGCCCGCGCCGCCTACGAGCGGGTCGCGACCCGCACCGACTGGGTCACCTACCAGCTCGACGTCTGAGCGCCCTCAGGGGCCGGTGACCTCGAGCATGGCCTGCAGCTCCGCGAGCGTCGGCGGCGAGACCTGGCCGCGGGAGCCGACGACCGCCGCAGCGGCGGCATTCGCCCAGCGGCAGGCCTCAGCCGGGTCGAGGTCCCGGGCCAGCGCCGCGACGAATGCCCCGACGTGCGTGTCCCCCGCCCCCGTCGTGTCGAGCACCGTCGCCTCGAGTGCCGGCACCACGACCGGCTCCCCACCCCGCTCCAACACCACGCACCCGTCCCGGCCGGTGCGCACCACGACACCCCCAGGACCGTCCTTCGTCACACCCCCCGGCCGATGGGCCGAAAACCTGCCGATGCGTCCGGTTTTCGGCCCGTCGGCGGCGGCGCCTTGGGGAAGGCTCGCGTCTTTGTCGCCGAGGCGTGCCAAGGCTGATCTGGCGGCGCTCGCCGGGTCGGCCTCGCCGGTGAGGGCGGTGGCCTCGGCGGCGTTCAGGCTGAGCCAGCGGGTCGCGCCGAGGACGGCGTCCAGGGTCACCGGATCGATCGTGGCGATCAGGGGGCCGGGGTCGAAGACGAGGTGCGCGGGCCGGACGCGGCGCAGCCAGTTGACCAGCCCCGTCCCGTGCGCGTAGAGCAGCTCGTAGCCGTTGACGTAGATGACGTCCGCCGGCCCCGGGGCGACCGCGTCGAAGTCCTCGCTCTGCACCCTCGACTCGACGCCCTGGACGGTCACCATCGTCCGCTCGCCGCCCGCGTCGACGAGGACCAGGCAGACGCCCGAGCCGCCCGCCCGCGGCTCGGGGAAGAGCAGCTCGATCCCCTCCGCGCGCAGCGCGGCGCGGGCCGCGTCGGCGATCGCGTCGTCGCCGAGCACCCCGGCGAGGGCGGTCGGCATCCCCAGCCGCGCCGCCGCGGCGAGCACCGCGAAACCGCCGCCGACAGCCTGGCTGAAGTCGCGCGCCAGGACGTCCTCGCCGCGCGCCGGGACCGCCTCGACACCGACCACGAGGTCGGCCAGGAGGCCGCCGAAGGAGATCAACCGGCCGGGCGGCTCCTCGCCGGCCCCGCCGGGGAGACCATCGGCCGCGCGCGCCTCCGCCCCGCTCACCGCTTGCCTTTCAACTCGCTCACCGGCTATATCCTGCCCAAATCCCATCGAATTTCGAAAATTCGCGGTTGGGGACCGCCGCCCAGCACGCGGTCGAGAGCCTCCGCCACACCTTCATCGCGGGCGAGCTGAAGCCGGGCGAGCGGGTCCGCCAGGAGGAGATCGCCGAGCGGCTCGGGCTCAGCCTGGCGCCGGTGCGCGAAGCGCTCGCGGTGCTCGAGCAGGAGGGCCAGCTCACCTACCAGCCGCGGCGCGGCTACTTCGTCACCGAGCTCGACCTCGCCGACCTGCGCGAGATCTACGACCTGCGCCGGCTGGTCGAGGCGAGGGCGGCACGGACGGCGCTGCCGCTGCTCGACGACGACGCCCACGAGCGGATCGCGCTGGCGGCGCGCGACTGCGCCGAGGCGGTCGGCCGCGGCGACGTCACCGCCGAGCTGGAAGCCAACCGCCGCTTCCACTTCGCCGTGCTCGAGGCGCCCGGCCAGGTCCACACGATGCGCGTCGTCCGCCTGCTCTGGGACTCGACCGAAACGTACCGGGCGCTCTACTACAACGACCCGGCCGACCGCGACGACTCACTCGCCGCGCACACGCGCATCATCGACGCGGTCAAGGCAGGCGACGCCGACCGGCTCGTCGCCGAGCTCGACGCCCACCGCGACGCCGCCCTCGAGCGGCTCGCCCAGGTCCTCGCTCAGGCGTAGCTGTAGAGCCCGCGGCCCGACTTGCGGCCGAGCATCCCTGCCGAGATCAGCCGCTGCAGGAGCGGCGGCGGCGCGAAGAGCTGCTCGCGGTGCTCGGCGTAGAGGGTCTCGGCGACGGCGCTGACCGTGTCGAGGCCGATCAGGTCGGCGAGGGCGAGCGGCCCCATCGGGTGGGCGCAGCCTTTGACCATGCCCATGTCGATGTCCTCGGCCGGGGCGAGCCCCTGTTCGAACATGCGGATCGCCGCCAGCAGGTAGGGGATCAAGAGCGCATTGACCGTGAAGCCGGCCCGGTCGGGGGCGACGATCGGGTCCTTGCCGAGCGTGTCGGTGACGAACGCGCGGGCCCGTCCCACGACCTCCTCGTCGGTCAGCAGCGAGGGAATGATCTCGACCAGCGAGAGGACCGGCACGGGGTTGAAGAAGTGCAGGCCGACCACCTTGCCGCCGCGCGGCCCGGAGGCGGCGCCGAGGTCGACGATCGGGATCGAGGAGGTGTTGGAGGCGAGGATCGCGTCGGGGTCCTCGACCACGTCGCAGAGGCGGACGAAGACGTCGCGCTTGGCGTCGTGGTCCTCGACCACCGCCTCGACGACCAGCGAGGCGTCGTGCAGCGCGGCGAGGTCGTCGACGCAGCCCAGGAGGTCGAGCGCATCGGCCGCGTCGCCCTCCTCGAGCACGCCGCGGCGCACCGCTTTGGCGACCGAGGCCTCGATCCGCCCCCGCGCCGCCTCCGCCCGCTCCGAGCCGACCTCGACCAGCGTCACCGGCAGGCCGGCGCGGGCGCAGACCTCGGCGATGCCGGTCCCCATGATGCCGCCGCCGACGACGCCGACGCGCTCGACCCGGGCGCTCACCGGAACGCCCCGATCCCCGTCAGCGTTTCGCCGATGACCAGGGCGTGGACGTCGGCGGTGCCCTCGTAGGTGACCACCGACTCGAGGTTGTTCATGTGGCGGATGACCGGATACTCGAGCGTGATCCCGTTGGCGCCGAGCACCTGGCGGGCGTTGCGGGCGACGTCGAGCGCGGCGTTGACGTTGCCGAGCTTGCCCATCGAGACGTGCTCCGGCCGCAGCGTGCCCTCGTCTTTCATCCGGCCGAGGTGGAGGGCCAGCAGCGTCGCCCGGTTCACCTCGAGCGCCATCTGGGCGAGCTTCGCCTGCTGGATCTGGAAGCCGCCGATCGGTTTGCCGAACTGGGTGCGCTCCTTCGAGTAGGAGAGCGCCGCTTCGAAGCAGGCGCGGGCGGCGCCTGCGGCGCCCCAGACGATCCCGTAGCGCGCCTCGTTGAGGCAGCTGAGCGGGCCGCGCAGCCCGCGCGCCTCGGGCAGCCGCGCCGAGTCGGGCAGGCGGACTTCGTCGAGCAGCAGCTCCGAGGTGATCGAGGCGCGCAGGCTCAGCTTCTTGTGGATGTCCTGGGTGGTGAAGCCGGGGGTGCCTTCGGGGAGGAGGAAGCCGCGCACGCCGTCGTCGGTCTGCGCCCAGACGACCGCGACGGCGGCCGCCGAGCCGTTGGTGATCCACATCTTCTGGCCGGCGATGATCCAGTCGTCGCCGTCGCGGCGGGCGCGGGTGCGCATCGAGCCGGGGTCGGAGCCGGCGTCAGGCTCGGTCAGCCCGAAGCAGCCGATCGCCTCGCCGGCCGCCATCCGCGGCAGCCACTCCTCCTTCTGCTCCTCCGAGCCCCAGCGCCAGATCGCGAACATCGCCAGCGAGCCCTGCACCGAGACGAGGCTGCGGACCCCCGAGTCGCCCGCCTCGAGCTCCATGCAGGCGAGCCCGTAGGCGGTCCCCGAGGCCCCTGCGCAGCCGTAGCCCTCGAGGTGCATCCCGAGCACGTTCGAGCGCGCCCAGTTCGCGCGCCAGCTCGAGCGGGATCGTCCCCTCCTCGAACCAGTCGCCGACGTACGGGGTGACCTTGTCGCGGACGAAGGACCGGACGGTGTCGCGGATGTCCCGCTCTTCGTCGGAGAGGGAACGATCGATGGCCAGGAAGTCCTCGGCGCGGGGCTTCTCCGTCGGCGCGGTGACGGTTGACATGGGTCCTCCAGTCGGGGATTCGATTTTCGAAAGTTTCCGGAGAATACCCCGGATCAGGCGCTTCCCGCCGCGTCGATCTGGCCCTGCGCCCAGTCGAGCGCGTAATCGGCGACCTCCTCCCAGCCCTCCTGGCCCACGGTGTAGTGGGAGCGGCCGGGGAATTCCTTGTAGTCGGTGACGGCGGGCGACTTGCCCTGTTTCTTCGCCATCTGCTTGTCGACCGCGGCCGGGACGACGTGGTCGTCGCCGCCCGCGATCAGGAGCAGCGGCGCCCGGTCGGGGTTCCTGAAGTCGACCTGGTCGGGGCTGTGGGGGTTGAAGTTGGCGAGGGCGCCCTGCCAGAGGACCCGCCCCGCGCCAGGCACCGCGTAGCGGTCGTAGATCGGCTGCGATTCCTCCGCGGTCATCGTGTTGGTGAACGCGTAGTGGAACTGCTCGGCGGTGATCGGCACGGCGCGGTGGCCGTTGGCCGGGCTCTTGAGGATCGGGAAGGCCGAGCGCAGGGTCGAGATCGGCAGCTTGGTGACGCCGCGGACGGCCGCCGCGTCGACCCCGACCCCGGCATCGCCGCGCCCGCGGTCGAGCAGGACCTCGGCGATCGCGCCGCCGAACGAGTGGCCCACGATGATCGTCTCACCCTCGATCCCACCGATGAACTCGTCCATGTGGTCGATGATTTCCTCGAGGCCGAGGTTTTCGATCTCGCTGGTGTCGGCGCGGATCTCCTCGACCGGACGGTCGAAGCCAGGCCAGGCCGGCGTCTCCACGGTGTACCCCTTCGCGCTGTAGCGCTCGACCCAGTGCTCCCAACTGAGCGGCGTCATCCAGAGTCCGTGGATGAGGACGATCGTCGGTTTGTCTTGCCCATCCGCCATCTCTGCTCCCCCTCGTTTGTCGCTTCGGTGATCGCTCGAACCAGATTCGATCATCGGAGCGGAAGTCTCAAGTCCTGGTAGACGAAGCGGCCCTCGTCGCGGCGCTCCCCGAGCGTGACCGCGATCGGCGCGTCGAAGACCGGGCCCGCGTCGACGAAGGTGTGGAACTCGCCGTTCTCGCCGCAGGGATCGACGCCCGCGGGCAGCTCGTCGAGCAGTGCTGCGTCGAAACGGCGGCCGACGAACCCGCCGTCGAGCTGCTCGGTGTCGACGGTCACCAGCGTCGCGCCGAAGCCGGCCGCGACGAAGCGACGCGCGAGCGCCGCCGTGTTCTGCCCCCAGATCGGGAAGGTCGCCTTCCGGCCGATCCGCGCCAGTCGCTCTTCGCGGTAGGCGCGGATGTCGGCGAGGAACAGATCGGCGAAGGCGAAGGTCTCCACCTCGGCCAGCGGCGGCGACGCGAGGGCGGCCCCCATCCGCTCCTCGTAGAGGTCGTTGGAGCAGTCGGTGGGGATGCCGGCCTCGACCAGCGGCAGGCCGACGGCGGCCGCCTGGGCATGGAGCAGGTCACGCCGCACCCCGTGGATGCTGATCCGCTGGAAGTCCTCGTTGATCGTCGTCAACAGCGCCACGGGCTCGGTCCCCTCCTCGCGCATCGTCCAGAGCGCCAGCGCCGAATCCTTGCCACCGCTCCAGGAGAGGACGACGCTCACCGCGTGTACTCCGTCAGGTAGTCGAGCCCGGCGATCGCGCGCGAGCCGTACCAGGAGGTCATCTCGCCGTCGATCAGTGAGACCACGGCGCCGGGGACCAGCGCTTCGACCTCCGCCAGGTGGTGCTCCTTGAAGTGAAAGGGCTCGGAGCTCAGCAACACGCGGTCGACCCCCCCGGCGAACTCCGCCGGCTCGACCTCCGGATAGCGCTCGCCACCCCGACGCTTGTCCACGTATGGAGGACAAGCGTCGGGGGCGGTGCGCCAGTTGAACAGGGCCAACGTCTGGGCGATGTAGGTGTCGGGGGCGACGGTCATCCAGGGGTCACGCCAGATCAGGTAGAGGACGCTCTGCTCGGCCCCGGCGCTCGCCGACGCTCGCGCGTAGGCGGCTTCAAAGCGCTCGCACAGCTCCTCCGCCTCGCGCTCCCGCCCGAAGGTCTCCCCCATCTGCCGGTAGAGCGCCAGGTTGTCGCGTGGCTCCTGCGGGTGGGTGACGACGACTTCGGGGACGAACTCGGCGAGCGCCTCGGCGTCCTCCTTCAGGTTCTCGTCGACGTTGACGACGACGTGGGTCGGCGCCAGCTCGCGCACCCGGTCCATCAGCACGTCCTTGGTCCCTCCCACCTTCGGGATCTCCCGCACCGTCTCCCACGGGTGGATGCAGAACCCGGTCCTCCCTACCACCTGGTCCGACAGGCCGAGGTCGCAGAGCAGCTCGGTGATGCTGGGGACGAGGCAGACGATGCGCGGTTCGGCGGCCATTCGGCGACGCTACCCGAGTCACATGTTCCGCCGGTACTCGCCACCGACCTCGTACAGGGCCCCCGACACCTGGCCGAGCGAGGCGAACCGGACCGCGTCCATCAGCGCCTCGAAGACGTTGCCGCGCGCCCGCGCCACCTCCTGCAGGTGCACCAGGGCGGCGTCGCGGCGCTCGGCGCCAAGCGCCTGGAAGGCCCGCACCGAGGCGATCTGGTCATCCTTCTCGGCATCGGTCGAGCGCATCAGCTCGAGCGTCCCGGTCTGCTCGCCCTTGCCCTCCTCGGGGAGGAAGGTGTTGACGCCGATCAGCGGCAGCGAGCCGTCGTACTTGCGCCGCTCGTAGTACATGCTCTCTTCCTGGATGCGGCCGCGCTGGTACATCGTGTCCATCGCGCCGAGCACGCCGCCGCGCTCGGAAAGCCGCTCGAACTCCTCGTAGACGGCGCTCTCGACCAGGTCGGTCAGCGCCTCGATCGCGAACGAGCCCTGCCACGGGTTCTCGGTGAAGTTGAGGCCGAGCTCGCGGTTGATGATCAGCTGGATCGCCACCGCGCGCCGCACCGACTCCTCGGTCGGCGTCGTGATCGCCTCGTCGTAGGCGTTGGTATGCAGGCTGTTGCAGTTGTCGAAGATCGCGTACAGCGCCTGCAGCGTGGTGCGGATGTCGTTGAAGCTGATCTCCTGCGCGTGCAGGCTCCGACCGCTCGTCTGGATGTGGTACTTGAGCATCTGGCTGCGCTCCGAGGCGCCGTAGCGCTCGCGCATCGCCCGCGCCCAGATCCGCCGCGCGACCCGCCCGATCACCGCGTACTCGGGGTCCATCCCGTTGGAGAAGAAGAAGCTCAGGTTGGGCGCGAAGGAGTCGATCTCCATGCCGCGCGCCAGGTAGTACTCGACGATCGTGAAGCCGTTGGCGAGGGTGAAGGCGAGCTGCGAGATCGGGTTCGCCCCGGCCTCGGCGATGTGGTACCCGCTGATCGAGACGCTGTAGAAGTTCCGCACCGCGTTGGCGACGAAGTATTCCTGGACGTCGCCCATCATCTTCAGCGCGAACTCGGTCGAGAAGATGCAGGTGTTCTGCGCCTGGTCCTCCTTGAGGATGTCGGCCTGGACGGTGCCGCGGACCTTGCGCAGCGTCTCGTCCTTGATCCGCGCGTAGGTCTCGGCGTCGACCACGTCGGCGCCGGAGACGCCGAGCAGGCCGAGCCCGAGGCCGTCGTTGCCGGGCGGCAGCTCGCCCTTGTAGCGGGGGCGCGGCCGATCGCCGAAGAGCTCGTCGAGGCGCTTCTCGGTCGCCGCCCAGCGGCCGCTCTCCTTGAGGTGGCGTTCGACCTGCTGGTCGATCGCGGCGTTCATGTAGAAGGCGAGGATGATCGGCGCCGGGCCGTTGATCGTCATCGAGACCGAGGTGGTCGGCGCGCAGAGGTCGAAGCCCGAGTAGAGCTTCTTGGCGTCGTCGAGGGTGGCGACCCCGACGCCCGAGTTGCCGACCTTGCCGTAGATGTCGGGACGCTCGGCCGGGTCCTCGCCGTAGAGGGTGACCGAGTCGAAGGCGGTCGACAGGCGCGCCGCCGGCTGCCCCTGCGAGAGGTAGTGGAAGCGGCGGTTGGTCCGCTCCGGCGCGCCCTCGCCGGCGAACATCCGGGTCGGGTCCTCGCCCTCGCGGCGGTAGGGGAAGACGCCGCCGGTGTAGGGGTAGGAGCCGGGCAGGTTCTCCTTCATCAGGAAGCGCAGCCGCTCGCCCCAGCCGTCGAACCGCGGCGGCGCGATCTTCGGGATCTGCTGGTGGCTGAGGGATTCGCGGTAGTTCGGACCGGTGATCTCCTTCCCGCGGACCTCGTAGCTGAAGCTCTCGGCGGTGATGCCCGCGATCCGTTCGTCCCAGCTCTCGAGCAGCTCGAGCGCCTCGGGGCCGAGCTCCTTGCGGGTCTCCTCGCAGGTCTTCTGCAGCTCCTCGTTCTCGCCGAGGATCTTGATCGCCGCGTCGAGGTGCTGGAGGCGCGCGGCGAGCTCCGCCGACCGGTCGACCTCGGCGTTGATGCCGCGGCCCTGCTCGGCGATCTCGGCGAGATAACGGACCCGCTGCCCCGGGATCAGGACGTTGCCGAGCGGCGCGCGCTCGTCCTCCCCGGGAGCGAGCCCCGGGTCCCAGCGCTCCGCCTCGGTCCCGGCCTCGGCGGCCAGCGCCCGGCAGAGGGCGACGAACATCCAGGTGACGCCCGGGTCGGCGAACTGGCTGGCGATCGTCGGGTAGACCGGCACCTCGTCCTCGGCCGGCGAGAAGGCGGCGCGGTTGCGGCGCCACTGTTTGCGCACGTCGCGCAGGGCGTCGGCGGCGCCCTGCTTGTCGAACTTGTTGATCACGACGATCTCGGCCAGATCGAGCATGTCGATCTTCTCCAGCTGGCTGGCGGCGCCGAACTCGCTGGTCATCACGTAGATCGGCAGGTCGACGAGGTCGACGATCTCCGAGTCGGACTGGCCGATCCCGGCGGTCTCGACGATCACCAGATCGAAGCCGGCGGCGCGGAGGAAGGCGACCGCATCGGCGAGCACGGCGCTGGTCGAGAGGTTCTGGCGGCGGGTCGCCATCGAGCGCATGTAGAGCTGCTCGTGACGCAGGCTGTTCATCCGGATCCGGTCGCCGAGCAGGGCGCCGCCGGTGCGGCGGCGGGTCGGGTCGACGGCGAGCACGGCGATCCGCAGGTCGGGCAGGTGCTGGACGAAGCGCGAGAGCAGCTCGTCGGTGACGGTGCTCTTGCCCGCGCCGCCGGTGCCGGTCACGCCGATCACCGGGACGCCGGCGCCCTTCACGTTCCACTCGGTGCGCAGCCGCTCGAGGGCGTCGTCGCCGAGGGCGCCGTCCTCGAGCGCCGAGAGCATCCGGGCGACGCCGAGATCGTCGGTGCGCGCCTCGTCCGGCGGCGGCGGGGTGACCCGCTGCGCGGTGGCGCGCTCGACCAGGTCGTCGATCATCCCGACCAACCCCAGCGACATCCCGTCTTCGGGGTGGTAGATCCGCTCGACCCCGAAGGCCTGCAGCTCCTCGATCTCCCCCGGCGTGATCGTCCCGCCGCCGCCGCCGAAGACGCGGATGTGGTCGGCGCCGGCGTCGCGCAGCATCTCGACCGCATATCGGAAGTACTCGGTGTGGCCGCCTTGGTAGGAGCTGATCGCGATCGCGTCGGCGTCCTCCTGGATCGCGGCGCGGACGACGTCGCGGACGCTGCGGTTGTGGCCGAGGTGGACGACCTCGGCGCCGGAGTCCTGGATCAGCCGCCGCATCACGTTGATCGCCGCGTCGTGGCCGTCGAAGAGTGAGGCGGCGGTGACGAACCGCAGGGGTGGTTTGCCGGCCCCGTCGACCTGGCCGACGGTCTCCCTGTTCGTCGCCGTCGTCATGGATTAGGAGGGTAACAGATAGTAGGAACCGCGACTAAATCGGGATGGGCGCAGATCCCCGAAGATTGAAGGATGGATCTGCGACTGGACGAGGGCACCACGATCACCGACCTCAGCCGACCCCCACAGGGGACCCGGCACCGGATCCTCTTCGGCATCGAGGAGGCCTCGGGGCGCGCGGTGGTGGCGAAGGTCGAGCTGATCCCCGGCGTGCTCGAGACCGAGCGCCGGGCGTTGGAGTGGCTCGGTGAGCACGACGGACCGGCACCGCGCCTCCAGGCGGCGGGCCGGGTGGTCTCCTGGGACGGAGCCATCGCCGAGGACGCCGCGAGCCTCGATGGCGCCGTCTGCCTGGTCTGCGACCGCGCCACCGGGGAGGCCCCGACCTCCTCGGCCGGCTGGGACAGGACGGGACGCGCGCTCGCCCGCCTCGCGCGGGTGCCGGCGGAGGGAAGCGGCCTCGACACCCACGATCACCGCTCCTTCCTCGCCGCCCACGAGGCGCGCCTCGATCAGCTCGGCGCGGCGCTGGAGACCGACCTCGGCGCCGTGCTGCCCGCGGTCCCGCCGGCCTACGCGAGCGCGCCGCTGGTCCTCACCCACGGCGACCCCGGGCCGGGCAACTTCCTCGACGGCGACGCCGGGGGCACCCTGATCGACTGGGAGGACGCCCAGGTCGCGCCACGTGGGCTCGACCTCGGCCGCGCCGCCTTCATCGGCCTGCTCGGCGCGGGCCCGGAGGGGTACGCGGCGCGCGACCAGACGGCGCGGGCGCGCGCCGTCACGAGCGGCTTCCTCGCCGAGGCCGACTGGTCACCCGACGCGGACGAGCTGGCCTGGTGGCTGAGCGTCGCCGGCGTCCAGTTCGCGCAGCGCCGGCTCGAACGTGCCGGTGAGCCCGGCGTGCTCCCCTGGCGCGAGGCGATCGCGGTCCTCGACGCCGCGCTGGACGAAGAGCCACCCGACTGGCCGGGTGCGCCGCGCTGAGCCAGATCGCGAAGCGTCAGCCGGGGAAATCGCCGGCCGAGACGCGCAGGACGCGGAGCAGCTTGGCGAGCTCGTCGAGCTGCTCGGCCGAGAGCGGGTCGGTGGCGAAGCCGGCCTCGTTCAGCGCCGCGGTCGCCTTCTCGGCGACCTCGCGCCCGGCCGGGGCGATCTCGGCGAGGACGGCGCGGCGGTCGGACTCGTGCGGCACCCGCCGCACCAGCCCCAGCTTCTCCAGCCCGTCGATCGTGTTGGTGACGCTGGTCCGGTGCACCTGCAGCCGCTCGCCGATCTTGCCCAGCGGCAGCGAGCCGCGGCGCGAGAGGAAGAGCAGCATCAACGCCTCGTAGCGCGGGAAGGTGAGGCCGAACGGCTCGAGCAGCTCGTTCAGCCGCGCGATCAGGATCTGGTGGACCCGCATGATCGAGGTGACGGCGACCATCTCGGTCGCGGCGCCGTCGTCCCAGCGCTCCTCCCAATGGCGGCGCGCCTCGTCGATCGGGTCGAAGGAGAGCGATGGTCGGGGCATCGGCGGGAGTGTTACAGCGCCGCGCGATGGCTGCCGAGCGCTAGCTTTGGTGCCGATGAGTGACCTCGCCGGTCAGCCCGCCCAGCCCGAGAGCGACGTCGCCTTCCCCCGGCTCGACGCGGCGCAGGTCGCGACGATGGTCGCCGCCGGGCGCAGCGAGGAGCTGAGCGCCGGGCAGGTGCTCTACGGGCCCGGGGAGCTCGACCTCGAGCTGGTCGTGGTGCTCAGCGGCTGCGTCGAGATCGTCGACCAGATCGACACCCCGCAGGAGAGGGTCCTCGCCACCTACGGGCCGCGCCAGTTCGCCGGCGAGCTGAACCTGATCACCGCCGAACCGGCTCTCCTCAGCGCCCGCTCGACGGCGCCCGGCGAAGCGGTCTTCGTCAGCCGCGAGGCGCTGCGGACGGTCGTCGCCCGCGACCCGCGCCTCGGCGACCTGGTCATGAACGCGCTGGTCGCTCGGCGGGCGATCATCATCGAGGCCGAAAGCGGCGCCCGGCTGATCGGCTCCGGGGGCGACCCCGCCACCCGGCAGCTGCGCGAGTTCCTCACCCGCAACCGCGTCCCCCATCGGTTCATCGACCTCGACGGCGGCGATGTCATGAAGTCGCCGCTCGACGGCAGGCCGCTCGACGCCGGCGACCTGCCGATGCTGGCCAGCGGGCAGAAGGTGCTGGCGGCGCCGACCATCCTCGAGGCGGCGACCGCGCTCAACCTGCGCGCCCCGAACAAGACCGCGAAGGTCTCCTGGGACACCCTGATCATCGGCGGCGGGCCGGGCGGCCTCGGCGCCGGCGTCTACGCCGCCACCGAGGGGCTCTCGACGATCCTGGTCGACTCGGTCGCGCTCGGCGGCCAGGCGAGCACCTCCTCGCGGATCGAGAACTACCTCGGCTTCCCGGCCGGGGTGTCGGGCTCGGACCTCGCCGAGCGGGCGATCGCCCAGGCGCGGCGCTTCGGCCTGCGCACCGCCGTCCCCGAGCGCGCCGAACGGCTGCGCACCGAGGAGGGCCGCTACGTGGTCGAGCTCGACAGCGGCGACGAACTGGCGGCGCGGACCGTCGTCCTCGCGACCGGGGCGAGCTACCGGCAGCTACCGGTCGACGGCTGCGAGCGGCTGAACGGCGCCGGCGTCTTCTACGCGGCGACCCTGGTCGAGGCGCGGATGTGCGGCGGCGAGTCGGTGGCGGTGGTCGGTGGCGGGAACTCGGCGGGCCAGGCGGCGATCTTCCTCTCCGGCACCACCGGCCGCGTCTCGCTGCTGCTGCGCGGTGGCGACCTCGGCGCCTCGATGTCGAACTACCTGGTCGAGCAGATCGAGGCGATCGAGAACATCGAGGTCCTGCTCCACCACGAGGTCCGTGAGATCCACGGCGACGCGACGCTCACCGGGCTGACCGTCGAGGAGACGATCGGCGGCGGGCGCCGCGACCTCGACGTCGGCGGCCTCTTCATCTTCATCGGCGCCGATCCCTGCACCGAGTGGCTCGACGGCGCCGTCGCCAAGGACGACGACGGCTTCCTCCTCACCGGCGGCGAGCTCGAGGTCTCCCACCTCGACGCCGACACCGGCATGGGCGGCCGGCCGGCGCTGCCGCTCGAGAGCAGCCTGCCCGGCGTCTTCGCGGTCGGCGACGGCCGCTCCGGCTCGATCAAGCGGGTCGCTTCGGCGGTCGGCGAGGGGTCGATGGCGGTCCGTCTGGTCCACCAGTACCTCTCGATGCATAGCTGAGCAGCTCTCCCCGGGAGTACCCGGTCGGGCCATAACTTCATAAAGTTGATCGAGATTATCGAGATTTGGGTAGAACCCCCTGTGGCCGTCCCAGGTGACGGCCGGTTCTCATCACCAGACCAACAGGAAAGGACCCAATTCCATGTCTGAGATCTCCCGCTCGAACGCGCCGACGGCGTCGCCGGGACGGCGGCTGCGCCTCGCCGGAACCTTCGCGATCGTCCTCGCGGCGGCGCTCGCCGTCGCCGCCCTGGCCTCGAGCGTCGCGGCCGCCGATCCGACCTCTCCCCCGCCCGTCACCGTCCTCACCCACGGCAAGGTCGGCGACGGCGACTTCTTCGTCTCGCCTTTCGGCGACCAGACGACCTACGCCAACGGCCCCGAGATCCTCGACCAGAACGGCAACGTCGTCTGGTTCAAGGCGGTGCCGAGCGGCCAGGAGGCGTCCGACTTCCGCACCCAGACCTACCAGGGCAAGCCGGTCCTGACCTGGTGGCAGGGCACCGGCCTCGGCGGCGTCGCCAACGGCACCGACTACATCTACAACGACCAGTACCAGCAGATCGCCACCGTCAACGCGGGGAACGGGCTCAGCGCCGACGGCCACGAGTTCCTGATCACGCCGCAGAACACGGCGCTGATCCTCGCCTACACGACCGCGACCGCGGACCTCACCTCGATCGGCGGCCCGGCGAACCAGACCGTGATCGACGGCGTCGTCCAGGAGGTCGACATCAAGACCGGGAAAGTCCTGTTCCAGTGGAACAGCGCCGACCACGTCCCCTACAGCCAGTCGGAGCAGCCGCTGCCGGCCTCGCCGAGCACCCCGTGGGACTGGTTCCACATCAACGCGGTGAAGCTGGACACCGACGGCAACCTGCTGATCGACGCCCGCAACACCTGGACCGCCTACAAGGTCAACCGGCACAGCGGCCAGATCATCTGGCAGCTCGGCGGTAAAGCCGGCAGCTTCAAGCTGCAGGCGGCGCCCGGGCAGTCGCTCAACAAGGCGGGCGACATCACTGCCTGGCAGCACGATTTCGAGGCGCAGGGCAACGGCGTCTACACCTTCTTCGACAACGAGTCGGCGGGGGTCGCCAACACGGGGGTCGACGCGACCGCCGAGTACAAGCTCAGCCGCGCCGTGACGGTGAAGCTGGACAGCCGCGACCACACCGCGACGCTGGTCAAGTCGTTCAACCAGCCGGACGCCCTGACCGCACCGTCGCAGGGCAACTCGCAGCTGACCGCCGACGGCAACACCGTCGTCGGCTGGGGCTCGCTGCCGTACTTCTCGGAGTTCGACTCCTACGGCGACCTGCTCTACAACGCCGAGTTCCCGACCGGCGTCAACAGCTACCGCGCCTACCTGCTGCCCTGGAACCCGGGCGGCGGCGACGGTCATCCCGGTTGGCCCGGACACAGCGGGCCCAGCTACCAGCCGGGGCACGGTTGGCCTGACTACCACCCCGGCGGTCACTGAACCGGACCGGCCACGGGAAGGGGCCGCGGCGCAGCGGACGCCGCGGCCCGCTTCGCGCCCTACTCCTGCTTCTCGGCGCCGTGGGCGGCCTCGGCGAGCTCCTTGATCGCCGCCAGCCGCTGGTCCCAGGCGGCCGCCGCGCGGGCCATCGCCTGGCTCGCCTCGTCGAGGCCGTCGGGACGGATCGCGTAGAGCACCTCGCGGCCCTGCTTGCGCCCGTCGACGAGCCCGACCCGGTCGAGCACCGCGAGGTGCTTGGCGACGGCCTGACGCGTCACCGGCAACCGGCCGGCGAGCGTCGTGGCCGTCGCCTCACCGAGCGCCAGCAGCGTGTCGAGCAGCCGCCGCCGGGTCGGATCCCCGACGGCGGCCCAGAGGGCATCGGCTTCGACCGCGGCGGCGTCCATCGTCAGGCCGATACGTCGGCGCTCGCGGCGAGCTCCGCCAGCCGGTCGAGGAAGGTGCCCCAGCCGCCGGTGTGACGCTCGGCCAGCGCGGCGTTCTGCTCGTCGGTCCCCTCGAGGGCGGCGAAGCCGCTCTCGGTGACGCGCAGCAGCGTGCCGTCACCTTGCGAGCTGAGCATGAACTCGACCGTGGTGAAGTGGCCCTGGGCGGCGTCCATGTCGCGTTCGGGCTCGGGCGAGACCCAGCGGAAGGAGAAGACGTTCGGCGGCTCGACCCGCTCGACCGTCCCCTTCCCGGGCCTCCCCGAGGCGAATTTGAACAGCAGGTCGCCACCGGGCCGCAGGTCGACCTCGGCGTAGTCGGCGAACCAGCGGGCGATCTGGTCACCCTCGGTGACGATCGACCAGACCGTCTCGATCGGCGCCGCGATCGATACCTCGCGCTCGATGCTGTCGTTGATCATCCTCGGATCCTCCTCTGTCGTATATGCAACCAATCGTTGCGGGCAGGCTAGCACAACGTGCAACCCTTGGTTGCGGTAGAAGAGGCTGCCGGGCACCGCTCACCTCTCGGTGCGCCTTTCCGGATGGAATCGGTGACGGGGCTTGTCCTGCCGGGCCCGAGCGGATCGACACGACCCGCGACCAACTCGTCCGAAACGGAGGAAGCAAGTGCTGAAGCATTTCGCAATGGCGATCACCGCCGCCCTGGCGCTCGGAGCCGACGATGCCGGCGTCGCGGAGCACCTTGAGGCGGTGGGAGACGGTGGGCTGGGAGTCGCCGGCGGGGCGCTTGGTCCTCGGGGCGGCGGGCGCGAACGCGATGTTCGGCCTCGCCGCGATCTCGGTCTCGACCAACCACCGCGCCTCGCCCGCGCACCTCTTCGCCGGGATCGCCCCCGCCTCGGTCCCCGCCTATGTGCTCGACCAACTCCTCGCCGGCGTCGTCGCCCTGGGGCTGATCGCGGTGCTCTATCCCGACCTCACCTCCGAGGAGGCCGGCGAGATCATGGTCCCGCGGGGTTCGCCGAACTGAGAGCGGGCCACGAGGGTCGACGGGCGACGTCGCCTCAAGGGGTTCGGGCGAGCCGCATCGTCAGCCGGCTCAGGCCGGCGCCGAGAGCCGAGCCCGCGATCGCGTCGAGCGGGTAGTGCACCCCGGTGTGCACCCGTGAGTAGGCGACGAGGCCCGCGAGCGCGTGCAAAGGGAGAGAGACCGCCGGGACGACGCTCCCGGCGCCACCGGCAAAGGCGAAGGCGGCCGCCGAATGGCCCGAGGGAAACGACCGCGACGATGGCATCGGGACGTGACGCGCGAGGGGAACCTCGTGGCCCAGACGATCCGGGCGGCGGCGGCGGGCGAGCGGCTTGACCACGACGTTGACGACGGTGGCGGTGACCGCGACCGAGGCGAGCCCGGCGACGGCGGCGCGGCGGCCGGGCGCCCCGCCGAGCAGAGCCAGGCCGGCGGCCGCAGTCAGCGAGAGACGCGAGCAGTCGGCGGCGCGGGAGAGCCCGGCCATCGCCCGGTCGAGCGTCGGCATCGAGGTCGAGGCGATCGCCGCGTAGCAGGCGCGATCCAGCCGGCCGACCTCGTCGAGCCATGCGCGACCACCGTCGTTCACGACTTCAGCTCGATCTCCGGCTCGCTCGCCTGGTCGTCCGCCGCTCCACCCCTCGCCTGCCCGATCGCGATGCGGGCCAAGTTGGCGACCGCCCTTCCCAGCCCCCGCGGCACCTCGGTCGAGGGCGAGGCACCGGGATGACCCGCGGCGATGCGAACCGTGAGCGCCCCGGGCATCGAGGCGAAGTGGATCGGCGGCTCCAGGGTCACGGCCTCGCCGTCGATGCCCGCCGCCACCGGGCGGTCGGCGTCGACGGTGAACCTCCGCGTCCGCCACTGGCGCAGCGTCACCCCGACCGGGACGCGGCCGGCGCCCGCGCCCCCCGTCGCTGCGGCGAGGCCGAGCACGCCCTCGTCCAGACGAGGTCGGGTCCCGGGCCCGATCGCACCACCGAGCCGGTAGACGTTGTTCGAGACCAGGAGGGCGACCGAGTCGCGCCCTTCGGGACCGTCGGGGCCACGCCATCGGAGCGCCGTCCCGGAACGCCGCGATCCGACCTCGGCCGGCGCCGTCTCGAGCAGGGTGCGGATCTTCGCGTCCCGATAGCCGGGGCGCTGGACGGCATCCGCGTAGAGGCCGATCGAGACGTTGTTGACGAAGACCCGGCCGTTCACCTCGGCGAGGTCGACGCGGCGATCGCCGCCGTCGACGAAGGCGTCGAGGCTGCCGACCACGTCGTTGCGGTCGACCCCGAGGTCGAGCGCGAAATGGTTCCGGGTGCCCGCCGGGATGCAGGCGTAGGGAAGGCTCCGGGCGGCCGCGAGTTCGGCGACGATCGCCTGCGACCCGTCGCCCCCCGCCATCGCCAGGGCGTCCGCACCGGCCGCGACCGCCGCCTCGACGAGCTCGCGCAGATCCTGCCCGGGCCCGAGTTCGATCGGTCGGATGCCGCGACGCAGGGCCTCGTCGGCGAGATGGAACCTCTGCGCCTTGCCGCCGCCCGAGCGGGGGTTGAAGAAAAGGACGGGCCGGCGCGGCCGCGGCGCGGTCGGCAGCTCGACGTGCACCCTGAAGGCGAGACGGGCGAGGAGCACCGAGAGGCCGAGGGTCGCGACCACGAGGAGGTCGAGCAGGATGCCGCCGAGGAGGACGAGGAGCACGACCGCCGTCGTCAGCGCGACGCTCGCCAGCACGGCGCCCAGCAGGCGGCCGATCCCTTCGGTCCGCAGGCCCCGCCAACCGGCGACCAGGACGACGCAGAGGCAGGCGAGGAGGGCGATCCCGCGGGGGAACCGTTCGATCGCGAGCGCCACCGCGAGGACCGTGGCCCCGACCGCGAGGCCCAGCGAGCCGATGGCGGCAAGGCGGCGGACGTCGGTGTTTCCTTTGGAGCCCACGACCCTCGATCCTCCTCCCCTACGGGAGGAGCCCTGCTCCCGTTGCTCGACCGACCTTATCGGCCCTTTACGACGCCGGGCAACCAGGTTACATTTGTCACTTGGACGCCCGACTCGGCGTCTGTCTGGGAAATGGCCTCGCGAGGCCCCTAAGAAGGAGTGAAAGATGGAGGCTCACCAGGGCTCCAGGCCCCCCGTCGGGGGGCAACGCTCTACCTGGATCGCATTCGCCGGCGTGATGATGTTGATCATCGGCTCCCTGGATGTGATCTGGGGGCTTGCCGCGATCGTCAACAACGAAGTCGTCGTCGTCGGCGGTCACGGCGCGCTGATCTTCGACCTCACCGCCTGGGGCTGGATTCAGCTCATCGTCGGCGTGTTGATCGCCCTCACCGGAATCGGTCTGCTCAGCGGCAACGCAGCGGGTCGCTGGGCCGGGGTGTTCCTGATCGGTCTGAACTCGGTCCTTCAGGTCGTCTGGTTCCCGGCGGCGCCACTGTGGGCGTTCCTGATCATCATCCTCGACGTCTTCCTGATCTACCAGCTGATCGTCAACTGGTCGGAGGAGTGAAGAGCGGACGACGGGGGTCGAACCCGCGACCTCAAGCTTGGGAAGCTTGCGCTCTACCAACTGAGCTACGTCCGCGCTGAGGCGATTCTAGTTAGGAGCCGGGAATGTCGGCGCCGCGCGGGGGCGCCGGCGGCCTCACTGCGGCCAGACGAAGTGACCGAGGAAGAACGCGATCACGAAGACGACCAGCAGGATCTGCGACAGCATGAAGAGGACGACGCCGATCCAGAAGCCGAGACCGATTTTCTGTTCGAGGTTCACGCTGGCGCGAGTTTATATCGAAAGCCGGGCGCAGAGCCGGGTCACGACCCCAGGATGGGGCATCGCAGGTGCGCTGGGAGCTCGTGGGCGCCTGAACGCCCTTGAACCGGCCGTTAGACCGTTTACGTAGTCTCTGGACTCGTGCGTGTCCGCTCTGTAATCGCAGTCCTCGTCGCCGTGGCCGTCGTCGCCCTGCTGGTCTTCGGCCTCGTCAGCAAAGGCAATTCGCGCGTCGCCGTGGGCGAAGCCGCGCCCTCCCCGGTCCTGCCCAAACTCGACGAACCGGGCAGCGGCTCGCTGAAGGAATACCGCGGCCAGTGGGTGCTGGTGAACTTCTGGGCCTCCTGGTGCGAACCCTGTCGCGACGAGGCCCCCGCCCTGACCAAGTTCCAGAGCGAATACGGCGGCAAGAACTTCACGGTGGTCGGGATCGACACCCAGGACATCAGCGACGACGGCGTCAAGTTCGCCAAGGAATTCAAACTGACCTATCCCCTGCTGCACGACGGCAACGGCGACACCGGTCACGAATTCGGTACGACCGGCGTCCCCGAGAACTACCTGCTCGAACCGAACGGCAAGGTCGCCTGGGACGTGGCGGGGCCGGTCGACGCGAAGATCCTCGCCGAACACGTGGCGCCGCTGCTGCCGTCGAAGGCGAAGGAAGCGTGACCCTGCGGGGGCGGCTCGGCCGGCCGGCGGCGGCGCTCGCCGTGCTGGTGGCGCTCGCGGCGCTCGCCCTCCCGACCGCGGCCGGCGCGGCGAGCGCGCTCCGCACCGAGCTCAACGAAATCGAGTCGGAAGTGATGTGCCCGGTCTGTGGGACGCTGCTCGAGCTGGCCGAATCGCCGCAGGCGACGCGCGAGAAGGCGTTCGTCGAAAAACTCGTCAAGCAGGGCCAGAGCAAGGACGAAATCAAGGAAGCCCTGGTCGCCCAGTACGGCGACGCGGTGCTGGCCGAGCCGAAGAGCACCGGCTTCAACCTCTCCGCCTACCTGGTGCCGATCGTCGCCTTCGCCGTCGCCATCCTGCTGCTCGCCCTCGCCGTCTGGAAATGGCGCCGCGCGGCGGGCTCGCGCGACGACCGCAAGCCCGAGGCCGAAGGCCCGAGCGACGAGGACCGCGAGCGCCTCGACGCCGATCTCGCCCGCTACGACCTCTGACCCGCCGCGCGTTCGCAGTTCTCCGTACCTATTACGGATAAGTGCGAACGCACTAAGCGTCGACGATGACGGCGCCTAGCGGCGGCGCCTTCAGCCCGGCGAGCGCCTCGTAGCCGGCCTTGGCGGTGCGGCGGTCGGGACGCTCGACCAGCGCGGCGATCGAGCAGTCGGCCTCCTCGCCGGCGGTGTCCAGCGCCCCGTCGGCCCCCTCCAGCGGCGGGCCGAGCAGGATGACCAGCTGGTAGGCCTCGCGCAGTTTCGCCGTCATGTGGCGGAAGCTGCCGAGCCCGAGCAGGGCGCGCGGCGCGCCGCCGGGACGTCCCGCCACGATGCAGGCGAGCGACCCGACGTCGGACGTGGCGGCGGCGCCCGCCAGCGCCAGCGGCTGGACCACGTCGGCCGGGGTCGCCTCCCACCGCAGGTACTCGTGCAGGCCGGGGGTCGGTGAGAGGCCGAGATCGACCGCCAGCCGTGGCCGTTCGACGTCGCACTCGACCAGCGCGGTCGGTCGCCCCGCCGCGGCGGCGGCCCCGGCGAGCGCCACGGCGACGATCGACGCCACCCCGTCGGCCCCGGTCACCAGCACGACGCGCCGGCTCCCGATCTCCTCCAGCACCGCCGCCAGCTGCTCGAGGTCGTTGCGGCGGAGACCCCAGGCGCGCCCGTTCGAGGAGGCGGGCGCGCCGATCTCCGCCAGGACGGCCAACCTGCTCATCGAGGCGGGCTCACATCCGCTCGGGCGCCGAGATCCCTAGCAGCCCGAGGGCGCCGGCGATCGTCCGCTCCGCGGCGAGACAGAGGGCGAGTCGCGAGGCCTCGACCCCCTCCCCCTCGGCCCCGACCACTTTGCAGTCGCGGTAGAAGGCGTGGAAGTCGGCGGCGACCGCGGTCGAGTAGGCGCAGATCCGGTGCGGCGCCCGCCGCGCCGCCGACTCGCGCACCTCGTGCGGGAACTCGAGCAGCCGCTTGATCAGCGCCTTCTCGCTCGGGGCGAGCGGCTCGGAGCGCTCCGCCGCGTCGATCGCCTCCGGCACCTGGTCCCCTTCATCGGCGGCTTTGCGCAGGATGCCGGCGATCCGCGCGTGGGCGTACTGGACGTAGTAGACGGGGTTGTCGGAGGCCTGTTTGCGGGCCAGCGCGAGGTCGATGTCGACGGTCGTCTCGTGGCTGCGCCAGAGCATGAACCAGCGCACCGCGTCGACGCCGACGTCGTCGATCAGGTCGTCGAGCGAGACGAAGTCGCCGCTGCGCTTCGACATCTGCGCCCGCTGGCCGTCCTCGACGATGTGGACGAGCGACATGATCAAGCGCCTCGAAGCTGCCGGGGTCGGCGCCGAGCGCCTCGATCGAGGCGCGCAGCCGGCCGATGTAGCCGTGGTGGTCGGCGCCGAGCACGTCGATCAGCCGGCCGAAGCCGCGCTCCAGCTTGTCCCAGTGGTAGGCGATGTCGGGCATCAGGTAGGTCGGCTCGCCGTCGGAGCGGATCAGCACCCGGTCTTTGTCGTCGCCGAATTCGGTGGTGCGGAGCCAGAGCGCGCCGTCGGAGCGGTAGGTGTGGCCGCCCGCGTCGAGTTTGGCGAGGGCGCTCTCGACCTCGCCCCGCGAGTAGAGGCTGCGCTCCGAGAACCAGGTGTCCATCTCGACCCCGAAGCGCGACAGGGTGACGCGGACCGCCTCGATCATCAGCTCGATGCCGCGGGCGCCGACCGCCTCGAGGTCGCCCGGGTCGATCCCCTCGCCCGCGATCTGGCCGGCCAGCTCGACCACGTACTCGCCCTGATAGCCGCTCTCGGGCAGCTCCTCGCCCTGCATGCGGGCGGCGATCGAGCGGGCGAAGTTGATCACCTGGGACCCGGCGTCGTTGATGTAGTACTCGCGCTCGACCTGGTGGCCGATCGCCTCCAGCAGGCGCGCCACCGCGTCGCCGTAGGCGGCGCCGCGGCCGCCGCCGACGTGCAGCGGACCGGTCGGGTTGGCGGAGACGAACTCGACCAGGATCCGTTCCGGGTCGGCCGTCGGCGCCGGGCCGAGATCGTCGCCCGCGGCGAGGAGGCCGGCGAGCGCGCGCCGGTACCAGGCGTCGGAGAGGAAGAGGTTGACGAAGCCGGGGCCGGCGACCTCGACCCGGTCGATGCTCGCCGGTCGATCCTCCGAGGCTGCCTTCGAGCTCGCCGCGGAGGCGCTCTGCGACGGCGCGCGGGTTGTCGCCGAGCGGACCGGCGAGCAGCATCGCGGCGTTCGAGCTGTAGTCGCCGAGATCGGGCTTGGGCGGGCGGTCGAGGGTCGGGGCCGGCTCGGTCGGCTCGCCGTCGCGCAGCGCCCGGGCGGCGGCCTCGACGGCTCCCTTCAGCTCGGCGATCGAATCGGTGGGGGGCATGTGAGCAATCGTAAGCGTCTACCCGCAGGGGAGGCCGCCGCGCCTGGAGCGGCCCCCGGGGCGGCGAGCGTTGGGGACCGGTCAGGCCGGGTAGTGTGGATCGCTTGCGCGTAGGGGTGATCTCAGACGTCCATTCCAATCTGCCGGCTCTGCAGGCCGTCCTCGAGTCGATCGACGCGGCCGCGCCGGAGGAGATCTGGTGCCTCGGCGACGTCGTCGGCTACGGCGCCGAGCCGGACGAGTGCACGGCGCTGGTCCGCGAGCGCTGCGCGGTCTCGCTGAACGGCAACCACGATCTGGCGGTGATCGGGGCGATCGACGCCGCGACGTTCTCCGAGACGGCGCGGGCGGCGGTCGACTGGACGCGCGCGAATGCGTCGCCGGAGACGCTCGAGTTCCTCACGGGTTTGGCCCCCGAGGGCGCGCGGGAGAGCTTCGGCCTCTTCCACGCCTCTCCCCGCGACCCGATCTGGGAGTACGTGCTCTCGATCGACCAGGCGGAAGCGGGCCTGGACGCGCAGAGCGAGCGGATCTGCCTGATCGGCCACTCCCATGTGTCACTGTTCTTCACGCGGCCGCCTTCCACCGGGCGCAAGAGCTTCGCCGCCGGCGCCCAGAGCACCGACGGCGACCTGCTCGACCTCGCCGAGGGCGAGTGGCTGCTGAATCCGGGCAGCGTCGGGCAGCCGCGCGACGGCGATCCGCGCGCCGCCTGGCTCGAGATCGACACCGACGAGTGGACGGCGCGCTACCACCGGGTCCCCTACGACTCGGTCGCGGCGGGGGCGGCGATCCTCGAGGCGGGCCTGCCGGCGGCGCTGGCGGAGCGCCTCCAGATCGGCCGCTGAACCGGCCCAACTGAGGAAACATTTATGCATATGCAGGGTAAAAATCGACTCAGAAGTGTTCTTTAGACTCGAATCATGGGTCGCCTCCGAGCAGCCTCGCTTCTTCTTGCCGCGCTCGCGGCGGGACTCCTGCTGGCCGCCTGCGGCGGTGGCGGCAATGCTGAACTGCTGCCCGGGACGACCGCCGACCAGATCAACTCGAACCTCGATCAGGTGCGCGAAGCGGTCGCCGCCGGCAACTGCGAAGAAGCCGAAGACAAGGTCGCCGAAGTCAGCACCGAGGTCGACGGACTGCAGAAGGTCGACTCGAAGCTGAAGAAAGCCTTGAAGGAAGGCGCAGAAAAGCTCTCCGAAGTGGTTTCTACCTGTAGCGCCGGCGAAGAAGCCGAAGAAGCAAAAGTCGCCGAAGAAGCGGAAGCTGAAGAAGAAGAAAACGCATTCAAGGAAGAAGAAGCCGAAGAAAAAGCGTTCGAAAAAGAACAGAAGGCCGAAGAACGCGAAGAAAAGTCCCAGGAAAACGCGGAAAAGCATGCCGAACAGCCGGGTCCGCCGGAAGAAGGCGAAGAATCGGGCAAAGGCAAAGGCAACGAACAGGAAGAAACCGTCGAAACTCCGAGTGAAGAAGAACCAGTGACGCCCGCCGAAGGCGGCGCCGGCCCCGCGGGCGGGATCGGCCCGGGCGCGGCGGTCGAAGGAAGCCCTTGATGGAGGCGGGGACCCTTTCGGGACGCTACGAAACCGGCGAGCGCCTCGGCTCGGGTGGGATGTCGAACGTCTACAAGGCGACCGACCGCATCCTCGAGCGGACCGTCGCGGTGAAGATCCTCGCCGAGCACCTCTCCGACGACGATCGCTTCGTCGCCCGCTTTCGCCGCGAGGCGCTGGCGGTGGCGCGGCTGATCCACCCCAACATCGTCCAGGTCTACGACTCGGGCGTCGACGACGGCCGCCACTACATCGTCATGGAGTACGTGGCGGGGCGCTCCGGCGCGCAGTTGCTGCAGCGCCACGGCCCGGTCGACCCCGAGACCGCCGCCGAGATCGGCATCCAGGCCTGCGCGGGGCTCGACTACGCGCACCGGCGCGGGATCATCCACCGCGACGTCAAGCCGGGGAACCTGATGATCACCGGCGGACCGGTGGGCAGCGGCGACACGGTCGTGAAACTGACCGACTTCGGGATCGCGCGGGCGATCGAGCAGACCCGGATCACCCAGGTCGGCTCGGTGGTCGGCACCGCCGCCTACCTCTCGCCCGAGCAGGTGCGCGGCGAGGAGGCGACGCCCGGCACCGACGTCTACGCGCTCGGCGTCGTCCTCTACCAGTTCCTCACCGGGCGGCTGCCCTACGAGGGCTCCTCGCTGGCCGAGCTGGCGGTGCGCCAGCAGAACGAGAAGCCGCTGCCGCCGAGCACCTACAACCCGGACGTGCCGGAGCCGCTCGGCGCTGCGGTGCTGCGCGCGCTCGAGGGCGACACCAGCCGGCGCTACGCGAGCGCCGACGAGTTCGCGACCGGGCTGCAGATGGGGCTCGAAGGCGAGGACGTGACGGTTCTCGACTCCGAGGAAGGCCACACTCCGACCCGCGTGCTGGGCAGCGACACGATGGCGACCCGCCACCTCGACCGCACCACCGCGCAGACCGAGTACCGGCCCCCGGCCCCCTCCCCCACGCGCCGGCCCGAACCACGCCGGGTCGAACCGCGCCGCGAACCCCGCGTCGCGGCGCCGGTGCCGCCGATCCAGCCCGCGCAGCCGCGCAAGCGCTCCGCCTTCTCCCGCTTCGTCCGCTTCATCCTCGCCCTGATCGCGCTGGTGCTGGTCGCCGGCGCCGTCGCCACCGCTGTGATCCTGACCACCGACAAGGCCGCCGGAGTCCACATCTCCAAGGTCGCCGGCGACACCGTCGACAAGGTGGTCGAAGAAGTCAAGGAACTGGTCTCGAACAACAAGGAATAGGGACGGGGGCGGTGCGAGGTGGGGGATCCTGACCCCCTCCTCGCTCAAACTCGGGCTGGGGAGCGCTGCGGACGCACGAGGAGCGGATCGGGCCCTCGTTACAAGCCGCTCGGAGGGGGTCAGGATCCCCCACCTCGGAGCGCGTCGAATGATTCCGGGTCTTCTCGGGTCACGGCGCGCTCGGGGCGTTCGCAGTTATCCGTAACCGGTACGGGGAAGTGCGAACGCGCTCCGGGGCGGCGCGGGCGTTCGCAGTTATCCGTAACCGGTACGGGGAAGTGCGAACGCGCTCCGGGGCGGCGCGGGCGTTCGCAGTTGGTTCCGCTATCCGGAACTAAGTGCGAACGCGTCCCAGGGGGTCGCGCCGGCGAGGACGGCTGGCGGTAGGGCTCGAAGCGGCGGGCTTCGATCGCACGGCGGGCGTGGTTCGTGAGTTCGCGCATATAGGTGAGGTTGTGGAGGACGATCAGGCGGACCGCGGTCAGTTCTTCGGCGCGCGAGAGGTAGGAGATGTAGTCGCGGTCGTGGCGGGTGCAAGCCGGGCAGGGGCAGCCGTCGACGATCGGGGCGCGGTCGCCGACCCAGCGGCCCTTGCGCAGGTCGAGCCGCCAGCGGGTGTCCGGGCTCGGCGCCAGGGCGACGCCGTGACGGGCGAGGCGGGTGGGGACGGCGCAGTCGAAGACGTCGAGGCCGAGGGCGATTCCGCCGAGCAGGTCGTCGACCTCGCCGATCCCGAGCAGGTGCTTGGCCGCCGCCTCGGGGAGGAGCGGCGCGGTCAGCGCGAGAACCTCGTGCATCTCCTCCTTGTCGCGGCCGAGCGTGCCGCCGATCGCGAGGCCGTCGACGCCCGCCGCCGCGACGAACTCCGCCGATTCGCGGCGCAGGTCCTCGTGGGTGCCGCCCTGGACGATCCCGAAGAGCGCCTGCCGCTCCGGCCCCTCCGCCTCGTGCCAGGCGACGCAGCGATCGAGCCAGCGGTGCGTGCGCTCGGTCGAGCGGGCGGTGTAGTCGCGGTCGGCATGGAAGGGCGTGCACTCGTCGAAGGCGAGCGCGATGTCGGCGCCGAGCGCCGCCTGCACGCTCATCGACACCTCCGGCGAGACGAACAGCTCGCGGCCGTCGCGCGGCGAGCGGAAGCGGGCGCCCTCCTCGGTGATCTCGACCTCGGAGCCGTGGTCGCCGGAGCGGCCGCTGCCCTTCACCTCGTTGGCGACGCCCCCGTGGGCGAGCGAGAAGACCTGGAAGCCGCCGGAGTCGGTGATCAGCGCCCACTCCCAGTTCATGAAGCCGTGCAGGCCGCCGGCGGCGGCGATCCGCTCCGGGCCCGGCGAGACGAACAGGTGGTAGGTGTTGCCGAGGATCAGCTGGTAGCCGAGCGCCGCCACCTCGTCGCCGTCCAGCCCCCGCACCGACCCCTTGGTCGCCAGCGGGATGAAGGTCGGCGTCGCGATCGGCCCGTGCGCCGTCTCGATCGTCCCCGCCCGCGCCGCCCCGTCGCGGGCTTCGATCACAAAGTTGAGTCGCTGCGGATCGTCACGCATGCCGATGGGCCGATAACCCGCCTATACGTCCTGTTTTCGGCCCATCGGCCGTGGGGGCCGGCGACTTCGTCACGAGTCGATCAGGGTGCGGCCGGTCATCGGCTCGGGCTGGGCGATGCCGAGCAGCTCGAGGGCGGTCGGGGCGACGTCGGCGAGGATGCCGCCGGCGCGGAGATGGAGGCCCTCCTGGGTGACGATCAGCGGCACCGGGTTCAGCGAGTGCGCGGTGTTGGGCGAGCCGTCGGGCTCGAGCATGTGGTCGCAGTTGCCGTGGTCGGCGGTGACGATGCAGGCGCCGCCCTTGCCGAGCACCGCCTCGACCACGCGGCCGAGCTGGGTGTCGACCGTCTCGATCGCCTTCACCGCGGCCGGGATCACGCCGGTGTGGCCGACCATGTCGGGGTTGGCGAAGTTGATCACGCCGAAGCGGTAGGCGCCCTCGGCCCAGTGCTCGACGAAGGCGTCGGCCGCCGCGGCGGCACTCATCTCCGGCTTCAGGTCGTAGGTCGCCACGTCGCGCGGCGATTCGACCAGGCTCTGTTCTTCGCCTTCCTGCTCGCCCTCGCGACCGCCGTTGAAGAAGTAGGTGACGTGGGCGTACTTCTCGGTCTCGGCGACGTGCAGCTGGCGGCCGCCGGAGGCGGCGATCGTCTCGGCCAGCGTCGTCTCCGGCCGCCGCTCGGGGAAGGCGACCGGGTAGGGCCAGCCCTTGCGGTACGCGGTCATCGTCGTCATGTCGAGCGTCGGCCCGCCCGCGCGGCTGAACTCGTCGAAGTTCGGCTCGGCCAGCGCCCGGGTCATCTCGCGCGCCCGGTCGGGACGGAAGTTGACGAAGATCGCGACGTCGCCGGCGCGCGGCGCCGTCGTAGTCGCCGATCACGGTCGGCAGCACGAACTCGTCGGTCTTGCCGTCGGCGTAGGAGGCGGCGATCGCCTCGGCCGAGGTCGCCGCCTTCTGGCCCTGGGCGTGGACGATCGCGTCGTAGGCGAGCTTCACCCGCTCCCAGCGCGTGTCGCGGTCCATCGCGTAGTAGCGGCCGCTGACCGTGCCGATCGCGCCCCGCGGCGCGCAGCCAGGACTCCAGCTCGGCGAGGTACTCGCGGCCCCCCGTCGGCGCCGTGTCGCGGCCGTCGGTGAAGGCGTGGAAGACGACGTCGGGGACGCCTTCCTGCGAGGCCAGCTCGACGATCGCCTCGAGGTGCTCCCAGCCCGAGTGGACGCCGCCGTCGGAGACCAGCCCGAGCAGGTGCAGCCGCCCCCGCGGGCTTTCGCGCGCCCGCGCGCAGGCCGCCGACCAGCGCCTCGTTCTCGTAGAAGGAGCCGTCGGCGATCGCGCCGTCGATCCGCGCCAGGTCCTGCTTGACGATCGCGCCGGCGCCGAGGTTCAGGTGGCCGACCTCGGAGTTGCCCATCTGGCCGACCGGCAGGCCGACGTCGGGGCCCTGGGCGGAGAGCTCGGTGTGCGGGTAGCGCGCCCAGAGGTCGTCGAAGACCGGCGTCTCGGCCAGCGAGACCGCGTTGCCGGGACCGGGCGGAGCCAGCCCCCAGCCGTCGAGGATGACCAGCGCCAGCGAGGGGACCAGCGTCATGGGTTGGGCGCTCCCGAGTCCTTACCCGGCTGCCTCGACGATGGCGGCGAAGTCCTCGGCGTCAAGCGCGGCGCCACCGACCAGGGCGCCGTCGACGTCCGGCAGGGCCAGCAGCTCGGCCGCGTTGCCGGGCTTCACCGAGCCGCCGTAGAGGATCCGCACCGTCGTCGGCCTCGGCGCCGCGCGCCCGCAGCACGTCGCGGATGAACGCGCACGCCTCCTGGGCCTGCTCGGGGGTCGCGACCTTGCCGGTGCCGATCGCCCAGATCGGCTCGTAGGCGATCACGACCTTGGCGATGTCCTCGTCTGCGACCTCGGCGAGGTCGGCCTGCAGCTGGCGCTCCAGGACTTCCTCGGTCTGCCCCCGCGTCGCGCGCCTCCTCGCTCTCGCCGACGCAGAGGATCGGCTCGAGATCGGCGGCCAGCGCCGCCGGCACCTTCTTCGCCAGCGCCTCGTCGGTCTCGCCGAAGAACTGGCGCCGCTCGGAGTGGCCGAGGACGACCGCCTCGACGTCGAGCTCGACCAGCATCGGCGCCGAGATCTCGCCGGTGAAGGCCCCGGCCGCGTCCTCAGTGCATGTTCTGGGCGGCGACCCGGACCGCGGTCCCGCGCCGGCGCTCGACCACCTCGTGCAGCGCCGTGAAGGGCGGGCAGACGACGACGTCGTTCTGGGTCGCGGCGATCCGCGGCAGCAGCGCGTCGATGAACTCGGCCGCCTCGGCGACGTCTTGTTCATCTTCCAGTTGGCGGCGATGTAGGGCGTGCGGGGCATCGTTCTCCTCGGCTCCTCGGTCTCGGTCTCAGTCTGGCGCGGGCGTCGCGTCCGCGGTGGCCTTGGCGTCGATCAGCGCCTCGACCCCGGGCAGCTTCTTGCCCTCGAGCAGCTCCAGCGAGGCGCCGCCGCCGGTCGAGAGCCAGTCGACCCGGTCGTCGAGGCCGAACTCGACCATCGCCGCGACCGAGTCGCCGCCGCCGACCACGGTCTTGCCGGGCGCCGCGGCGACGGCGTCGGCGACCGCCCGCGTGCCGCCCGCGAAGGGCTCCATCTCGAAGGCGCCCATCGGCCCGTTCCAGAGCACCGTCCCGGCCTTGGCGACCGCCTCGGCGTAGAGCGCGCCGGTCTTCGGGCCGACGTCGAGGCCCATCCAGCCGTCCGGCACGTCGGTCCCGTCGAGCTCCTGTGCGCTCGGTGTCGGCGCCGAACTCGCGCCCCAGGACCAGGTCGACCGGCAGGGTCAGCTCGCAGTCGGAGCCCTCGGCTTTGGCCAGCGCCTCGCGCGCCGCCTCGACGCTCTCGTCGTCGAACAGCGAGTCGCCGATCTCCTTGCCCTGCGCCTTGAAGAAGCTGAAGCACATCGCGCCGCCGATCAGGATCTGGTCGGCGACCTCGAGGAAGCGGTCGATCACGCCGACCTTGTCGGAGACCTTGGCCCCGCCGAGCACGACGAAGAGCGGCCGCGCCGGGTCCTCGACCACCTTGCTCAGTTCGGTCACCTCGCGCTCGAGCAGCAGCCCCGCGTAGCCGGGCAGGTAGCGCGCCACGCCCTCGGTCGAGGCGTGGGCGCGGTGCGCGGCGCCGAAGGCGTCGTTGACGTAGACCTGGGCCAGCGCCGCCAGCGAGCCCGCCAGCATCGGGTCGTTCTTCGTCTCCCCCGGCTCGAAGCGGGTGTTCTCGAGCAGCAGCGACTTCGCCGGGGCCGAGGCAGCCCGCGGCGATCTCGACCTCGGCGCCGATCACCTTCGGCGCCTGGGTCACGTTGACGCCGAGCAGCTCGGCGAGCCGCCGGCCGACCGGGGCCAGCGAGAGCGCCGGGTCACGGCTTGCCGCCCGGCCGCCCCAGGTGCGAGGCCAGCACCAGCGCCGCGCCCCGTTCGCGCAGCAGTTCGAGGGTCGGCAGCGCCGCCCGGATCCGCGTGTCGTCGACGACCTCGCCGTCCTTCAGCGGGACGTTGAAGTCGACCCGGACGAGGACCCGGCGGCCCTTGACCTTGGCGTCGCGGACGCTTGCCTTCGAGAACGCCATCCCTCGTCCCCCGGCTCGCCCGGCGCGCTAGAGAACCTTGCCGGCGAGCTCGACGCAGCGGTTCGAGTAGCCCCACTCGTTGTCGTACCAGCTGATCACCTTGGCCATGCGGCCGTCGCCGATCACCATCGTCGACAGCCCGTCGACGATCGAGGAGTGCGGGTCGCCGACGATGTCGGTGGAGACGATCGCGTCCTCGGTGTAGTCGAGGATCCCCTTCATCGGGCCCTCGGCGGCGGCCTTCAGCGCGGCGTTGATCTGGTCCGGGGTGAGCGGGTCGGCGGTGGTGAAGACGAGGTCGACGGCGGAGCCGGTCGGCACCGGGGCGCGCATCGAGAAGCCGTTCAGTTTCCCGTTCAGCTCCGGCAGCACGAGGCCGACGGCTTTGGCGGCGCCGGTCGAGGTCGGGATCAGGTTGAGCGCGGCGGCGCGCGAGCGGCGCGGGTCCTTGTGCGGCATGTCCTGCAGGCGCTGGTCGGCGGTGTAGGCGTGGATCGTCGTCATCAGCCCCTGCTCGATCCCGAACGACTCGTGCAGCACCTTCGCCAGCGGCGCCAGGCAGTTGGTCGTGCAGGAGGCGTTGGAGATGACGTGGTGGGCGTCCTTGTCGTAGGCCTCGTCGAAGTTGACGCCGAGCGCGACGGTGACGTCGGGTTCGGTGGCCGGCGCGGAGATGATGACCTTCTTGGCGCCCGCCTCGAGGTGCTTGGCGGCGTCCTCGCGCTTGGTGAAGAAGCCGGTCGACTCGATCACGACGTCGACGCCGAGGTCGCCCCAGGGCAGCGCCGCCGGGTCGCGCTCGGCGAGCACCTTGAGCTCGCTTGCCGTCGATGATGATCGAGTCGCCGTCGACCTCGACCGTGCCCGGGAAGCGCCCGAGGATCGAGTCGTACTTGAGCAGGTGGGCCATCGTCTCGGTGTCGACGAGGTCGTTGACGGCGACGAACTCGAGGTCGGCGCCCGCCGCGTGTGCGGCGCGGAAGACGTTGCGCCCGATGCGCCCGAAACCGTTGATCCCGACCTTCACTGCCATGCAGCCTCGCTTCCCTGAATTCGTTTGGACGAGCCGATCCTATGATCGGAGTTCGGCCCAGCGTCTAATCGGACCCGACGGTGATCTCGATCTCGTACCCGTCGGGGTCCTTGAGGAACGCCGAGTAGGAGCCGGAGCCGTAGGAGCGGCGTTCGCCCGGCTCGGCGACGCTCGTGCCGCCCGCTTTGATGCCGTTCTCGTAGGCCGCCTTCACCGCGACGATGCCGAGCCCGGAGACGCTGAGCAGCCCGTAGCCCGGCTGGGGGTCGTGGTGGGCGGAGATGAAGAAGACCGGTTTGGCGATGCCCCAACCGATCGTTTCGTCCTCGTCGAAGTGTCGCCGCCAACCAAGTGGGGCGAGCATCGTGTCGTAGAACGAGGCACTGCGTTCGAGGTCTGCGACCTCCAGAAGGACGTGGTGCAACATCTGTGGTAGACAGGCTATATGCGGCGGCCGGCGGAAGGCGTGCCGGCTCACCCCGAGCGGGGGGTCCAGCGGAAGAAGCGGATCGCCAGGAGCAGACCGCCGAGCCCCCAGATCGCGACGATCAGCAGGTGGTCCCAGTCGACCGCGTGGGCGCCGCCGGGCACGTAGGCGTCGAAGAAGGCGAGGAAGAAGTGGCGGATCGGGAAGACGTCGGCGAAGTGGATGATCCCGCTCGGCAGCTGGTCGTCGGGGATGAAGACGCCGGAGAGGAAGTAGAGCGGCAGCAGCAGGAAGTTGACGATCGGCGGCGGCCGCGTCCTGGGTCGGGATCGCCGCGGTGAGGGCGATGCCGAGGCAGGAGAAGGAGGCGGCGCCGATCGCCAGCACGAGGAGGATCTCCGGGATCCGGTCCCAGGGGAAGTGGACGCCGTAGACGAGGCCGCCGATCACGCGCGAGCAGCGCCAGCATCATCAGCGCGGTGACGATCGAGTTGCCGACCCGGCCGGCGATGAAGACCCAGGAGGGCATCGGGGTGCCGCGGCCGCGCTTCAGCCGGCCGTCCTCGCGGGCGATCACCAGCGACATCGCCAGCGTCTGCATGGTCGAGGAGATGATCGACATCGTGATGATCGCCGGCACGTAATAGGTGTCGGTGTCGATGTGGCCGCCGCGGATTTCGACCGTCGAGCTGCCGAAGATCGAGCCGAAGATGACCAGCAGCAGGACCGGGAAGAAGACCGTGAAGCCGACCGACGCGGGATTGCGCCAGAAGGCCTTCTGGTCGAAGCGGAACTGGTGGCCGACGAGGGCGAGGCCGCTCATTCCGGCTCCCGCCTCCTCGGTCGGTCGAGGTGAGGTCGAGGTAGACGTCCTCGAGCGAGGGGCGCGTCACTTCGAGGCCGTCGAGCTCCTCGCCGCGCTCCAGCGCGGCGGCGGTGAGGCGGTTGAGCTCCCGCACCGGGTCGAGCGGTTTCGATCGTGACCTCCTCGCCGCGCGGCGTCGCGGTAGCGGATCGTCGTCGGCGGCCTTCTCGCGTTCGCCGAGGTCCTCGGGGGTGCCTTCGGCGACGATCTGGCCGGCGGCGATGATCGTCACCCGGTCGGCGAGGCGCTGCGCCTCGTCCATGTAATGGGTGGTGAGGAAGATCGTCTTGCCGAGGTCGCGGAGGCCCGCGATCACGTCCCAGGACTGGCGCCGGGCGGAGGGATCGAAGCCGGTGGTCGGCTCGTCGAGGAAGAGCAGCTCGGGGTCGCCGACCAGCGCCATGCCGACGTCGAGCCGCCGCTGCTGGCCGCCGGAGAGCTTGCGCGCCCGCTCGTCGGCCTTCTCCTCCAGGCCGACCAGCGCGATCGTCTCCTCGACCGAGCGCGGGTGGCTGAAGTACCCGGCGTACAGTTCGAGCGACTCGCGCACGGTCAGGTAGGGGTCGAGGCTGTTCGACTGCAGGACGATGCCGATCCGGTCGCGCCAGGCGCTCCCGGCGTGCTCGGGGTCCTCGCCCAGCACCCGCACCTCTCCCCCGGTCCGTTTGCGGTAGCCCTCGAGGATCTCGACCGTGGTCGTCTTGCCGGCGCCGTTGGGGCCGAGGAAGGCGAAGATCTCGCCGTCGGCGCACCTCGAGGTCGATGCCGCGGACGGCCTCGTTCTCGCCGTAGCTCATGCGCAGGCCGTTGATGGAGATCGCTGGTTCGGGCACTCAGCGGGCGATTCTAGGAATCAGCGGGGTCCGGCGGTGGTCCGCCTTCGGACATTGCCGCCGTCAGTCGATGTCGACGTCGCGGTGCTTGACCCGGACGACCACGTCGTCGCGCGCCTCGAGGTCGCGGCGGATCCGGTCGGCGACGGTGACCGAGCGATGGCGGCCGCCGGTGCAGCCGATCGCGATCGTCAGGTGGCTCTTGCCCTCGGCGACGTAGGCGGGGACGAGGAACTCGAGCAGCGGCATCAGCCGGCCGTAGAACTCGCCCGCCTGGGTCCCCGACTCGACGTACAGGCGGACGACCTCGTCCTGGCCGGTCAGCGGGCGCAGCTCGAGGTCGTAGTGGGGATTGGGCAGGAAGCGGACGTCGAGGGTGAGGTCGGCGTCGCGCGGCGGCCCGTTCTTGAAGCCGAAGGTGAGCAGGGTCAGGGCCAGCTTCCCGGCCCGCTCGGTGCCGAGCAGCTCCTGCGGAGAGCGGCGGCGCAGTTCGCCGCCGGTCAGGTCGGTGGTGTCGATGACGATGTCGGCGCGCTCGCGCAGCGGCGCCAGCATCGCGCGCTCGGCGCGGATCCCGTCGACGATCCGCCCTTCCGGCGCCAGCGGGTGGCGGCGGCGGGTCTCCTTGTAGCGGTCGAGCAGGGTCTGCCTCGTCGGCCTCGAGGAAGAGCAGTTTGCGGCTCCGGCCCGTCGCGTTCGAGGTCGTCGAGCACCTGCCAGCAGGTCCTCGAAGTACTCGCCGCCGCGCACGTCGGAGACGATCGCCGCGCACTCGACCCCGGCGCCCTCGTGGATGAAGAGCTCGCCGAGCCCGGCGATCATCCGCGGCGGCAGGTTGTCGACGCAGAAGTAGCCGCCGTCCTCGAAGGCGGCGATCGCTTCCGACTTGCCCGCCCCGGAGTGCCCGGTGATGATCACCAGGGTCATCTCGCGGCGGGCTTTCTCGTCCTGCGGAGGATGTCGATCTCGCTAGCCAATTCGGTTCAGTTGCTCGTGGATCTCCCGACCTACTTTGCCAGGCAGGCCGGGCACCGACTCGAGTTCCTCCCGGGTGGCGGCGAGGAACCGCTCCGGCGAGCCGAAATGTTCGAGCAGGGCGCGCTTGCGGGCGGGGCCGACGCCTTTCAGCTCGTCCAGCACCGAACCGGTCATCGCCCGGTCGCGGCGGCCGCGGTGGTGTTCGATCGCGAAGCGGTGCGCCTCGTCGCGGACCCGCTGCAGGAGCTGGTTGGCCTCCGAGCCGCGCGGCAGCTCGATCGGGTCGGTGCGGCCGGGGACGAAGACTTCCTCCTCGCGCTTGGCGAGGCTGACGATCGTCACGCCGAGGTCGGCGAACGGCTGCAGCGCCCGCATCCCGGCGGCGAGCTGGCCTTTGCCGCCGTCGATCATGATCAGCGAGGGGAGCGAGGAGAAGCTGGCGTCGCGTTTGCCGTCGTGCGGCGAGAGGTCGGCCTGCTCGAGGTAGCGGTTGAGCCGGCGGGTCAGCACCTCCTCCATCGAGGCGAAGTCGTCGGGGCCGACGCTGCCCTCCTCGCGCAGGTCGCCGCGCACTTTGAAGCGGCGGTAGTCGGACTTCTTCGGCGCGCCGCCCTCGAAGACGACCATCGAGGCGACCGTGTGCTCGCCGCCGATCGTCGAGATGTCGAAGCCCTCGATGCGGACCGGCAGCTCCTCCATGCCGAGCGCCTCGGCGAGCGCGCTGAGGCTCTCGACCCGGCGGGCGCGGCGGTGCTCGCGGCGCAGGCGGTCCTGGTCGAGGGCCAGCTGGGCGTTGCGCTCGGCGAGCTCGCGGAGGCGGCGTTTGTCGCCGCGCTCGGCGGCGCGGACCTCGACCGGGGTGCCGCGGCGCTCGCTCAGCGCCTCGGCGATCACCGCGGTCGCGGTCGCGCAGGTAGGGGCCGACGATGATCGTCCGCGGCATCGAGGGCGAGGCCGAGTAGTACTGGCCGATGAACTCCTCGGTGACCTCGGCGAGGTCGCGTTCGCCTTCGTTGTCGAGGTAGAAGCTCTGGCGCTCGGCGAGGATGCCGTCGCGGACCTGGAAGACCTGGGCGTTGGCGTCGGCGCCCTCGACCGCGACGCCGATCAGGTCGGCGGTGCCGACCGTGCCGCCGGCGACGCGCTGGCGCTCGAACAGCGAGCGGATCGCTTTGAGGCGGTCGCGGTAGAGCGCCGCGCGCTCGAATTCCTCGGCGCGCCGCGGCCTCCGCCATTTTCGCTTCCTGCTCTTTTTCCACCTGGCGGTAGCGGCCGGAGAGGAAGTCGATGATCGCGTCGATGTTGCGCCGGTACTCCTCCTGGGAGACGTGGCCGACGCAGGGCGCCCCGCAGCGCTTGATGTAGTAGTCGAGGCAGGGGCTGCCGGAGCGGCGGCCCGGCTCGGCGCCCTCGCAGGTGCGGAACTGGAACAGTTTGCCGAGCAGGTCGAGGGTCTCGCGCAGGCGCTTGGCGCTGCTGAAGGGGCCGAAGTAGGCGCGGTGGGCGCGGTGTTTCTCGCGGGTGAAGTAGACGCGCGGGATAGTCCTCGTCGAGGCTGACCGCGACGTAGGGGTAGGACTTGTCGTCGCGCAGGCGGATGTTGAAGCGCGGGCGGTGGCGCTTGATGAAGCTCTGCTCGGCGAGCAGCGCCTCGGCCTCGTTGGCGGTGACCAGCGTGTCGATCCGCTCGATCCGGCTGGTCAGGCGCGGCTCGCCGCCGCTGAAGTGCGAGGCGATCCGTTTTTTGATCGAGCGCGCCTTGCCGACGTAGAGCAGCTCGTCGTCCTCCCCGTAGAAGAGGTAGACGCCCGGCTGGTCGGGCAGGTCGCGACGCTGCTCGGCGATCCGCTCGGCGCGGCTCTGCGCCCCGTTTCCGTTCTCATCGGCCATCACCCCAAAGGGTAGGCTGCCGCCCAGCGCGGCCTTCCGAGCTTGCTGCCATATGTGGCGGGAAAGCTCGGAGACCACGTCAGACAGGGCAAAACGAGGAGCGAGATGACCACCCCACCGGAGCTGAACACGCTGCAGATCGAGGTCGACGGGGACCTCGCGACGCTGACCCTGAACCGGCCCGACGCCTTCAACGCGATGAGCCCGGAACTGATCGAGGAGCTGGTCGACGGCGGCGGCCTGGCTCGCCGACCGGGCGCCGATCCGCGCCCTGATCGTCACCGGCGCGGGCGCCGCCTTCTGCGCCGGCGGCGACATCAACTGGTTCAAGAAAGGGATCGAAGAGGCGGGCGAGTTCGACGTCTCCGCCGACGTGCGCCGCGGCGCCGAGGCCCTGCACGCGGCGATCATCGACCTGCGCCGGATCGAGGTCCCGGTGATCGCCGCGGTCAACGGCCCGGCGGCCGGGGCGGGCTTCTCCCTGGCCCTCGCCTGCGACCTCCGGATCGCCGCCGACAGCGCCTTCTTCGCCCCCGCCTACGGCCGCGATCGGCGCCTCGCCGGACGGCGGCATGACCTACTTCCTGCCCCGCGTGGTCGGCCCGGCGAAAGCGCTCGAGCTTCTCCTCGACGACCCCAACCTCCCCGCCGCGGCGGCCCTGGAGATGGGCCTGGTCACCGAGGTCGTCCCCGGCGAGGAGCTGATGGACCGCGCCCGCGAGCGCGCCACGAAGCTCGCCAGGCTGGCCCCCCACTACGTGAAGATGGCGAAGAGCCTGGTCGGCGTCAGCCTCGAGAACAGCATCACCGAGCACCTCCAGCTGGAGCGCCACGGCATCGCCGACAGCATGGCCACCGCGGACGCCCGCGCCGGCATCACCGCCTTCTTCTCCGGCGAGACGCCCGAGTTCACCGGCCGCTAGCTACCTCCGACGCAGCCAGATGGAGCCGGCCCCGATCGGCGGGAACGGAAGGATGCCTTCGAGCTCCTGAGAATGCTCGCGCACCAACAGGTGCAGCGGTACGAGGATCTCGAAATCGTCGTTTAACGCGAGGAACGCCTGCAGCAGGTACTGCTCGGCCCAGTGATAACCGAGCCCCTCCACCTGGTCCCGCGGATACTCGAACGGCAGGTAGACGTCGTGGAAATGGACAAGGACGCCGGGGACGAGGCGAGGCAGCCCTTCGAGGATGACGTGGTTGACCTCGCTTCCCACCTTGACCGTGTGCGTCGTGTCGACAAAGAGGATGTCGTCGGCCGCCAGAGCTTCGAAGTCGGCGGCAGTGAGGTCGCCGGCCGATATCCGGCGCAGATCGAGATCACCATCGCCGAGCTCGTCCTCGCGAGGGAACGGGTCGACGACTATCTGGTGGCCCCGACCGTTGGCGGCGAGTGCCTCTCTGATCAGCAGCGTCGAGAATCCGGCGCCCAGCTCGAGGACGCGCTGGGGCCGATGCTTGCGGATCATCGCCCAGGTCACAGCGCCGTCGGTGGTGCCGAAGCTGTCGTTGGGAACGCAGTAGCGGCCGGGTGGCGCAGCCGATCCGGGCTCGGGCGGCGCGAACTCCGCAAGCTGGGGAGCAAGCTCGTCTCGCAGGTATGCCAGCGCGCGATCGGCGTCGAGCTCCACGCCCGGCATCGCCGCCCGGCGATCCCAGAACTCGGCGTCCAGCTCCTCGAAGCGCGGGATGCCGTTGTAATAGGACGGCCAGAGGACCTCGTAGCCGAGCTTGCCCGCCCCCCAGCGCACCGTCCGGTGGGCGGCGTCGTGCGCGGCTTTGCGCGCCGCGGGGAGAGCCTTCGGGCTCATTCGGGCGGGGCCAGCAGGCGGGTGACGGATTCGCCGACGAAGCTCGGCTTCGGGGCGCCGTCGACGGTGATCGTGAACTTGGTCACCGCCTGCCACCAGCCGGCCTCGAGCTCGTCGAAGGAGACCAGCTCGGCGGTGGCGCTGATCTGGCTGTCGACCGGGACGGGGGCCGGGAAGCGGACCTTGTTCCAGCCGTAGTTCACGCCGAGCGCGAAGCCGGTCGCCTGCATCAGGTCTTTGCGGAACAGTCGGCCAGCGACAGGGTCAGGTTGCCGTGGGCGATCGTCGTGCCGTAGGGGCTCTCGGTCTTCGCCCGCTCGGGATCGACGTGGATCCACTGGTGGTCGCCGGAGACCGTCGGCGAAGGCGTCGATGTCAGCTCCTGGGTGACCGGCCGCGACGCGCTCGGGCCGAGCTCCTCGCCGACCATCGCCTTCATCCCCTCGACGCCGTCGATCTCGACCCCGGCCATCAGTCGGTCCACCAGTTCTGCAGCACTTCGCCGTCGCCGTCGTGGCGGGCGCCGACCGCGAGCAGCGAGATCCCTTCCGGGCCGGCCTCGAAGCCGCGGGCGGTCTCGGGCGAGATCCGGATCGCGTCGAGCTCGACGATCTCGACGATCTCGTCGTCCATTTTCATCCGTCCCGAGCCGGCGATCACCACATAGATCTCCTCGGCCTCGTCGTGCTTGTGGCCGAACGGCATCCGCGTGCCGGGGTTCAATTTCATGTGGGTGATGCCGGTCCGCTCGGCATCGAGTTCGTCCTTGGCGAATCGGATCTGCCCCATCTCGCCGAAGCCGAAGCCCGGCGCCGCAGTCTTTCACCTCGCTGAGGTTCATGTGCGTGTAGTCAGCCATGTCGCTCTCCTCTCGTGGGTCCCTGTTGACGCGTTCTCGTAGCCTACGAGGCGTGACCGGTCCAGTCAGTCGCGTCCTCTCCAAGTCACAGCTCGACATGCTCGCCGAACACGGCGAGGAGCGCACCGCGGAGGTCGGCGAGGTCCTCTTCAAGGTCGGCGACGAGACCTATCCGTTCATCGCGATCCGCGAGGGCGAGGCGGCGATCCTCGACCCGACCGGCCACGAGATCGTCCGCCACGGGCCCTCCGGCTTCCTCGGCGAGATGAACCTGCTCTCCGGGCAGACCGTCTTCCTCACCGCGGTCGTCACCGAGCCGATGCGCTACGTCGCGGTCGACCGCGAAACGCTGCGCGAGCTGCTCTTCGAGGACGGCGCGCTCTCCGACCTGCTCCTCTCGGCCTTCGTGCAGCGGCGCGAACTGCTGCAGCAGGTGGACGGGGTCGGCCTCGAGATCATCGGCCCCGCGCAGGACCACGCGACCCGGGAGCTGATCGAGTACGCGCGACGCCAGCGCCTCCCCCACTCCTGGCGCGACCCGGTCACCGACCCTGGCGCGGTGGAGCTGATCGCCGATCTGACGCCCGAGCAGATCCCGCTGGTGCGGCTGCCCGGCGGCGTCGAACTGCGGCGCCCGAGCAACGGCGAGCTCTCGCGGGCGCTCGGGATCGGCCTCGAGCTGGCGGCGCGCGAGGAGGTCGACCTGCTGATCGTCGGCGGCGGCCCGGCCGGGCTCGGGGCCGCGGTCTACGGCGCTTCGGAGGGGCTCGACACCCTCGTCGTCGAGAGCCACGTGCTCGGCGGGCAGGCGGGGACGTCGCGGCGGATCGAGAACTACCTCGGCTTCCCGTCGGGGATCAGCGGCACCGAACTGATCAGCCGGGCGATCGTCCAGGCGCGCAAGTTCACCGCCCGCACCGCCACCCCCTACAAAGCGCTCGCGCTCGAACCGGGCGGCGAGAGCGACCACGTCGTGAAGCTGGAGGGCGGCCACGAGGTGGCCGCCAAGGCGGTCCTGCTCTCGACCGGCGCCGAATACCGCAGACTGCCGGTCGACGACCTCGAAGACTACGAGGGGCTGAGCATCTTCTACGCGGCCGGGCCGACCGAGGGGCAGCTTTGCGGCGCGCAGCGGGTCGGCGTCGTCGGGGGTGGCAACTCGGCCGCCCAGGCCGCCGTCTGGCTCGCCCGCGGCGGCGCCCTGGTCACCCTCCTGCACCGCCGCGCCGATCTCACCGAGACGATGTCGGCCTACCTGATCGACGAGCTCGACCGCTACGGCGTCGCCGTCCGCGACAAGAGCGAAATCTGCGACCTGCACGGAACCGATGGCCATCTGGAAAGCGTCAAACTGACCGACGGCACCGAACTGCCCTTCTCCTTCCTCTTCCTGTTCCTCGGCGCCGCGCCCTGCACCGACTGGCTCGGCGACTGCATCGCCCGCGACGAGAAGGGCTTCGTGCTGACCGGGCCGGACGCGGGCGCCGACGGCCTCTTGGAGACGAGCGTCCCCGGCGTCTATGCCGCGGGCGACGTCCGCGCCGGATCGATCAAGCGCTGCGCGACCGCGGTCGGCGAGGGCGCCACGGTCGTCCGCTTCGTGCACGAGCACATGACGCGGGTGCGCGAGGAACGTCGGACCGCCGCCGGCCCCGCCTGAGCCTCCAGCCCGACCACCGTCACGCGATCAGCCTCACTTCGAAGGCGGGGACGGCGAGGGCGCCGGCGCCGCCGAGCAGGGCCATGATGCGGGCGACGTAGGCGCTGGTCTCGGGGATCGCCGGGACGCAGGAGCAGGCTTCGACCGGGGCCGGGCCGGCGTTGTAGGCGGCGAGGGCGAGCTCCGGGGAGCCGAACTGGCGGATCAGGTCTGACATCAGGTGCGCCTGGGCATCGATCGCTTCGACCGGGTCGAAGGGGTCGACCAGGCCGTAGGACGCCGCGGTGCCGGGCATGAACTGGGCGATGCCCTCGGCCCCGGCGGGTGAGACGGCGAACGGGTTGAAGTTGCTCTCGGCCATCAACTGCGCGGCCAGGAGCGCCGCGGAGACGTTCCACTTCGCCGCCGCGTCGACCAGCGGATCGCGGAAGCGGGCGGGGACGAAGCTGGGCAGGGTCGCGCCACCGGGCGGGGCGGCGTCCTGGCCGCTGCCGCTGACCGCGTTGCCCGCCTCCGAGCACGGCGCAGGACCTTGGACGAATCCAAAATGCCAGGCCTCCCAGCTGTAGCGCTGGAGGAAGCCGAAGCGGCTCGCGTTCGAGGCCAGCCAGCCGTACGCCGATTCGGGACCGAGATCGAGCTCGGTCGCGCAGCGGTGCAGCGAGGTGCCCGGCGGCGCGACCCATTTCGGGTCGGGATGGGCGGCGAAGAGTTCCGCCTGTTCGGCATCGGACCGGAATCCGGAGACGACGATCAAGCTGATCCCGTCGGCGGCCGCGGCCGCCGCCATCCGGTCGAAGGCGGCGGCCACATCCGGCCTCATCCCCTCCCCGTTGCGGTAGACGAGCGGGCCGCTGTAGCCGCCGCCGCTCGCGATCGCCGGGCCTTCGCCGCCGGCGCTCGTCACCGCGCCGCCGCTTCGGCTTCGGCGCTCGCTTCGACCTCCCGCGGCGCACCGGATCCGAGGTCGAGCTTCGCGACCACCGTCGTCTTCGCCCGCACCGGCGCGAACGAGGAGCGGTCGGGAAAGGACACGCGGAGTCGACTCGGGTCGACTCCGTTGTCGCGGGCCGCGACGAGGGCGGCTTCGCGCGCGTCCTCGAGGTAGGTCGCCTTCCCGATGTGGGACGGGTTCGGCGAGCCGTCGGGGAGACGCGGCGGCGCGAGCAGCTCCGGCAGCTCGTCGCGCATCGAGCGCACCGCCGAGATCGCCGCCAGATCGGCGGCGCGCTGGGCACGGCCCTTGCCGGTCACGGCGCCGGCGATCGCGACCAGGGCGAGGGCCGCCGCGATCAAGAGGAAGCAGCCGCCGAGCGCCAGGACGAGTGCCTGACCGGCCTCACTCCGAACCTTCCAGACACGCGCTCCGTAGACCGAGCAGAAATTCCCGACGAAGGAGCTGATCCGATGCACCAGACCCGATCCAGAGCAACCAGGCCGCGCCGGCGCGCCCGCAACCTCTCCGTCCTCATGCTTGCCGCCGTCCTCGCGGTCAGCGCCGTGGCGGTGCCGATGGCACTCGCCAGGGGCAGCAAGACCGTGGTCGGCGAGGCGACTGCGCCGAGTCTCCACAAGACCGTCCTCACCAACACCAAGGGCCTGACGCTCTACAGCCTGAGCGTCGAGAAGAACGGCAGATTCATCTGCACCGGCACCTGCACGAGCACCTGGCGGCCGCTGGTCGTCGCGGCCGGGACGACGCCGAAGGGCCCGGTCAAGCTCGGCACGATCAAGCGCCCCGAAGGCAAGATCCAGGTCACCTTCAAGGGTCTGCCGCTCTACACCTTCGACGGCGACAGCGCCAAGGGACAAGCGAAAGGCGAGGGGTTCAAGGACGTCGGCACCTGGCACGCCGTCACCCCCTAGCGATGTCGCGGAATTGATCATCTAGCTCCCCGACCGAGCAACCGCCGCACCAGCGACTCCGGCAACCCGCCGGAGTCGCTCCCCAGGGCACCGAACCCGGCGCGGCGCTCGGCCACCCAGCCGAGTCGGCGCTTCAACACGCCCACCCGCAGGCCGCGCCCGACCAGATCGTCGACCGCGAGCGCGACCAGCGCGCGGTCGGCGGCGAGGTCGGCGCGCAGCAAGGCCCCGTCGGGTGTCGGCGCGCCGGGGGTGTCGAGCAGCGGCTGCAGCAGCTCCGGCGCGACGTGAACGACGGCGAGACCCCCACGGGCGACCGTGACAGCCGTCCCGGCCGCCGCCAGGCCGTTCTCGTCGCCGCTCACCGACAGGTGGCAGACCTCGCCCCGCGCAGCCGGACGCAGCGTCGGCAGGCGGGCGGCGAGCCGCCCCTCGAGTCGGTGCGCCGAGGCGGACGCGATCAAGGTCGGCCGTGGCGCCCGCCCGCCGACATCGACCAGGAGCGCCGCGGTCTCCACACCTGAACCCGCGCAGGAGAGCGCGGCCGCGGCTCCGCGCGACCCCTCGGCGCCGCCGACCGCCGCGACCAGGACCACGGTGCCGTGGCGCGGCGCCTCGAAGACGCCCTCGCCTGCCCCGTCGGAGGCGCCGTTCCGACCTGTCCCGACCCGCCGCCCGAGCACCACCGGCCCGAATGCCGTCGGCGTCCCGGTCGCCCGCGCGGTCGAAGGATCCCGGCTCATTCGGCCGACCTCGCGCTCGCGGTGCTGGTCACCGCCAGGTGGTCGGCGACGGCGCCGAAGGGCGAGGGCGGACGAAGGCGCACCGACACCGCTTCGCCTTCGACCTTGACCGACACGTCGTCGTCGGCCCAGCCGGGCAGCGCGTCGCGCGCGGCTGTGCCGGCCGAGCCACCCTCGGCCAGCGCGAGCGCTCCCGCCTCGGCCGCACCGTCGGCGAGGGTCAGCGCGTAGCCGACCGCCAGCAGTTGCAGCGAGAGCAGCGCCGCGAGCAGCAGCGCGGGCACGGCGGCGACGAGTTCGACCGTCGCCTGGGCCTCCTCCTGGCACAGCGACTCCACCGCGCCTGTCCCTCCACGAGCCTCAGCCACCGTCTCCCCCCAGTCCGCTGCGCGCCCCCACCTTGACGGCGGGCAGCTGCGGCAGCAGCGTCGGCACCGGCACCTTCACCGCGATGCCTCCCTGACCGTCGTCTTCTTCTTCGACCTCCGCCCCGTCGCGCATCACCGTCGGCAGCGCCCGCCGCGCCGCGGCCTTCGGGTCGCCGCCGACCAGCGCCGCCCGCGCCCCGGCCCGCGCGGCCACGCTCGCCGACCAGAGGGCCTGGCCGGCGAGCGCGATCTGCGCCGCGACGGCGAGCGCCAACAACAGAAAGGGGACGGCCGCGACCAGCTCGACCGAGGCGGTCCCCTCTTCCCCGTGACCCGTGTTGTCAGCGCTCTGGGGTGGCACAGCGACCACCCTGGCCGCTGAAATGCGCGCGCGTGGTGCGCGGAATGGATCAGTTCAGGGCCAACTCTGTGACGGAACCGTGGCGACCACCCCGACAGGTGGCGCCCGCACACCCTCAGTACGTGTTGGCCTCGGTCCAGATCCGCCAGATCGCGACGACCGAGGCGGCCAGCAGCAGCACCCAGAGCAGGGTGCCCGCGCCGCTCGACCAGAGCTTGTCCTGGCCCGCGATCAGCAGCGCCAGCATCCCGAACGCCCCGTAGAAGATCGCCCGCCGACCGTCGGTCAACGTCGCCAGCGTCAGCTGGTTCTGGCGGCTCAGCGTGTAGAGCATCCAGGAGATCCCGGCCAGAAAGCCCATCGATGATCGCCGTCTCCACGGTGGCGACCGCGTTGCCCCCACCCGGGAGAAACGCCACCCCGAGCGCCAGGAGCATGATGATCGCGACGTTGCGCGCGGCCTTCACCCCACGAAGTCGTACTCCCAAGTCACTTGCTGGTCATCGACGACGACGCCGATCACGACCGCCGCCAGCACCGCCAGCAGGGCGAGCCCGGCGGTCGCCGCCGCAAGCCCGGCGGCCAGCGGCCGCTCTTCCTGGCCAGGTCGACGAAGCGCGCCGCCCCCCAGATCGCGACCGAGAAGATCGCCGTCACGCCGATCCCCGCGACCAGGGCGAAGGCCACCGTCTCCAGCAGATCCTTGGTCTGGACGATCGTCCCGAGGAGCGTCACGCCGTCACACCCGCTCATCCGCTCTGCACCGGGACGGGCGCGCCGCGCTGCGCGCGCCGCGCGAACGCCGCCGCGACCGCGCCGAGCGACAGCACCGTGACCACCACCGGCCCGACCGCGCCGCTGCCGAAGAGGCTGGTGATCCCGTAGGTGAGCGCGCCGATCAGCGCCGCGGCGGGCAGCGTCAGGACCCAGGCGACGACGATGTTCCCGGCCACGCCCCAGCGCACCGCCGAGAGCCGTTTCGCCGCGCCCGCCCCCATCACGCCGCCGTTGATCACGTGGGTGGTCGAGAGCGGGAAGCCGAAGTGGGTCGAGGCGAGGATCACCGCCGCCCCCGCGCCCTGCGAGGTGAAGCCCTGCGCCGCGTCCATCTTGATGATCCGCGTGCCGGTCGTCTTGATGATCCGCCAGCCGCCGCTGTAGGTGCCGAGCGCGATCGCCAGCGCCGAGGAGGCGATCACCCAGAGCGGCGGATTCGGCGCCCGCGCCGAGGCTGCCGTTGGCGATCAGCGCCAGCGTGATCACCCCCATCGTCTTCTGCGCGTCGTTGGTCCCGTGCGCCAGCGCCAGCAGCCCGCCGGAGACGACCTGCCCGTACTTGTAGCCGCGGCTGACGATCCCCGGCCGCTGCTTGCCGATGATCCGGTAGGAGAGCCCGATCGAGGCGCCGGCGACGAGGAAGGCGAGCAGCGGCGCGATGATCGCCGGGATCAGGACCTTGCCGAGCAGCCCTTCGGCGATGATCACGTGGAAGCCCGCCGCCGCGACCGCCGAGCCGACCACGCCGCCGATCAGCGCGTGCGAGGAGCTCGAGGGCAGCCCGAAGTACCAGGTGACCAGGTTCCAGGCGATCGCCCCGATCAGCCCGGCGAAGACGATCGTCGGCGTGATCACGGCGGCGTTGACGACGTCGTTGGCGACCGTGGCCGCGACCGAGATCGAGATGAAGGCGCCGACGAAGTTGAGCAGCGAGGCGACCGCGATCGCCACCGACGGCCGCGCCGCCCCGGTCGAGATCGAGGTCGCGACGACATTCGCGGTGTCGTGGAAGCCGTTGGTGAAGTCGAAGGCGAGGGCGGTGCCGATGACGAGCACGAGGATGACGTCGGAGGCCACTGGCCGGGAACCTACCGGCCGCGTTCACATTTTTGTTACACGCCCCGGGAGACCCGAGGCGATCTGGGCCAGCCTGGCAAGGACGCAGGGAGCGAGCGAGGGGAGCGCACTCCAGTGCGTGACCCGAAGCGAGAGACCGAGGACACCGCCAGGCGCCCCCAGATCGCCTCGGGTCAGGAGTTCTTGATGACGATGCCCTCGAGGATCTGGGCGGCCTTCTCGGTCGCGTCGATCGCCTCCTCGAGCACGGCGAAGATGTCCTTCCAGCGGATCACGACCATCGGGTCGATCGCGTCGGTGAAGAGCGCCGCGACGGCGTCGCGGGAGATCCGGTCGCCTTCGTTCTCGAGCCGGTGCACCTCGATCCAGTACTGGTCGAGGTCCTTGAAGGAGGGCAGGTTCTCGAGCCCCTCGGCGAGCGCCTCGCAGGAGCGCACCAGCACGTTGGTCAGCGCCCCCGCCTGGTCCATCGGCGCCTCGACCTGGTAGAGGCCGAGGAAGTCGGCGGCCTCCTCGGTGAAGTCGACGATGTCGTCGAGCTGGGTCGCCAGCCCGTAGATGTCCTCGCGGTCGATCGGCGTGACGAAGGTCGTGTTCAGCCGTTTGATGATTTCGTGGGTGACTTTGTCACCGCGGTGCTCGGCTTCGACGATCTCCTGGTGCAGGTCCCCGACATCGGGCCACTCGCGCATCAACTTGTCGAGCAGGTGGGCGGCGTGGACGCTGTTCTTCCCGCCCTCCACGAAGAGATCGAAGAAGGTCTGATCGTGGGGTAGGAGCGAGAAGCGCGCCACCTGGGACATCCTAGTCGCCATCGCCGGTCGGCGCTCAGCCCGCCGCCGCCAGCTGCTCGGCCGCCCGCGTCGCCGCCCGCTCGCGCAGCTCCGCCTGGACGTCGCGGCGCGGTTCGTCCTCGCCGCGCACGATCCGCGTCCACTCGCCGTCGGCCCCGAGCTCCCAGGAGCTCGCGTTGTCGGCGAAGCAGCGCTCCAGCACGTCGATCATCTCGGCCCGCAGCCCGGCGTCTTCGACCGGCGCGACCAGCTCGACCCGGCTGTCGAGGTTGCGCGGCATCATGTCGGCCGAGCCCATCAGGACCCGCGTCTCCTCGCCGCGCTGGAAGGCGTAGACCCGCGAGTGCTCGAGGAAGCGCCCGACCACCGACATCACCCGGATGTTCTCCGACACCCCCGGCACGCCCGGCTTCAGGCAGCAGATCCCGCGCACGTTGAGGTCCACCCTGACCCCCGCCTGCGAGGCCCGGTAGAGCGCCTGGATGCAGCCGGCGTCGACCAGCGAGTTCATCTTCAGCGCGATCCGCGCCTCCTCGCCCGCTTCGTGGGCGGCGACCGTCGACTCGATCTCCTCGATGAAGCGTTCCCGCATCGTCGTCGGCGAGACCAGCATCTTGCGGTAGACCGCGGGCCGCCCGTAGCCGGTGAGGAAGTTGAACATCTCGGCGACGTCGGCGCCGATGTCGGGGTCGGCGGTGAAGAGGCCGAAGTCGGTGTAGAGGCGGGCCGTCTTCTGGTGGTAGTTGCCGGTGCCGATGTGGACGTACTCGCGCACCTGCTGGCCCTCGCGGCGCGCCACCAGGATCGCCTTCACGTGGGTCTTCAGCCCGGGGATCCCGTAGACGACGTGGACGCCCGCCTCCTCCAGCGATTTCGCCCAGTGGATGTTGGCCTCCTCGTCGAAGCGCGCTTTCAGCTCGACCATGCAGACCGCCTGCTTGCCGCGTTCGGAGGCGCGGATCAGCGACGGCACCAGCGGCGAGTCGTCGCTGGTCCGGTACACGGTCTGCTTGATCGCCAGCACGTCGGGGTCTTCGACCGCCTGCTCGACGAAGCGTTCGACCGAGGTGCCGAAGGAGTCGTAGGGGTGGTGGACCAGCAGGTCGGCGTGGCGGATCTGGCGGAACATGTCGACCGGGCGGTCCTCTTCCCCCTGCAGGCGCGGCTGCGTCACCGGGGTCCAGGGCGAGTAGCGCAGCTCGGCGTGGCCGGGGACGTCGGCGATCTCGGAGAGGTCGGCCAGGTCGAGCAGCCCGTCGATGTCGTAGACCTCGCGGTCTTCGAGGCGCAGCGCGCCGACCAGCTCGTGCCGCAGTTTCGGGTTCATGCCGGTGGCGATCTCGAGCCGCACCACCTCGCCGAAGCGACGCCGGCGGAGCTCGTCCTGGACCGCCTGCAAGAGGTCGTCGGCCTCGTCGCTGACCGTGAAGTCGGCGTCGCGGGTGACCCGGAAGAAGCCGTGGTCGACCACTTCGGTGCCGGGGAAGAGCGCGTCGACGTTGGCCGCGATCACCTCCTCGAGCGGGACGAAGGTGCCGTTCGCGCCGACCGGCAGGAAGCGCCCGAGCAGCTCCTTCGGGACCTTGACGCGGGCGACGATCTCGACCTCGCTCTCCGGGTCGCGCAGCAGCACGGCGAGGCTCAGCGAGAGGTTCGAGATGTAGGGGAAGGGCCGGCCGAGGCCGATCACCAGCGGCGTCAGCGCCGGGAAGACCTGCTCGTGGAAGCGGCGGTGGATCTGGCGGCGCTCCTCCTCGCCGGCGTCCTCCCAGGAGACGATGCGAATCTCGTCGCGCTCCAGCGCCGGGCGCAGTTCGCCGCCGAAGCAGCGCTGCAGCCGCTTGTCGAATTCGAGCACACGCCGCTGGATGCGGTCGATCTGCTCGCTGGGGCGCAGGCCGTCGGGCCCGCGCGCGTCGATCCCGGCCTCCATCTGGTCGAAGAGCCCGGCCACCCGCACCATGTAGAACTCGTCGAGGTTGGAGGCGTAGATCGCGCAGAAGCGCAGGCGCTCGAGCAGCGGAACGTCCTGGTCCTCGGCCAGCTCGAGGACGCGCCGGTTGAACTCCAGCCAGGACAACTCCCGGTTGAAGTACAGACCGGGATCGTCGAGGTTGGCTACCGACTCGGGCAAGGGGACATCGTACTCTCGCACCGGCAGCTCCCTCGCCCCCTCAGGCGACCCGACGGAGCGGTTGCGAGCCGGGGAGCGGGGACTCGGTGGGGATCGGGACCGCGGCGCCGTCGAGCGCCAGCCGGTATCCGGCCGCCAGCTGGCTCAGCGAGCGCTCCCAGGAGCGGGCGCGGGCGCCGCGCGCCCCGGCCGAGCCGAGCTTCGTGCGCAGCTCCGGCGAGGCGCCGAGCTGCAGGAGCGAGCCGGCGACGTGGTCGGCGTCGGGCCGGCAGAGCAGGCCGGTGTGGCGGTTCTCGACCAGCGCCGCCGGGCCGCCCTCGGCGATCGCGATCACCGGCAGCCCGCTGGCGCCGGCCTCGAGGATCACCTGGCCGTAGGTGTCGGTGACGCTGCAGAAGAGGAAGACGTCGGCGCTGGCGTAGGCGACCGCGAGGTCCTCGCCGTCGAGCCAGCCGAGGAAGGTGGCGGCGTCGCCGAGCCGCTCGCGCAGCTCCTCCTCCTCGGGGCCGCCGCCCGCCAGCAGCAGGTGCAGGCGCGGGTCGGACTCGTGGGCGCGCAGGAAGGCGTCGGCGAGCAGGTCGACCCCCTTCTCGCGGGAGAGTCGGCCCGCGTAGAGGATCTTGATCTCGCCCGGGTAGGCGCCCGGGTCGGCCTTCGCCGGGTCGAAGCGCTCGACGTCGACGCCGCGCTCCCAGCGGCCGACCTTGGCGCCGTCGATGCCGAGCTCGGCGAGCGAGCCGTCGGCGGCCGGGCTCGGCGAGAGGACCCGCGCCGGGGCGTTGTAGAAGGCGCCGAGGCCCGCCCGGGCGACCATCTCGAGCATCCCGTCGACGCGCAGCCCGGCGTAGGTGGCGAGCTCGGTGTGGTAGCTGGCGAGCAGCGGCACGCCGGTGATCCGCCCGAGCAGCGTCGCCGCGATCCCGGCCGGGCCGGGGGCGGTGACGTGGACGAGGTCGTAGTTGCCTTCGGCGAGCACCTCGACCAGCTCGGGGACGCCGGGGACCCCGAGCTTCATCCCCTGGTAGAAGGGCAGCTCGAGCTCCGCGGCGGCCGGCAGGCGACGGTCGACGCCGGGGTCGGTGCCGATCACGTCGACCTCGAAGCCGGGGACGCCGCGCTCGCGGATCTGCTCGATCGTGTGGGTGACGCCGTGCATCGACCGATCCCGTCGGCGATCAGGGCGACCCGGCGGCGGTCCTCGTCGCGGTCGCGCAGCTTCGCCTTCTCCTGGCCGAGGAAGGCGGTCGAGGGCGCGTAGGGGACGGCCGGGACGAGCGCCTCGAAGATGCCCCCGGCGGCGCCGGCGAGGTCGCCCGAGGAGAAGGCGGCGAGGCCCTCGTCGACGGCGACGCGGAGGCGCCGCTCGTGGCGACGGCGGGCGCGGCGGTAGAGGTCGGCGTGGGAGAAGCCGTCGGCCTGCAGCATCTCGATCAGGTCGCGGCCGCGGGCTTCGATCCCGACCCCGGAGAGCCAGGCCTCGAGCAGGCAGCGGGCGTCCTCGGGGCCGATGTCGGCGGCGACCTTGCCCTCGCGGGCGCTGCCCTCGGCGATCACCCGTTCGGCCATCTTCAGGACGGCGGCAGGGTCGGGGGCGGCGCCGGGAGCGGCGACCTCGGCGTCGTCGAGGGCGCGCGTGGCGAGCGCCATCGCGGCGTGCGTCCACTTCGCCGCCGAGCCCTGTTCGCCGCGCGCCTCGGCATCGCCTTCGCGCATGTGGGCGAGAAACTCTTCCGGCGTGGCGGCGGCCGGCACCTCGGTCCAGGTGCGGCCGATGTCGACGCCGGCGTGGTCGTCGGAGCCGCCGATCCCGGTGCCGCCGCGCGTGTCGACGTAGACGGCAGCGGGCATGTTCAGCTCCGCGGCGCGCGACCCGTTGCGGACCTCCCAGATCGGGAAGAGCTCGGCGAGTCGCCGCCGGTGGCGCCTTGTGAGCGGCGCCGCGACGTTGAAGAAGGGGTGCGCGAGCGCGCAGGCGATCCCGTTCTCGTGAAGGTACGCGGCACAGGCCTCGACGTCGCCGGCGTGGGCCTGCAGCCACTCGTGGTCTCCGGGAGTGATCCCGTAACAGAGGACGTGAACCGCCTGTGGCTCGCCGGCGAAGCGGACGGTCAGCTCCTCGGAGACGAAGGTGTCGGGCAGGTCCTCGAGCTCGAGGGCGCCGTCGATCGTGTCGTGATCGGTGATCGTCACGAAGTCCATCCCGCGCCGCTTGGCGAGCTCGTAGACCTCCTGCGGAGGCGTCGCGCACTCCGGCAGTCCGAGCGAGCGCTGGACCCCGAGGCGGGAAAGCTGCGAGGCGGTGGAGTGGCAATGCATGTCAGCACGGGAAGTCATCGGTGTCTCCCTTCTTATTTCGCGTCATTACACGACGAAGTTTCGTCATTTGCAGGGAAATCTTGTGAACCAGCTGCAAACGAGGAGTGAACTTCGTGTGACCGCCGCGAGGGCGGCTAAGCGGCGAGGCGCTCGGGGGACGACCCGTTTGCGCTGCCGTTGAGGAGATCGAGGATGATCCCCTCGCGGAGGCCGCCCTTGCCGATCTGCAGGGGCTGGCCGAGCAGCTCGGAGACCTTCTCCAGGAGGAGGACGCCGGTGGTGAGGATGCGGACCCGGCGCGGGTCGAGCTCGAAGCGGCGGGCGACGTCGACGGCGGGATCGGCGGAGAGGACGCGGATCGCCCGCTCCAGCGTCTCGTACTCGAGCACCGCGCCGACCAGGCGGCGCAGGCTGGTGGCCGAGCCGCCGACCGCGACTGCCTGGGCCGGGTGGGCGATCTCGACGCCGTCGAAGAAGTCCTCGATGCGGTCGCGGACGCGACGGATCTCCGACGCCGAGGGCGGATCGCCGGAGATCAGCTCGTCGGCGAGGTCGCCGGAGCCGATGTGCCAGGAGCGCACCGAGTCGACGCCCTCGGTGACCGTGCCGAGGATCACCTCGGTCGAGCCGCCGCCGACGTCGACGACGCCGATCGGGCCCTCGACCGGGTGGCCGAGCGCCTTGGTCGCGCCGATGAAGGAGAGCCGCCCCTCCTCCTCGCCGCTCAGGATGTCGACCTCGACCCCGGCCGCCGCCGAGATCGCCGCGGCGACCTCCGGGCCGTTGGCCGCCTCGCGGACCGCGGCGGTCGCGACGGCGCGGATCTCGACCGCGCCCAGCTCCCGCGCCAGCCGCACCTGCGTCGCCACCAGCTCGCCGACCTCCTCGACCTTGCCGGGCAGGATCGCGCCCGCCTCGTCGACCGCCTTGGAGATCCGCGTGTAGGCGCGCTGCTCCATCACCTTCTTCAATTGACCATCGATCGGCTCCGCGACCAGGACGCGGGTCGTGTTGGAGCCGATATCGATCGCAGCGCAGAGCATCAGGCCGTCCGCTCCATCTTCCCAGGCCGGGCGGATCTCAAGCCTGGGTGCCCGGATGCGAGGCGTCCTCGAACTCGCGAAAGAGCCCGGTGACGACGAAAGCCACCTGCTCGCCGATGTCGACAGCGTTGTCGCCGATCCGCTCGATCGCCCTGGCGGTGAGCAGCATCGTCATCGCCCATTCGCGCTTGTCGGCGTCTTCGCCGATCGCCAGCGCCAGCTGGAAGCACTCGCGGTTCAGTTCGTCGACGACGTCGTCGCGGACGACCAGGTCGCGCGCCATCTCGACGTTGCGCTCTTCGAAAGCGCGCTTCGCCTGGCTGATCAGCGATTTGGTGTGCGCCCCCATCGTCAGGATCAGCTTCACCATCTCCGCGTCGGCGGGCGGCTCGTGCCCGGACATCGGGATGACCTTGCAGATGTTCACGCACTGGTCGCCCATCCGCTCGATGTTCTTCAGCACATGGAGCATCGCCGAGATCAGCCGCAGGTCGGTGGCCACCGGCGACTGCGTCGCCAGCAGCGTGATCAGCGCCTGGTGCACCTCCAGGTAGCGACCGTCGATCCGGTCGTCGTCGGCGACGACGATCTGGGCCAGCTCGATGTCCTGGTGCTCGACCGCCTCCAGCGTCCGCGTCAGCGCCGCGCTGACCAGGTCGAGCCCACCCAGCGCGCTCGCTTCCAGCGTCTGCAGTTCTTCTTGGTATTCGACCCGGATGTCCGGCATCGCCAGCCCCCGCCGGCCCCGACTCAGCCGAAGCGACCGGAGACGTAGTCCTCGGTCGCCTTCTCGGTGGGTTTGGTGAAGATCTGTTCGGTCGGCCCGATCTCGATCAGCCGGCCCGGCTTGCCCGATTCCTCGAGGTTGAAGAAGGCCGTGTTGTCGGAGGCGCGCGCCGCCTGCTGCATGTTGTGGGTGACGATCGCGATCGTGTATTCCTTCTTCAGCTCGCCGATCAGGTCCTCGATCGCCAGCGTCGCGACCGGGTCGAGCGCCGAGCAGGGCTCGTCCATCAGGAGGACCTCGGGGCTGACCGCGGTGGCGCGGGCGATGCAGAGCCGCTGCTGCTGGCCGCCGGAGATGCTGGAGCCGGGACGATCGAGACGGTCCTTGACCTCGTCCCAAAGATGGGCGCCGCGCAGGCTGCGCTCGACGATCTCGTCCTTCTCGGACTTCGAGAGCTTGCCCGCGTTGAAGTTCAGCCCGGCGGCGACATTGTCGTAGATCGACATCGTCGGGAACGGGTTCGGCTGCTGGAAGACCATGCCGATCAGCCGGCGCACCGCGACCGGGTCCACCCCGCTCGCGTAGATGTCCTCGCCGTCGAGCTCGATGTCGCCTTTGACCGAGGCCCCCGGGGTCAGCTCGTGCATCCGGTTGAGCGAGCGCAGGAAGGTCGTCTTGCCGCAGCCCGAGGAGCCGATCAGCGCCGTCACCTTGTTCGGCTCGATCGTCATGTTGACGCCTTCGACGGCGTGGAAATCGCCGTAGTAGAGGTCGACTTCCTTCGCCACCAGCGTCTTCGCGTGGCGCGCCGGGGCGCCGGCGACGGGTTGGTTCGAGGTCGCGGTGACGGGACCGGCGGGCGACATCGTGTTGCGGCCCTCCTCGGCCTTGGATTTGGTCGAGGACCCGAACATATCTCTGAGTTTCCTTCCCTCCACGTTAGATGACCGATTCCCGATTTCCGCACACCCGGATGACCCGCCCGACACACTTCGCATCGAGCGACCGAAGGGAGCGGTGCGAGCGCGAAGCGCGAGTTCCTCGGGCTTGCCTTTGCCCACCGGCAAAGGCTGCGCCCTGCGTCCTTGAGCTGCTCGGCCGGGCGCGCCCCCGGTCACACGCGAATCGGGAATCGGTCATCTAGCGAATCTCCGTTTTGTAGCGTCGGTAGACCAGGCGGGCGACAACGTTGAGGATCATCACGATAACGATGAGGGTCAATGCCGCCGCCCAGGCTCTGTCGTAGGACGCCTGTTTCATCACGCCAGGCGACCGGTACTCGTTGTAGGCGTAGACCGCCAGGTTCTGCATGCGGCCCGAGAAGGGGTTCGTGTTGAGCGAGTCGACGACCCCGGTGGTGACGAGCAGCGGCGCCGTCTCGCCGATGATCCGCGCGGTGGCGATCATCACCCCGGTGACCAGGCCGGCGAAGGCGGTCGGCAGGACGACTTTGACGATCACCTTCCACTTCGGCGTGCCGAGCGCATAGGCCGCTTCGCGGAGGTGGTCGGGGACGATCTTCAAGACCTCCTCGGCGGAGCGGATGACGATCGGGATCATCAGCACCGAGAGCGCCACCGACCCCATGATCCCCATCCGGATGCCGGGTCCGAAGAAAAGCTCGAAGAGCGCGTAGGCGAAGAGGCCGGCGACGATCGAGGGGATGCCGGTCATCACGTCGACGAAGAAGGTGAGCGCGCGGCGCAGCGGGCCGCGGCCGTACTCGTTCATGTAGATCGCCGCCATGATCCCGATCGGCACCGAGATCACCGCGGCGCAGGCGGTGATGATCAGGGTGCCGACGATCGCGTGCTCTGCGCCGCCGCCGCTGACGACGCCGCGCCCGGTCGTGGTGAAGAAGTCCCAGCTGATGCCGGCGAGGCCGCGCTTGACCACTTCGTAGAGCAGTGAGATCAGCGGCGCCATCGAGATGCCGAAGGCGGTGGCGATCGCCATCGTGACCGCGCGGTCCTTGGCGTGGCGACGGCCCTCGATCGGGCGCGACCAGGCGTAGATGGCGACGATCGCGACCAGCGCGCCGAAGACCAGCATCAGCGCGATCGTGAACCAGCCGAGCGCCGCCTCGACGGCGCCACAGAAGATCAGCGCGCCGACGAACGCCCCGTAGGGCGCCCATTTCGGCAGCGTGCCGCCGCCGCCGCTCTCCTGGGCGAAGATCGACGGCTGCGGCGGGCTCGCCAGGGCGCTGTCGGGGAGGGGCCTCATTGCGCCTCCGCGCGGGCGATGATCAGCCGCGCGAGGAAATTGGTGGCCAGGGTGATCGCGAAGAGGACGAGGCCGGTGGCGATCAGCAGGTTGATCGCGAGGCCGGAGGACTCGGGGAAGTTGAGGGCGATGTTGGCGGCGATCGTCGAGGGATTCGACTGGCTGATCAGGTTGAAGCTGACGCCGCCGGAGACGGAGAGGATGATCGCCACCGCCATCGTCTCGCCGAGCGCCCGGCCGAGGCCGAGCATCGAGCCGGAGACCACGGACGATCTGCCGAACGGGAGGACGGTCGTGCGGATCATCTCCCAGCGGGTCGCGCCGAGCGCCTGCGCGCCTTCCTGCAGACGCCGCGGCGTCTGCGAGAAGGCCTCGCGGGCGATCGCGGAGACGATCGGCAGGATCATCACCGCGAGGACCAGGCCGACGACCAGCATCGTGCGCCCGGTGATCGATGCGGGTCCTTCGAAGATCGGGATGAAGCCGAGCTTCTCTTCGAGCCATTTCATCACCGGCACTGCCGCCGGGCCGAGCACGAAGATGCCCCAGAGTCCGTAGATGATGCTCGGGATCGCGGCCAGGAGATCGACCAGGTAGCCGAGCGTCATCGCGATCCGGGGCGGCGCGATGTGGGTGATGAAGAGCGCCACGGCGACCGCCAGCGGCACCGCCAGGAGCATCGCCAGCACACCGGCGAGGACGGTGCCGAAGGCCAGAGGTGCGACGTAGTTGAGGAAGCTTTCGTGCTTGGGGAGTTCCGAGGCCGACGCGGTCAGCGCCGGAAAGCCCTCGCTGAGCAGGAAGATGGCGACCCCGACGAGCAGCGCCAGGATCGTCACCGCGGCGATCACCGCGGTGTTGCTGAAGATCCGGTCGCCGCGGCGGCGGCGCCCTCCGGACGCCGCCGCCAGCAGCTGGCCGGCATTGGTCGTGGTGTCGTACCGAGGCACGATCGGTCAGACGGACCTATTCGATCGCCGCGACCGCTGCTTCGACTTTGCTGGTCAATTTGCTGGAGAGGGGCGCGGAGCCGGCAGCTTCTTCGGCCAGCTTCTGCCCTTCGGGGCTGATCGCGTATTCGAAGTAGCTCTTGACCAGAGCCGCTTCGGAGGCGGACTTGTATTTGGTGCAGCCGATCAGCGAGGAGACCAGGATGATCGGGTAGACCCCGGAGGCTTCCGTCTTGCGGTCGATTTCGAACGCGATGACGTTTTTGCTGCCCTTCTCGAGTTCCGGGTCTTCCTTCGACAGATCGAGGACTTTGGCCGCGGCTTCCGCCGACGGTTCGGCCCAGGTGCTGCCGACTTTGATCTGCGCTTTGCCGAGTTCGCCGGCCTGCGATGCGTCGGCGTAGCCGATCGCGCCTTCGCCGGCGGAGACGGCTTCGATCACACCGGAGGTGCCGGAGGCCGCTTCGCCACCCTTCACCGGCCAGTTCACCGCTGACTTCGTGGGTCCAGATGCTGGGCGCCACTTTGGAGAGGTAGTCGGTGAAGTTTTCGGTCGTGCCCGACTCGTCGGAGCGGTTGACCGGGACGATCCGGATTTCCGGCAGTTCGACACCGGGGTTCTCTTTTTCGATCTCCGGGTCGTTCCAGTTTTCGATTTCCTGGTTGAAGATCTTCGCCAGGGTTTCCGGTTCGAGTTTCAGTTCTTCGACGCCCGGGAGGTTGTAGACGATCGCGATCGGCGAGATGTAGTCGGGGACCTCGACCAGTTCGCCCGGTGCGCAGCGTTTGACCGCCTCGCCGAGCTCGCCTTCCGATTCGGAGAGCGGCGTGTCGCTGCCGGCGAAGGCGACGCCGTTGGAGATGAACTGTTCGCGGCCGCCGCCGGAGCCGACCCCGTCGTAGGAGAGGGTGGCGCCGCTGTTGGCGTTCTCGAATTCGGCGATCCAGGCTTCCTGGGCCGCCTGCTGCGCGGTCGAGCCGGCACCGGCGATTTCACCCGAAGCTTCGCTGGATGGAGCGCCCCCGCTTTCGCTTTCGCTGCTGCCTTCGCTGCTCGAACTGCTGCTGCTCGATCCTCCGCCCCCGCAGGCGGCGAGGCCGAGCACGAGCACGCAGGCGGCGGCGAGCACCGCAAGCCATCTAGAGCTGGACATCAGACTCCTCTTTGTTGTTGACGAGAAAACGGCTGCGAGTGGCGCAGCCTCGAGGCGAGCGTGTCAACGTCGCCACCGGACCTTGTTATCTCCGTGTGGCGAGCGTGTAAAAAAAATGTAAAAGACCCCGTCTCAGCCGTCGGGCGAGAAGCGGTATCCGATCCCGTTGTGGGTGTAGATCAGCTTCTGGTCGGGCAGGGCGGCGCCGAGCTTGGCGCGGAGGCGGCTGACGTAGACGTCGACCGACCGGTCGTCGCGGCGCGGCGGGGTGCCCCAGACCGAAGTGTGGAGCTCCTCGCGGGTGAGGATCCGCTGCGGGTTCGACCAGAGCGTGATCAGCAGCTGCAGCTCGCGCACGGTGAGGCTCAGCGGGCGGCCGTCGACCAGCGCCGCGTGCTCCTCGGGCCGCACCTCCAGCCTCCCCGTTTTTTCAGAAGCGCTGCCTACCGCCATCCTGGCCGAGCTTGCCGCCGGCAATGGCCGATCCGGTTACGCCGCGGTAAAGCTTTTGTGAACGACCTGTGAACCCGGCTCGTCGGCGGCCGCCTTGGCGGCAACCGGCGGCGCGGCCGGGACGGCACCTGCGGAGGGCTCGGGGTCGAATCGGTAGCCGACCCCGAAGTGGGTGTGGATGTACTCCCAGTCGGGCGAGCGCTTCTCGAGCTTCTGGCGCAGCTTGCGGATGAAGACGTCGACCGAGCGGTCGCCGTGGGCCATCGCGTAGCCCCAGACCCGCTGGTAGATGGTCTCGCGCTCGAGCACCTGGCCCTGGGTCCCGGCGAGCAGGTGCAGCAACTCGAACTCGCGGCGGGTGAGGTCGAGGCTCTCGCCGGCGACGAAGGCCTGGAAGCGGTCGGGGCGGATCTCCAGCTCACCGGCGAGGACGGGCGAGGACTCGGTTTCGTGGCGGCCGCGGCGGTGGCGCCGGGTGACCGCTTCGATCCGGGCGATCGCCTCCTCGGGATGGGAGGGCTTGGTGATCCAGTCGTCGACCCCGAGGCGCAGGCCGCGCACCCGCTGGGCCACGGTCGAGCGGCCGGTGCAGACGACGACGCCGAGGTCGGGGAGCAGGCTGCAGACCCGGTCGAGGTAACGCCACGCCTCGTCGCCCAGCACCGCCGGGTCGACCAGCAGCGCGTTCAGCTTCATCGCGACCAGCTGGTCGGGGGGCACGGCGCCGCCGGAGGTGCGCAGCAGCCAGCCCGCCGCCTCGGCGCGCTTGGCAAGGACGGTGACGAAACCGGAATCGGTGTCGATCACCGCGAGACGAGTGGTCGGGTCAGGGGCCAACTCGCTTTGGATTCTATGCGCGCCAGACCCGCTTTTACCGTTGTTTACAGGTTTTTCACAACTGTCGGCGGCCCAAATTGCGGCTAACGACGCCTGTCCTTGGCTTGTTCAAGCGGATTGAATTCAGTCGCCCCGATCGGGGGTTATTGGTCAAATGTCCGAAAAAATCGGCGGTGCCTAGAAGGTCGCCGGTCGCAGGCCGGTGGCGATCACGATCAGGATCGCGATCCCGGCCGCGTAGCGGTAGAGGACGAAGGGCCGGTAGGAGGTCGTCCGCACCAGGCGCAGGAGGAAGACGATCGCCGCGTAGCCGGAGATCGCGGCGGCGAGCGTGCCGACGACCATCGGCCCGGCGACGCCGTGCGGCAGGCCTTCGTGGACCGCGCTCACGCCTTTGAAGAGGGTCGCGCCGGCGACGATCGGGATCAGCAGGAGGAAGGAGAAGCGGGCGGCGGCGTCGCGGTCGAGGCCGAGGAAGCGGGCGGCGGTGATCGTGATCCCCGAGCGCGAGGTGCCGGGAGCGAGCGCCAGCACCTGGGCGATCCCGATCCAGAGGCCGTCGCGAGGGGTCGAGCGCTCCAGCGGGCGGCGCTGCGGGCGGCGGTCGGCCCAGTCGAGCAGGGCGCCGAAGAGGATCAGCTGGACGGCGATCATCCACGGCTCGCCGAGGTGTTCGTCGATGAAATCGGAGGAGAGGCCGCCGGCGATCACGGCCGGGACGGTGCCGATCGCGATCGCCACCGCGAGCCGCTCCTCGCTCGTCTCGATCGCCCGCTTGCGGACCGCGGCGACGAAGCTGACGAGCAGGCGCCAGACCTCGAGCCGGAAGAAGGCGATCGCCGCGATCAGCGTGCCGCGCGTGGAGGGCGACGTCGAAGGTCTTGTTGAAGGCTTCGTTTTCGGTGAGGAAGGTGTAGTCCTGCAGCCAGGGGACGACGATCAGGTGGCCTGAGGACGAGATCGGCAGGAACTCGGTCAGGCCCTGGACCACTCCCAGGAGCAGGGCCTCGAGGTTCGACATCGGGCGATCCTACGCTGCCGCGTGCGATAGATTGCCGACCGTGAAGCGCGCCACCGCCCTGTTCCTGATGGCCCTGACGACGATGCTCGTCGCCGCCCCGATGGCGTTCGCCGAAAACGGCGAGGGGCTGGCCGGGCAAGGCCTCGGACAAAACCGTCACCCTCTTCTGCTTCGGCGTGATGGCGTTCTTCGTGATCCTCGTGATCGGGCTGTCGCTGATCCAGGGCGCTCTGGAGCGCCGCAAGGAGAAGCGCCGCTACGACATCGAGCGGCTCGGCTAGCGCCTACGGGTCCGTGGGGGCGCCTCGCGGTGTCCTCGGTCATCCGGTTCGGGTCACGCACTTGAGTGCGCTCCCCTCACCTCATTTCCCTGCGTCCTTGCGAGGCCGGCCCACAACACCGCAGGGACCGGCGACCGGCGAGGGACGAGGCGGGATGCGGAACCTTGAACCTGTGCGGGTCTCGACGGGAGCGCACAGAGAAGTGCGGGCGATGCCGGGAATGTCACGTCTGTTCATGCGAGACGTCACGGATGCAGCCGTGCCCCGGGTGCCGTCTGCATTTACCCCTCCTATACGGGGGGTAAATGCAGACGGTCCCGAGGGCGTCATCTGGATGTGTGGCATCTCGGCGACGTTCCCGGCATCTCCGTGTCGTCTCTCCCCGGAACGTGTCGTCCCTGCGCCGGCTCCCCGCAAACCTGGCGCTCGGGCCTCCCGACGTCGATCGGCCCCGCAAGAACCCTCGTCGCCGAGGCACCCGTCTACGCCATCCGGAAACCGCTCAGCAGGCGTTTCTCGGTCTCGCCCTCGATCTCGGCGAGGACTTCGACCTTCCCCTCGAGCGGGGTGCCGCGGATCTTCGTCGCCAGCAGGTCGTCGACCTGGAAGATGCCCGCCGAGTTGTTGAGCTGGATCTCGATCCGCACCGGGTGGTCCTCGCCGGCGCTGATCCGAACCTCGTCGATCGCCGCGGCGGAGATCGAGTGGATCCCTTCGTGGCCGGCCTCGATCGGGATCCGGGTGCGGCCCTGCGCCATGTCGAGCGCGTCGGCGACGCGGACCACGCCCGCCCTCGACCGTGTAGGGCTCGCCGCGGCGGCGGTGGCCGATGATCGCGTGCAGAATCTCCGCTTCGACGACGGTGCGCTCCGGCTGTTTGTAGGCGCCGGAGAGGAGCCGGTCGAGCGCGCTCTGGGCGAGGAAGAGCGAGTACTCCTCGTGGTCGGCGCGGTGGATCGACATGCCGACGTCGTGCAGCAGGGCGCCGCCGGCGACCACCACTTCGGCGTCGCGGTCGCGCATCCCGTGGTCGGTGACCATCGTCGGCTCGACCCCGGCTTTGCCCAGCAGGCGCAGCAGCCGCAGCGAGATGTTGAGGACGATCTGCATGTGGACCCAGCTATGGTCCGACATCCCGAGGCGCTCGGCGTTGACCTGAGCCATGTACCACCAGCCGCGCACCTGGTCGTCGGCGTTGACCGCGTCGATGAAGCTCTCCAGCCGGCGGTTGCCGCGGGTCGGCGCGCGGACGTGCGCCTCGGCGATCGCCTCGCGCGGCGGCTTGCGCTGCGGCCCGCCGGGATCGGGCGCCGGGACCCCGTCACCCGCCGTCTCCCCCGCTTCCGCCGCTTTCAGCTCCTCCGGCGTCAGGGCCCTGGTCTCCTCCGGCGTCATGCCGCGGATCGTAGCCCCGTCCACGGCCGCCGCGGTCGTCCCGGGTGAACCTATGGATAACAAGGGACGACCGCGGTCGACTTAGGGCCCGGTGTGAGGGCCAAAGGACGACCGCGGGCGGCGGGTCAGCCGCAGATGGGCCAGGGGCTGGAGCCGGACTCCGAGTAGAGGAGCGCGGCGCGGTAGTCCTGTTCGGCTTCGGGGGCCGCGGCGGGATCGCCATGGCCGCCGACCGATTCCCAGGTCCCCTGGTCGAACTGGTATTTGCCGCGGTAGGTGCCTTCCGAGGAGACGGCTTCCGGGTCGCCGCCGGACTCGCAGGAGGCGATCGATTCGAGCGTCGCCATCGTCACCCCGCCCGGCAGGTGCGCGAACTTTTCCTTTTCTTCGCGAGCTTCGCGGCGCTTGCGCGCGTGGACCTTCTGCCGGTGCTCGGCGCGGGTGGTGGTCGCCACGATCAGCCGGCTGTAGCGGTCGACCGGATCGAGCAGCGGCCCGGTGAGCGCCTTCGCGTCACCGATGCCGATCGCGCCGGCGTCCGTCCCCGGCAGGACGACGGCGCCGCCAGGCGCCTCGGCGCGCAGCCGCACCCGCGGTGGCAGCTTGTCGTTCTGAGCAGCCGAGGCGGCGGCCGGGAGAGCGAGCGCGGCAACGGCTCCAAGCAGGGCAATATGTTTGCGTTCTGTGAGCAAGCGGTGAACCGTTACTGCGATCACCGCTCCTGTGTGTGGCCCCGATCACACAAGAAACCTGCTCGTTGCGGGCTTTTGGCTCTGCACCGCGTCGAGAGCGCGAAATAGGACATGATCCCCTGATCGTTCCGGACACCGAGACCACGCGCCTGTTGCTCGCCTGCCCGGATCGGCCGGGGCTGATCGCCACCGTCTCGGGGTTCCTCGCCGACGCGGGGCTGAACATCGTCGACGTCGATCAGCACTCGACCGCGGCGGGGCGATTCTTCATGCGGATGGTCTTCGACTCGGCGGGCGCGGCGGAGCGGGACGCGCTGGAGGAGCGGTTCGGGCGGGAGATCGCGGCGCCGTTCGAGATGGAGCACAGCTTCAGCGAGTCGAGGCGGAGCAAGCGGGTCGCGGTGATGGTCTCGCGTGAGGACCACTGCCTCTCGGACCTGCTCTGGCGGTGGCGCAACGGCCATCTGGGCGGCGAGATCGTCGCGGTGATCTCCAACCACGAGGACCTGCGCGGCGAGGTCGAGGCGGTGGGCCTGCCGTTCGAGCACGTGCCGGTCGGCCGGGAAACGCGCGAGGAGGCGGAGCGGCGGGCGCTGGAGCTGATCGGCGCCGTCGACCTGCTGGTCCTCGCCCGCTACATGCAGATCCTCTCCCCCAGCTTCCTCACCGGGCTCGGCGCGCCGGCGATCAACATCCACCACAGCTTCCTGCCCGCCTTCGTCGGCGCCGATCCCTACGCGCGCGCCCACGAGCGCGGCGTCAAGCTGATCGGCGCGACCGCCCACTACGTGACCGCCGAGCTCGACGCCGGGCCGATCATCGACCAGGACGTGGTCCGGGTCGGGCACGCCGACGAGGTCCCGGACCTGGTGCGGATCGGGCGCGACGTCGAGCGACTGGTGCTGGCCCGCGCGGTGACCGCGCACCTCGAGGACCGCGTCCTGATCGACGGCGAGCGGACCGTCGTCTTCTAGGACCTGGCGCGCGGTCCGGCCGACTTACGTCGCCGCGGCCTCGGCGGCGCCCTGCGCCGCCTCCCACTCGGCGAGCAGCTCCTCGACTGCCGTCTTCGCCGCCTCGTGCTTGGCGGTCGCCCGCTCGGTGCGGGTCGGGCTCGCCCAGGCGGCGGGATCGGCGAGCTCCTCCTCGACCGCCCGCAGGTCTGCTTCGGCCCGTTCGATCCGCTGCTCGAGCCGCGCCGCTTTGCGCACGGCCTTTTCGGCCGCCTTGCCGTCGCGCCGCCTCGCCGCGGCGCCGTTCGAGTCCGCGTCCTTCTCCTTCTTCGCCGCGCCCTTCGCCGCCGCGGTGCCCTCGGACTCGCGTTCGTCGCGCCGCCGCTGGTACTCGGCCCAGCCGCTCGGGTGGCTGGTCAGCTTGCCGTCCTCGAGGACGATCGTGCGGCTGCCGACCGCCTCCAGCAGCGCCCTGTCGTGGGAGATCAGCACCACCGAGCCTTCGAACTCAGTAAGCGCGTCCTCGAGCGCCTCGCGGCTCTCGATGTCGAGATGATTGGTGGGCTCGTCGAGGACCAGGACGTTGGCGCCGGAGGAGACGAGGATCGCCAGCGACAGCCGCCGCTGCTCGCCGCCGGAGATGTCGGAGAGCCGCTTTTCGACGTCCCCGCCGGAGAAGAGGAAGCCGCCGAGGAGCGCCCGCGCCTTCGGCCCGGTGAGGCCGGTCTCGCGCTGCGCCGCGTCGAGCACGGTCCCCGCCCCGGCCGCGGTGTCGGCGTGCTGGGAGAGAAAGCCGAGGTTGACGTTGTGGCCGGTGCGGACGATCCCGGCGGCGGGCTCGCGCTGCCCGGCGAGCGTTTCGATCATCGTCGTCTTGCCGCTGCCGTTGGCGCCGACGAGGACGACGTGCTCGCTGCGTTCGACCTCGAGGTCGGCATCCTCCAGCAGCACCCGGCCCGGGACCTCGATCCGGGCGTCGGCCATCTTGAGGACGACGCGGCCGGGGCGCTCCGGCGGCTTGAAGGAGAAGCGCAGGTGCCGGTTGTCGCGCTTTTCCGAGACCGGCCCTTCTTTCTTCTTCTTGTCGATCTGTTTGACCCGCGACTGCGCCTGCTTGGCCTTCGAGGCCTTGTAGCGGAAGCGCTCGACGAAGCGCTCCATCCGCGCGAGCTCGGCTTCCTGGCGGTCGATCGCTTTGCCGAGGGCGATCTGGCGTGCCGCCTGCTCTTGGCGCCAGGCGTGCCAGGGGCCGGCGAAGAAGCGGGCGCGCTGCGCCTCCAGCTCCAGCACCGAGGTGCCGACCGCCTCGAGGAACCAGCGGTCGTGGGCGACGAGGACGACGGCGGCGTCGAGGTCGACGAGATAGCGCTCGAGCCACTCGAGCGAGGGGATGTCGAGGTGGTTGGTGGGCTCGTCGAGCAGCAGCAGGTCGGGGCGGGCGGCGAGCGCACGGGCCAGCGAGGCGCGGGTCAGCTCGCCGCCGGAGAAGGTCGAGAGGGCGCGATCGGCGTGCTCGGGGCCGAAGCCGAGCCCGCGCAGCACTTCCAGCACCTCGTCGCGCCAGCGGTAGCCGCCGCCGGCTTCGAGGCGCCCCTGGGCGGCCGCATACGCTTCCATCGTCTCCTCCGAGGCGCCGCCCGCCATTTCGCCCTCGAGCCGGGCGAGCTCGGCCTCGGTGTCGAGCATGTCGCTGCGGCCGGAGAAGACGTAGTCGCCGAGCTTGGCCTGGGAGTCGCGGGGCGGGCGCTGGTCGTGGAGGGCGACGCGGGCGCCGCGCTGGATCGAGACCGACCCCTCCTCAGGCGTCAGTTCGCCCGACAGCACCCGGAGCAGGGTCGACTTGCCGGCCCCGTTGCGGCCGGACAGCGTCATCCGGTCGCCCGGCTCGAGCTTGAAGCTGACCTCGCCGAACAGCAGCTTGCCGCCGACGTAGACGTCGAGTGAGGTCGCGGTCGCGATCGCCATGGATCCAAGGTAGAGGAGGGCGCCCGTGGGCGACGCTCAGGCGCAGTACTTGGCGGCGATCTGCTCGATCGTGCCGGCGGTGCGCGTCGTCCCTTTGCCGAGCGCGGTGTCGAGCGCCTTCGTGTCGACCTCGGTTTCGGAGAGGCCGACCGTCGGCAGCCAGTGCAGCTCGCGCCCCTCGACCACCATCAGATCTCCCTCCGGGGCGAGCCCGAGCACCGCCTTTTTCGCTTTGACACTGGGTTTGCGACGGAGCAAAACGACCTGCGGTTTGCCCCTGGACGCCGCGATCGCCTTCGCATCGAACGGATCGCGGGCGGCGATCGCCCGCACCTCCACCGCGCTGCGTATGAACACCGCGACGTCGTGGCCGAGCCGCTCGTCGAGCTCCGCTTCGATCCGCTCCTGCAGCTTCGACTCCGTTTCCCGGCCCGGATCGACGAACACGACGTTGCCGCTGGCCCGGAAGGTCCCCACCTCCGCCAGCCCCATCGCCTCGAAGTGGGCGACCAGCTCCGGGTTCTTGATCCGCCGGTTGCCGAGGTTCATCCCGCGCAGGAAAGCGACGTGGCGTTCCACGCGATGAATCTACCCGCGCCGATTTCCCGACCAACCTTTGGGCCCCTATGAGGGCCCAAATGCACGCAGCGCGCCCGTCCGGCCACCGGGCCGGACGGGCTGTTGATGGAGGCGCCGAGATTCGAACTCGGATCCGCGGACGCTTTGCGAGGGTGTCTACAGGTTTAGCCGGCGCTTGATTCTCGTCTCCCGGGGTCCGCGCCGACGGGCACTGCGGGAGATAAAGCCCCTTGAATGTCCCCGGCCGGACAGGGCGCGCCGTCCAGGTGAGCCCGCTTCTGAAGCCGGTGACCCTCCCCGCGGGCGAGAGAGGACCGACTCTTACGGCTTAGCTATGAACTAAGCGGCAAGGGCGAACTCATGGTCCGCACGTATTGGTTTGTGCCGGGGTTTAACGAGGCCTCCGGCAACCTCGACCTGCAACCTTTCGCATGAATCGACCACGTCGAAGCCTGTCGCCCCCATGCGGAGATGCATCTGCAAGTGTACGCGGCGCGTAATCGGGGGACAAGCGCGCGGGTATGGGCGCAAAGCGATGACCGAACAGACCTACGACGCGATAGTCCTCGGTGCCGGGCCGGCCGGTGAGGTCGTGGCCGGGCGCCTCGCCGACGCCGGCTGGAAGGTGGCGATCGTCGAGAAAGACCTGGTCGGCGGCGAATGCTCCTACTACGCCTGCATGCCCTCGAAGGCCTTGCTGCGCCCCGCCGACGTGCTCGCCGAGGCGAAGCGGATCCCCGGGGTCCCGGTGGCGGGCGACGCCGCGCTCGACCCGGCCGCCGTCCTCGCCCGCCGTGATCAGGTGATCCACGACGAGGACGACTCGGGGCAGCTGCCCTGGCTCGAAGAACGGAAGATCGACCTCTTCCGCGGCGCCGGGCGCTTCGTCGGCGACGGCCGCGTGGCGGTCGGCGACGACGAGCTGGTCGGCTCGCGGGCCGTGATCGTGGCGACCGGCTCCGGCGCCCTGATGCCGCCGATCGACGGCCTCGACTCCGTCCGCGCCTGGAACAACCGCGACGCCACCACGGCCAAGCGGGTCCCGGCGAGCATGATCGTGCTCGGCGGCGGGCCGGTCGGCTCGGAGCTCTCCCAAGCCTGGGCCTCGCTGGGGACCAAGGTGACGTTGGTCGAGGGCGGTCCCCACCTGCTCGGGCGCGACGAGCCCTACGCCGGCGAAGAAGTCGCGGCGGCCCTGCGCGGTCGCTTCGGCGTCGACGTGCGGGTCGGCGACGTCGTCGAGTCGGTCCGGGCGGGCGGCGCGGGCGTGATCGCCGAGCTGAAGGACGGCGGCGCGGTCGAGGGCGAGGAGATCCTCGTCGCGGTCGGCCGCAAGCCCCACACCGACGACCTCGGCCTCGCGGCGATCGGGGTCGAGCCCGACGAGCACGGCTTCCTCGAGGTCGACGACCGGATGCGGGTCGCCGGCAGCGATCGCCTCTACGCGATCGGCGACGTCAACGGCCGCGCGCTCTTCACCCACATCGGCAAGTACCAGGCCTGGGTCGTCGCCGAGAACCTGCTCGGGCGCGAGACCGAGGCGCTCGCCGAAGGCCTCGGCTCGCCCCGCGTCACCTTCACCGATCCGCAGGTCGCCGCGGTCGGCAAGACCCTCGCCGAGGCCGAAGATGCGGGAATCGACGCCCGCGCGGTCGAGGTCCCGACCGACGGCTCCCCCGGCGCCAGCTTCCAGGGCAAGGGCACCGGCGGCAAGTCGCGCTTCGTCGTCGACCAGGCCAAGGCGACGATCGTCGGCGCCACCTTCACCGGTTTCGAGACCGCCGACTTCCTGCAGGCGGCGACGGTGGCGATCGTCGCCGAGGTGCCGCTGGCGCGCCTGCGCCACGCGATCGCCCCCTACCCCACCCGCAGCGAGGTCTGGCTGAAGCTGATCGAGAAGTGGGAAGCCGGCGGCTAGACGGTCGAGCGCGACTTGAGGTCGGCGAGGACCTCGGGCGGGAAGCCGGCGACCTGATCGAGGTCGTCGACCGAGTTGAAGCCGCCGAGCCGCTCGCGGTGGGCGAGCAGGCGAGTCGCCTGGGTGACCGAGAGACTCTGGGAGCGCAGCTGCTCGAAGGTCACCGAGTTGAGGTCGACCGGCTCGGCCGACGGGGCCGGCTCGGCGGCCGGTGAGCCGGTCGTGAAGGGCTGCGGCGGGGGCGGCGGGACCTGGAAGGTCGTCGTGTCGGGAGGCGGCGGCGGGCTCTGGAAGCCGGGGGGCGTCAGGCCGGGAGACGGGATCGGCGCAGCGGGCACGGGCGGCGGCGTCAGCGGCTCGCCGAGCGAGCGGACGACCGCCTCCTCGGCTTCGCGGGCGCGCTGCTCGGCGGCGCGGGCGCGCTGCTCGGCCTCCTCTACCGCGCGCTGCATCTCTTCGAGCCGCTGCTGCTGGGCCTCTTCTTCGGCGCGGACGTTCGCCAGCCGTTTCGCCACGGCGGCTCGCGCTTCGGCTGCTTTGGTCCGCTCGTCGATTTCGCGCAGCCGGCGCTCGGCTTCTTCCATCGAGCGCTCGCGCGCTTCACGGCCCGCCTGCAGACGCTGCTCGGCGAAGCTGAGGTCGGCGGCCGGCACGGCGGGGTCCGGGACCACCGGAGCGGGGGCGGTGGGTGGCTCGATGCCGGGTGGCTCCTCCGCCGGCGGCTCGCCGAAGGAGTTCAGCGACGCCGCGGCGGCCTCGTTCTGAAGTCGCTCGGCCTCCTGCATCCGACGGTCGGCCTCGGCCCGGATCCGCTGCTCCTCGAAGCGCACTTCGGCAACTTTTTCACGGACCCGCTGTTCGGCAGCCGCCGCGTCGGTGTCGCTGGGCTGTGAGGGGGCGGCGATCGCCGAGAGATCCTGGACCGGAGGCGGAGGCTCCTGCGTCGGATCGGTCGCTTGGACCAGCGGCGACAGCGGCGTTTCGGCCGTCGCCGGCGGGGGCGCGGTGGGAGCGGGGACAACCGGCGACTCGCCGGTCGGCGGGGAGGGCGGCGCAGGGCTCTCGCTCGGCGGGGGCGCCGCGTCCGCGAGGTTCGGCGCCGGGGCCGGCGGCGTTCCCGCGCCGGCCCCGGCGCGGGCTGCCTCGACGGCGCGCTCGTTCTCGGCGCGGGCGGCGGCGAGGCGCTGCTCGGCGGCGGCCCGTTCGCGGGATTTCTTGCCGCCCCCGAGCCTGATCCCGAACAGCGACATCTCGAAGAACCCCTTCTGCGGTTTGTCGGTCGATTTCGCCGCCGGCGAAATCGGGGGGGTCAGGGTCCGCGGTGCGGTCGGAGCCGGGGTCGATGCGGCGGTCGGGGCCGGGGCGGCCGTCGGGGCCGGGGCGGTCGTCGGGGTCGATGCGGCGGTCGGGGCCGGGGTCGGTGGACCACCAGCACTCGACTGCGTCGGCGGCGGAGTGGACGGAGCCGAAGGTGCCGGAAGGGGCGGTGCCTGGCCGGTCCCCCCGGCGCGTTTCGCGACGCGTTCCCGCTTGCGTTTTTCGACCGCCTCGCGGCGCTCTTTGCGCATCTGGTCGCGCGCTTTGCGCTGCTCTTTGCGCAGGCGATCGCGGCGCTCCTTGCGCGTCTCGTTCGCGGGCGGCGAGCCGGGCTCGGTCGCTCCAGGCGGCGTCGGCACCGCCCCCGGCGCGCCGGCCGGACTCGGCGGCGCACCCTCGCCCGCCGCTTTCGCCTTTTCTTCGGCTTCTTTGCTGCGGCGCTGGGTCACGACGACGACCAGGAGGAGGACGAGGACGGCGGCGGCCAGCGCAGCGATGAACCAGCCGGTGTGATTCGAGATCGAGTCGCTGACGTTGGCAAGGAGCATCGATTCATCCTTACAAAGGATCCCGCACCGTCAAGCGCTCGGGTATCGCCCTGGTTCGCGGCTTTCACACTCATCGCATGCGGCCTTTGAACTCGCGCTCGACTTCGCGCCGCACGTCGCGGTCGGCGATCTCACGGCGGCGGTCGCGGCCCTCCTTGCCGCGCGCCAGCGCCAGCTCGACCTTCGCCCGCGGGCCTTTGAAGTAGATCCGCACCGGCACCAGGGTGAGGCCTTTCTCGGCGGTTTTGCCGATCAGTCGCTCGATCTCGTCACGATGCAGCAGCAGTTTCCGCGGCCGCTCCGGCGTGTGGGCGTCGACGTCGGAGAACTCGTAGGGCGGGATGTGGAGGTTGCGCAGCCAGACCTCGCCGTCGTTCACGACCGCGTAGGAGTCGGTCATCTGCGCCTGACCGCTGCGCAGGCCTTCACCTCGGAGCCGGTCAGGACGATCCCCGCCTCCATCGTCTCGACGAACTCGAATTTGTGCCGCGCCCGGCGGTTGGTGACGACGTCGCCCGAGGCCGGGGCGCGTTTTTTCCCCTTCTTCGCCATCAGCCGCCCTTTCCGGCGGGCCTTTGCCGCCGCCGCCGGTCAGCTCGAGGTCGACCCGTCCGCGCCCGCTCTCGACCCCGGTCACCCGCACCCGCACCGGGTCGCCGAGCCGCAGCGCCGTCGCGCCCTCGCCGCTGCCGATCAGCGACACCTCGTCGCGATCGAGCTCGTAGCGCCCGCCGGGCAGCGTCCGCGCCGGCAGCATGCCCTCGTAGACGTCGCCAAGCTCCCCGCCGAAGGCGACAAACGCGCCCGCCCGGATCACCCCCGACACCTCGCCGTCGAATTCGGCATCCGAGCCCGCGCTCCCCGAGCTCCCGTTCCAGCAGGTATGCGGCGCAGACGTCGTCGGCATCGCGCTCGATCTTCGCCGACTCGCGCTCCTGCGCGGAGCTGTGGGCGGCGACCTCGCGCGCCTCGCCCAGCGTCGGCGCCTCCTCCCCCTCCCCCAGCGCCGCCAGCAGCGCCCGGTGCACGAGCAGGTCGGGGTAGCGCCGGATCGGCGAGGTGAAGTGCGTGTAGGCGTCCGAGCCGAGCCCGGCGTGGCCGGAGTTCTGTCTCGCTGTAGGCGGCCTGTTTCAGCGATCGGAGCACAAGGGAGGTATATGCGTCGCGGCCGTGCCCGCGCCGCGCGGCCTCGCGCCGGGCGAGCCGGCTCGCCTCCGCCGCCATCTCGCCCGCCGAGCGCGGCGAGAGCCCCTGGCCGAGCGGCGGGGTCGGCACGCCCGAGCGCCCCCAGCTGCTCCAGCAGCCGTTCGATCCGCGGCGGGTCGGGCTGGGCGTGGACGCGGTAGACGGCGGGGACGCGGCGGTCGACGAGGAACTCGGCGACCCGCTCGTTGGTGAGGATCATCAGCCGCTCGATCAGCCGGTGGGCCTCGGTCTGCGGCACCCGGTGGGCGGCGACGACGTTGCCCTCGGCGTCGAACTCGAACTCCGGCTCGGCCGACTCGACGTCGAGGCTGGTCGTGCCGCGGTGCTCGCCGAGCGCGGCGGCGACGTCGCGCGCCGCGGCGAGCGGTTCGGCGGCCGCCGCGGGCGCCTCCTCGCGACCGTCGAAGACGCGGTCGAGCTGGTCGTAGTCGAGCCGCGCGTCGGAGCGGATGCGGCTGCGGTAGAAGCGGGTGCGGGTCGGCCGCGCCGCCCGGTCGAGCTCGATCTCGGCGGTGACGGCGAGGCGCTCGACCCCGGGCGAGAGGCTGCACGCGCCGCTGGAGAGCGAGTGCGGCAGCATCGGCTCGACCGTCCCCGGCACGTAGGTCGAGTTGGCGCGGCGAAGCGCCTCCATGTCGAGCGGCGAGCCGGGCCGCACGTGGGCGGCGACGTCGGCGATGTGGATCCAGACGCGCCAGCCGTCGCCCTCGCGCTGGGCGGAGACGGCGTCGTCGAAGTCGCGTGCGGTGGCCGGGTCGACGGTGAAGGTGGCGAGCTCGGTCAGGTCGCGGCGCGGCCCGGAGCGCGCCTCGGCCTCCTCGGCCGCGCCGGCCGCTTCCTCCTCGACCAGGCCGGTGAAGCCGCGCAGCCCGAGCCGCTCCTCGAGCAGGTCGGCGACCGCGTCGCGGGCGCTCGCCGGCTCGTCGCGCCGCGAGAGCGTCCGCCCCCGCGCGCCGCCGCCGCGCGCGTCCGCGCCGCCCCGCCGCGGCGCCGCGTCCCGCCGCCGGCCGCGCCCGCGGCCCTCGCCCCGCGCCCCGCGCCGGCGTCAACCGGTGACCTGCGCGGCGACCGTTTCGAGCGCCTTCTGCCGCGCCTCGTCGACCCGGTCTTCGGGTTGTCGACGACCTTCACTTCCGGGTGGATGCCGCCGGTGCGGGCGAGGTTTTCGCCGTTCGGGGTGAAGAATTCGCCGACCGTCAGCTTCAGCGCGCCGCCGTTGGCGAGGCCGTGCTCTTCCTGGAAGACGCCCTTGCCGTAGGAGCGGGTGCCGACCACGGTCGCGTCGCCGTCGTCCTGCAGGGCCGCGGTGAGGATCTCGGCGGAGCTCGCCGTGCCGCGGTCGATCAGCACGTCGAAGGGCACTTCGACGATCTTGCCGGCTGCCGCTCTTCTTGGTCGAGTCGCCCTTGGTCCGCGATTTCGTCGTCACCACGACTTCGCCCTCGGGCAGGAACAGCGACGCGGTCGTCGACCGCCTCTTCGAGCAGCCCGCCCGGGTTCTCGCGCAGGTCGAGGACCAGCCCTTCGGCCCCTTCCTTCTTCACCTTTTCGATCCCGTGCGCCAGCTGCTTGGCTCGCTTCCGAGCTGAAGGAGAAGAGCCGCACGTAGCCGATCGTCTTGCCGTCAGTCTTGAAGACGCGGCTGGAGACGTTCGGCAGCTCGACCTCGGCCCGGGTCAGCGTCTTTTCGGTCGTCTTGTGGGTCTTCGCGTCGAGCACGCCGACCGTCACTTCGCTGCCTTCCGGCCCCTTGATCTTGGTCGTCGCTTCGGTCGAGTCGAGCCCGGCGATCGATTTGCCTTCGACCGAGACGATCGTGTCGCCCGCTTCGATCCCGCCCGCTTCGGCGGGCGAGCCGTGGAAGACCTTGGCCACGTGCAGGCCCTTCTTGACCGAGACGACGCTCAGCCCGATCCCCGAGAAGCGCCCTTCGATCTGCTGGTTGAACCCTTCGAGGCTTTCCGGCGAGAAGTAGTCGCTGAAGCGGTCTTTGTGGCGTTTTGCGCAGCTCGCGGACCATGCCCTGCAGCGAGGCGTTGCCGAGCTCGGTGTTGCCGACCTTGCGGAAGTAGTTGTCCTTGATGATTTCCGACGGCTTCGCCGACCAGGCTGGTCGGTTCTTCGGTGAACGCTTCGCGGGCGAAGGTCGGCAGCTTCGACGGGTGGCCGCCGAGGTAGATGCCGACGACGAGGAAGGCGATCAGGGCGACGCCGAAGGCGATCGCACCGCGGGCCCTCACGCGGCCCTCAGACCCGCAGGAAGCGGCGCAGCGTGACGCCCGAGCCGATCGTCGAGACGAGGATCGCGGCGCCGAAGAGGATCGCCATCAGCGCCGGGAAGGCGAGGGTGCTGTTGTGCTGGGCCGCCGCGAAGGAGTTGCGTGTCGCTCAGCGGGTCGACGATCGTGATCTTGCCGATCCACAGGATCAGTATGGCGACCAGCGCCGCCCATGAAGCCGACCACGACCCCCTCGATCACGAAGGGCCAGCGGATGAACCAGCGGGTGGCGCCGACCAGGCGCATCACCTCGACCTCGCGGCGCCGGGTGAAGATCGAGAGCCGGATCGTGTTGCCGATCAGCATCAGCGAGGCGAGCGATCAGGAGCGCCATGATCACCGTGAGGACGATCTTCAGCGCGCTCGTCACCTTCTCGATCTTGCGCGGTCGACTGCTGGCGGCTGAAGGGGTTGGAGATCGCCGGGCTGATCGGGTGCGCGGTGCCGCCGCCGCGTCGTCCCCATCACTTCCTTTTCGATCTGCGGCAGATCGGAGGCGTCGGCGGCCTTCACCTGCAGGCTGGCGGGCAGCGGGTTGGTGTGCAGCTCTTCGACGATCGATTTGTCGTTCAGTTCGCTTTTCAGCGTCTTCAGCGCTTCCTGCTTGGAGATGAAGGTGACCGAGGCGACGCCCGGGACCGCTTCGATCTTCGTCTTTCGCCTGCCGCGATTTCGGCGTTGGTCGCGCTCGTCGTAGAGCGCGAAGTGGACGTTCAGCTCGCTGCGCGACTTCGTCGGACTTCGCCTGCGCGGTCTGGAAGACCGGGATCAGCACGCCGAGCAGGACCACGGTGACGACCGTGGTGACGACCGCGGCCAGGGTCGGCGCCCCGTTGCGGCGCAGGGCCCGGAAGGCCTCCGAGAAGAAGAAGATGATGCGCGACATCAGCGGGCGAGCGCGTGTCCGTGGCCGTTGGTGCTTGCGCTCGCCCTCCGCGCCGACGCCCATCTCGGCCCGCATCCGCATGCCGAATTCGGTCGTCGACTCCTCGGTGTAGCCGCCGGAGACCTCGTCGCGGACGACGCGGCCCTCGTACAGCTCGACCACGCGGCGGCGCATGTTGTCGACCATCTCGCGGTCGTGGGTGACGACGAGGACGGTCGTGCCGGTCTTGTTGATCCGGTAGAGCAGCTGCATGATCCCGATCGAGGTGACCGGGTCGAGGTTGCCCGAGGGCTCGTCGGCCAGCATGAGCGGCGGGTGGTTGACGAAGGCGCGGGCGACCGCGACACGCTGCTGCTCACCGCCGGAGAGCTGGTCGGGGTAGTTGTGGAGCTTGGTCGAGAGGCCGACCAGGCGCAGCGTCGCCGGCACCTGCTCGCGGATTTCGGCGCGGCTGGCGCCGATCACCTGGAGCGCGTAGGCGACGTTGTCGTAGACGGTCCGGTTGGGGAGCAGCTTGAAGTCCTGGAAGACCGTGCCGATGTTGCGCCGCAGCTGCGGGATCTTCTTGTCGGGCATCGTGGCGATGTCGCGGCCGGCGATCCGGACGCTGCCGTCGGTGACGTCGAGCTCGCGGATCAGGGTCTTGATCAGGGTCGACTTGCCGCAGCCGGTCGGGCCGACCAGGAAGACGAACTCGCCGCGGCCGACCGACAGCGAGACGCGGTCGAGCGCCATGTGGCCGCCCGGGTAGACCTTGGTCACGCGCATCAGCTCGATGATCGGGGCACGCCGTCCACGCGAGCGGACGGGCTCGGGGGCGCGGTTCTTGTTGCGTCGGAGTCTCGCCATAGGTGCAGGGTGCTTTCTGCAAGAACAAGATGACTCCTGCGGAGTCTCGGTCGCGAAATTTCGCGCCCAGAAAACGGCCGTTTGGCTCTAGAAGCAGGCCGAAGTCAGACGGCGACGAGGTCCGGACGGGCGCCGAGCGCCGCTTCCGGGTCGACGAGGACGACGACGTCGTCGATCTCGCGCGAGTGCAGGACGTCCCCGGCGGCGGCGGCGAAGTCGGCGTCGCCGACGATCGTCTCGACCACCTCGAGCCCGGCCGCGCGGATCGTCTCGGCGTTCCGCTCGGCGCGGTCGAGCGGCGTCGGCCCAGTCGGCCGCGAGTTCGGCCGCATGCAGCGAGCGTCGCCGGGACCAGCAGCGTGAAGCCGGTGCCCTCGGCGCGCGGCCGCAGGGCGTCGACCAGGATCGGCCGGCTCGGCGTCGTGTCCCACGATCACCAACACGTTGCGTTTGTTCTTCACGGTCTGCATCTCCGGCCTCCTTTTCGTCATCGGACGCGCCCAGCCTCCCTTCTGGGCGTAAACGCCCAGCCAAGGCAGTCTGAGAGTTCCCTAAGAACAGCGAGGCGAAGCGGGAGTTCCGATGGGCCGGTCAGCCGATCGCGACCATGCGCTCGATCGGCAGCTTCGCCTGCTCGGCGATCTCCGGCGGGACGCTGACCTCGAACTTCATCTCGGCGAGCGAGTCGCGGAGCTTCGGCAGCGTGATCATCTTCATGTATTTGCAGAAGGCCATCCGGTTGGCCTCGATCAGGTTCGCCTGCGGCGCCGCCTGCTGCAGGGGGTAGAGCATCCCGTTCTCGGTGGCGACGATGAACTCGCCCTCCGGGTGCGCTTCGACGTAGGTCTGCATCCCCGAGGTGGAGAGCATGTGGACGCCGGCGCTGTCGATGTCGCCGGCGGCGACGTACTCCATCGCCTGGGTCGAGCAGCCGCACTCGGGGTGGATCAGGAACTCGGCCTCGGGGTGTTCGGCGCGGGTGCGGGCGATGTCGTCGGGGCGGATGCCGGCGTGGACGTGGCACTCGCCGTCCCAGACGTGGAAGCGGGCGCGGCGCTCCGGTTCGTCGACGAGGCCGGTCTCGCGCTCGACGAAGGCGCCCAGCCACATGTCGGGGCCGAAGAGGATCTCGGTGTCGTCGCCGTGCTCGCGCCAGATGTGCTCGACCACCGAGACGGCGTTCGAGGAGGTGACGCAGTAGTCGGTCTCGGCCTTCACCTCGGCCGAGGTGTTGACGTACATGACGACCATCGCGCCCGGATGTTCGGCCTTCCAGGCGCGCAGCTGGTCGGCGGTGATCGAGTCGGCGAGGCTGCAGCCGGCGTCGAGGTCGGGGATCAGCACCTTCTTGTCGGGCGAGAGGATCGAGGCGGTCTCGGCCATGAAGTGGACGCCGCAGAAGACGATCACCTCGGCGTCGGTGGTGGCGGCGGCGCGCGAGAGGCCGAGGCTGTCGCCACGGTGGTCGGCGACGTCCTGGATCTCCGGCACCTCGTAGTTGTGGGCGAGGATCACGGCATTGCGCTGCCGCGCGAGCGCGCGGATCTCCTCGCTGAGCGCGGTGATCTCCTCCGGAGCGAGCTCCGGGGCAAGACCGGGTTGGATCGTCGGGAGCTCCTGCATGAGCCCTTCCTTTCCTCTGTTCGCCGGCAGACCTTCTCGGTCGAACCAGGTCGAATGAACGTGGACGGAGTTTACCGGGCCGGGGCCGCCGACCCGCCATCCTTGTCGGATGCCCGAGCTGCCCGAGGTCGAGATCACCGCCCGCCGGATCGAGGCGGCGGTGCGCGGCGCCACGGTCGAATCGGTGCTGGCGCCGGGGATGAACGTGATGAAGACGTTCGACCCGCCGCTGGATGCGCTGGTCGGCCGCGAGATCACCGGGGTGCGGCGGATCTCGAAGATGCCGGTGGTCGAGTTCGGCGACCTCTCGCTGCTGATCCACCTGATGTCGGCGGGGCGGCTGCGCGTCTTCGACAAACGCGCCTCGCTGAAAGACCGCGCCTCGCGGGTGCTGATCCGGCTCGACGACGGTCGCGAGCTGCGGCTGCGCGAGTTCGGCACCAAGCAGCGCGCCTGGGCGAAGCTGCTGCCCGGCGACGAGGTCGCCGAGGACGAGATGGTGGCGACGCTCGGGCCGGAAGCGTGGCCGGCGCCGCCGCTCGAGGAGTTCGCCGCGGCGATCGACAAGCCGCGCCACCTCCACCCCCTCCTGCGCCACCAGAAAGACATCAGCGGGATCGGCCGCTCCTGGGTCGACGAGATCCTCTGGGAGGCCCGCCTCTCGCCCTTCAAGAAAGGCACCGAACTCGACGAGGCGGAGGTCGAGCACCTGCACGCCGCCCTCCACGTCCTCGGCGACGCGATCGACCACTACGAGGAGACGCTCGGCCCCGACCTGCCAGACAAGATCCCGATGCCCCTGCGGGTCCACAAACACGAGGGCGAGCCCTGCCCCCGCTGCGGCACGACGATCGAGGCCGTCTTCTTCTCCGAACACCAGATGAACTACTGCCCGAACGAGCAGACCGGCGGCCGCGTCCTCAAAGACCGGCGGCTGTCCAAACTCCTGAAGTGAGCCGCCTTTGCGTGGCCGAACTGCTGGGTATGCCCGGTGCCGCAGGTCCAGGCGGGGAAGGAGTCACGAGAAGCGGGAGACGGCACAGTCCCCTGCGCGTCGCCGGCCGAGTGTGCACTTGACCACACCAGGGTGTGGTCGATCGCACGATCGTGCAGTTGAACCGGTCATAGGCGGCTCAACTGCACGATCGCGAGGCGACCCCATACGCCTGCGTGCCGTCTCCCGCCTTCCGTCACCTCAGCGCTCATCCTTCGCCACCTCTTCGGGGCTCCTGGCGGCTGACTAAGGCGTGTCGAGCAGCAGGGAGAAGTCGAGGGCCGGCGCGGAGTGGGTCAGGGCGCCGACCGAGATGAAGTCGACGCCGGTCTCGGCGGCGGCGCGGACCGTCTCCAGGTTGACCCCGCCGGAGGCCTCCAGGGTCGGCCTGCCGTTGGTCGAGTGGGCGTCGCGCAGCTCGACCGCGGCGCGCATCGTCGGCGGGTCCATGTTGTCGAGCAGAAGCTGGTCGGCGCCGGTGCCGATCGCGTAGGCGGTCTCGTCGAGGTTCCCGACCTCGACCTCGACCGGCAGCTCCGGGTGCGCCTGTGCGCGGCGTAGACCGCCTTCGGGATGCTGCCCGCGGCGGCGATGTGGTTCTCCTTGATCAGGAAGGCGTCGAAGAGGCCCATCCGGTGGTTGGTGCCGCCGCCCGCCGCGACCGCCGCCTTCTCCAGCTTGCGCAGGCCGGGGGTCGTCTTGCGGGTATCGAGGATCTTGGCGTTGGTGCCCGCGACCGCCTCGACGTAGCGGGCGGTCAGCGTCGCCACCCCGGAGAGGTGGCCGAGGAAGTTCAGCGCGGTGCGCTCGGCGGCGAGGATCGAGCGGGCGCTGCCGCGGGCGACCAGCACCTCGGCGGGGACGTCCTGGCGCCACTCGCCCTCGGCGACGAGGGTGTCGACTTCGGCGACCCCGGTCTGGGCCATCGTCTCGACCACCAGGTCGAGCCCGAAGACGACACCGGGCGCTTTCTGCACGATCCGCGCAGTCGCGGTCGCCTCGGCCGGGACCGTCGCCTCGCCGGTGACGTCGCCGTCGCCGAGGTCCTCGGCCAGCGCCCGGGCGACCAGCTCGCGCATCTCCTCGGCGGTGATTGCGGCCACAGCGCCACCCTACTCACCGGCCGGGGGGGCGAAATCTCACGTCGGCGAGACTTGGGACGTTGGAGGAGAGATGGCAGACCTACCGCCCTTCCAGACGCTGATCGACGAGCACGCCGCCGCGGTGATGGCGGTGCTGCGCGGCGCGGTCGGCCGCGAGGGGGCCGAGGACGCCTTCCAGGAGACGTTCCTGGCGGCCCTTCGCGCCTATCCGGGGCTGCGCGACGCGCGCAACCTGCGCGGCTGGCTGGTGACGATCGCCCACCGCAAGGCGATCGACCACCACCGCGCCCGCGGCCGGGCGCCGGTGCCGGTCGCCGTGGTGCGCGAGGAGGCGATCTTCGACCCAGACCCCGCCGACGGCGAGGTCTGGGTGGCGGTCGCGGCGCTGCCGCCGAAACAGCGGGCCGCGGTGACGCTGCGCTTCGCCAGCGACCTCCCCCACGAGGAGATCGCCGCGGCGCTCGGCTGCTCGCCGGAGGCGGCGCGCCGCAGCCTGCACGAGGGACTGAAACGACTGCGAAAGGAGATGGCATGACCCCGACCATGAAGAGATCATTGGAGGCGCTGCGCGAGCGAGCCGCCGCGGAGGGGCTGCTCGACGTCGCCTACACGACCGCCGACTCGCCCTTCGGCACCCTGCTGCTGGCGAGGACGCCGCAGGGGCTGGTGCGGCTCGGGCTCCCGAACGAGGACGCCGAGGCGCTGCTCGTCGACCTCGCCGGGCGGATCTCGCCGCGGGTGCTCGAGGCGCCTGCCGGGCTCGACGAGGAGCGGCGCGAGCTCGACGACTACTTCTCCGGCCGCCGCCACACCTTCGAGCTGCCGATCGACTGGCAGCTCAGCCACGGCTTCCACCTGCGCGCCCGCCAGGGAATCGCCGCGATCCCCTACGGCGAGACCCGCACCTACACGGACCTCGCCCGGGACGCCGGCAACGAGCGCGCAGTCCGCGCCGCGGGCTCGGCCTGCTCGCGCAACCCGATCCCGCTCGTCGTCCCCTGCCACCGCGTGCTGCGCAGCGACGGCAGCCTCGGCGGCTACGCGGGCGGCCTGGCGATGAAGGAGCGGCTGCTGGAGCTCGAGCACGGCGGTCGATCAAACGTCTAGTCGACTCACCCGAAGGGCCTCCGCAGACGATGTTAGGGGCGATGAAGCGTTACGCCCCCCTGCTGCTGCTCCTCGTCCTGCTCGGCGCCCTGGTCGTATCGCAGACCGCCTCCGCGGCCGCAAGCTCGCCGGCCGCCGCAACCTTCCCCCACCTGTCGCTGCGCGACGACGAAGCAGAAGAAGGCGAAGAATTCGAAGCAGAAGAAGGCGAAGAAAGCGAATACGAACAGTGCGCCGCAAACGCCGAAGAATTCGAATTTGAAGAAGAAGAAGAATTCGAAGAAGTCGAAGAATTCGAACTCGAAGAAGAATGCGAAGAAGCAGGCAAGAAGTCCAACAGCACCTTCGTGACGGCCCCGGCCGCGTGCCGGGTGCGCCGCGCCGAATCTTCGATCACCACGCTGCCGGGCAGCGACCGCGTGCTGCTCACCGTCCGCTACCAGACCTACTCGCCCTCGTCGGTCACGGTCGCGCTCAAGTTCAAAGACCACAAGGGCACGGTCGCGATCGACCACACGACCAGGCACCTGGGCGCCAAAGGGGTCCTGCGCCTGGCCACCAAGCTCGGCGACGCGGTGATGGAACGCGCCGCGAAGGCCAGCGAATTCGAGGTCGGGCTGCGCGCCGCCAACACCCCCGGCTTCTGCGCCGGGCTGCTCGAACAGCACCTCCGCTCGAAGAGCCCGGCCGGCAAAGCCGCGCGGGTCTACACCCAGCCGCTCGCCGGCTGAAGCCGACCGCTCAGTCCACGGCCGGAACGGTCGCCGCCAACCACTCGGCGGCGATCGGGACGACCGCCGGGTCGATCGTGTGGACGACGCTCGACTCGTGGTAGGTGACGTCGATCCCACCGGCGACGAGCAGATCGCGGGCGGCGCGGCCGAAGCCGACCTCGATCACCGGGTCGCGGTCGCCGTGGGCGATGAACGCGCGGGTGGCGGTGCGGTCGGAGAAGCTCGGCCGCCAGCCCGGCACGGTCGGCACGAAGCCGCTGAAGGCGAGCACGCCGGCGACCGGCGGGCGGTCCTCGCTCCAGCCCATCGCGTGGCTCATCACCGCGCCCATCGAGAAACCGCCGAGGACGGTGCGCTCCGGCCCCACCCCGGTCTCCTCCCAGAGCCGGTCGTGCAGCTCGGCGAGAGCCGCCCGCGCCGCCTCGAAGCTGGCCCGGTCGGGGTAGCCGACCCGCGGCACCAGGTACCAGTGGTAGCCCGGCCAACTGGGCACCTGCAACGGGCCGCGGGCCGAGACGACCCGCAGCCGCCGGTCCGGGTCGAGCGCATCGGCCAACCCGAGCAGGTCGTTCTCGTCGGTGCCGCGCCCGTGGTGGAGCGCCAGGAGGCCGTCGGGATCCCCCGCCGCCGGGCGTTCGACGGTGACCAGCGGCGCCATCGCTAGCTCGCCGACGAGGCGGCGGTTTTCTCCAGGTAGTCGCGGACGAAGCCGTCGATGTCGCCGTCGAGCACCCGCTGGACGTCGCCGACCTCGTGCTCGGTGCGGTGGTCCTTGACCATCGTGTAGGGGTGCAGGACGTAAGAGCGGATCTGCGAGCCCCAGGCGACGTCTTTGACCTCGCCCCGCGCCTTCGCCATCTCCTCGGCCCGTTTGCGCTCCTCCAGCTCGATCAGCTTCGAGCGCAGCAGCTGCATCGCGACCGCCTTGTTCTGGGTCTGCGAGCGCTCGTTCTGGCACTGGACGACGGTGCCGGTCGGGATGTGGGTGATCCGCACCGCCGAGTCGGTCTTGTTGACGTGCTGGCCGCCGGCGCCGGAGGCGCGATAGGTGTCGATCCGCAGGTCGGAATCGTCGATCTCGACGTCGACGCCCGACTCGACCAGCGGGCCGACGTCGACCTGGGCGAAGCTGGTGTGGCGGCGCGCCGAGGAGTCGAAGGGGCTGATCCGGACCAGGCGATGGACGCCGCGCTCGGCGGCGAAGAGGCCGTAGGCGTTCTCGCCGCGGGCGATGAAGGTCGCCGACTTGAGGCCGGCCTCCTCCCCCGCCGAGGCCTCCGCCATCTCGACGTCGAAGCCGCGCCGTTCGGCCCAGCGCAGGTACATGCGCAGGAGGATCTCGGCCCAGTCCTGGGAGTCGGTGCCGCCGGCGCCGGCGTGGACGGTGACGACGGCGTCGCCGGCGTCGTACTCGCCGCTGAAGAGGCGCGCCTCTTCGAGCTCGGCGAGGCGCGACTCGATCGCCGCCAGCTGACCCTCCAGCTCGGCCTCGATCTCCTCGTCTTCCTCGGCCAGCTCGGCGAGGTCGCCGAGTTCGGCGACATCGGACTCGAGCCCGCGGAACATGTCCAGCCGGCGCTGGGCGCGGGCGTGGGCGGCGGAGGTGCGCGCCGCGGTCTCCTGGTCGTCCCAGAAGCCGGGGCTCCCCATCTCCTCCTCGAGCTCGGCGGCTTCCCGCTCTAGGCTGGCCGGGTCAAAGGTAGTCCGAGAGCAGGGACAGCTGCTCGCGGACAGCGGCGATTCGCGGCGCTACGGGCTCTTTCTGCGCGGCATCGGCCATGCGGACAGATTACCCGTGTGAGAAGCCGGCGACGCGGAGGGCCTCGTCGCGGTCCTCGTAGGGGCGCCAGGAGCGGATCCGGTGGTCGCGCAGCTCGAAGATCCAGGCCATCTCGTCCTCGCCCGCGAAGTCGCCCTCGTGCTCCCAGTGCCAGCGGCGCATGATCAGCGCGACCGCGCGGCCGCCGCCGCCCTCGGTGCCGCCCTCGTAGAGCTGCTCGAGCTCGATCGTCTGCTGCACCCCGCCGCGCTTGCGCGTCGCCCACTGCCGCGCCGCCTCGTGGCCTTTCAGCAGCCCCTTCATCGAGTGGAGTTCGACCTCGGGGTCGAGCACCGCCGACGAAGGCGTCGAGGTCGCGCTCGTTGAACGCGCGGATGAACTCGCGACAGGATCAGGTCGAATCTCGTGCGACGTCACGAAACCCGACCCGCGGTGGTTGCAGCGCCTTCAGGCCCCGTGGCACTTCTTGTACTTTTTGCCCGAGCCGCACCAGCACGGGTCGTTGCGGCCGATTTTGTCGTGCTCGTCTTTGACCACGGTCTCGACCACCTCGCCGCCGCCGTTCGAGCCGACCGCCTGGGAGGCGGCCATGTCGACCGCGCCGCCCGCGGTCGCGGTGCCGGCGCCCGCCGCCGCGGCGACCTGTTCGAGCGCCGAGGGCTGCGCCTCCGCGGTGCCGCCCGAGTAGTCGAGCGCCCGCCGGTCGGTGCCGGCTTCGAAGCCGCCACCCTGCCGTTGCCGTTTCCCGGCGGTTCGGTGAATTCGATCTCGGCGTGGAAGACGAGTTTCGAGAACTCCTCCCAGATCGAGTGCATCAGCTCTTCGAACATCGAGAAGCCCTCGTTTTTGTAGGCGACCAGAGGGTCGATCTGGGCGAAGCCGCGGAGGTGGATGCCCTCGCGCAGGTAGTCCATGTCGAAGAGGTGTTCGCGCCAGCGGTTGTCGATCACCTGCAGCAGGATCGAGCGCTCGAGGTGGCGCATCAGCTCCTCGCCGAGTTTGTCTTCGCGCTCGTCGTAGGCGGCCATCGCGTCCTCGTCGAGGTCGTCCTTCAGCCTCTCGCGGTCGACCGTCTCCGGCGCCAGCGTCGCGACCTCGATCCCGACCGGCCAGATCTGGCGCAGCTGCGTCTCCAGCTCCTCCAGGTCCCACTCCTCGAGGATGTCGCCGGCGGTGTACTCCTCGACCAGGCGCTCGATCACGCCTTCGAGCTCGTCGCGGCCGTTCTCGGAGATATCGCGGCCTTCGAGGATCTCGCGGCGGTAGCGGTAGACGACGCGGCGCTGCTCGTTCATCACGTCGTCGTACTCGAGCACGCGTTTGCGGATCAGGAAGTTCTGTTCCTCGACCTTCTTCTGCGCGTTCTCGACCGTTTTCGTCAGCATTTTCGCCTCGAGCGGCACTTCGCCGCCCGTCGTCGTCGACCGGCCCGAGGCGGTCGAGGATTTTGAAGATCCGGTCGCCCGCGAAGAGGCGGATCACGTCGTCTTCGGCGGAGAGGAAGAAGCGCGACTCGCCGGGGTCGCCCTGGCGGCCGGAGCGGCCGCGCAGCTGGTTGTCGATGCGGCGCGACTCGTGGCGCTCGGTGCCGCAGATGAAGAGCCCGCCGAGGTCGCGGACCTCCTCGGCCTCGGCCTGGCACTGCGGTTTCAGCTCCTCGGTGCGTTCGCGGCAAGCGCCTCCTCGTAGCCCTCGTCGCCGTGGGTGATGCCCTGCTTTTTCAGCGTCGGCGATCGCCAGGTGTTCGGGGTCGCCGCCGAGCTTGATGTCGACGCCGCGGCCCGCCATGTTGGTCGCGATCATCACCGCGCCCTTGCGGCCCGCCTGGGCGATCAGCTCGCCCTCTCGTTCGGCGTGCTCGGGTTTGGCGTTGAGGACGGCGTGCTGGATGCCGTCGCGTTTGAGCGCCGCGGAGATCATCTCCGAGACCTCGACCGAGACGGTCCCGACCAGCACCGGCTGGCCTTCCTCGTGGCGGCCGACGATTTCGTCGATCACCGCCTGCCACTTGCCGTCTTTGGTCTTGAAGATCTGGTCGTTCTGGTCGAGCCGGACCATCGGCTGGTTGGTCGGGATCTCGACCACCGGCATCTCGTAGATCTTCATGAACTCGGTCGCCTCGGTGAGGGCGGTACCGGTCATGCCGGAGAGCTTGTCGTAGAGCCGGAAGTAGTTCTGCAGGGTGATCGTCGCGAGCGTCTGGTTCTCCTCGCGGATCGCCACGCCTTCCTTCGCCTCGACCGCCTGGTGGAGGCCCTCCGACCAGCGCCGGCCCTCGAGGATGCGGCCGGTGAACTCGTCGATGATCATCACCTCGCCGTCGATCACCGCGTAGTCGTCGTCTTTTTTGTAGAGCGACTCGGCCTTCAGCGACTGGACGAGGTGGTTGACGAGGTTGCCGTTTTCGGCCAGGTAGAGGTTCTCGACGTCGAGGAAATCCTCCGCTTTTTTGACCCCGCGCTCGGTCGGCGCGACGGTCTTGTGTTTCTCGTCGTACTCGTAGTCGTAGTCGGCGTCGGTGGTGTCTTTCGATTCGCCGAGGCTTTTCAGCTTCTCTTTGTGCGGGACGCCGACCATCTGTTTCGCCAGGCGGGCGAAGGTGTAGTAGGTCTGCGCCGCTTCTTCGGGGCGACCGGAGATGATCAGCGGCGTCCGCGCCTCGTCGATCAGGATGTTGTCGACCTCGTCCACGATCGCGAAGTCGTGGCCGCGCTGGACGCATTCCTCGAGCGACTGCGACATGTTGTCGCGCAGGTAGTCGAAGCCGAACTCGGAGTTGGTGCCGTAGACGACGTCGCAGGCGTATTTGACCCGGCGGGCGGCGGGATCGTCGCCGTCCTGGAGGGCGGCGACGGTGACTCCGAGCGCCTCGTAGATCGGCGTCAGCCATTCCGAGTCGCGGCGGGCGAGGTAGTCGTTGACGGTGACGACGTGGACGCTGTCGCCCTCCAGCGAGTTGAGGAAGACGGGCAGGGTCGCGGTGAGCGTCTTTCCCTCGCCGGTTTTCATCTCGGCGATCGCGCCGTCGTGCAGCACCATGCCGCCGATCAGCTGGACGTCGTAGTGGCGCTGGCCGGTGGTGCGGCGCGAGGCCTCGCGGCAGAGCGCGAACGCCTCGGGCAGCAGGTCGTCGAGCGAGGCGCCGTCTCGCGCGCGCGCTGGCGCAGCTCGTCCGCCTCCTCGCGGATCTCCTCGTCGGAGAGCGCTTCCATCTCCGGCTCGAATCGATTGATCGCCTCCGCGCGCTTCTGGTACGCCTTGAATTTGCGCCCCTCCCCCGCGCGCAGGGCCTTGGTCACCAGGTCCATTGCGGGCATTGCTCAAGAGTAGCGGTCCGCCCCCTTGCCGCCGGCGGACGAGCGGCGTACGATCGATCTTCGAACCCACAAGGAGGTAGCTCATGCGGATTGAGATTCGGGGACGCAACGTCGAGATGACGGACGACCTGCGTGAGTTGGTGAGCAAACGGTTCGGCGCTTGGGGCGCCAGGTATCGGGCCTGGCGACGCTCGAGGTGGTGCTCTACGAAGAGCGCAACCCCTCGATCTCCGACCGCCAGGTGGCCGAGGCGACGGTGCGCCTGAAAGGCGCCACCCTGCACGCCCGCGAGGCCGTCGCCCGAGATGGCCCAGAGCATCCACAAGCTGTCCGAGGACGTGCGGCGGCAGGTGAAGAAACATCGCGAAATGCTCCGCAAGCGGAAGGTGACGCGGCGGGTGATGGGCCAGATGCGGGGCCGGCCGGCGATCTAGGCGGGCCGCGGGCGCCGGGGGATCCCGAAAGGCGGGAGAAGAGACAGAGGCGCGCGCCTGGCTGGGACCACTGTGCAGTTGAGCCGGCCATAGGCGGCTTAAGCGCACAGTCGACGCCTCGGTCGCTTTCGTGCCTTCCGTGCGCCTGCTGCGGCACCGGATCCCTCGCTTGCTGAGTCTGCGCCCGCTATAGCGCCGTCAACTCAGCAAACGGCCCGGGCCTAGAGGCGGCGGGTGAAGGTCAGGGCGACGATGCGCCTCGCGCCGGCGGCGCGGAGGGCTGCGGCGCAGGCGGTCAGGGTCGCGCCGGTGGTCAGGACGTCGTCGACCAGGAGGACGCTGCGGGGGGCGTCGGCGATCGGTCTCGATCCGCGGCGGGTGGCGGATCCGCTCGGCGCGGCGGCGGCCGACCTGATGGCCGGAGCCGCGGCGCGCGAGGCAGGCGACCGGCCGGCGCCGAGCCTCGCGCGCCAAGGCCGCGGCCAGCTCACCGGCCGGGTCGAAGCCCCGGCGCCGCAGACGCGGCGGCGCGGCCGGGACCGGGACCACCGCCCCGCCCAGCAGGTGCGCGGGCGCGAGCCAGTGCATCCGCTCGGCCATCACCTCCGCCACCGGCAGCAGGCGCCGGAACTTCAGCGCGCCGACCAGCGACCGGGCGACGCCGTCGTGCGGGGCCGAGGACCAGACGCGGTCGACCCCTGCGGCCCGCCGGAGAGGATCGGCCGCGCCGCGGCCGAGCGACCGCGAGCAGCGCGTGCAGAGCACCGCCTCCGCCCGACATCCCCGCCCGCAGGCCGCGCAGAGCGGCGGCGCGACGAGCGCGGAGGCGACACTGAACGAAGTCCATGCCCCGACCCTGGCCGGCAAAAGCGCACGCGTGGCGCGCAGAAAGTCAAATCTCTGTGCCAGGCCGCGTGGCCTAGCCGTCCCCACCGCCCACGCGGCCGGCCCCGGCCGAGCTACGGCGCGTGCCGAGGATGGCGCCGATGAGCGACCGACTGCGCTCGGGACCTCGGCGCCCGGGCAGGACGATCACGTCGCGCAGCCGGCTGCCGGCGCCGATCCGGGCGCCGTCGCCGATCACCGCGGGGCCGTCGATCCGCACGTCGTCGCCGATCTCGCAGTCGGGGCCGAGCAGGACCGGGCCCTCGAGGTCGCGGCTCGTCGCCCGCCGGCTCGCCGCTGCGGAAGCCGTCGACCATCTCGCCCACCTGCTCGACCTCGACCGCCCCGGTCAGCGCGTCGAGGTTGCCCTCGCGCAGCTCGACCAGGTTGCCGATGTCGTTCCAGTAGGCGTCGATCTCGTGCGAGTAGAACGGCACGTCGCCCTCCAGCAGGCGCGGGAAGACGTCCATCGCCCAGTCGGCGAAGCCGTCGGGGTCGCCGGGCTTGGCCGCCTTGCTCGTCCCCGGCGCGGGGAAGAAGTCGAAGATCTCCTTGCGGAACATGTAGATGCCGCAGTTGGCGAGGTCGGAGAGCGCTTCGCTCGGCGTGCGGCTTCTCCTGGAAGCCGCCGATCCGCCCCTCGGCGTCGGTGATCGCGACGCCGAACTGGGTCGTGTCCTCGACCCGCTTGGTCGCCAGCGTGGCGATCCCGTCGTGGCTCTCGTGGAAGTCGCGCATCGCGGTCAGGTCGATGTCGGTGAGCGCGTCGCCGGAGATGACGAGGAAGTCGTCGCCGAGGAAGTCGGCCGCGTTGCGCACCCCGCCCGAGGTCCCCAGCAGCGCCTCCTCGCGGCTGTAGCTGAGCGAGACCCCGCAGCGCCGAGCCGTCGCCGAAGTGCGCCTTCGATCAGGTCCGGGAACCAGTAGAGGTTGGCGATCGTCTCGCTCGAAGTCGTGCTGGCGAGCAGCCGCAGGATGTGCTCCATCACCGGCCGGTTCAGCACCGGCACCATCGGCTTCGGCATGTCGAAGGTGATCGGCCGCAGGCGCGTGCCGAGGCCCGGCGGCGAGGACCATCGCCCTCATCCCATCTCCTCCTTGAAGCGCTCGATCGCCTCGACCGTGACGGGGTCGACGCCGCGCTGGCGGGCCAGCTCGAGCGAGACCAGGTCGCCCAGCATCACCGCCCAGAGCAGCCGCTCGATCCGCGTCTCCCCCGCCGTCTCGACCCGCACCACGGCGGCGGCGTTCGGCTCGACCGCCTTCGCCGTCAGCTCGAAGCGGCGCGCCGACCCGCGGGTGCTGGTCGCGGTCCTCGAGGAAGATCGCCGCCGGACGCTCGTCGCCCGCCGCGCCCGACCAGCCGAGCAGCTCGTTGTGGTCGGCCTCCGGCAGCTCGCCCCACCAGGCCGGGAGCTTGGCGTTCTCGTTGACCTGCGTCTTCCAGCGGCGCGCCACCGGCGCGGTCAGGTCGGAGCCGTAGATGACCGGCACGGCGCCGGCGATCAGCGCGGCGATCTCGCGCGCCTGCTGCTGCAAGCGTCTCGGCCTGCTCGGTGAGGAAGGCGGCGGCGGCGTCGATCTCGGTGTGGACGCGCGGCGCGACGCCGGCCAGCGCAGGCGGCCTCGGCGGCGACGACGACCATGTAGGCGACCGCGGCGCGCGGCTGGAAGATCCCCGGCAGGCCGACCACCGGCACGCCGGTCGTCGCGGGCCCGGTCGACCAGCGGGCCGCCGGTGCTGGCGACCAGGCGGTTGGCGCCGAGCGCCTCGGCGGCCTCGAAGCAGGCGAGCGTCTCCTCGGTCTCGCCCGAGTAGCTCGAGCAGAGCACCGTCCACTCCGGCGTCGCCCAGCTCGGCAGCGCGTAGCCGCGGACGGTCAGCCATCGGCCCGGTCAGGCGGTCGCCGAGCGCCGCCGCGGCGAGGTCGCCGCCGATCGCCGAGCCGCCCATCCCGCAGACGAAGAGCCCGCCGAGGGCGCCGCCTCGAGCCGCGCCGATTCGATCCGCCAGAGCGCGTCGCGAAGTTGGTCGGGGATGCCGAGGACGTCGTCGATCATCGACTCGGCGCGCAACTCTCTCATTCTCGGCGACCATCGCGTCGAGAACCTCGCGCGCCGGGCGCCGACCGTCGGCGCCCGCGCCGAGGATCGAGCCGCTCACCCGGCGCCCTCGCGCCGACCGTGCAGCCGGCGAGCAGCACCGAGCGCATCGACCGTCGCCTCGGCGCCCGACCGCGCAGCCCGGCCGAGACCACCGCCCGCGGGCCGATCCGCGCCGAGTCGCGCGACCGCGCAGTCGGCGCCGACGAAGAGCCCCGGCGCGGTCGGGCGCACGGCCGTCTCCACCCTCCCCTCGAGGATGTCCCAGGTCGCCTGCAGATATCGCTCCGGGGTGCCGATGTCCATCCAGTACCCATCGAGACGGCAAGGCGCACAAGCCCGTCGCCGACGAGCCGCGGGAAGACCTCGCGCTCGATCGAGAACTGCGCGCCCGGCCGGGATCAGGTCGAGCACCGAGCGCTCCAGCACGTAGGCGCCCGCGTTGATCTCCCCCGGCACCGCCTCGCCGGTCTTCTCGGTGAAGGCGAGCACGGCGCCCGTCCGCGTCGCACTCGACCAGGCCGTAGGCGGAGGAGTCCTCGACCGGGTAGAGGCCGATCGTCGCCCGCGCGCCGCGCTCCTCGTGGGCGCGCAGCAGCGCGGTCAGGTCGAGGTCGGTGAGGACGTCGCCGTTCAGCGCCAGGAAGCGGTCATCGAGCCGGTCGCCGAGCGATTCGGCGGCGAAGCGGATCGCCCCGGCGGTGCCGCGGCGGTCGGGCTCGACCACGTAGGTGAGCGCGACGCCGGCGTGCTCGCCCTCGCCGAGCGCCTCGCGCAGCTGGTCGGGGAGGAAGCCGCAGGCGAGCACCGCCTCGGTCACCCCGTGCGCCGCCGAGCCACTCGATCATGTAGGCGAGGAAGGGGCGGTCGACCAGCGTCAGCGCCGGCTTCGGGACGGTGTCGGTGAGCGGGCGCAGGCGGGTGCCCTCGCCCCCCACCAACACGATCGCCTGCATACGTCGGGACCCTATGGAGACCTTGGAGGCAGCCGCGCGCGGACTGGCGGCCGATGCCCTCGTATTCGAAGCCCGCCGCGGCGATCGCCGCCGGGTCGAGGAAGTTGCGGCCGTCGACGATCAGCGGGTGCGCCATCGTCGCGGCGGCGGCGTTCCAGTCGAGGTCGCGGAACTCGCTCCACTCGGTGACCAGCACCGCGGCGTCGGCGCCCTCGAGCGCCGCCATCGCCGAGTCGGCCATCTCGACCGAGGTCAGCATCTCGCTCGCCCGCTCGATCGCGACCGGGTCGTAGGCGACCACCTCGGCGCCCTCGCCCTGCAGCCGCGCCGCCAGCACCAGGCTCGAGGCCTCGCGCATGTCGTCGGTGTCGGGCTTGAAGGCGAGGCCGAGCAGCGCCACCCGCTTGCCGATCAGCGAGCCGAGGTGCTTCTCCAGCTTGCCGACGACGCGCCGCTTCTGCAGCTCGTTCACCTCGATCACCGAGGTCAGCAGCTGGAAGTGGTAGCCGGTGTTGCCGGCCAGCATCTTCAGCGCCGAGACGTCCTTGGGGAAGCAGGAGCCGCCGTAGCCGATCCCGGCGCGCAGGAAGGAGGAGCCGATCCGCGTGTCGGCGCCCATCCCGCGGGCGACCTCGCCGACGTCGGCGCCGACCTCCTCGCAGACGTTGGCGATCTCGTTGATGAAGGAGATCTTGGTCGCCAGGAAGGCGTTCGAGGCGAGCTTGATCATCTCGGCGCTGGCGACGTCGGTGCGGAGGATCTCCCCCTCGCCGAGCGGCGCGTAGAGCGCGGCGACCGCGTCGGCGGCCTCCTCGTCGCCGGCGTCGGCGCCGATCACGACCCGGTCGGGGTGCATGAAGTCGGCGACCGCGGTCCCCTCCTTGAGGAACTCGGGGCAGGAGACGTAGGCGAGGCCGGGCATGTCGCGGCGGATCGACTCGCCGGTGCCGGCGGGCACGGTGCTCTTCATCACCAGCACGTGGTCGGAGTCGTCGGGCAGGTCGGCGACGACCGCGCGCACCCGCGAGAGGTCGGCGTCGCCGGAGTAGGTCGGCGGCGTGTCGACGCAGGTGAAGAGCAGCCGGGCGCCGTCGAGCAGCTCGTCCATGTCGGTGGTGAAGGTGATCCGCTCGGCGTTGCGGTGGAGCATCTCGGTCAGCCCCGGCTCGTGGATCGTCGACCTCGCCGCGCGAGAGCGCCTCGACCTTCTCGGGCAGGATGTCGCGCGCGATCACCTTGTGGCCGAGCTCGGCGAAGCAGGCGGCGGTCACCAGACCGACCCAACCGACCCCGATCACTCCGACTGCTTCGCGTTCGCTCATTCGCTCTTGCTCCCCTTCTTGGCGGTTTTCTTCTGCGGCACGATCACGTGGCAGGACTCGGCGATCCCCATCATCTGCTCGTTGGTCAACGACTGCTGCAGGCTGTTGGAGATCCAGTAGGTGTTTTCGCCGCGGTGCCAGGCGACCAGCTTGATCTTGCCGCTGTCGGTGTAGATCAGAGTATTCGCGCCCGTTGACGGTCTTGGTTTCGGTCGGGTCGTCGAGGATCGGCGGGTCTTCCCAGCCGCGGATCCCCTGCACGCCGAAGTAGGTGGGTTCGTATTCGGGCTGGTAGACGCCGACCATCCGGTAGGCCGCGTGCCGTTCCTTTTCCTTGTCCTTCAGGTGGTAGACGCGCGGATTGACGATGTGTTCGTAGGGGTTCGATTCCTGGTAGGCGGCGCCTTCGGGCAGCCGGGTCGGGTAGAAGACCGGGAAGCCGCCGCCGACGTGGCGGGCGACGATTTCCGCCATCGCTTCGCCCGCTTCGGCGGCGGGCACGAGTTCGTCGCCGCCGGGCGGCGTGTGCTGCTGCTTCTTCTTGTGCTTCTTGCCCTTGCTGCTTCTTGTTCTTCTTTTCGGCCTTCTTCTTCTTCTTCGGCCTTCTTCTTCGCGGCTTCTTTTCTTCCGGGAACTTGTGCGGCCTCGTAGCCCGCTTCGCCGAGGAATTCCTTCACCGCGTGGTGGACTTCTTCGTGGTTCGCGTAGACGAAGCTGGGGCCGAGTTCGGCCGGGAAGTGGACCTGGTTGACTTCGGCGCCGCGCGAGTTCGTAGAGCAGGTCGAGCAGCGTGATCAGTTCGGTGCCGTCGGTGATGTCGGAGGTCGTGTATTCGGTGAGGATGTCGATCAGGTTGTGGTTGTCGGTGATCAGGTCGGTCGGCGAGACCTGGTGGCGGGCCTGGCTGAGGAAGTTCTGCTGGCGGGCCGAGCGGACGATGTCGGTGTCGGTGTGGCGGTAGCGCACGTACTCGAGCGCTTTTTCGCCGCAGAGCTTCTGATAGCCGGGCTTGATGTTGATTTCCGAATACTGTTCTTCCGGCGGCACGCCGACGTTCGAGTGGTAGTAGCGGCGGTCGACGTCGGTGTAGACGCAGCCGATCGCGTCGACCGCGCGGACGAAGCCGAGGAAGTCGATGTTGATCACGTGGTTGATCTTCAGCCCGGTCAGTTCCTTGACCACCTGCAGGGTCAGTTTCGGCCCGCCGTCGGAGTAGGCGGCGTTGAACTTTTCGGTGCCGTACGCCGGGGATTTCGGTCTTCAGGTCGCGCGGGATCGACATCACCGAGATCAGGTTCTGTTCGGAGTCGAGGCGCAGCAGGATCGTCGTGTCGGAGCGGCCGCATTCTTCGCCGAATTCGGCGCGTTTGTCGGAGCCGAGGATCAGGATCGTCTCCGGTTCGCCGCCGTTGACGTCGGTTCGAGCTCGTCTTCGACTTCGCTCTGTGAGGTGTCTTGGTTGTGGCCGAGCGCTTCGGCGATCGAGTCGATGTAGAGCAGGACCGCCGAGGAGGTCGCGGCGGCGCTGACCGCGACGATGATCAGGCTGGCGAGGCTGAAGCGCCACCAGTAGCGCTTCTTCTTCGGCGGTTCGGTGCCGTCGCCCTCGGGGGGCGGCTTGCGGGTCGACCAGCCGTCGCGCCGGGCGGCGCGGGATGCTACTCACCGAGTCGCTCCGGGATCGCCGCGCAGGAACGACTCGAGCGCCTGCCGGTAGCCCTCCAGCGAGGAGACCGAGACCCACTCGGCCGGCCCGTGATGGCCGGCGCCGACCGGGCCGAACTCGACCGCCGGCACCCCGACCCGCAGGAAGCGAGACCGCGTCGGAGGCGCCGTCGCGCCCGACGCTCATCGTCTCGCCGTCGCCGTAAGGTCGCCGCCGCCTCGCGCAGGCCGCGCACGAAGGGCGACTCGCGGTCGACCGTCGCCGGCGGGCGCACCAGCAGCGGCGCCGCCGTGGCGCCGGGCATCGCGCTCGACCTCCTCGAGCAAGCGCGTCGGGGTCCTGGCCGGGCAGGTAGCGGATATCGACGTCGATCACGCATCGGTCGGGCACCTTGTTCAGAGCGTCGCCGCCCCAGATCCGCCCCAGGTTTATCGACGGGCGGTCGAACAACTCCGAACTCTGTCTGGCGAACGGTAGCGACTCGATACTCCGGAAAACGTCGATCGCCTTCAGGACGGCGTTGTCGCCGAGCCACGGGGTGGCGCCGTGGGCCGCCGTGCCCCCCACCTCGAGCCGCAGCGCCAGCACCCCCTTGGCCTCGACCCCGATGTGCAGATCGGTCGGCTCGCCGGTGATCGCGAAGTCGCCGATGAAGCCGCTGTCGACCAGCCGGTCGCAGCCGCGGTCCTCGCCCTCCTCGGACTCCTCGTCGCCGACGATCCCCAGCCGCACCCGCACCCGGTCCTGGTCGCGCAGCGCCGCGGTGACGACCATCATCGCCGCGATCGCGCCCTTCATGTCGTAGGCGCCGCGCCCGTAGAGCCGATCCCCCTCGAGCCGCGGCTCGAACTGCTCGGCGTGCGCGGGGACGACGTCGATGTGCCCCTCGAGCACGATCGTCGGCGCCGTCCGCCGGCCCGACTTCGGCCTTCACCACCGGCAGCCCGCGGACCGTTTCCCGCGTCGCCTCGATATCGCGCGCCTCGAGCCACGCTTCCACAAACCCCGCGCACTCGACGATGCTTCGCTGCTCGCAGGTTTCGTAGGCGATCAGGCGCTTGGCGAGGCTCAGGAGCTCTGGGCTGGAAGGGTTCATGGGCTTGGTGAGGAAGGGGATCCGGTCATCTCGTTCCGGAATTGAGTCGCGCGACCTGACGGTCGCAGCTCTCGATGAGAGTGCGCGCCTATGGCGCGCATATATCGGATTGCATTTCCGCCGCCTTCGCGACATTCCTCCACAAGACGACCGGATCCCCTCCGACGGGACGATCTCCGGCCATCCGTGTGCGATCCGGCATATTGAGCGCGAAAGAGGCTTCAACCTCGTCACACTCCCCGGTCGATGGGCCGAAAACCGAAGACATGCGTCGGGTTTTCGGCCCATCGGCCTGAGCCGCGCACGCGTTCGTGACGGGGATCGGCCCGAGCCCTCGCCACGCTCTCTCGCCGGATTCCCGGCGTCGCCGCGGGACGGCTTGAACCTGGCGTCCGGGGCGACGCACCGCCCCCTGAGCGAGCCCGCCGGGGCTCCGCTCATCCCTGGGCGATCGCGAGGAACGCCTCGGCGCGCTGTTTGTCTTTCAGCGCGCGGGCCCGCTCGGCCGAGTCCTCGGCTCGGACTCGGAGAAGCGGCGTTCGGCGTCGGAGAGCTCTTCTTTGAGGGCGCCGGCGTCGAGGTCCTCGGGCGGGATCGCTTCCTCGACCAGGACCCGGGCGGTGTTGTCGTAGACCTGCAGCCAGCCGTGCGACTGCGCCCAGCGTTTGGTCTCCGAGTCGGAGACGTGGAGGCGCAGCGTGGTCGGCTGCAGGGCGCCGAGCACCGGGGCGTGGTTGGCGAGGATGCCGATTTCGCCGACCTCGGTGCGGGTCGAGAGCTGGCGCACTTCGCCGTTGAAGACCTCCCCCTCCGGGGTGAGGACTTCGACGTCCAGCATGTGCTCCTGCGGCCAACGTCGCTCCTTACGCTTTCGCGGCGGCGTTCTCGGTGACCTGGTCGATGCCGCCCTGCATGTAGAAGGCGCCCTCCGAGAGGTCGTCGTGCTCGCCGTCGAGGATCTCGCGGAAGCCGCGCACCGTCTCCGAGACCGGCACGTACTCGCCGGTGCGGCCGGTGAACTGTTCGGCGACGAAGAACGGCTGCGAGAGGAAGCGCTCGATCTTGCGGGCGCGCGACACCGTCTGCCGGTCCTCGTCGGAGAGCTCGTCGATGCCGAGGATCGCGATGATGTCCTGGAGCTCTTTGTAGCGCTGCAGGACCTCCTGGACCTCGGTCGCGGTGCGGTAGTGCTCGTCGCCGACGACGGCGGGCTTGAGGATCGTCGAGGTCGAGTCGAGCGGGTCGACCGCCGGGTAGATGCCTTTCTCGGAGATCGCCCGCGAGAGCGCGGTGGTCGCGTTGAGGTGGGCGAACACCGAGGCCGGGGCCGGGTCGGTGTAGTCGTCGGCAGGCACGTAGACGGCCTGGATCGAGGTGACCGAACCGCGGTCGGTCGAGGTGATCCGCTCCTGCAGGCCGCCCATCTCGGTCTCCAGCGTCGGCTGGTAGCCGACCGCCGAAGGCATGCGCCCGAGCAGCGCCGAGACCTCGGAGCCCGCCTGGACGAAGCGGAAGATGTTGTCGATGAAGAGCAGCACGTCCTGGCCGCCCTGCTCGCGGTAGTACTCGGCCATCGTCAGGCCGGACAGGGCGACGCGGAGGCGCGCTCCGGGCGGCTCGTTCATCTGGCCGAAGACGAGCATCGTTTTGTCGATGACGCCGCTTTCTTTCATCTCGAGCCAGAGGTCGTTGCCCTCGCGCGAGCGCTCGCCGACGCCGACGAAGGCGGACAGGCCCTCGTGCTCCTCGGCGATGTTGCGGATGAGCTCCTGGATCAGGACGGTCTTGCCGACCCCGGCACCGCCGAACAGCCCGACCTTGCCGCCTTTGGCGTACGGCGCGAGCAGGTCGATGACCTTGATCCCCGTCTCCAGGACCTCCTGGGTCGGGGTCAGGTCGGAGGCCTTCGGGGCGGGCCGGTGGATCGGCCAGCGCTCGACGTCGTCGGGCAGGGGCTCGCCGTTGTCGATCGGGTCGCCGAGCAGGTTGAAGATGCGGCCCAGGGTGACGTCGCCGACCGGGACCGTGATCGGGCCGCCGGTGTCGATCGACCTTGTCGCCGCGCTGGACGCCGTCGGTGGCGTCCATCGCGACCGCGCGGAGGCGGTCGTCGCCGAGGTGCTGCTGGACCTCGCAGACCAGTTCGGTGTTGTCGCCCTCGTCGTTGCCGCGGCTCTCGATCACGATCGCCGAGTAGATCTCCGGCAGCCCATCGGGGAAGACCGCGTCGATCACCACTCCGGTGACCTGCTCGACGCGACCGATGTTCTGCTCGCCTGCTCCGTTGCCGTTCTCAGCCAATTTGATCTGGGTCCTTTTCCTGGTCTTCGAAATTCATGGTCGTTCTGGGGACGGCCGTCTAGCTCAGCGCCTCGGCGCCGCCGACGACCTCGAGGATCTCCTGGGTGATTTCCGCCTGGCGGGCGCGGTTCATCTCCAGGGTCAGTTCATCGTTGATCGATTCCGCGTTCTCGGCCGCGTTGCGCATCGCCGTCATCCGCGCGCCGAGCTCCGAGGCGGCGGACTCGAGCAGCGCCCGGTAGACCGAGATCGTCACGTACTCCGGGATCAGCCGGCCGAGCAGCTCCTCGGCGTCGGGCTCGAAGACCCACTCGGAGCGGCTCTGCGGCCCCTCCGACTCGGTCCTCGGTCGTCGCCTCTTCCTCCTCCTCGGCGCCCTCGCCGACGACCTCGGCCTGCTGCAGGGGCAGCAGGGTCTGGCGCCAGACGTGCTGGGTGAGCGGTGAGACGAAGCGGTTGTAGATCATCTCGACCCGGTCGACCTCCTCGTCGACGTACTGCGCGGTCAGCGCCTCGCCGATCTCGCGGGCGTCGGAGAAGGCGGGCCGGTCGGTGAAGCCGACGTATTCGCCGGCCAGCTCCTGTTTGCGGAAGGTCAGCGCCGAGACGCCCTTGCGGCCGACGACGGAGAAGACCGGCTCGGCGCCCTTCCTCGCGGACGCGGGCGGCGGCGCGCATGCCCTCGCGGATGATGTTCGAGTTGAAGGCGCCGGCCAGGCCGCGGTCGCCGGTGACGAGGACGATGCCGACCCGTCTGCACGTTCTCGCGCTCGGTCAGCACCGGGACGCGCGGCACGCCCGCCGGCGTGGGCGGAGGCGATCCGGGTCAGTTTCCGCATCCCCTCCGAGTAGGGCCGGAGGTCGGCGATCCGCTGTTCGGAGCGGCGCAGGCGCGCCGCCGCGACCATCTCCATCGCCCGCGTGATCTTCTGGATGTTCTTGATCGACGCAATGCGGCTCTTGACTTCCTTCTGCCTGGCCATGGCTGTGCTCCGACGCGGCTAGGAAGCCGTCGCAGCCTCCGCGGTCTCGTCGTCGTCGAGGTCTCGGCCGCGTCCTCGCCGGCCGGCCGTCGTCGCCGGAGTCCTCGTCTTTCGACTCGACGGTCTTGTTCGCCGGCGTGGCGCTGCCGAGTTCGCCGGCCTCGACCGGGTCGCCGTGCTCGTCGAAGTCGGCCCCGAAGTCGTCGACGAAGGCGCCGATCGCCTTGCCGAGCGCCTCCTCGTCGTCGTCCTCCAGCTTGCCGGTCTCCTCGATCCGGTCGAGCAGGTCCTGCTGTTCGGAGTGCAGGCGCACCCGCAGGTCGGCGAGGAACTCGCCGACGCGCTCGACTTTGATCCGGTCGAGGTAGCCGCCGGTGCCGGAGTAGATCGAGGCGACCTGGTCGGCGACGCCGAGCGGCTCGCGCTCTTTCTGTTTCAGCAGCTCGACCAGGCGTTCGCCGCGGGTCAGCGCTTTCTGCGTCTCCGCGTCGAGCTCCGAGCCGAACTGGGCGAAGGCCTCGAGGTCGCGGTACTGGGAGAGGTCGAGGCGCAGTTTTCCGGCCACCTTCTTCATCGCCTTGGTCTGCGCGTTACCGCCGACGCGGGAGACCGAGATGCCGACGTTGATCGCCGGCCGGACGCCGGAGAAGAAGAGGTCCGACTCGAGGAAGATCTGGCCGTCGGTGATCGAGATGACGTTGGTCGGGATGTAGGCCGACACGTCGGAGGCCTGGGTCTCGATGATCGGCAGCGCCGTCAGCGAGCCGCCGCCGAGCTCGTCGTTCAGTTTCACCGCGCGCTCGAGCAGGCGCGAGTGCAGGTAGAAGACGTCACCCGGGTACGCCTCGCGACCCGGCGGGCGCCGCAGCAGCAGCGACATCTGGCGGTACGCGGAAGCGTGTTTGGTGAGGTCGTCGTAGACGCAGAGGGCGGCTTTGCCGTTGTAGAGGAAGTACTCGCCCATCGCGCAGCCGGCGTAGGGGGCGATGTACTTGATCGGCGCCGCCTCGTCGGCGGGCGCGGCGACGATGATCGTGTTCTCCATCGCGCCGTTCTCCTCCAGCGTCTCTTTCAGCTGGACGACGGTGGACATCCGCTGCCCGATCGCGACGTAGATGCAGATCAGGTCCTTGTCCTTGTTGTTGATGATCGTGTCGATCGCGATCGCCGTCTTACCGGTCTGGCGGTCGCCGATGATCAGCTCTCGCTGGCCGCGGCCGATCGGGATCATCCCGTCGATCGCCATCAGGCCGGTCTGCACCGGTTCCTCGACCGGCTGGCGCTGGACCACGCCGGGAGCTTTGAACTCGGCCGGGCGGGTCTCGGTGGTGGCGATCTCGCCGCGGTTGTCGAGCGGGCGGCCGAGCGGGTCGACCATGCGGCCGAGCAGCTCCTCGCCGACCGGGATCTCGAGCAGGTGGCCGGTCCGTTTGACCGTGTCGCCCTCGACGATCTTGTCCCACTCGCCGAACAGCACGACGCCGACGTTGTCGGACTCGAGGTTCAGCGCCAGGCCGGTCACCCCGTGGGGCAGCTCCAGCATCTCCAGCGCCATGCAGTTGTCGAGGCCGTGGACGCGGGCGATGCCGTCGGCCACCGAGAGGACGGTGCCGACCTCGGTCAGGTCGGCGGAATCGGTCTCCAGTCCCTCGATCCGCTCTCGCAGGATGCTTGCGATCTCGTCGGGCTTGATCTCCATCGCCATGCTCTAATCCTCCTTACGCCGCGCTCGCGACGCTTTTTCGCAGTTTGTCCAGGCGAGTGCGGATGCTCGCGTCAAGGACCATGTTGCCGACCCGCAGCACGATGCCGCCGAGGATCTCGTTGTCGACCTCGCTCGACAGCTCGACTTTCTCGCCGGTCTGCCGTTCGACCTCCTCGCCGATTTTCCCGACCACGCCGGGGTCGAGCTCGATCGCGCTGGTGACGGTGACGTCGAGGCGGCGGTGGGCTTTTTTCCAGAGCTCGTCGAACTCCCGCCGGATGCGGAAGATCTCCGGCATCCGGCCTTTCTCGACCAGCAGCTCGAGGAAGTTGGTGAACTCCGGCTCGGCGCCCGTCACGGCGCGTCCGAGGCCCTCCTTCTTGTCGTTCGAGCTGAGGTACGGGCTGAACAGGAAGACCTGCAGCTCGCGGTCGCCGTCGACGGCGTCGGCGAACTGCCCGAGCTGCTCCTGCAGCTGGTCGAGCTTGCCTTTGTCCTCTCCCGCCTCGAAGAGGGCCTCGGCGTAGACACGGGCGGCGTCGGCCATCCGTTCCCTCCTAGTTCTCCGAGCCCGAGAGGGCCGAGAAGTCGACCTCGCCGAGCGCCTCCTCGACGAGCCGTTTCTGGTCCGCCTCGGTGAGCGTTTTGCGGGTGACTTTCTCGGTTGCCAGGACGGTGAGGTCGGCGACCTCGCTGCGGATCGACTCGAGCGAGCGCCGGGTCTCCGCCTCGATGTCGCGCTGCGCCTGGGCGACGAGCTCGTCGCGTTTCTCGCGACCCGCGGCGGTCGCCTCGTTCTCCGCCGTGTCGGCGGCTTTGCGGGCCCGGGCCATGATCTCGTCGGCCTGCTCACGCGCCTCGGCGAGCCGGGTGCGGTACTCCTCGAGCAGTTCGTCGGACTCTTTGCGCTGCCGTTCGGCGGCGTCGATCGACTCGGCGATCGTTTTCGCCCGTTTGTCCAGAGCCTCCTGGATTTTCGGGAAGGCGACCTTGCTGAGCACCCACATGGTGATCAGGAACAGGACGATCGTCCAGATCATCAGCCCGACACTGGGCGAGACCAGGAAGCTTCCTTCGCTCGCCGCGACCGGGATCGCGGCTATTTGGCCGGCGAGCGCCATCTCTACGAGAGGAAGAAGGCGATCAGGCCGAAGATGAACGTGTAGAAGGCCACGGCCTCGGTAAGCGCGAAGCCGAGCCAACGGATCGATTCGAGCTCCGATTTCATCTCGGGCTGACGGGCGACCGACTCGATCTCCTTACCGAAGATGAAGCCGACGCCGATACCGGCGCCGATCGAGCCGAGGCCGGCACCGACGCCGAGGGCGATCGCTTTACCGCCGCCTTTGACGCCTTCGCCGAGCTTCGACGGCCCCAGGATGGGGGACAGATCCATTGAGGACAGTGCTCCTTTTCTTTGTCAGTGACTTGCGGAGGTGGCTCCGCCGATGTAGATGGCGCTGAGGGTCGAGAAGATGAATGCCTGCAAGGTGGCCACCAGCCCGACCTCGAAGATGAAGAAGACGAAGGCGAGCGGGAAGGTGAGCGCGCCGAGCGCGGCGATCCCGAGCAGGACCGCCAGCCCGCCGCCCATGAAGAGCAGCAGCAGGTGGCCGGCGAGGATGTTGGCGAAAAGTCGGACGGAGAGGCTGATCAGCCGGACGAAGTGGGAGATCACCTCGATCACGAAGATCGCGCCGCGGCCGATCGGGCTCATGTTCTCGAGGCCCGGCGGCAGCCAGCTCTTCAGGTAGGGGAGGAAGCCCTTGGCCCGGATGCCTTCGACGTGGTAGCTGATCCAGACGACCAGGGTGAGGACGATCGGGATCGAGATGTTGGCCGTCGCCGCGTAGATCGCGAAGGACGGGGATTTCGAGCCCGAAGACGTTGAAGTGCTCCTCGGTGTTGGTCGGCAGCGGGATGAAGCCGATCATGTTCGAGAACCAGATGAAGAAGAAGAGGGCGCCGATGAAGGGGAACCAGCGTTTGGCGACGTCGCTCGGCAGGTTGTCGCCGGGGATGTTGTTCTTGGCCAGTTCGTAGGAGATCTCGACCGCGGTCTGGGCGCGGTTCGGCTTCTGCTGCATCTTTCTGGCGATGTAGACCATCGTCACGATGGTCAGCGCGCTGGCCAGTGCGAGGTAGAGGACGGCGCGGTTGATCGAGAGGTCGATCGGCCCGAGCTTGAGGTGGACCCAGGCCGGGAGCTTGAACTCGTTCTGCGGCTTGAAGTCTTCGTTCTTGCCTTCGTTGCCGAAGATCAGCGAGGAGGGCGATCGCGATCGCCAGGTAGACGCCGAGGCCGATCAGGACTTTGGTTTTGGTCTTCATCGCGGCTGGACGCTCTGCCCTTCGGGCTCGAGCAGGTAGGCCAGGCCGGAGGAGCCCATCGAGATCGTGAAGAGGGCGGCGAGGAGGATCGCCGAGGAGAGGCCGGCGGTGCGCTGGGCGATGCCGACGAGCAGCACCACCGTCGCCATCAGCCAGACCCGGCCGAGCGTGGTCGCGGCGATGATCCCCATCGCGCGCTGGCGGTTGCCGGCTTTCAGCGCTTCGGTGGAGCGGCGCTGCGCAAGCCACTGGATGCCGCGCTGCGCGAGCCAGGCGGCAGCACCCGCCGCGTACCCGAGAAGCGGGAAATCGGCAAGGACAAAGACAACCGCGGCTGCGGCCAGCACCAGTAGGTCGACATGCTTGGGAGGAGACATAGATACGCTCTGCTCTGCGGAAGCGGGCGCAGCGGCGACTATATCCGAAGCGCCGACAAATGGCTTTGTGATGCGGGTTAGTGCCCCTTGCCACTACCTGCCGCGGGTTTGGGTGGAACCGGTTCGGGGTCCAGTTCGAGAGCTTCGAACTCGCCCGTTTCCGGGTTGATCCTGCCGCGGCGCAGCTTGAGGATCTCGAGCACGTAGACGAGGTAGACGCTGTAGGCCAGCGCGGCGGCGATCAGGACCAGCATCACCGCGGTCCAGAGCGCGTTGAAATGGCCGTGGTTGTCGCTGTAGGGGACGAAGCGGAGGGCGAGGGCGAGCGCCGACATCACGATCGTCCAGGCGTAGAGATAGGCGACCGTGCGCCGCTGGCTGAACCCCTTGTTGGCCATCCGGTGGTGGAAGTGCCAGCTGTCGGCCTGGTAGATCGGCTGGCGGTATTTGAGCCGTTTGGCGACGACGAAGCCGGTGTCGAGGATCGGCACCGCGAGCACGATCAGCGGGAAGGCGAGGGCGATCACCGCGTTCGTCTTCAGCGCGCCCTGGACCGAGGCGGTGGCGAGCAGGTAGCCGAGCAGGTTGGAGCCGGTGTCCCCCATGAAGCTCGAGGCGGGCGGGAAGCCGTGGCGGAGGAAGCCGAGCGCGGCGCCCGCGGTCAGCGCCGCCAGCACGCCCGGCCGAGTTGCGTTCGAGCGAGAGCGCGATCGTCGCCAGGGTGACCGCGGCGATCACGCAGACGCCCGCGGCGAGCCCGTCGACCCCGTCGAGGAAGTTGATCACGTTGACCACGGCGACGATCCCGAGCACGGTCAGCGGGTAGGCCCAGCCGTGCAGTTCGAAGCCGCCGAGGAAGGGCAGGGTCAGGTTCTCCACCCGCACCCCGGCCAGCACCGGGATCAGCGCCGCGCCGATCTGGCCGAGAAGCTTCGGCAGCGCGGGCAGGTCGTAGATGTCGTCGAGCACCCCGACCGCGGCGATCGCGACGGCGCCGATCAGGATCCAGCGGCTCTCGCCGTCCCCGGGCAGCCAGATCCAGCCCGCCGCCTCGACCGCGACCAGGATCGCCAGGCCGGAGAGGCGCGGCATCGGCTTGTCGTGGAGGCTGCGCTCCTTCGGGTAGTCGATCGCCCCGACCCGGAAGGCCAGCCGCTCGGCATAGGGAACCAGCAGCCAGGCGATCGCCGCGGCGGCGATGAAGGCGAGTGCGGCGTCGGTGGTCGCGGCCAAAGTTGGAGTCCCGCGTCTGTCGAGGTGCGAGGGCGTCCGGCGGCCCGGACGCGTCAGGTTACGGGTAAACGGCGACGGCGCCGAGCACGGCCTCGACGAGGAAGCTCGGGTCGCGCGGATTGAGCACCCCGACCGGATCGGTCCGCTTGCGCAGCGGCAGCGCCGCCGGGTCCTCCAGCACCCGCAGCCGGTCTTCGTGGATCAGCACCTCGTCGACCCCGCCCATCCGGCCGCTGAAGGTGGTGTAGACGGGGGTGCCGAGGGCGACCGCCTCGCGGTTCATCGTCCCCCCCGCGCTGACCACCAGGTCGGCGCAGGCGATCAGGCTCTGGGCGTCGATCGCCCGCTCGGGGATCAGCAGGTTGGGCGCGCCGAGCGCCCGCGCCGCCTCGCCCTGCTCGTCGGTGCGCGGGATGATCACCGCCTGCACCTCGCCGTCGGCCTCGGCGAGACGGCGCACGGTGGCGGCGTAGAGGTCGTTGGGGGCGTGGTACTCGGAGGTCTCCGGCGGCGGCCGGACGACGACGATCACCTTGGTGCGGTCGAGCCCGAGGTCGTCGATGATCCCCTGGTCGGGGACGAAGTCGGCGAGGTAGTACTCCTCCTTCAGGCCGGGGTAGCGGACCAGCTTCTTCGGCTTCGCGCCGAGCTTGCGCAGCCGGTCGACCGGGATCGCCTCGGGCGCCAGCACGCGGCGCGCGGCGCGGAAGGCGATCTGCCGCTGCAGGTTGGCGAACTCGTAGTCCTGCATCTGCACCGAGGGGAGGCGCAGGAGCCAGGAGACGACGGCGAGGTCGACCGAGCCGTGGGCGAGCGCCAGTTCCGGCCGTTTGTCCCAGACCACCTTGGTCAGCGCCCGCGAGCGCGACTCGAGCGCCCGCACCTTGCCCAGGCGCGAGGCGCCACCGTGCTCGCCGACCACCGTGTAGTGCATGCCGAGCCGGTCGAGGATGCCGACCGTCTGCCCGTACTCGCGGGCGGTGATGAAGACCTCGTCGCCGCGCGCCTCGAGCCGCTCGATGATCGGCCGCAGCACCAGAGGGTGCGCGGCGGCGGTGCAATCGACCCAGATCTTCATCGGCGCGACCCTAGCGGCGCGAGCGCCCGGGGGTGGCGGCGAGGGCTGGGGACCGAAAGGGATGGGGCCGTGGCGCGGGACGGCAAAGGGACGCGGCCATCTCGGCGGCGACCCCGGCTGGGTGTGGCCGCCACCGAGATGGCCGAGTTTCGGGAGGAACGCCCGGGGGGCGGGCGAGCGGCGGGGTTCGTGGCGGCGCGCCGGGGACGATGGGCGTCACAGGTTCATGACCGGGTTCGAACGGTCAGAAAACTGCACGGTTACTTATGCGCGTATAGCGTGGGTTTCTAACCGGGCAGTTTTCTGACCGTTCGAATATGCGACATCTCCTTGACGGACGCACCATCTCTGTGACCGAACTCTCCGCAAAGGGTCACGTCCCGGGCGTCTCGGAGGCGGCCACACCCAGCCGGGCCGCCTCCGAGACGCCCGGGCAGATCCGTCCTTAATCGGTCTGTCAGACCGTGGTCGGCGAGAGCTGGGGGTACAGCGGGTGGCGGTCCATCAGGGCGCCGGTGCGCTCGGCGAGCGAGGCCTTCTCGGACTCGAAGTCGGGGCCGAGGGCGGTGGCGATCACCGCGGCGATCTCCTCCATCTCCTCCTCCTTCATCCCGCGCGTGGTCAGCGCCGGGGTGCCGATCCGCAGGCCCGAGGGGTTCATCGGCGGCCGCTCGTCGAAGGGGATCGCGTTGCGGTTGACGGTGATGCCGACCGCCTCGAGCCGATCCTCGGCGGTCTGTCCGTCGAGCCCGGTCGGGGTGAGGTCGACCAGCACCAGGTGGACGTCGGTGCCGCCGGTGAGGACCGGGATCCCGTTCGCTTCGAGGCCGATCGCAAGGGCGCGGGCGTTGGCGATCGTCTGGCGCTGGCGCTCGGCGAAGGGCGCCGAGGCGGCGATCTTCAGCGCCACCGCCTTGGCCGCGATCGTGTGCATCAGCGGGCCGCCCTGCTGGCCGGGGAAGATCGCTTTGTCGATCGCTTTGGCGTGCTCCTCTTTGCTCAGGATCAGGCCGCTGCGCGGGCCCGCCAGCGTCTTGTGGACGGTGGTGGTGACGACGTCGGCGTAGGGCACCGGGCTGGGGTGCTCGTTGGCGGCGACGAGCCCGGCGAAGTGGGCCATGTCGACCATCAGCAGGGCGCCGACCGAGTCGGCGATCTCGCGGAAGGCGGGGAAGTCGAGCTGGCGCGGGTAGGCGGACCAGCCGGCGATGATCATCTTCGGCTCGTGCTCGGCGGCAAGTTTGGCGACCTCGTCCATGTCGACCCAGTAGTCCTCGCGGCGCACGTGGTAGGGCACCGGGTGGTAGAGCTTGCCCGAGACGTTGATCTTCATCCCGTGGCTGAGGTGGCCGCCGTGGTCGAGGGCAAGGCCGAGGATCGTGTCGCCCGGTTCGAGCAGACCGAAGTAGACGGCGTTGTTGGCCTGGGCGCCGGCGTGCGGCTGGACGTTGGCGTGCTCGGCGCCGAAGAGGTCCTTGGCGCGGTCGATCGCCAGCTGCTCGGCGACGTCGACCTCCTCGCAGCCGCCGTAGTAGCGGCGGCCGGGGTAGCCCTCGGCGTACTTGTTGGTGAGCACCGAGCCGGCGGCGTCGAGCACCGCCTGCGGCACGAAGTTCTCCGAGGCGATCATCTCCAGCGTGCGCTGCTGGCGGCGCAGCTCGCGGTCGAGAACGGTGGCGATCTCGGGATCGACCTCGCTCAGCGGCGCGGTCTGGAAGTTCTCCGGCAGGTCGGCCATCGCTTGTGCCGACGATAGCAACGGGTCCCGATACCGGGGTAGGCTGCGGCGGGTGAAGTCGGCCCGTCCGGTGATCGCGGTCCTGCTCGTCCTCGCCGCGACCCTCGTCCCGACCGCACTCGGGTCCGAAGGCGGCTGGCATCCGCCGACGCAGAACCCCTGCAAGGGACCACAGGCGAAGCACCTCCTCTGCCCCGACCTGCGGATCGGGACGCCGAGCGAAATGTACGTCTCGAGCTACGACGGCAAGACGCTGCTGCACGCGACCTCGGACGTGGAGAGCCGCGGCCGCGGGCCGATCGAGCTGCACGGCAGGCGCGACGGGCCGAAGACGATGAAGGTGACGCAGCGGATCTATAAGCGCGGTGGTGGCCACATCACCGTGCGGACCGGTGCCAGTCTCCACTTCACCGATGTCGGCCCCTACTTCGGTGGCTCCTATTGGAAGGTCCACCAGCTGGCCCGGTTCACGCTGCGGAAGGTGCTGCCCGGCGGCGGCCTCGGCCCGGTGGTGCGGACCAGCCCGAAGCTGAACTACTGCCTGCGCGACCTCGAGCGGACCCGCCCGGGCCGGCGCTCGCCGCCGACCGCCCACTATCCCGCCTGCAATCAGGACCCCCGCATCGGGCGCGACGTGCTGGGCACCTCGGTCGGCTGGTCGGACATCTACCCGGCCGACTACGACAAGCAGTGGATCGACGTCACCGGCCTGCGCGGCTGCTTCGTCTTCGCGATGACCGTCGACCCCAAGCACCACCTCTTCGAGTCGGACGAGCACGACAACTCCGCCCACCGGCGGGTGCGACTCCCTTTCGACGGCCGCGGCTGCAGCGGCTGACGACGGCTGGCGCCCGCGCCCTGAAGGGGTGGAGGAAGGCGCGCGTCGGTGTGATGCAAGGCGGGAGTTGGCACGAAGGCGTGGGCGTAGGCCGGCGAGTGTGCAGTTGAGCCGTTCATGACCGGCTCGATCGCACACCTGTGCCGCCGGCTAGTCGAGCCCGACCGAGGCCAGGGCGCTGGCCAGGTCGCCTTCGGAGATCGCGCCCTGGCGCAGGATCTCCCAGCCGCCGCCGGCGTCGATCGCGGCGATGTCGACGACGGTCGAGGGCAGGCCGGTGAGGCTGCCGCCGTCGATCGCCAGGTCGACCGCGGCGAGGATCGTGTCGGGGACGTCGGCGAAACGGCCCGGCGCCGGTTTGCCGCTGAGGTTGGCCGAGGTCTGGAAGACCGGACACATCGCCCCGGCCAGCGGCCCGCCGAGCAGGCGGATGCCGAGCCGTTCGACGTCCTCGCGGCAGGCGAGTGGATAGCGGTGGCCGGGGTTCTTCACCACAAGCGTGACCGGGCCCGGCAGCAGGGCGCTGACCGCGGCGGCGGCGCGCGGGCCGAGCTCGGCGACCAGCTCCCGCATCGCCAGCGGCGAGAAGTACATGACCGCGGCCGGTTTGCCGTCGTCGCGGCCCTTCAGCCGGTGGATGCGGGCGATCGCCGCCGGGTCGAGCGGGTCGCAGGCGAGGCCGTAGACGCCGTCGGAAGGGAAGACGACGACGCCGCCCGCGGCGATCGTCCGTTCAAGCGCCGAGCGGGCCGCCGCCGCGCCGCCGCTCTCAAGCGGCACGACCTGAGGGATCTCGGTGCTCATCGCGCCCCCACCACCACCCGCTCGATCCCGGCCAGGTCGGCGCGGACCTCGACGGTCGGGAACCCCGCGTCGCGGATCAGTTCGGCGACCTCCAGAGCCTGTCCCTCGCCGATCTCGACCGCGATCGCGGCCACGCTGTCGAGCAGCGCGGGCTCGTCGCTGAAGGTGGGCCGCAGGCACTCGGCCGGGCCCTCGTCCATCGGCGCCAGCAGCTCGCGGTAGGCGTCGAGGCCGTCGGCGCCGGCGAGCAGCGCCTCGCGCGGCTCCCATCTGGTGACCTCGGGCTCGAGCCCGGCCCAGTCGCGTTCGGCGACGTAGGGAAGGTTGGCGAGGACGAGGTCGAAGCTCTCACCCTCCGGCACGGAACCGGCCTCGAAGCGGACGCGATCGGCGAGGCCGAGGCGCGCCGCGTTGGCGCGCGCGACCTCGAGCGCCGCCGGCGAGGTGTCGGTGGCGACGACCTCGACCGCGGGCAGCTCGTCGGCGACGGCCAGCGCGATCGCCCCGGAGCCGGTGCCGACGTCGAGGACCCGGGCGGGCCGGCGCTCCAGCGCCACTTCGACCAGCAGCTCGGTCTCCGGCCGCGGCACCAGCACCCGCCGGTCGACCGCCAGCTCGATCCGCCGGAAGCCTTTCGTCCCGACGATGTAGGCGAGCGGCTCGCGCCGCAGCCGGCGCCGCACCAGCTCGCCGAAGCGGCGCCCCGCGGCGGGCTCGATCCCGGCGCCCGGGTCGGCGATCAGGCTCGCCCTCCCCCGCCCGCTCGCGGCCGCGAGCAGCAGTTCGGCGTCGAGCCGCGCCTCCGGCACCCCAGCCGCGGCGAGCGCGTCGGTCGCCGCCGACAGCGCGTCGGCGACCCGCACCCGCCGTGCCGGCCGCGGCGCTCACGCCACCGCGGCGGCCTCGAGGCGCCGCCGCTTCTCCTCCGCCGAGAGGGCGTTGGTGAACTCCTCGAGCTCGCCGTTCAGCACGCCGTCGAGGTTGTGCGAGGTGTGCTTGATCCGGTGGTCGGTTACCCGGCCCTGGGGGAAGTTGTAGGTGCGCACCTTCTCGGCCCGCTCGCCGCTGCCGACCTGGGCTTTGCGCTCGGAGGCGATCTGCTCCTGCTGTTCGGCGATCTGCTTCTCCAGCAGCCGCGCCCGCAGCACCCGCATCGCCTTGTCGCGGTTCTGCAGCTGGGACTTCTCGTCCTGCATCGAGACGACGATCCCGGTCGGTTTGTGGGTGATCCGCACCGCCGAGTCGGTCGTGTTGACCGACTGGCCGCCCGGCCCGGAGGAGCGGTAGACGTCGATCTGCAGGTCGTCTGGTCGATCTGGACGTCGACCTCCTCGGCCTCGGGCAGCACCGCGATCGTCGCGGTCGAGGTGTGGATCCGCCCCTGGCTCTCGGTCTCCGGCACCCGCTGGACGCGGTGCGTGCCGCCCTCGAACTTGAAGACCGAGTAGGCGCCCTCGCCGCGCACTTCGAAGGTGACCTCCTTGAAGCCGCCCGCCTCGGAGGCGGACTGCGAGAGGACGTCGGTCGAGAAGCCGCGCAGCTCGGCGTAGCGGGTCAGCATCTTGTAGAGGTCGCCGGCGAAGAGCGCCGCCTCGTCGCCGCCGGTGCCGGCGCGGATCTCGACGATCACGTTCTTCTCGTCGTTCGGGTCGCGCTCGACCATCGCCAGGCGGATCTCCTCTTCGAGCGCCTCGAGCCGCGCCGGCGCCTCGTCGACGACCGCGCGCATTTCCGCGTCCTCGCCCTCGGCGAGCAGCTCGCGCGCCCCTTCGAGGTCGTCTTTCAGCGTCGCGTACTCCTCCGCCAGTTCGCGGGCGGCCTGCAGCTGCGCGGTACTCGCGGCCGACTTCGGCGTAGCGCTCGCGGTCGGCGATCACCGCCGGGTCCGACATCATCGCCTCGAGCTCGGCAAAGCGCGCTCGGATCTGTTCCACCAACTGCTCGATCATGGGAACCAGTTTAGGCGGCCGGGCCGCCGCGGACCTGACGGGTTCTTAGGCGACGATCTCGATCGTCTGGTCCGAGTGCAGGTCCTCGGGGCTCTCGCGCGCGAGGACGGCGTTCAGCGAGGCGATCGCGACCGCGAGCTGGTCGAGGTCGGGCTCGCGCGTGGTCAGGTTCTGCAGCATCAGCCCCGGCCACATCACCCCCCGCACCCAGGCTTTGCGGCGGTTCTTGCCGGCCCACTTGATCACCTCGTAGGAGAGCCCGGCGATCACCGGGATGCCGACGATCCGCGAGACCACCAGCCAGTACCAGGCGGGCAGCCCGAGCGGGGCGAAGACGAAGATCGCCAGGCACCATGACGATCAGCAGGAAGCTGGTGCCGCAGCGCGGGTGCAGGCGCGAGTAGAGCTTCGCCCGCTCCGGCGTCAGCTCGTCTTCGGCCTCGTAACAGGAGATCGTCTTGTGCTCGGCGCCGTGGTACTCGAAGGTCCGCCGCAGGTCCGGCATTTTGCTGATCGCCCAGATGTAGGCGATGAAGATGCTGGTGCGGAGCACGCCCTCGACCAGCCAGAAGAGGAAGGGCGAGCCGAGCTGGCCCTTGATCAGGCTGGTCAGCCCGACCGGGACGACGAAGAAGAGGCCGATCGCGAGGATCAGCGAGAAGGCGATCGTCAGGCCCCAGACCCAGCCGCCGATCTCTTCCGGCTCGCCGTCCTCGTCGTCCTCGATCTGCGCGTTGGCGGAGATCGCGAGGGCGCGGAAGCCGATCTTCATCGATTCGGCGAGGGCGACGACGCCGCGGATGATCGGCACCCGCCAGAGGCGGCTGCGCTTCGCCCAAGGGACGAGCGGCTTCGGACTCGACTTCGATCTGGCCCTCGGGTGTGCGGACGGCGACGGCCCAGGTCGAGACGCCGCGCATCATCACTCCCTCGAGCACCGCCTGGCCGCCGACCGGCGCGTCGCGTTTGGCGACGAGCGCGCCGTCGGGCATGCGCAGCGGGTCCCCTCCGTTGCTGCTTTTGGAGGGGGTGGCTTGGGACGCCTGTAGTGCAGAGCCCGCCGGCGGGCTCACGGTTGCTACCGCCTGCCGGCCCGGTGTTTGGCTGCGCGACGCTGGAAGCGCTCGACGCGACCGCCGGTGTCGACCAGCTTCTGCTTGCCGGTGTAGAACGGGTGGCACTCGGAGCAGAGCTCGACGTGCAGGTCGTCTTTCGTCGACCGCGTGTAGAACTGGTTGCCGCACGAGCAGTGCACGTTGGCGAGGGCGTAATCGGGGTGGATTGAAGCTTTCACTCTTAGGAGTTTAGAGCAGTGCGCAAGGCGGCTCCACCTAGCCCGGGACGGGCGTCGCGAAGCTGTCGATCAGGGCCAGCAGGACGGTCGTGACCTCGGCTCTGCCGGCCGGGTCGGCGGAGCGGGCCTGGAGCATCGCCGCCTCGTCGAGCGCGCCGAGCAGCAGGTGGGCGGTCGGCTTCACCGGCAGCGGGCGGATCTCCCCCGCCTCGATCGCGGCGATCAGGCTCGCTTCGATCAGGCCGAGGCCGTTGGAGGCGGAGATCTCGCGCCAGCGGTCCCAGCCGAGCACGGCGGGGGCGTCGTGGAGGACGATCCGCTGGAAGCCGGGCTCGGCGCACTCGTCGAGGAAGGCGGCGACGCCGGCCTTCATCGCCGCCAGCGGGCTGTGCATCTCCGAGTCGAGGACGACGCGGGCGACGCGCTCGGTCGACTCCGCCTCGAGCCGTTCGTAGACCGCCTCGAGCAGGCCCGGCTTGCCGCACGGGAAATGGTGGTAGAGCGCGCCGCGGGTCAGCCCGGCGGCGCGGACGATCTCCTCGGCGCCGACGTCGTCGTAGCCGCGGGCGGCGAACAGCTCGCGGCCGGCTGTGACCAGCGCCCTGCGGGTGTCTTCGCTGCGCTGCGCCTGGGTTCGGTGCGCCGTGCGCTTGTCGGGTTGACTCTCATTCATGCTGTATGTATGTTATCGGAATCCTCAACGGATGAACAGATCCAGCTCGGTCCTCATGCGGCGAAAGGGAGCCTATGTCCAGGGACGTGCAAGAAATTCGAGTTCCGGCCGGAACTATCCGCTATCGGGAGGCGGGATCGGGGCCGGTGATCGTCTTCGTCCACGGATACCTGGTCGACGGGCAGCTCTGGGACGGGGTCGTCGAGGCGCTCTCCGATCGCTACCGCTGCATCGCGCCCGACTGGCCGCTCGGCGCCCACACGGTGGCGATGGCCCCCGACGCCGACCTCTCCCCGCCCGGCATCGCGACGATCATCGAGGACTTCCTCGCCGCGCTCGACCTCGAGGACGTGACCTTGGTCGGCAACGACTCGGGTGGCGCGATGTGCCAGGTCCTGGTCGCCCGGCGCCCCGCCCGCGTCGGCCGCCTCGTCCTCACCAACTGCGACACCCACGAGAACTTCCCGCCGGGCATCTTCAAGGCGATGCCGCCGCTGGCGAAGCTGCCGGGCGGCGATGCGGCTCGCCTTCCGGCGGCGCCGCTCTCCGCGATCCCCGCCGCCGCGGCGAGCCTCGCGGGCTCCGAATTCCCCCTCCTGCTCGCCTGGGCGCCGGGCGACCGCTTCTTCCCGATCCGCTACGCCGAACGCCTCGCCGCCGAGGTCGGCGGCGCGAAACTGGTTCGCATACCCGACTCGGCGACCTTCGTACCGTTCGATCAGCCGAACCGCTTGGCAGCTGAGATTGCCGACTTTGCGCCTTCGCCGTAACGGCCTCGCGAACAACTGTTCGCAAAATCCGCAAAGTGCAACTTTTTCGTCCGACATGGGGGTGAATCTTCATCAAACCCCCCTATTGAGGACGGAGAGCCATGTCCAAGCAGATCTTCGACCAGGACCGGCCGCGGAGCACGATGGCCCGGCTGCTCGACGAAGCCTTCGCCGGCTGCGACGAGTGGACCATCGCTCCGCCGGTTCAGCGGCGAAGCACGCTCGACTTCAGGCCCCGCATCGCGAGCTCGTCGAGGATCCTCGGCAGAGCCGACGCGGTGCGCTCCCAAGAGTTCCGCGCGCTGTAGAAGTCGGCGTCGTGCAAGAGGACGATGTCCCCGGGGCGGATCCCGTCGGTCGCCTTGCGAGCGATCGACTCCGCCGTCGCCCGTCGCGTCCAGTCCCGGCCCCACTGCGACCAGAGCACCGGCCGCCATCCGCGTGAGCGGATCGCCCGCAGCCCGGCGCCGCTGAAGATCCCGTAGGGCGGCCGGTAGTCGGCGATCTCCTGGCCGCTCGCCTCCTCGATCGCCGCCCTCCCCCGCTCGGCGTCGTCGAGCAGCGCCCGCGGGGTCAGCCGCAGCTGGTTGCGGTGGCGGTGGCAGTGCAGCTCGACCCGATGGCCGGCGGCGACGATCTCGGCGGCCAGCGCGGGGCGCCGCTCGACCTGCTCGCCGGCGAGGAAGAAGGTCGCCTTCTGTCCGGCCTCGCGGAGGATCTCCAGCACCGCCGGGGTGCCCTGCGGGTGCGGGCCGTCGTCGAAGGTGAGCGCGACGCCCTCGACCCCCTCCTCGCGCAGCACGACGCGGAGCCGGCGGCCGACCGCGGGCACGATCGGCGCCAGCGCCGGGCCGGCGTGGGGCACCGCCACCGCCAGGGCGAGCGCGCCGGCGCCCGCGGCACGCCGCGCCGTCGGCGCGTCGCTCAAGGAGCGGATTCGGCTTCGGCGGTCTTCGTTCGGCGACGCCGCGCGAGGATTCGGCCGGGCCGAGCTTCTTCGCCGCCGGCGTCGCGGTCGGAGTGTCGTTGTCGCCGATGTGGATGCGGCTGGTGACCGGGCGCAGCGGCTTCAGCGGGCTCTCGCGGTGGACCGCCGAGATCACCAGGACGACCGCGATGATCGCCAGGCAGGCGACCGCGACGGCGCGCGCCGTGCGCAGGCGCCAGACCGGCTCCTGGCGGACCCGCGGCCGCACCGCGAGCGCCCGCGAGGCGATCGAGGGCAGCGAGGCGAACGAGGAGTCGGGCGAGCGGCGCTCGCCGGCGACGTGGCGCAGGGTCGACTCGAGCTCGTGGTCGGAGCGCGCCACCTCGGCGATCCCGAACCGTTCGAAGGCGGCGTTGTTGGCGCGCAGGTGGCCGGCCGAGAAGCCGTAGGAGATCACCGGGCAGCCGCGGATGTGGGCCTCGAGCACGGTGAGGCCGGCGGTCGCGTGGATCATCGCGTCGGCGGCCGCCATCCAGTCGCTCATCTGTTCGGTGAAGCCGAGCACGCGGACCCGCTCGTTGTCGGCGAAGCGGGCTTCGAGCCGCTTGCGGGCGCCCTCGTTGCGGCCCGCGATGCAGACCACCTCGGTCTCGCCGTCGGCGAGCGCCAGCTCGATCGCGCGCTCCAGGTCGCCGACCCCCCAGCCGCCGCCGGAGACGAGGACCATGCGGGCGTGCGGCGTCGACGCCGAGCGCCTCGCGGGCGTCGCGGCGGGTGCGCGGCATCAGGAACTCGGGCGAGATCGGCGGCCGCGCCCACTCGACGCGGTCCCCGGCCCGACCAGCCGCTCGACTTCCTCGATCGACTCGGGGTGGGTGACGTAGTGGAGGTCGACGCCCGGGTGGGCCCAGTAGCGCAGCCCGGCAAGGTCGGTGATCGCCGACTGCACCGGGATCTCGAGGCGGCGCTTCTCGCGCAGCATCCCGAGCACCACGGTGACCCCGGGGTAGGTCGAGATGATCGCGTCGGGCTGGTGCTCGGCGATCTGCTTGCAGCAGGCCGCGGGCGCCGGTCAGGTACATCAGGTGCATCGCCAGCCAGCGGGTCGGCGCGAACTTGGCGATCAGCCAGTACTGGACGTCGAAGACCCAGGGGGCGCGGCGGAAGGTGAAGCGCGAGCCGCCGCGGACCACCGCCGACATCATCTTGCCCATCGCCTCGAGGCCGTTGTCGATCGTCACCTCGGCGCCGGGGACCTCCTTTTCGAGGTCGGCGGCGATCATCCGCGCGGGCAGGTCGTGGCCCTCGCCGATGTCGGCGGTGAGGATCAGGACGCGCGGGTCGCGCGGCTCGCCGGGCCGCGAGGCGCCGGCGAGCAGCGCGCCGGCGGCGCGGTCGTTGCCGTTCATCGAGGGCTTCGTGCCGGGGATCGGGTCCGGCGGGCGGGTCGTGCACTTGACCCATTCGACGTACTGGCGGACGCCGTCCTTGAAGGGCGTTTCGGCTTTCCAGCCGAGCTCGTCGAGGGCGCGCTGGTTGGAGATCGTCTTGCCCGGGAAGTCGCCGGGACGCGGCGGCGTGTGGGTGATCTCGCAGGTGTCGACGTTTTCCTGCACCCGCTCGGCGATTTCGAGGATCGTCGTGATCTCGTCGCCGGAGAGGTTGTAGGTGCGGCCCGCCGCCGCCGGGGCGAGCGCGGCGACGATCCCGTCGGCGAGGTCCTCGACGTAGATGAAGCTGCGGGTGGTGCTGCCGTCGCCGGCGATCGTCAGCGCCTTGCCTTCGAAGGAGAGGTCGGTGAATTTGGCGACGACGCCGGCGGCGCGGGCGCGCGGGCCGTAGGGGATGCCGAAGCGCAGGACCGTGAACTCGAGGTCGTAGAGCTCGCAGTAGCCGGCGCAGTAGGTCTCGCCGGCGAGCTTGGTCGCGGTGTAGAGGTGGCGCGGCGCCGGGATCGCGGTTTCCTCGTCGACCTCCTGCTCGGGGCAGTCGCTGTAGACCCAGGTGGTCGAGCCGTAGACGACGCGGCCGACCTTCGCCCGGCAGGCCGCCTCCAGCACCTGCAGGGTGCCGCGGGTGTTGACCTCCTCGGCGAGCACCGGGTCGGCGAGCACGTGGCCGACGTCGGCGACCGCGGCGAGGTGGATGACCGCGTCGCAGTCGCGCATCGCGAGGTCGAGGTTGCCGGGATCGGTGATCGAGCCGGTGAAGGTCTCGACCTCGAGCGGCGAGTGGTAGGGCGAGGCGCTGAGGTCGAAGATCCGCGGCGTCATCCCCTTCTCCATCAGCTTGTCGACGACGTGGGAGCCGATGAAGCCCCCGCCGCCGGTGACCAGGACCCTCATCCGCTCACCCCTCCTCGCCCGGAGAGGGCCGCGGCGCGGCTCTCCGGCCGGTAGTAGAGCGGCACGCACCAATGGTTCTCGGCCACCCAGTCGGTGTTCGGCAGCTCGTCGGAGCGGCCCATGATCCGGTGGCAAGGCTGGTCGTAGACCTTGCCGGTGCTCTTCTCGATCTCCTCGAAGACGATGTACTTGTAGAGGCCCGAGGTCATCCCCTCGGGGAGCGCCAGGCGCGCCGGGTGGATCCGGGTCGAGGTGCTCGCGCGCGTAGTCGTTCTTCCAGGCGACGATCTCCTCCATCCGCTCGGCCTGGACCAGCGCCAGCGCCGCGGTGAACTCGTTCATGCGGAAGTTGAGGCCGTCGACCTGGTGATCGAACTTGCCGTAGTTGCGGAACTTGCGCGCGTACTCGAGCAGGTCGTCGTTGGCGGAGACGAGCACGCCGCCCTCGCCGCTGGAGATCGTCTTGGTCGCGTAGAGCGAGTAGACGCCGGCGTCGCCGAAGCTGCCGGGGCGCTCGCCGTTCCAGTCGGCGCCGTGGGCGTGGGCGCAGTCCTCGAGCAGGAAGATGCCATGGTCGCGGCAGTAGGCGGCGATCTGCTTGGAGTCGAAGGCGAGGTGGCCGCCGACGTGGACGAGGATCGCGGCGCGCGGCTTGTGCTGCTCGGCCTTGCGCTCGAAGTCCTCGAAGGACATGCAGAGGTCGTCTTTGCGGCAGTCGACGAACTCGACCTGCGGCGCCGGCGCCGACCGCGGCGAGCGGCGTCGCCATGAAGGTGTTCGACGGGCAGAGGACGGTCTCGCCTTTGACCCCGGCGAACTCGAGCGCGGCGAGCGCGCCGCCCGCCCAGCTCGAGAGGCCGACGGCTCGGGAGCTTGTTCCACTCGGCCCAGCGCTCCTCGAAGGCGGCCAGCTTGTTGCCCTCCGACCACTGCTCGGAGTCGAGGATCTCGGTCCAGAACTCGAAGAGGCGGGGACGGTCGCGGTGATCGAAGCCGATCGCGAACTTGGTCACGTCGGGCAGGGATGTCTCGGCGGCGCCTACGGCTGGCTCCTTCTTGAGTGTGCTGGGAAAGGGGGTCGGCGGGAGTTGGATCTCGGTCGCCGAAGGCGGCGCAAGGCTAGCAGCGAAACCGGAAGAGAACGTTTACCAGCGAAAGCCATCCGGAGGACGGAATCAGTCTCAGCATGACGGACTCGATCTCGTCCGCGTGGGCGCTGACTCGATCACGGCGCCGACCGCCGGCGAGCCCGGCCAGGGCGACGACCCCGGCGAGGGCGAGCGAGGACCGCGGCGACGAGTACGGCGCCGCCGCCCGGCGTGCCCGACCACGACTCTTCGAAGATCAGCGGCGCCAGGATCACCGGCACGACGACCTGGACCGCGAACATCACCGGCGTCACCTGGGTCGCCGGGCGCCTGCCCAGCGCGCTCATCTCGCTGAGCAGGGCGAGGCCCTCCGAGGCGGCCGCGGTGGCGAGCCAGATCGCGGCGACGAGCAGCGAGCCGGCCGAGAGTTCGTCGGTGAGGAGCTTCGAGGCGATCGCCGTCCAGGCGTAGCCGAAGCCGGCGGCGACGACGGCCAGCGTCCCGGCCGCGCCCGCCCGCCCGCGCACGACATAGGGAGCGACGACCGGGATCGTCACCAGCGCCAGGGCGATCGCGATCGGCACCGCGCCGGCGTTGCCGGTGGTCCGTTCGGGCGCCGCCCAGGCGATCCCGGCGACCCCGACCACGATCGCCGCGACGGCCCCGTACTCGCGCCGGCCCGGCCTCTCCCCCAGCCTCGTCACCCCGAGCCAGAGCAGCAGCACCAGCCCGCTGGCGAGGCAGGGCTGGACGACGGTCAGCGGCGCCAGCAGCAGCGCGACGATCTCCAGCGGCCAGCCGAGCAGCCCGATCAGCGTCGCCAGCAGCCAGCGCGGGTTGCGGATCAGCCGCCCGATCAGCGACGCCCGCAGCGCGTGCTCCTGCCCCACGTCCCGCGCCTCGAGCGCCTGCAGCGCGATCGAGGTGTTGTAGAGCGCCGAAGCCCCGATCGCGCAGATGATCCCCAGCGCCAGCATCCGGCGAGCCTAGTCGCCGTCGCGGCCCTCGACTTCCTTGCGCCCATAGTGGGCGGAGGTCAGGCCGATCACGATCGAGCCGCCGGCCAGACCGAGCATCGCCGCCAACAGCTGGAGCTGTTCGTTGACACCGAGCACCGCCAGGAGGATGACGACGCCCCAGGTGACCAGGCAGCCGACGATCACGTCGAGCACATATGCCTGATTCTCGCTCATCGCTTGAAATTACCAGCCGTTTGCAGACAAAAAGATGAGTCCGATCATCGTCAGCAGACCGAACAAGCCGCCGACTGCGATGGCGCTTCGTCGTTTCCGATCGGGCGACGGAATGAAGGTCATGGCCGCCTGACCGACGAAGGCGCCGATCGCGATCGCGGCGGCCAACCCGCCCGCTCCTGAGAAGAGCGTTTCAGGAGCGGAGAACGCAGCGGACAGCACCCTTCGGATGCTGCCCGCCAAATCCGCACGCGTGGCGCGCAGGGCGCGCCGAAACTGTCGCTAGCGCGTCAGGTCTCCTGGTACAGCGGGCCGTCGCCGCCCTCGGGGAGGGTGAGGCGGCCGCCCTTGGCGGTGATCGCGCCGCACTGGACGCAGTTGGAGGCGGTGACGTGGACGTCGACCTCGCCTCGCCGTTCGCCAGCTGGTCCTCGGGGATCTCGTAGACCTGCGCCGGGCACATCGAGACCCAGGTCTGGGCGACCTCGCGCGGCACGTGGGTCTGGATGCGGACGTGGTTCGGCGCGTCGTCGCGGGTCGCGTTGCCCGAGAGGAACACCGAGCCGAGCTTGTCGAAGGTCAGCTCGTTGTCGGGTTTCGGGTACTTCGTCGCCCGCCTTGCCGATGTACGACCGGTTCTCGGCGTCGTCCTCGACCTTCCAGTGGCCGCCCGGGAAGTTGCCTTTGGTGGCGGTCATCGCCGAGGCCATCGCGCCGCCGACGAAGAAGCCCTTGGTGAACGGCTGTTGCATGTTGCGCGTTTCTTTGAGGTCCTTCTCGATCTCCGACTTGTGGATCATCTCGTCGTAGGCCTCGAAGTTGACCGAGTCGATGTCTTCCTTCAGCGACGTCGACGATCGCTTCCGCCGCGTACATGCCGGCGTGCATCGCGTAGTGGACGCCCGCCAGGTCGGCGATGTTGACCATCCCGGCGCAGTCGCCGGCCATCAGCATGCCCGGCACCGCGAGCCGGCTCGGCATCGCCAAGTAGCCGCCCGAGGGGATCGTCTTGGCGCCCCAGCCGACCCGTTTGCCGCCCTCGAGGATCTTCTTGATGAAGGGGTGCGTCTTCCAGCTGCTGCAGCGCGTCGTGGACGCAGAAGGTGGCGTCGGTGGTAGTCGAGGCCGACGACCAGGCCGAAGCAGACCTTGTCCTCGCCCATCGGGTAGATGAAGCTGCCGCCGACCTCCTTGTACTTGCCGCTCCAGCGCAGCGGCCAGCCCATCGTGTGGATGACCTGGTCGAGCGGCTTCTGCACCTCCCAGATCTCCTTCACCCCGAGCTCCCAGCGCCTGCGGGTCGGCCCCGTGCAGGTCGAAGTAGTCGTAGGCGGCGTAGCTGAGGTGGCCGATCGTGCCCTCGGCGAGGACGGTCGCCTTGGCGATCACGTCCGAGCCGGGCTCGAAGTTCGCCAGCTCCTGGCCGTCTTTGCCGCGGCCGCGGTCGCCGGAGCGGACGCCTTTGACGATCCGGTCCTCGACCAGCAGCTTGGTCGCGGCGGTTTCAGCTGAGGATGTAGACGCCCGCCTCTTCGGCTTTCTCGGCGAGGAAGCGGCCCAGTTTCGACACCGAGAGCGTGTAGGTGCCCTCTTTGCGGAAGTTCGGCGGCGCCGGTTTCAGCGGGAACGCTTTCGCTCTTGGTCAGGAAGTAGTCGCGTCCTTCGTCGACCTCCTGGTAGACCGGCGGCCACTCGGCCGGCGGCAGGTCCGGGAACAGCCGTTCCAGCGCCGACGGGTTGACGTTCGCCCCCGACAGGAGGTGGGCCCCGGCCACTTTGCCCTTCTCGATCACGGCGACCGGGACTTCACCGAGCTTCTCGGTCAGCTCCGGCTCGTTCTCGAGCAGCTGCATCAGTTTGTTGGCGCAGGCGAGGCCGGCGGGGCCACCGCCGACGATCGCGACGCCGACCTCGATCCGATCCTCGGGCGCGTCGGTCGGCGGACCGATCACCGAGGCTCGAGTCGAACGGCGGCGGGAACTCACTGGGTGGCACTGCCGGCATCTGGGGCTCCTCCTGAAGGGGCGGAACTGGGCGGCTGAGCCGAAGCTCAGCCGCCCTTCTTGGCTTTGATCGCCTCGGTCAGTTTGGGGACGATCTTGTGCAGATCGCCCACCACGCCGAGGTCCGAGAACTCGAAGATCGGAGCGTTCGGATCCTTGTTGATCGCCAGGATGTTCTCCGAGTTCTGCATCCCGACCTTGTGCTGGATCGCGCCGGAGATGCCCGCCGCGAGGTACAGCTTCGGCGCGACCGTCTTACCGGTCTGGCCGATCTGCGCCGCGTAGGGGTACCAGCCGGCGTCGACGACCGCACGGGTCGCGGCGACGGCGCCGCCCATCGACTCGGCGAGTTCCTCGGCCAGCTTGAAGCCGTCCGCGGCACCGAGGCCACGACCGCCACCGACCAGGATGTCGGCGTCCTCGATGTTCACGTCGGCGCCGCGCTGCTCGCCGCGCTGGACCAGCGTCGCCTTGGTCGACCAGGGCGACAACTCGACCTCGACGTCCTCGACCGTGGCGGTGCCGCCGGTCTCGTTGGTCGTCGAACGCGTTGAGGCGGCCGATGATGATGCCCGGCTCGGAGACGTAGCCGACATCGGCGATCTCGGAGTCCTGCAGGATCGGCCGCTCGACGACAGCTTGCCGTCCTGGACTTTGACCGCGGTGACCTCCATCGTCACCCCGGCGCCGAGGCGGGCGGTCAGGCCGGCCCCGATCTCGAAGCCGAGCAGGCCGCCGCCGAACAGCGCGTAGCTGATGCCGTTGTCGCTGATGACCTTGGCCATCGCGTCGACGATCGGCTGGGCGAGGCCCTCGGGCACGCTCTTGGCCCGGTAGACCTTGGCGGCGCCGTATTTGCCGAGCCCGGCGGCGGCGTCGTCGGCGACGTCGCCGACCACCAGCGCGGTGCCTCGCCGCCGATTTCACCGGCCAGCTTGGCGGCCTCGGAGATGGCGCCGAGGCTGTTTTTGTTGAAGTTGCCCTCGTCGTCGTGGAGGGCGTAAACCAGGATGCCTGCCATCTAGATCAGTTTCCTCTCGTCCAGCCAGGCGACGATCTTTTCGACCGTCTCGTTGGTGTCCTCGTCCTCGATGATCTCGCCGGCTTCCTTCGCCGGGCGGCGGGTTCAGGGCCAGGACCTTGGTCTTCGAACCGGCCTCGCCGACCTGCGCGGCGTCGATCCCGACGTCGCCGGTGGCCTTCGTTGTCGAGCGGTTTCTTTTTCGCGCCCATGATCGCTTTCAGCGACGGGTAGCGCGGCTCGTTGATCGCGTCGCCGACGCTGATCACGGCCGGCAGCTCGATCTCGACGGTGTCGTAGCCGTACTCGGCCTGGCGCTCGCAGCGGAGCTTGCCGTCGTTGACGTCGATCTTGATCACCTGGGTCAGCGAGGGCATCTGCAGGTGGTCGGCGACGACAGCGCCGATCGTGTAGCACTCGCCGTCGTCCGACTGCTGGCCGAGCAGGACCAGGTCGGGGCTCTCGGACTCGAGCACTTTCGCCAGCGAATAGCCGGTCGCGCAGACGTCGGAGCCCGCCAGGGCGTCGTCGGAGAGGTGGACCGAGCGGTCGGCGCCGAGGGCGACGGCCTTGTGCAGGGCGCGGACGGCGGAGTCGGGACCCATGGTCACCGCCACGACCTCCTCGACCGGGATCGCGCCACCCTCCTTGATCTGCATGGCCGCCTCGAGGGCGTGCGTGTCGAAGGGGTTGAGGTTTTTCTCGCCGCTGCGGTCGAGACGCATCGTGCTCGGATCGATGCGCTTCTGGACCGCGGCGTCCGGTACCTCCTTGACCAGGACGCAGATCTTCAAGTTCAAGCCTCCTTGGGGAACGATTCTCGGTCTGCGAGGGAGGCCCTGGGATCGCGCCTTCAAGGCCCCGTCGCGGCCGGGCATGTTATCGGTTTAGCCGGATTGACTGACCAGTCAATCAGGACTATACCCGCTCCGTCCGGACCTCTGCACCGATCCGTGTAGCTGAAGTAGCGAGGAATACCACGTACCGGCTCAGGCGCCGGCGGCGTGGCGCTCGGCGGCGCCCTCGCGGATGAACTCGACGATGTCGTCGGTACCCGATCCCGGCGTGAACACTTCGGCGACGCCGAGTTTCTTCAGCTCGGGGATGTCGTCGGCGGGGATCGTCCCCCCCACCGTGACCAGCACGTCGTCGACCCCCTGCGCCTTCAGCAGCTCGACCACTTTCGGCACCAGCGTCATGTGGGCGCCGGAGAGGATCGAGAGCCCGACCGCGTCGGCGTCCTCCTGGATCACCGTCTCGGCGATCTGCTCGGGGGTCTGGTGGAGGCCGGTGTAGATGACCTCCATGCCGGCGTCGCGCAGCGCGCGGGCGATGATCTTGGCGCCGCGGTCGTGCCCGTCGAGGCCGGGCTTGGCGACGACGACGCGGATCTTGCGGGCGGTGGCGGCCTCCATTTCGACGGGGAACACTATTCGCTCGGCGGCGCGCCCGTCCCTCCGTCGACTTGGCGGGTAGGAGGGTGGGACGGGCGCGCCTGGGCGTGCGTCATCTGGAACAGGCTCGTCACCGTTATGTCGGGCCCCCCCGCCGATGGGCCTGAAACCGGACATGGAGTCCTGAATTCGGCCCGTCGGCGGCGTTGACGGGCCGAAGACTCAAGGATGGGTGGAGTTTTCGGCCCGTCGACCGGGTGGTCGTCCGGAGCGCGTCGCGAGGAACGAGCCGACCAGGATCAGGGCGAGGCCGATCAGCGAGCCGGCGCCGGGGCTCTCGCCGAGGAAGACGATGCCGAGCACGAGCGCGATCACGGGGTTGATGTAGGTGATGATCGAGGCGCGGGCCGGTCCCGCATCGTGGATCAGGATCGCCATCAGGACCATTGCCAGCGCGGTGCAGAAGAGGCCGAGGACGACGACCGAGGCGAAGGCGCCGGCGCTGGGCGCGGCACTCGGCAGGTCGAGCGCGGCGAAGGGCGTCAGGATCGCCGCGGCGATCGCCAGGCAGGCGCCCATCGTCGCGGTCGGGTCGAGGCCGGCGAGCTTGCCTTTGAGGATCAGCGGGCCGGTCGCGTAGCCGCAGGCGGCGATCAGCACCGCGCCGACCCCGAGCAGTTCGCCGCCGTCGCCGGAGACGTCGACGCCGACCAGGGCGGCGACCCCGGCGAGGCCGACCAGGAGGCCGACCAGCCGCCGGCCGCCGACCCGTTCGCTCGGCTCGAAGCGCAGGCTGAGCAGGGCGATCAGGAGCGGCACGGTGGCGATCACGATCGCCGCGGTCGAGGAGGCGACGTGCTTCTCACCCGCCGCGATCATCGGGAAGGGGATCGCGATCTCGGCGACGGCGAAGGCGAGCAGCCACGGCCCGCGGCCGCGCAGGGTGGGCAGGGTCCCGGCCCGCCAGGCGAGCGCCAGCAGCACCGCGGCGCCGAGCACCACCCGCGACCAGGCGAGGAGGAGCGGCGGCATGCCGCCGTCGTCGGCGATCTTGATGAAGAGGTAGGGCAGCCCCCAGAGGACGGAGACGGCGGCGAAGGCGCCCCAGGCGCGCCGGCTCATCCGCGCGGGCGGCGGAGGGGGAAGCGCCGGGTGCCGGGGCGGCGATGGGCGGCGACGCGGGTGGCGCCGAAGCCGGCGACGGTGGCGATCACCGTCGACCGAGACCGCGGTGAGCCGGCGGCCGAGCCGCTCGAAGCGCAGCGTCTGCCAGCCCTCCTCCTTGGCGATCGCCGCCAGCGGCGGGTCGGGGTTGACCGCGACCGGGTTGCCGACCGCGCGCAGCATCGGCAAGTCCGACAGCGAGTCCGAGTAGGCGTAGGAGGCGTCGAGGTCGATGGCGTGCTCGCGGGCGAATTCCTCCATCGCGGTCACCTTGCCGGGGCCGTAGACGAAGGGGCCGTCGAGCCGGCCGGTGAACCTGCCGTCGGCGTCGATCTCGTAACGGGTGCCGATCCCGCCCTCCATGCCGAGCACCGAGGCCAGCGTCTCGCACCACGTCGTTGCCCGCGGCGCTGACGATGAAGGTCGGCCGGCCCGCGTCCTGGTGGGCGTGGACCTCCTCCAGCATCTGCGGGTAGACGCGCGGCAGGATCGCCGCCATCACCTCCGGGCCCATCCGCTCGATCGTCTTCGCCGGCACCCCGGTGATCAGCTCGCGGGCGACCCGCAGCACCTCGGTGGTGCGCTCGTCGGTGGTGCCGCGCACCCGGTAGCGCAGGTGCTCGACCCCCCAGACCGCCGAGCTGCCGCCGCCCGACCACGCCGCCGCGCGCCGCGACCCGCGCGAACTGCATCCCACTGGACCCCGCCATGAGCGTCTTGTCCAAGTCAAAGAAAGCAGCGGCTCGACTCATTTAGACCCTCGCACGGTTCCGAAAACCAAGGAGGACCGCGAGATGCGCAGGTTTGCAGGGACCGCCTCTATGAGGCGGCCACCTCGAGCACGATCGCGTCGCCCTGGCCACCGCCTGAACAGATGGCCGCCACGCCGAGCCCGCCACCGCGACGGCCCAACTCATGGACGAACGCTCCGACAATGCGGGCGCCGCTGGCGCCGATCGGGTGGCCGTAGGCGATCGCGCCGCCGTTGACGTTGACGTTGGTCTCGTCGATGCCGAGGATCCGCATCGAGCCGATCGCGACCGAGGCGAAGGCCTCGTTGATCTCCCAGAGGTCGACGTCGCCGGGCTGCATGCCGATCTTCTCGAGCGCCTTCAGCGCCGCGTTGCCGGGGGTGCGGGCCAGGTAGGCGAAGTCGTCGGCGACCATCGCGTAGGAGACGACCTTGGCGAGGGGCTTGCGGCCTTCCTTCTCGGCCCACTCCTCGGAGGCGACGACGATCGCGCCCGCCCCGTCGTTGACGCCGGGGGCGTTGCCCGCGGTGTGGGTGGCGCCGTCGCCGCCGACCGCCTTCAGTTTCGAGAGCGCCTCGAGCGTGGTGTCGGGACGCGGCGCCTCGTCGATCTCGACCGTGGTGTCGCCCTTGCGGCCCTTGACGACGACCGGGACGATCTCGTCGGCGATCCGGCCCGCCTCGGTCGCCTCTCCCGCCAGCTGCTGCGAGCGGACGGCGAATTTGTCCATGTCGGCGCGGGTGATCTCGAGCTCGTTGGAGACATCGCTCGCCTCGGCGATCATCTGCTTGCCGGTGAAGGGGTTGGTGAGGCCGTCGTGGGTCATCGCGTCGAGCGCCTGGACGTCGCCCATCCGGAAGCCGAAGCGAGCGTTCGGCAGCAGGTAGGGGGCCTTGCTCATCGACTCCATGCCGCCGGTGACGGCGATCTCGAGGTCGCCGGCGCGGATCGCCTGGTCGGCGAGGCCGAGCGTCCGCATGCCCGAGGCGCAAACCTTGTTGACCGTCTCCGAGGGGACCTCCTTCGGGATGCCGCCCTTGATCTGCGCCTGGCGCGAGGGGATCTGGCCCTGGCCGGCCTGCAGCACCTGGCCGAAGATGACCTGCTGGACCTGCTCGGCGCCGACGCCGGAGCGGTCGAGCGCGGCCTCGATCGCGATGCCGCCGAGCTCGGGCGCTTCGAGCGAAGCCAGGGCGCCGCCCATCTTGCCGACCGGGGTGCGCGCGGTACCAAGGATCACTGAGCTGGACATCTGCAGGCCTTTCCTCTCCTGTTGGTGCGGGCCCGCGGTGCGGGCGCCTCGCTCGCGGGACGATAGCCGACCACTGGCCGCGGTCCCGCCTGATTAGACTCGCGCCCCGATGAAGGTCGATGTGAGACAAAGCTCACCGCAGGGCGCCGACGCGGCGCTCGTCGCCGTCGGTCTCTACGAGGGCGACTCGCTGCCCGAGGAGGTCGCCGGCGCGCCCGGCGCGGGCGACGCGAAGGGCTCGTTCAAGACCCTGACCCGGCTCTATCCGGGCAGCCCCGAGCGGCTGCTGGTGGTCGGGCTGGGCGAGCGCGACGATTTCGACCGTCGAGAAGCTGCGCGTGCTCGCGGCGCTGGTCGCCGCCGAGGCGGCGAAGGTCGAGGCGACCTCGCTGGCCTGGGCGCTGCCCGCCGCCGAGGACGAGGCGGCCGCCGCCGAGGCGATCGTCACCGGCACGATCCTCGGCTCCTACCGCTTCGACCGCTTCAAGGGCGACACCAAGGCCGACGACGACAAGCCGCGGCTCGAGGCGCTGACCGTGCTCGGGCCGGCGGAGCTCGCCGGGGCGGTCGAGACGGCGCGCGTCTACTCCGAGGCGGCCAACCGCGCCCGCGACCTGCAGGAGACGCCGGCCAACTTCGCCAAGCCCGAGGACCTCGCGCAAGCGCGCCGAGGAGATCGCCGCGGGCTCCGACAAGGTCACCGTCGAGGTCTTCGACGGCGAGGCGATCCGCGCCAAGGGCATGGGCGGGCTCGCCGCCGTCAGCCAGGGCGGCCCGGTCGACCCGCGGCTGATCATGCTGCGCTACGCGGGCGGCGGCGGCGGGCCGACGCTCGGCTTCGTCGGCAAGGGAGTGACCTTCGACACCGGCGGCATCTCGCTGAAGCCGGGCGCCGGGATGCAGGAGATGAAGTTCGACATGTCGGGCGCCGCCGCGGTGCTCGAGGCCTTCGCCGCGATCGCCGAGCTCGGCCTGCCGGTCGACCTGATCGCCGTCGTCCCCTCGACCGAGAACATGCCTTCCGGGCACCGCGGTCAAGCCGGGCGACGTGATCACCCAGTACAACGGCAAGACGGTCGAGGTGAACAACACCGACGCCGAGGGCCGGCTGATCCTCGCCGACGCGCTCGCCTACGCGATCGAGCAGGGCGCCGAGCGGGTCGTCGACCTGGCGACGCTGACCGGCGCGGTGCTGGTCGCGCTCGGCTCGACCTACGCGGCGGTCATCTCCAACGACGACGCGCTGGCCGCGGAGCTGTCGGCGGCGGGCGAGGAGAGCGGCGAGCTGGTCTGGCGCCTCCCCCTCCACCCCGAGTACAAGGAGATGATGAAGGGGACGGTCGCCGACCTCTCCAACCTCGCCTCCAAGCGCGAGGCGGGCTCGATCACCGCGGCCTCGTTCCTCGAGGAGTTCGTCGACGGCACCCCCTGGGCGCACATCGACATCGCCGGCACCGCCTGGGACGTCAACCGCGCCTACACCGGCAAGGGCGGCAGCGGCTACGGCGTGCGGCTGCTGGTCCAGCTGGTCCGCGACCTGGTCGACTAGCCGCCGGCGGCGTTCAGGCGCCGAAGATCATCAGCGTCGAGGTGCCGGTGGCGAGCAGCTTGCCGCCGTGTTCGAGGATCCGCGAGCGGATCGCGGACTCGACGCTGCTCATCGGCGGCCTCGGCGGGCGGGAGCCGGCGCGCCGGCACGTCGCGGCTCGCCGCCGCGGTAGTTGAGGTCGGCGGTGATCTCGTCCTGGCTGATCGCGATCCGCGGGCCGCGCGCGCGGCGCCGGTTCTTCTGTCTGTTGGTCAACCTCATCGTCCCTCCGTTCAGGGCGCGCTGGTTTCGTCATGCAACTCGGTACGTCGAGCGACCCTAACCGACTCGGTTTCGTGATGCAACCGAAGTGTGAGAAGATCACACCCGTGCTCCGCCACGACTATCCCGGTCAGGCCTGCTCCCTCGCCAAATCGCTCGAGGTGATCGGCGAGCGCTGGTCGCTCCTGATCGTCCGCGACGTCATGAACGGCAACCGCCGCTTCTCCGGGATCCAGTCCTCACTGGGGATCGCCCGCAACGTCCTCTCGGCGCGTCTGCAGCGCCTGCTCGACGAGGACATCCTCGAGCGCCGCGCCTACCAGGAAAGCCCGCCCCGCCACGAATACTTCCTCACCGAGAAGGGGCTCGACCTCTGGCCCTCCCTGATCGCGCTGATGAGCTGGGGCGACCGCCACTCGGGCAGCCCCGAGGGACCGCCGCTGCGCGTCGTCCACAAGGAGTGCGGCGGCACCGTCTCCGACCGCGGCATCTGCGAGGACTGCGGCGAGGTCCTCACCGCCCACGACGCGAAGGCCGTCCCCGGCCCCGGCGCCGCCGTCTACGAGGACGCGCCCTTCTCCCCCTTCGCCGCCCGCCGCTAGTCGCCGCGGTCGCGGTGTCGAGCCTCCCATTCGCGACGGAGGCGCTCCATCGAGACGTACTCCTCGACCATCAACTGATCCTTGGTCCGATCGACCCGGCGCTTCATCCCGATCAGGTCGTTGAGCGAGGCAACGCGGACGGGAATGCCCCCGACCTCGTGGATCTCCGCATGAGCACGTAGGTCCTCATAGCTGCGGATCCCGTCGACGTGGCCGAGGATGTCGAACTCGCCGAACTCGGTGAGGAAGGTGAAGTTCATGCCCGCCTCGAGAGTCTTCGCGTCGACCTGGAACGGCAGACCTTCGGGCGCACCGCGCAGCGTGACCCCGATATCGCGGAGGGCCGCTGCCATCCGCTCGAGGGTCCTCGGGTCGCGGGAGTAGGCGATGTCGAGGTCGTAGGTTGGATAGGCCGAGCCATGGGCGAGTCCGGCAACGCCGCCGATGACGACGAACTCGACCTGGTTGCGGTCAAGAGCGTCGAGCAGGGGTCCGGCTTCGAGAATCGGCTTGTCACCTCGTCGCTCCACGAGGTCCCAAGCCGCCCGGTCTTCGCCGTTCGCCCCCGGCTTCAGACCATTTTCGCGCTGGATACGGAGAACTTGGTCGGCCCACCCCAGGCCGCGCTCGACCCGAACCGCCGGCGGAAAGTCGAAGTTCTGTTCGTTGAGAGTCAGGTCGACGCCGGTGTCGCGCCGGGACGCGTCGAGGACCAAGTCCGCACTGAGCATCCGCATCAGTTCCCGCAACGTGTCGAAGGACGGCGAGACCTTTCCCGCCTCGATCCGCGAAATCGCCGACTGCGTCGTGTTGCCGCGGGTCGCGAGCTCCCTCTGGGAGATCCCGTAGGCCGTGCGGACCTCCCGGAGCAACTCCCCGGCGGTCTTCCTCGACTTGGTCGCGGTGGCGAAAGGGCCCATGACTTCGTTTATAGCGTATCCGCGATAATCGCTTATCCGCTATAAAGCTCCACGCGGTAGCTTTCCCACGACGACGATCGAAGGAGGAGCGGGAATGGCTACGGCTGCGGGAATCGGGGCGCGGGACAAGATCTTCATCGGCGGCAGAGTGGGTCGAGCCGGTCGGAGCGGACCCGCTGCCGGTCATCAACTCGACCACCGAGGAGACGATCGCGACGATCCCCGGCTGCACGCCGCTCGAGGTCGACCACGCGGTCGATGCGGCGCGGGCGGCCTTCGACGGCTGGTCGCAGACTCCCCGCGCCGAGCGGGCCGAGGCGCTGACGGCGATCGCCGCCGGGCTCGGCGAGCGCGCCGAGGAGCTGGTGGCGACGATCGTGCAGGAGTTGGGGATGCCGCTGAACCTGACCCGGATGATCCAGGTCGGCCTCGCAATCAACGACTTCGCCTCGGTCCCGGCGGCGATGGAGGAAGTGCGCTGGGAAGAGGAGGTCGGCAACTCGCGGGTGCTGCGCGAGGCGGCCGGCGTGGTCGGCGCGATCACCCCTTGGAACTATCCCCTGCACCAGATCGCCGCCAAGGTCGCCCCCGCCCTCGCCGCCGGCTGCACGGTGGTGCTGAAGCCGAGCGAGGTGGTGCCGCTGAACGCCTTCATCCTCGCCGAGGTGATCGAGTCGGTCGGGCTGCCGCCCGGCGTCTTCAACCTGGTCACCGGGATCGGGCCCGTGGTCGGCGAGGCGATCGCCGCCCATCCCGGCGTCGACATGGTCTCCTTCACCGGCTCGACCCGGGCCGGGCGCCGCGTCTCCGAGCTCGCCGCGGCGACGGTGAAGCCGGTCGCGATGGAGCTCGGCGGCAAGTCGCCGAACGTGATCCTCGACGACGCCGACTTCTCGCGCGCCGTCCCCGACGGGGTCGGGAAATGCTTCCTCAACTCGGGCCAGACCTGCAGCGCGCTGACCCGGATGCTGGTGCCGCGTGAGCGCCTCGCCGAGGCCGAGGAGCTGGCCGCGGCCACCGCCGAGAGCTTCACCGCCGGCGACCCGCTCGACCCCGACACCAAGCTCGGGCCGCTCGTCTCCGCCACCCAGCGCGAGCGCGTCCGCGGCTACATCGCGAAGGGCGAGGCCGAGGGCGCCAAGCTCCTCACCGGTGGCGCCGCCGCCCCCGAGGGGCTCGAGCGCGGCTTCTTCGTCCGCCCCACCGTCTTCTCCGAGGTGACCCCGGAGATGACGATCGCCCGCGAGGAGATCTTCGGTCCGGTGCTGGTCGATCCAGCCCTACGACGACGAGGCCGACGCGGTGCGGATCGCCAACGCGACCGAGTACGGCCTGGCGGGCGGTGTCTGGTCGGGCGACGAGGAGCGGGCGATCGGCGTGGCACGCCGGTTGCGCACCGGCCAGGTCGAGATCAACGGCGGCGCCTTCAACCCGGGCGCGCCGTTCGGCGGCTACCGCCAGTCGGGCCACGGCCGCGAGTTCGGGCGCTTCGGCCTCGAGGAGATGCTCCAGACCAAGAGCCTGCAGCTCTAGCCCGGGTCGAGGAGCCGCGATGAATTTCGACCTCACCGACGAGCAGCGCCTGCTGCGCGACACGGTCCGCGAGTTCGCCCGCGCCGAGATCGCGCCGGTGGCCGAGGAGCTCGACCGCACCAAGTCCTTCCCCTACGAGATCGTCGCCAAGCTCGGCGGGCTCGGCCTGATGGGGATCCCGTTCCCGGAGGAGTACGGGGGCGGCGGCGCCGACACCCTCTCCTACGTGCTGGCGGTCGAAGAGCTGGCCCGGATCGACTCCTCGGTCTGCATCACGATGGCCGCCCACACCTCGCTGGGGACGATGCCGATCTGGCTCTGGGGCACCGCCGAGCAGAAAGACGAGTGGCTGCCGCGGCTCTGCGCCGGCGAGCGCCTCGCCTCCTTCGGGCTGACCGAGCCCGAGGCCGGCTCCGACGCCGGCAACGTGCACACCCGGGCCACCCTTGATGCCGACGGCGGGTGGACGATCAACGGCGCCAAGCAGTTCATCACCAACGCCGGCACCGAGATCTCCGGCTGCGTCTCGATCACCGCGGTCACCGGCGAGGCCGACGGGCGCAAGGAGATCTCCAACCTCATCGTCCCGACCGGCACCCCGGGCTACGAGATCGGCGAGGCCTACCGCAAGATGGGCTGGAACGCCTCCGACACGCGGCCGCTCGCCTTCGCCGACTGCAAGGTCCCCGAGGACGCGCTGCTCGGCCGCCGCGGCGACGGCTTCAAGAACTTCCTCCACATCCTCGACGGCGGCCGCATCGGCGTCGCCGCGATGGGGGTCGGCCTGGCCCAGGGAGCGCTCGACGAGGCGATCTCCTACGCCAAGGAGCGCCAGGCATTCGGCAGCCGATCTCGAAATTCCAGTCGATCCAGGCGAAGATCGCCGACCTCTCGGCGCAGATCGAGGCGGCGCGCCTGCTCACCTGGCGGGCGGCCCTGGAGAAAGACGCGAAGCGGTCGTTCACCCTCACCGCCGCCCAGGCGAAGCTGATCACCGGCCGGCTCGCCGTCCGCGCCACCGAGGAGGCGGTGCAGATCCACGGCGGCTATGGCTTCATCGAGGAGTACCCGGTCTGCCGCTTCTACCGCGACGCGAAGATCCTCACGATCGGCGAGGGCACCGACGAGGTCCAGCAGATGGTGATCGCCCGGCAGTTGGGCTGCTGACCCCGCTCAGGCCGGGAGCGTGAAGCGGACGCGCGTGCCGGGGTGGGCGTCTTCGAGCCAGATGCGGCCGCCGTGGGCCTCGACGATCGCGCGGGAGATCGCCAGGCCGAGCCCGGCGCCATCCTCGCCGCGGGAGCGCTCGCCGCGGTAGAAGGCGTCGAAGACGCGCTCCCCCTCCCCCGCCGGGATGCCCTCGCCGGAGTCGGCGACCTCGACCTCGACGCCGCCCGGCCCACCCTTCGCCCGCACCGTGACGCTGCCGTCGGCGGGGGTGTGGCGGATCGCGTTCTGGATCAGGTTGAAGAGGACCCGCTGCACCTTCTCGGCATCGGCCGCGGCGACCACCTTCTCGGCGGGCAGCTCGGCGGCGAGATGGACGCCGCGCTCCTCGGCCGAGGTGCGGAAGGCGGCGACGGTGTCGCCGATCAGGTCGCCGAGCTCGACCTGGCGCATCGTCCAGGAGATGTCGCCGGCCTCGATCCGCGAAAGCTCGAAGAGGTCGTCGATCAGGTCGCTGAGGACGGCGACGTGGGTGCGGATCTCGGTCAGGTAGCGGTCGCGGTCCTGGCCGGCGACGCCGTCGTCGATCGCCTCGACCAGGAGTCGCAGCGAGGCGAGCGGCGTGCGCAGGTCGTGCGAGGCCGCGGCGACCAGCCCGCGGCGCGCCTCCTCGACCTGGCGCCGCATCCGGTCTTCCATCGCCTGGCGCACCGCCATCCCGGCGGCGAGCGCGGCGGCGCCGACCGCGACCAGCACCAGCAGCACCTGGTCGGCCCCCATCTGGTTGGGGATCGCCGACGGCGGCCGCACCGGCCAGGAAGGCGGCGACGGCGATCAGCGCGGCGCGCCACATGCCGCGCCTCATGGGCGGAACCTGTAGCCGACGCCCCAGACCGTCTCGATGAAGCGCGGCTCGGCCGGGTCGTCGCCGAGCTTGGCGCGGAGACGACGGACGTGGACGGTGACCGTCGAGGTGTCGTCGAAGAAGGGCTCGCCCCAGACCGACTCCATCAGCTGGTCACGGGAGAAGACGCGGCCGGGGTTCTCGGCGAAGAAGGCGAGCAGGTCGAACTCGCGCATGGTCAGCATGATCTCCTCGCCGTCGAGGAAGACGCGGCGGCTCGCGGGCTCGACCCGCAGCGGGCCGTGCACGATCGGCGGCTGGTCCTCGCGGGCGGGCGCGGGCGCGACCCGGCGCAGCACCGCCTCGACCCGGGCGACCAGCTCGGCCGGGGAGAACGGCTTGACCACGTAGTCGTCGGCGCCGTGGCGGAGGCCGACCAGGCGGTCGGACTCCTCGCCGCGCGCGGTCAGGAGGATCACCGCGATCGACGGGCCGGGCCGTTCCTGCAGCCGTTCCATCACTTCGATCCCGTCGATCCCTGGCAGCATCACGTCGAGCACGACGAGGTCCGGGCGGTGCTCGGTCGCCAGGTCGAGCGCCCTGTAGCCGTCGGCCGCGGTGAAGGTCTCGAAGCCCGCCCGCTCCATGTAGCGGCCGACGATCTCGACGATCGTCGGCTCGTCGTCGACGACGAGGACGGTGGCGGTCTTCTCGGCCGCGGGCCTATCCGAAGGTGAAGGCATATCCCTGCACGCCTTCTTCGGGGACGAGTTCGAGCACGTGGTGTTCCACCCGCGGCAGTTCGACCAGGTTGTAGAGGCGTTCGCCGGTCACCTTCACGTAGCCATTGTGGACATCGGCGCCGTCGTCGGCGGCGGCGATCGGCTTCCCGTCGAGGAGGACCTTGACGCGGCGCGGCCTGCCGGGCGAGCCGAGCACCAGGTAGACGCGGCGGGCGCCGAAGTTGAGCGCGAGGCGGGCGCCCTTGCCGGCGGTCACCGGCTGTTCTTCGATCTTCCATTCGCCGCCGTAGGAGAGTTCGTTCGGCCGCGGGCGTTCGAGCGTGAAGGTCTGGCGGCCGGGCTTGATCAGGCCGTTGGTGAAGTCCTCGGCGCGCTCCGAGCCGAGATAGGACTCGGGCGTCGTCACCGTCGGTTCGGCGGCCATGCCGTGGGCGCCCGAGCGTTCCTTGCCGGGCGGGTGGCCGGCTTCGGTGAGGAGCTCACGGATCACCTGTTCTTTCTCGCCGTAGTCGCCCTCGCCGAAGTGGGCGTAGCGGACGTGGCCCCTGGCGTCGACGAAGTACTCGGCCGGCCAGTAGAGGTTTTCGTAGGCGTTCCAGGTCTGCATTTCGTTGTCCTGGACGACCGGGTATTCGATCCCGTCGGTCTTGATCGCTTCTTCGACGTTGGCGGCTTCGCGCTCGAACGGGAACTCGGGGGTGTGGACGCCGACGATCACCAGGCCGTCCTTGGCGTAGCGCTTGTTCCAGGCGTTCAGGTAGGGCAGCGTGCGGATGCAGTTGATGCAGCTGTAGGTCCAGAAGTCGATCAGGACGACCTTGCCGCGCAGCCCCTTCATCGTCAGCGGCTTGTCGCCGGGGGTGTTGAACCAGTCCTCGGTGCCGACGAATTCGGGGGCGACGCCGATGTCCGAGAGCGGCACCGTTTCTTCGTCTTCGGCGGTCAGCTTGGAGTGGGACGGGGCGAACTTCGAGTTGCCGGTGCCGACCGGCTTGCCGTCGCGGGTCGGGACGCCCGATTCGGTTTCGCCGTTCGCGCCTTCGGGGCCTTCCGCACCACGGCCCGATTCGATTTCCTGCGCCTTGGTCCCGAGCCCGTGACCGCTGCCGCCGCGGAGTTCGGCGAGGGCGACCTGGGCCGCGTGACTCTTCTGGATGCCTTCCGCCGGGTTGGTGAGGAAGGACGGCAGCTTGGCGGTGACGTCCGACTGGAACTTGTTGTCGTAGCCCTGCCACATCGCGAAGGCGACGAGGACCATGATCGCGCCCATCGCCATCTGGAAGGCACCGCTGCGACGGGCCAGCGGCGCCGCCAGCTTGCGGCCGCCGAGCATCAGCCCGTAGAGGACGATCCCCGAGCCGAGCGCGTAGGCGAGGATGACGGCGAGGCGGCCCGCGTTGAACGACTGGGAGGCCGAGGCGGTGAGGACGGCGGCGAGGATCGGCCCGGCGCAGGGCGCGTAGAGGACGCCGAGGCTGAGGCCGAGCCCGACCCCCGGCCAGAAGCCGTCACCGCCGCTCCTCACCCCGACCCGGCTGGTGAAGCGCTGCCCGAAGGCCTCCACCCGCGCCGCCAGCGGCGGGATCAGGAGGATGACGCCGAAGCCGAAGAGGACGACGATCGCGATGTTCCGCAGCAGGTCGTTGGGCAGCCCGAGCGCGTCGATCACGTAGACCAGGGCGAAGAGCGCGAAGGTGAAGGAGACGATCAGGCCGGTGACGACGCCGAGCGGTTTGCGGTGCCCACCGGTCGCCCCGGCCGAGAGCGCGACCGGCAGCACCGGCACGACGCAGGGCGACACCGCGGTCGCGGCGCCGGCGACGAAGCCGAAGATGATCAGCAGGACCATGCGTCAGAAGCCTTCCAAGAGTTTCTTACGGGACTGTGACGCCCACGGCTCAGCCCGCCTGTGCGTTCGCACTTAGCCGTAAATAGTCCGGATAACTGCGAACGCGCCCGGGGCGGTGGTCAGGCGCGGGGCGGGATCGCCGTGATCGCGCCCGCGGCGAGGTCCGCCACGGCGCCGGCGCGGCCGACCTCGCCGGTGATCCCGAAGTGCTCGCAGATCGTCAGCTCGTGCTCGCGCAGCAGCGGCCGGGACGGGTCGACCACCGGCGCGCCGCGCAGGTGGCGGCCGTCGACCGCCGCCCACACCCCGACCCCGGCGGCCCCGGCGCAGATGTCGACCGGCACCGCGACGATGCGGCTGCCGCGCCCCCGCCGGCCGCTGCCCGCGAGTTTCGCGACCAGCCAGGCGGGCTCGTGCGAGGTCGAGTCGATGTAGACGCTCTGCACCTCGCCGACCGAGTCGCCCTCGAGGTCGGCGAGCGGACCGCCGACCCAGCCGATCGCCTCGCCGCGCGGCGAGCGCTCAGGCATCGGTGTGCCGCTCCAGGAGTTGGCTCGCCGCGGTCGCCGGGTCGAGCTCGCGCCGCACGACCCGCTCCAGCAGCTCCGCGGTCTCGGTGTCGTCGGCCGCCCACGCCTCGAGCCGGCGCCGCATCCGCGAGGCGGCGATCCCGATCACCTCGCTGCGCAGGTTGCGGGCGCGGCGCTCGGCCAGCGTCCCCTGCGCCTCGATGAAGGCGCGGTGCTCGTCGATCTTCTCGGCCAGCTCCGCGATCCCCTCGTCGCGGACCGCCTCGGTGCGCAGGATCGGCACCTGCCAGCGCCCCGGTTCGTGGGAGAGGGCGAGCACGCCGCGGACCTCGCGCACCATCGTGTCGGTCATCGGGTGGTCGGCCTTGTTGACGACGATGATGTCGGGGATCTCCATCACCCCCGCCTTCAGCGCCTGGATCGAGTCGCCCGAGCCGGGCATCAGCGCGAGGATGATCGTGTCGGCGTGGTCGACGATGTCGATCTCGGCCTGGCCGACGCCGACCGTCTCGATCAGGACGTCGTCTTTGCCCGCCGCGTCCATCACCAGCGCCACCTGCAGGGCCGCCTCGGAGAGGCCGCCGAGGGCGCCGCGCGAGGCCATCGAGCGGATGAAGACGCCGGGGTCGAGGAAGTGGTCGGAGAGCCGGATCCGGTCGCCGAGCAGGGCGCCGCGGGTGAACGGGCTCGAAGGGTCGATCGAGAGCACCGCGACCTCGCGGTCGGCTTTGCGCAGCTCGCCGGTCAGCGCGCCGATCAGCGTGCTCTTGCCCACCCCCGGGGGCCCGGTGAAGCCGATGATGCGCGCCTTGCCGGTCCGCGGGTAGACCTCGCGCACCAGCTCCCAGCCGGCCGGGTCGTCGGACTCGATCAGGGTGATCGCCCGCGCCAGCGCGCGCTTGTCGCCGGCGATCAGCCGCTCGGCGAGGGGGGCGTCTTTGGCGACATCAGGCCAGCCGGACGGTCTGAGGGTACTAGAGTTGCCTCGCCGTGCTCCGCTTCCTCGCCCGCAACGAGATGCTCAACTGGCGCTACGGTCGGCTCGCCTGGCGCTACCTGTGGCGCCGCCTGCTGACCCGCGGCCGGGCGCCGCTGGCGCACCGACGGCTTCGTCTTCTTCGGGCGCGGCCTCGAAATCGAGATCTCGCCGCGGGGGCGGGTCGAGTTCGGCCGCTTCGTCTGGATCGGCGACCGGACCAAGGTCCGCTGCCACGAGGGGCTGGTCGAGATCGGCGCCAAGACGGTGATCGGCCAGGAGTGCACGATCTCTGCCTTCCAGCACGTGCGGATCGGCGAAGCAGTGCGTGATCGCCGACCGGGCGATGTTCATCGACTTCGACCACGGCGTCGTCGAAGTCGAGCGGCCGATCCGCCAACAGGGGATCTACAAGCGCGACGTCGAGGTCGGCTCGAACGTCTGGATCGGCTACGGCGCCTGCGTCCTGCGCGGCGTCCGGGTCGGCGACAACTCGATCGTCGGCACCAACTCGGTGGTGACCAAGGACGTGCCTGCGAACGCGGTGGTCGGCGGCATCCCGGCGCGGGTGCTGCGGATGCGCGAGGCGCCGCGCGAGCTGCGCTGGAAGCGCCCGGTCGAACCGGACCCGGAGGCGCCGACGACGCTGCGCCCGCCGACCCCGCGCCTAGCCGAGTATCCTCGCCGGATCTCGGCGGCGCGGATCTCGTTCGAGCTCGGTGCCGAAGCGCATGTAGCGGACCAGCAGCTCGAGCTCGCTCACCGAGAGCCGCTGAGAGCTGCGGGAAGGCCTCGCTGGGCGAGCGGGCCCCAGAGCTCCCGGCGCGGCTGCTCCATCAGCTCGGTGAGCTCGAACAGCACCCGCGGCGGTCGCCGCGGGTCGGCGACCCGTCGCACGTATCCCTTCGCCTCCAGCCGGTCGATCACCGCGGTGATCGAGCCGCTGGTCAGCCCCGCCCGCTCGGCCAGCTCCCCGGCGCTGATCCGCCCCGACTGCTGGATCACGTCGAGGCAGCGCCCGTCGGTGCGGTTGACCCCGAGTGCCCGGCGCCCGGCCTCGTCCATCTTGTCGGTCGCGATCTGGTTCGCGCGGGTCGCGGCGACCAGCTCCTGGACCAACTCTCGCTTCGTCTTTCTCGCCGATCGTGTTATCTTGATTATCAAGATACTTGAGGATCGAGAGTAAGTTTACTACCCACGGGAGGTCTGGGTGAGCGGCGCAAACGCAATCGAGGCGGTTGATCTGAGCAAGGCCTACGGCGAGGACGTGCAGGCGCTGGACGGCCTCTCCTTCTCGGTGCCGGCGGGCACGGTCTTCGGGCTGCTCGGCCCGAACGGGGCGGGCAAGTCGACGACGGTGAAGATCCTCACCACCCTCGCCCACCCCGATGGCGGATCGGCGCGGGTCGCCGGCTTCGACGTGCTCGGCGAACCGGCCCGGGTGCGCGAGTCGATCGGCGTCGTCTCGCAGGCGGGCGGGCTCGACCAGGAGGCGACCGGGCGCGAGAACCTGCGCCTCCAGGGCCAGGTCTTCGGGATGGGCGGCAAGGGGCTCGAGAGCCGGATCGAAGAGCTGCTCGGCCAGTTCGGGCTCGCCGACGCGGGCGACCGGCTGGTGCGCGAGTACTCGGGCGGGATGCGGCGCCGGCTCGACGTCGCCCAGGCGCTCGTCCACAAACCGCGGGTGCTCTTCCTCGACGAGCCGACCACCGGCCTCGACCCCGAGGTGCGGGCGGAGATGTGGGAGGAGATCGCCCGCCTCGCGGGCGAGGGGCTGACCGTCCTGCTCACCACCCACTACCTCGAGGAGGCCGACCGGCTGGCGGCGCAGCTGGCGATCGTCGACAAGGGCCGGGTCGTCGCCGAGGGCTCCCCCGACGAGCTGAAGCGCGAGCTGCGCGGCGACGCGATCCACGTCGAGCTCGAAAGCGACGCCGAGGAGGCGGCGGTGCGCGAGGCGCTCGAGCGGGTCGACGGCGTCAGCGAGGTGATCGTCGACGAGCGCCTCGTCCACGCCCGCGCCGAGGACGGCGCCCGCACCGTGCCGGCGGTGCTGGCGGCGCTCGAAGGCGCGCGACTTCGAGGTCGGCTCGGTCACCGTCGCCCGCCCCTCCCTCGACGACGTCTACCTGCGCTTCGCCGGCCGCACCTTCGGCGCCGCCGAAGGCGAACGACCGAGAGCGACCCGCCCAGCGGAAAGGAGCGCACCACTGATGAAGGCCCTGCGCGACACCCAGCACATGACCGTCCGCCACCTGATGGCGCTCTGGCGCCAGCCCTGGTGGATCGCCGTCTCGCTGGTGCAGCCGGTGATCTGGCTGCTCCTCTTCGGGGCGCTGTTCAAGTCGGTGACCGACATCCCCGGCTTCGGCTCGAGCAACTACATCCAGTTCCTCGCCCCCGGCGTGGTCGTGATGACCGCCTTCTTCGGCGCCGGCTGGACCGGGATGCCGGTGATCGACGACATCAACCGCGGCGTCATCGACCGCTTCCTGGTCAGCCCGGTGCGGCGCGGCTCGCTGATCTCGGGACGGCTCGCCTCGAGCGCCCTGACCACCGCGATCCAGTCGTTGATCATCGTCGTCCTGGCGCTGATCGTCGGCGCCTCGTTCTCCAACAGCGTCCCCGGCGTGCTGGTCCTGATCGTTGTCTCGGTCCTGCTCGGCTCCGCCTTCGGCTGCCTCTCGATCGGCCTGGCGCTGCTGGTGCGGCGCGAGGAGACCCTGATCGCCACCGTCCAGTTCCTGCTTCTGCCGCTCTCCTTCGTCTCGGTGACGTTCATGCAGAAGAGCCTGATGCCCGACTGGATGCAGTCGGTCTCCAAGTTCAACCCGCTGAACTGGGCGGTCGAAGCGGGCCGCGGCGCGGTCAACGCCGAACCCCGATTGGGGCGCGATCGCCGGCAAGACCGGCCTCCTCGTCGCCTTCCTCTGCCTCTGCGGCTTCTTCGCGGTGCGCGCCTTCCGCACCTACCAGCGCGCGGTCTAGGGGCGCCTCAGCTCTGGGCGCCGAGGCGGCGGACGCCGCGCTCGGTGACCGCCCAGATCTTGTCGCCGGTGGCGGTGTAGAGCTCGCCGGCGACGACGCCTTCGTTGCCGAGTTTGCGCAGGACGGCGGCCACGTCGGTGCTTTCGCGTTCGAGCGAGGTGGCGATCGCGATCACGGTGCGGTCTTCGTCTGTGCGGCCCGACTGGGCGAGGACGGCGAGGATCGAGGCCTCCGCGGCGCTCAGTTCGCCGGTCGCCGGCTCGAGCGGGTTCGGATTTGACGCCGGCGGCTCGACCGACTCGGTCCCCGTCGACTCGCCGACCGCCGCGGGCGGGGGCACCGGCTCGCCTGCGGGGGGGCCCGACTCCGGCTGGGAAGGCGGCGCCGCGGGCGGGATCGACGGCTCGAGCTCGGCCTCTCCCCCGCGCCGCTTGCGGCGGAAGATCGCGGCGCTGAAGACCGCGCCGACGGCGAGGCCGGCGAGGGCCAGGCTGCGGCGCTGGTCGCTCAGCCGCTGCAGGGGATTCCGGCCGGGCTTGCGCTTCGCGGAGGGCACGTTGCGGAGGTTAGCGAGCCGACCCAGCAAGTCTCGTTAAGGACTTAGGCAGCCTCGATGTCGGTCTGGGCGAAGTCGTCACCGAGGAAGAGCAGGGGGCGTCCTGCGCGCTTGGCAGTGGCGTAAGCCATGCAGTCGCCGTAGTTCAGCGCAGCTCGGTGGCGGCCCTTGCCGAAGCCGGCGAAGGCATCGGCCGCCGCACCCGCATGCTTCTGCTCGAACGGAATCACGACCACCCCAAACTCCCGGATGAAGGTCAGGAGCGCGGTCATACCGTCCTCGCCGCCGGCGCCGACCATCACGATCGCCGACTCGACCAGCGTCGGCGCGCCGATCGCGAGGCCGTCAGCCGCAAGCATCTTTTCTTCAAGCTCCTCGTGGCCTGGCTCCTGGCAAAGAGCAGCCACGACCACGGAGCTGTCGAGGATCAAACCCCGTCGGGCCCGTACCCGAGGATCTCTTCGCGTTCCGCCTTGGTCAGCCTCTTGCCGCGCTGATCGTCCGGGATCAGGGGCCAGATCTCCGTCTCGAAGAAGCGTCGCATCGCCGCAGCGTCCCGCCTCGGGTCGCCTCCCAGCCGGCGTTCAAGCTTCAGCCGCTGCAGCCGTTCGCGCGCCGCCGTGCGCAGCGCGCCGGTTTTCGTCTCCCCGGTCAATGAAGCCATCTCCGCCACGAGCGCCTCCGTCTCCTTGTCCTTGATGTTCAAGGCCATGGTGGAATTCTCCCATAAGGGTGTCAATGGTGAGTTCGCATCCGGCCCGTGCCGAGGAACCTGCGCCGCGCGCGCCGCCGCGTCGGCCTCTCCCAGGAGCAGGTGGCGATCCGCGCTCTCGCTGCACCGGACCGAGATCGGCCTGCTCGAGCGCGGCGGACGGGTCGCCCGCGTCGACACCCTGATCCAACTGGCCGGCGCGATGTCGATCCGCCCCTCTGAGTTGATCGACGGCATCGACTGGACCCCCGGCGACCTCCGCGGCGGCTCCTTCGAGTTCGAGGATCAGGCGCGGCGCCTCAGCCACGCGACTGAGCCTCAGATCAGAGGTCAGCGGGTCAGGCGGGGCCGAGCTTGGCGCCGACCAGCTCGGCGTAGACCGCGGCGGTCTGCGCGGCGACGTCGGCCCAGTCGAAGCGGAGCACGTGCTCTTTGGCTTCGGCGATCAGGCGCGCCTCGAGTTCGGGGTCGGAGAGGACGCGGATCGCCACCTCGGCGAGGGCCTCGGGGTCGCGGGCGCGGAAGCGCAGGCCCGCTTCCTCGTGGGGGACGACCTCGCGCAGGCCGCCGGTGTCGGCGACGATGCAGGGGCAGCCCGAGGCCATCGCCTCCAGCGCCACCAGGCCGAACGGCTCGTAGATCGAGGGGACCACGGTGAGGTCGGCGATCGCGTAGAGGCTGTGCAGCACGTCGTCGCCGATCCAGCCGAGGAAGGTGCCGTGCTCCATCAGCCCGAGCTCCTCGGCCTGGCGCTTCAGCTCCTCCTCGTGGGTGCCCGAGCCGGCGACGAGGAAGCGGGTGCCGGGCACCGCCTCGATCACCTTCGGCATCGCCTCGAGCGCCAGCTGGAAGCCCTTCTCGTAGACGAGCCGGCCGATCAGCAGGACGAGCCGCTCCTCCGGCGCCGCGAACTCGCTCCGCAGGCGCGCCAGCTCGCCGGCTCGGGCGCGGCAGGTCGGCGGGTCGATCCCGTTCGGGATCACCGTGATCCGCCCCTCGGCGACGCCGAAGATGTCGGCGATCTGGTCCCGCATGTAGGCCGAGCAGGCGATCACCCGCTGCGAGCGGTTGGTGATCCAGCGCTCGACCCCGTGGATGTAGGACTGCGGGTGGTCCTTCGACCCAGCCCTGGTGGCGGCCGTACTCGGTGGCGTGGATCGTCGTCACCAGCGGCGCCTCGAAGCGGCGCGCGAGGTGGTCGCAGGCGTCGGCGACCAGCCAGTCGTGGCCGTGGACGAGGTCGAAGTCGAAGTCGGTCGCCGAGCTCCACCCCGGCCGCCAGCATGTCGGAGTTCATCCGCTCGACCCAGGCGACGAACTCGCCGAGGTCGGTCGGGCGGGTCGGGCTCGCGGATGCGGTGGATGACGACCCCGCCGGCGCTTTCGGCGGCGGGCGACTCCTCGCCGCCGCGGGTCAGCACGTGGACCTCGACGCCGAGCTCGACCAGCGCCTCCGAGAGCTTGCGGACGTGGCGCGCCAGGCCGCCCTCGATCAGCGGCGGGTACTCCCAGGAGAGGATCAGGACGCGGGTCAAGGGCAGCGGCTGCTCAGGGCTCCAGGAGGGGCGTCGAGGCGTCAGGTCCGGGGCGAGCGAACGCATACGCGGATCGGTGTCACGGTCGCATCCTATGGCCTCGTAGAGCGCCTGCGAGTGATCGGTCGGCCGCTGCCAGGCGTAATCGCCGGCCTGGCCGCGGCGGTCGAGGAAGGCCCAGTCGCTGGCCTGGACGGCGAGCAGCTCGCGCGCGGCCCGCTCGGCGCGCCCGCCGCGCAGCCCGGCGCGGCACCGCCCGCACCAGCCGCAGCTCGAGCCGCCGCGCCGCCCAGGCGAGGTCGGCGACCGGCGGCGAGTCCCAGGTCGAGAAGTCCTTGTCCTCGCCCCAGCTGGCGCGGCGCAGCGGCCGCGGCTCGGGCTCGTGGTCTTCGAGCGCCTCGGGGACGGTCACCAGCCGCACCCCGGCCGCGGCCGCGCCCGTCCAGCACCGCCGTCCAGCCAGAGCGGCCCCTCCGACCACCAGTGGCCGAGCAGCTCGGTGTCGATCGCGAAGACGATCAGGCCGCGCCGGCCCGCGCTCGGCCGCGTAGTCGCGCAGGCGCGCGGCGATCGCGGCGAGGAACTCGCCCGCCTGGCGGCGCGCCGCCGCCGCCGCGGCCGCCGGGTCATAGGCGCCGCCGCCGATCCGCCAGAGCCGCATCCCGCGCAGCGATTTGCCGTCGAACTGGGCGTAGGCCGGGTCGGAGGGATAGCCGTCGAGCGCCCAGAGCCAGGAGATCGCCTCCCAGTCGATCGGCAGCGCCACCGGGCCCGCCTCGGTCGCCACCGGGCGGAGCGCCGCGAGCGGCTCCTCGTGGGCGCTCTGGTCGACGCAGAACCACTCGACCCCGGCCTCGGCCAGCGCCCACTCGAGCCCCGGGTCATAGGCGCACTCGGGCAGCCAGAAGCCGCCGTCCCAGCCGAAGCGGCGGCGGTGCGAGCGGATCCCGGCGTCGAGCTGCAGCCGCAGCCCGGCCCGCGTCGCCAGCAGCGGCAGCAGGGCGTGGGTGGCGGAGGACGCGGCGAGCGCCACCCGCCCCTCCCCCGCCGCCCGCTGGAACGGCGCCAGCGGGTCGCCGCCCGCCGCGTCGAGCAGCTCCAGCGCCCGCCGGTAGCGATCGCGCTCCGCCGCGCAGGCCGGGCGGCAGCTCCTCCGGCGACGTCGCCGAGGTCCGCTTCCGCCGAGCCGATCCGGTAGTCGACCAGGAAGCGGCGCAGGCGCTCCGCCGCCCCGGCGTCCTCGAGCTGGTCGGCGAGCACCGGCGTCACCGTCATCGTCAGGTCGCGCGCCACCTCGAGCACCGGCAGGTAGGAGCGCACGACCGCGTCGAAGAGCCACTCCTCGCCGAACGGGTAGGTCCCGAAGCCCTCGACGTAGGGCATGTGGGAGTGGAGGACGATCGCCAGATCGCCGGCCACGCCGCTACCGCCGACAGACGGCAAGGAAGTCGAGCGCGCGGTCGAGGTCGCTCGGCCCGAGGCGGAAATCGGAGGCGGCGATCGCCGGCGTGAAGCGGTCGTAGAAGGGCTTGGTCAGCCCGAGCCGCTTGTGGACCGAGTCCCAGCCCAGCTTCAGCGCCCAGCCGTGCACCCGCAGCTTGCGCGCGTGGTGGAGGCCGAGCAGCTCGACCCGGCCGAAGTGCGCCTCGCAGAGCGCGCGGAACTCCTCGGCGCGGTACTCCTTGATGTGCCAGGGGTTGTCGGACTTCTCGGCGCCCTCCGGCGCCAGCGTCAGCAGGTTCGGGGTCGAGACGTAGGCGGTGCCGTCGGGGGAGCCCGCCAGCATCGACTTGAAGTGCTCGAGCACCGCGCCCGGGTCCTGCACGTGCTCGATCGTCTGCAGGAAGGTGACCGCGTCGCAGGGCTCGGCGAAGTGTTCGACCGCGTCGCGCTCGTAGCGCAGGTTGGGGCGCCGGTAGCGCAGCCGCGCGTGCTCGTGGGCCTCCGGGTTGGCGTCGACGCCGACCACGCTCGCCGCGCCGGCCGCGGCCAGCAGGTCCGCCCCGTATCCCTCGCCGCAGGCCATGTCGACGACCCGCAGCCCGCGCGACCCGCGCCGCGATCCATTCGTAGACGGCCAGGTGGCGCCGGAACCAGTAGTTCTCGGCGGGGACGTCGGGCAGCGTCCGCTCGCCGGTCAGCGGCAGCGGCGGCACCCCGTCGGGCTGGTTTGCCTGCAGGATCTCCTCGGCCACGGGCCGCACGGTATTGGGCGGGCGCATAGAGTCCCCGCCCGATGCCGGCCTCACCGACCGCGACTCCCGAGCACATCAAGGACGTCAACACCCGCTACCACGACGCGGCGGCGCATGCGTACGACGCCAAGTGGGGCATCGACTTCGGCGACGATCGGCCAGGACCAGGTGCGCGGCAAGCTGGTCAAAGCGCTCGGCGGCCGCGGCGGGGAGAGCGCTTCGACGACGCGCTCGAGATCGGCTCCGGGACCGGCTACTTCTCGCTCAACCTGATGCAGCTCGGGCTGATCGGCAGGCTGACCGCGACCGACATCTCGCCGGGGATGCTGGCCGAGCTGGCGAGCGACCGCGGAGTCGCTCGGGCTCGACGACGTCACCACCGTCGTCACCGAGGCCGAGACGCTGCCCTTCGAGGACGAGAGCTTCGACCTGGTGCTCGGCCACGCCGTGCTCCACCACATCCCCGACCTCGACCGCGCCTTCGCCGAGTTCAGGCGGGTGCTGCGGCCGGGCGGGCGGATCGTCTTCGCCGGCGAGCCCTCCCGCTACGGCGACCGCCTGGCGGCGCTGCCGAAGCGCACCGGGGTCCTCGTCGCGCCGGCCTGGCGCCGGCTCGATCGGGGCGCGCGACCGCGCCGTCGCCGAAGCCGACCAGTCCGAGGGCCACTCGCTGGAGGGCGAGGTCGACGTCCACGCCTTCGCCCCCGCCGACCTGCGCCGCCTGCTCGAGCGGGCGGGCTTCGACGACCGCCGCGTCGGCGGCGAGGAGCTCCTCGCCAACGCCTGGGGCTGGGGCCTGCGCACGGTCGAGTCGAGCGCCGAGCCCGACACCGTCCCCTTCCGCTGGCGCCGCTTCGCCTTCCGCAGCTACATCGCCCTGCAGAAGGTCGACACCCGGCTGCTCGAGCCCCACCTCCCCGCCGAGCTCTTCTACAACCTGCTCGTCTCCGCCCGCAAGCCGGCCTAGACAAGCGCGCCTTCGGTCACGGACGCGCGGATTCGGGCACGGTCCGGTGCGCCGCTCAGGTCGATGGGCCGAAAACCCAACTATGTGTTCGGTTTTCGGCCCGTCGACGCGGGCGGGCGCCCGGAAGTGTGTCGGGCGCTCGTCAGGTGCGGCGCACGCGGAAGAGTTTTTGGCGGGCGTCGATGCCCTTGAGGCGGCGCTCGCCGGCGAAGGAGTAGATGAAGTGATCCTCGCCCGCCGCCTCGCGGGTCGGGGTGTCGACGAGGACGCTGCCGGGGCGGGCGATGCCGGTGATCGCGGCTGGCCAGGTTGACCGAGCGGCCGTAGTAGTCGCCCGACTGGGGCAGGGTCGGGCCGGTCGCGATCCCGGCGCGGAGGACCGGGAACTGGTCGCCTTCGGCGGCCGCCGCGGCGACCAGGTCGAGCGCCGTCTCGACCAGCGGCTCGGCATCCGGCGAGACCAGCATCACCGCGTCGCCGATCGTCTTCACCAGCCGCACCGGCGCGGCGACGACGCCGGTCGCCAGCTCCTCGAAGCGGCCGACGACCTCGCCCAGCTCCTCCGGCGCGATCTCCTCGCCGAGGCTGGTGAACTCGACCAGGTCGGCGAAGCAGATCGACCGCTCGACCGCGCCGCCGATCTCCCCCGAGGCAAGGTCGGCCGCGCCGATCACGTCGCGTTTGACCTGCTCGAGCAGGTTGACCTGGAAGGCGTAGACGAGGGTCTCGCCGACCAGCGGCAGCAGCGCCTCGGCGGTCTGCGACGAGCCCGTTGGCGAGGTCGCGCTCGTTGGCCGACGGGTCGGTGAGGTTGCGGACGACCAGCTCGCGGTTGGCCTCGGCGACGCGCGCCATCCCCATCCCGATCGTGCGCGCCGACTGCAGGATCCCCTCGGGCGGGAGGCCGGCGTCGAGGATCGCCTTGGTCCGCAGCGCCGCCTGCAGGTCGGCCTCGGTGCCGATCTTCTCGTCGGCGTCGCCGTAGGGGACGCCGAGCGCGGCGCGGAAGCGGCGCAGCAGCTCGAGGTCGATGCCGGAGATCTCGGCGACTTCGCGGGCCGAGTAGCGCGGCCCGTCGCCGGCGATCGCCCGCTCGACCGGCAGCAGCGTCAGGTGCCCGGCGGCGACCGCGTCGCGCAGTTCCGCCAGCGAGACTCCTTCGGCGCTCAGCTGCTCGAGCAGGCCGAGCCGCGCCTGCCGCGCCTCGCCCTCGAGGTCGTCGAGGAGCCCCTCGGCGGCGAAGTCGATGTCCGTCCCGCCCGCCATCGCTCACAGCATTCTTCACGGACCGGCGGGCCGGCGGAGCTCAGGCGTAGGCGACGGCGCCACCGCGGCGCGGGTCGCCGCCGCCGCTGAGCTCGCCGGTCTGCGGGTCGCGGGCGACGGCCTGGACGCCGCCGAAGAAGAGGTTGAGCTCGGGACGGCGGACGACGGTGACGCCGCGCGCCTCGAGCCGCGCCAGCGCCTCGGCGTCGATCCCCGGCTCGGCCTGGACGACCCCGCCCTCGAAGTGCAGGCGCGGCGCCGCGATCGCCTCCGGCCGGGCCCATCCCCTGCTCGACCACCCGCACCACCGTCTGCAGGATCGCCGAGCGGATCCGGTTGGAGCCGGCGCTGCCGACCGCGAGGACGACCTCGCCGTCGCGCAGCACCACGGTCGGCGCCATCATCGACGGCACCCGCGTCCCCGGCGGGATCTGGTGGAAGCCGCAGCGGGTTGAGGTCCTCCTCGCCCAGCATGTTGTTGAGGATCACGCCGGTCCCGGGCACCAGCACGCCGGAGCCGGAGCCGTTCGAGCAGGTCACCGCCGCGCACATCCCGCCCGCGTCGATCACCGAGATGTGGGTGGTCGAGCCGAGCAGGTCGGCGCGGTGCCGTTGGCGGCGTCCATCGCCGCGACCAGCTGCTCGGGGCCGCTGGTCGGGCCGAGCCGCTCGAGCAGGTCGAGCGAGTAGGCGATCAGCGTGCCGCCCGCCGACGGCGGCGGGTTGGTGAGGACCTCGGTGCCGCGGAACTCGGCGCGGACCGGCGCGCGCTCGATCGCCGCGTAGGCGGCGAGGTCGCCGCGCCCGAGCGTGCCGCCGTGCTCGACCACGAAGTCGCGCGAGCGCCGCGGCGACCTCGCCGCGGTAGAACGGCACGACGCCCTCGGCGGCGAAGCGTTCGAGCGCCACCGCCAGCTCCTCGAAGCGGAACGTCTCCCCCTCGCGCAGCGTCCGCCCCTCGGGCGCGTAGAGCTCGCGCGTCCCCGGCAGCCGCTCGTGGATCGGCGCCAGGATCTCGCAGGATGTAGGCCTGCTCGTGGTTGACCGGGGCGCCCTCGCGGGCGAGCCGGATCGCCGGGCCGACCAGCTCCGCCAGCGGCATCGAGCCGAAGCGCCGCAGCGCCTCGACCAGCCCGGCGGGCGTCCCCGGCACCGCGCAGGAGACCGGGCCGACGTAGAACGTCTGCGCGGTGGTGGCGTCGAAGACGACCTCGACCGGCGCCAGCCCGGCGCTCCGCGGCGTCCCGTCGAGCCCGGGGGCGGCGACGAAGAAGTCGAGCAGGGTCGTCTCGGCGCCACGGTCGTGGACGATCATGTAGCCGCCCGCGCCGAGCCCGGTCAGCGGGCTCTCGACCGCGAAGGAGGCGAGCACCGCCGCGACCGCGGCGTCGACCGCGTTGCCGCCGGCGCGCAGCGTCGCGGCGCCGGCCTCGGCGCTCTCCGGGTGACCCGCCGCGCAGACGCCGGCCATCTATGTCACCTGCCCCCGTCCGACTTCCGACGCCGAAAGGTGGATCGAAATTGTCAGCCTGGGAGGAACTCGGGGACGTCGATCCCCAGGGTGTCGCCGCTGCCGCGCGTCTGCGGCGGCCGGCCGCGGCCGATGTCTTTGGTGCGGCGGATCGTCGGTTCGGCGGCGCGGCGCGGCGGCACCCCGCGACCGTCGAAGCGGGTGGCGACGACGGTGACCCAGATCTGGTCGCCGAGCTCCTCGTCGACGTTGGCGCCGAAGATGATGTTGGCGTCGGGATGGGCGGCCTCGCCGACGACCTTGGCGGCCTCGGAGACCTCGACCAGCGAGAGGTCGGCGCCGCCGGTGATCGAGAGCAGGATCGAGCGCGCCCCGTCCATCGAGGTCTCGAGCAGCGGCGAGGAGATCGCTTTCTCGGCGGCGAGGATCGCGCGGCCTTCGCCGTGCGCCATGCCGATCCCGAGCAGCGCCCGGCCGGCGTCGGACATGATCGTCCGCACGTCGGCGAAGTCGAGGTTGATCACCGCGGGCAGCGTCACCAGGTCGGAGATCCCCTGGACGCCCTGGCGCAGCACGTCGTCGGCGACCTGGAAGGCCTCGACCATCGACGTCTGCTGGTCGAGCACCTCGAGCAGGCGGTCGTTGGGGACGACGATCAGGGTGTCGACCTCGGCGGCCAGCTCCTCGATCCCTTTGGCGGCCTGGCTGCCCCGCTTGTTGCCCTCGAAGGTGAACGGCTTGGTGACGATGCCGACGGTCAGCGCGCCGACCTCGCGGGCGAGGCGGGCGACCACCGGGGCGGCGCCGGTGCCGGTGCCGCCGCCCGCGCCGGCGGCGACGAAGACCATGTCGGAGCCCTTCAGCAGGCGCTTGATCTTGTCCTGCTCCTCGAAGGCCGAGCGGTGGCCGACGGCGGCGTCGGCGCCGGCGCCGAGCCCGCGCGTCTGCTCGTCGCCGATGTGCACGGTGACGTCGGCGACGCAGAGCTGCAGCGACTGAAGATCGGTGTTGACCGCCATGAACTCGACCCCGGGGATGCGGGCGTCGACCATCCGGTTGACCGCGTTGACGCCGGCCCCGCCGACGCCGACGACCTTGATCACCGGCTGGTGCGGCTCACCCGAGCCGGGCGGCTCGTAGGCGGGCTCCTCGCGGCCGTAGCGCGGGGTCTGCAGGAACTCCTCACCGCGCTGTCGCGGCCGCGGCTCCTCGGCGAACACCCGTTTCAGGCGCTCCGGGGCGGGCTCGCTCGACTGCGGCGGGTCCTCGTCGTGCGGCTCGGGCTCGGCCTCGCGGGCGGGCGGCTCGGCCTCACCGGCGACCGGCTCCTCGCGGGGCGCGGGCGCCGCCGGAGCGGGCTCGGGCTCCGCATCCTCCTGGTCGAAGAACGCGCCGGGCGCCTCGGGCGGATCGTCAGGGGCGTCGGCCCCGGTCGAGCGGAACAGATCGGCGAGGGGACCCTCGCGCATGCTTGCCCGTTTGTTACGCCGAGCCATTCGCCAGGACCTCCTTCGCCAGTTCCCGGTAGTAGCCTGCCGCGCTGCTCTCGGAATCGTACTTGAGCACGCTGGCTCCCTTGACGGGCGCCTCGGCGAATTTGATCGCCTTGCGGATCCGGGAACGGAAAACGAGGTCGCCGAAGTTCTCTTCGAGGATTTCCACCGCCTCCTTGGCGTGGATCGTCCGCGTGTCGAGCATCGTCGGCAGGATGCCCTCGATGCGGACGTCGGGGTTGAGGTTCTCCTGGATCATCCGCAGGGTGTTCTGCAGCTGGACCAGCCCACGCATCGACAGATACTCGCACTGAACGGGGACGATCACTTTGTTCGCCGCCGTCAGCGCGTTGATCGTCAGCAGGCCGAGGCTCGGCGGCGTGTCGATGCAGACGTAGTCGTAGTCGCCCGCGACCTCTTTCAGCGCTTTCTCCAGCGAGCGCTCGCGGCCGATCTTGGTGCTCATCGCGATCTCGGCGCCGGCCAGGTCGATCGAGGCGACGGCGATGTCGATCTCGCGTTTGACGATGATCTCGGAGATCGGCATGTCGTTGACGAGCACGTCGTAGAGGCTGTTCTCGACCTTGTCCGGATCGATCCCCTGGCTCATCGTCAGGTTGCCCTGCGGGTCGAGATCGATGCAGAGGACGCGGTAGCCGGACTCGGCGAAGGCGACGGCCAGGTTAAGCGTCGTCGTCGTCTTGGCGACGCCGCCCTTCTGGTTGGCGAAGGCGATCACGTCGGCGGTCTTGACCGGTTCGGCGGGCTCCTCCTCCTGCGGCTTGAGGAAGTCGAGCCGGGTCGGCGCGATCAGGTCGATCGCCTTCATCCGCCCGTCCCCCGGCTCGTCGTCGTCGTTCGCCTCCTCGACGACCTGCGGCTCCGGCTCGGCCACCGCGGGCGCTGCCGCGGCCGGCCCGGGCTCGATCACGGGCTCCGGCTCCTCGGCCGGCTCCTCGTGCGCGCCCTCGTCATACTCGTCCTCGTACTCCGAGTCGTCGTATTCAGGCTCGACGTAGTCGTTGACCGGCCGCTCGGGGACGGCCTCTTCCATCCGCGCGAGCTCTTCTTCGAGCGGATGGGTCTCCTCGGCGACGGCGGGCTCCGGCTTCTTCTTGCGGCTTAGAAATCCCATTGCGCGGATATTCGGATGGGACGCCCTTTTTCCTGCCGTAATACGAAATTGCTAGGAATTGCCCGATACCTGAACTCCTCGACAAGCGGTTGGTCATCGTCACCGGCAAGGGCGGGGTCGGCAAGACGACGGTCTCGGTGGCCCTCGGAATGCGGGCCGCGGCGGAAGGAAAGCGGACGATCGTCTGCGAGGTCGCCGCGCAGGAGAACGCCTCGCGGATGTTCGAGCACACCACCGTCGGCTTCCACGAGGTCGAACTGGAAGAGAACCTCTGGGCGATCTCGATCGACCCCGACGAGTCGATGCGCGAGTACGTCCTGCTGCAGCTGAAGGTGCGGGCGATGCGCGACATGCTCTTCCGCAGCCGCATCTTCAACTACCTCACCGCGGCGACGCCAGGGCTGAAGGAGCTGGTCACGATCGGCAAGATCTGGGAGCTCGCCCAGCTCGACCGCAAGGTGAAGTCGGGGCGCAAATACGACACGGTGATCGTCGACGCGCCCGCCACCGGCCACGGGGTCGGCTTCCTGCAGACGCCGCGCACCTTCGCCAACATCGCCCGGGTCGGGCCGATCCACTCGCAGGCCCAGACCCTCGACAACTTCATCACCGACCACAGGCAACACCGGCGTCGCGATCGTCGCCCTGCCGGAGGAGATGCCGGTCAACGAGTCGGCGGCGCTCGAGCACGACCTGGTCGAGGAGGTCGGCGTCGCGGTCGACCGCGTCTACCTCAACGGGCTCTACCCGGAGCGCTTCTCGAAAGAGGACGCGGAGCGCTCACCGAGCTGGCGGCGGCCGAGGACGGCGCGCCGAGGGCGGCGGCGCGGGCGGCGCTCTCGGAGTTCGGCCGCGCGCGCTCGCAGCGGGCCCAGCTGGCGCGGCTGCGGCGCCGCGCCCAGGCGCCGGTCAAAACGCTCCCCTTCCTGTTCGAGCCGGACCTCGGCCCCGAGGCGGCGCGCCGGCTCTCGAAGAGGCTCGGATGAGCCCGTCGAGCCCGCGCCTGGGCGACCTCCTCGACGGCAAGCAGGTGGTGATCTGCGCCGGCTCCGGCGGGGTCGGCAAGACGACCACCTCGGCGGCGATCGCGGCGGGCCTCGCGGCGCGCGGGCTCAAGGTCTGCGTGCTCACGATCGACCCCGCCAAGCGGCTCGCCGACTCGCTCGGCCTGGCGGAGCTCGGCAACGACGCCCGCCGTGTCGACCCGAAGCTCTTCGAGGAGCAGGGGATCGAGATGAAGGGCGAGCTGTGGGCGATGATGCTCGACCCGAAGGCGACCTTCGACGAGCTGATCGCCCGCCAGGCGCCCGACGAGGAGTCGCGCGACCGCGTCCTCGAAAACCCCATCTACCAGCAGATCTCCGGCGCCCTGGCTGGCTCGCAGGAGTACATGGCGATGGAGAAGCTGTTCGAGCTCCACACCGAAGGCGACTTCGACCTGCTCGTCCTCGACACGCCGCCGAGCCGCAACGCGCTCGACTTCCTCGAGGCGCCCCGCCGGCTCACCCAGTTCATCGAAGGCAAATCGCTGAAGGTCTTCATGAAGCCGACCGGGTTCGCGGCGAAGGTCGCCGGGCGCGGCGCCACGGTGGCGCTCTCGGTGATGAAGCGGATCGTCGGCTTCGACCTGATCGCCGACCTGGCCGAGTTCTTCAACGCCTTCAGCGGCATGGTCGACGGCTTCCAGGCGCGCGCCAAACGGGTCAACAAGCTGCTCGCCGCGCCGACCACCACCTTCCTCGTCGTCTGCGGGCCGCAGGGCGAGCCGATCGACGAGGCGGTCTACTTCCACCGCAAACTGGTCGAGGCGAAACTGCCCTTCGGCGGGGTGATCGTCAACAAGGTCCACTACCCGGCCGAGAAGCTGCGCGGCGAGGTCGAGGACCTGCCCGCGACGCTGGCGGAGAAGCTGGGCGACGAGGACCTCGGCCGGCGGGTCGCCGCCAACTTCTCCGACTACCAGGCGCTGGCCGAGCGCGACGCGCGCAACATCGAGCACCTGGCGCGAGAGATGCGGGCGACCGGCGTGATCCGCGTCCCCTACCTCGACGAGGACGTCCACGACCTCGCCGGCCTGGCCCAGATCAACCGCTACCTGTTCGCGACCGGCGAGGAGCGGGTCGCGATGGCGGCCGGACGGGCGTAACCCCTGCACGCTTGTCCTCCATACGAGGACAAGCGTGTGAGGTCAGGAGGCGTTGCCGCGGCCGAAGTGGGTGAACTCGAGGTGCTCGACGTCCCAGTCGGAGTCGGGGACCGGGAAGAGGTGGCGGACGCGCGGGGTGTCGATCCGCTCGCGGTGCTGCAGGTCGCGCTCCTCGTGGACGGGCCACTCGAGCGAGTCGCCGGGACGGCCCTCGGAGACCTCGTCGAGCCAAGGGGTGGCGGTGACCTTGATCTCGCCGGGGGCGGGGATCGGCTCCATGATCCGCGTTTCCATGCTCGGCTCCTCCTCGTAGACGTCTTGGTCGCCTTCCGCGGGGCCCTGGTCGACCAGCACGCGAAATTCTTCGGCGGGCGTCTCTTCGACCGCCGCGAAGCTCTCTTCCTCGACCTCCGGGAACTCCTCCTGGGCGAAGACGGTGATCTCCGCGTCGCCGGCTTCGAGGCCGGTCGCGATCAGGGTCTCGTCGGCGGTCGCCGAGAGGTCGGTGCCGAGCTCGCCCAGCGCCGCCTGGCGCAGCAGGCGACGGACGCCGTCCTCGATCCAGGTCGCCAGCTCGATCGCCCGGTCGAGCGTGCGGCCGTTCATCAGCGCGCGCTCCAGCTCGAGCGTGTCCTCGACCCGCTCGCGGGCCTCGATCCGGTCGAAGTCCTCGTCGGCGATCAGAGCCGAGGCGCGCAGCGGCAGCGAGGCGCCGACCGGGCCGTGGCCCTCGAGCACCGCGCGCAGCGCCAGCAGGTGGTCGCTGAGCCCTTCCATCGCGCTCTCGCGCTCGCAGCCCATCTCGAAGCGGCCGACCGCCCAGCTGAGGGCGCTGTCGGGGTCGGGGCGCTGCTCGAGCAGCGCGGCGAACTCGGCGAGCTCGGCGCCCTCCTCCTCGGAGAGCCGGTAGCCGCCGGGGCGGGTCGACGGAGCCCCGGTGGTGAGGCGGCGCCAGGTGTCCTCCCCGGTCGGCGCGAAGGCGAACGGCCCGAGGCCGATGCCGCCGACCTTGAACATCCGCATCACGCTGATCAGCTCGCGGAGCTGGTGCAGCGCCTCTTCGGCCCCGGCGTCGTGGCCCTGCTCGGCGACGGCGAGGAACTGCGGCTCCCAGGAGGCGCGGCCCATGCCCTCGCTGCGCATCGCCTCGACCGGCGCGGCGATCGAATCGGCGCGGACGATCCGCACCCCGTTCGGCAGCTGCAGCCGGTTCATCGACATCCGCAGCCCGACGATCGGGACGATCAGGACCTCGGCGTCGTCGGCGCTCCGCGCTTCCGCGTCGAGCGTCGCGATCGACTCCTCGAGCCGCTCGCGGTCGAGCGAGAACCCGGTGCTTCCCTCCCAAAGATCGACGAAGAAGACCTCGAGCATCCGCTCGGCTCGGGTGCCCGGTTCGGCCGGCACGACCTCGCCCCGCGCCTCCAGGTAAGTGGAGGCGACCCCGGCCTCGACGATCGCCTCGCGGGCGGCGCTCCAGCCCGGCAGCCCGTGCAGCTCAGCGGTCCGCTCGGCCACGTAGCGGCCGATCTGCGGGACGTAGCTGTAGAAGGGCGAGTCCTCGGCGGTGTCGGCGGCGACGTCGAAGGGGATCTGCTCGCCTTCGGCCACCATCGCGTTGAAGCGGGTCGCGGCCTCGGTGGCGAGGCGGCGCAGGGATTCGTTCAGCAGGAAGTCGCGCACGGGGCCAGCTTCCCGCCCACCGCAGCGCCTCCTTCGCCTGCACGACGGCTTGCAGATTTCGACCATCTGTCGAATCTCCTCAGCCCCCCGGCCCCGCTGCCGAAATCGATCCCATGAAGAAATCCCCGTGCCACCCCAACGCGGCCACGGTGATCGCCGTGATCGCCCTCGTCTTCGCCCTGACCGGCACCGCCGTCGCCGCGAAGCGCTACCTGATCACCAACACCAAGCAGATCTCACCGACCGCGTTGAAGCAGCTGGCGAAGCTGGCGGCCAAGCAGGCCCTGGCCGGCCCGGCCGGAGCGCCGGGCAAGGAAGGCGCGGCCGGGAAGGATGGCGCGGCGGGAGCGACCGGTGCCGCGGGCTCCGAAGGCAAACAAGGGGCGGCGGGTGAAGAAGGCCTGACCGGGCCTCCCGGGCCGGCGGGCAATATGTCCTGGGCCGTGATCGAACCGGGCGGCCTGGTCGAACGGTCGAGCGAAACCAACGTCACCGCCGACGAAGTCGCGATCGGCAACACCGTCGTCACCTTCGGCAACCTCGCCGATGTGACCGACTGCGCCTACGAGGCGACGATCGGCCTCGCGGGCCAGTCGGCGACGGCCTTCCCCGGCTTCGCCACCGTGGTCCGCTCCTCCGAAGACGAAAACGCCGTCTACGTCGAGACCTTCAACGAAGAAGGCGTGGCGGCCGCGCTCGGCTTCCACCTCGCCGTGTTCTGCTGAGCGGCCGGCGCACTTTGACCTTCCTATAGGAGGGTCGAACGACGCAGCGCGTCAGGCAGCGACGGCGGGCGACGCGTCTTCGGGCTCGAGGTCGAGCCCGAGCCAGCGGGTGCCGTAGCGGCGCATGTCCTCGATCAGCGGGACCAAGGCCTCGCCTTTCACGGTCAGCGCGTACTCGACCCGCGGCGGCACCTCGGGGTAGGTGTGGCGGGCGACGATGCCCTCCTCCTCGAGGGCGCGCAGCCGCAGCGACAACGTCCGTGGGCTGATCCCCTCGAGCGAGCGCTCAAGCTCGCAGAAGCGGGCGCTTCCTTCGGCCAGATCGCGGACGACGAGCAGGGTCCACTTGCCGCAGACGACCTCGGCGGTGCGACATACGGGGCAGGTGGCGTTGGTGACGGCGCTCATGTCAAAGACTCCTTCGCCGGGGGTTGGCTTGATCAAGCCAATCGGCACTTCAACAAGTGTAGCGACGTGGCTTTACTTACTGAAGTGGAAGATCGGGACGGTAGTGGGTCAGTTTGAAAATCCCGCCCGCTGAGGCGTGATCCGCCGCTAGCTTCCGCCCTCGATGAGGACCGATCCCGCAAGGTCAGGGCCAGGGAAAACGAGCAACAGGAGGCGGCCATCCTGTCGATGCTCCTGGCCTCCCACCCGGTCACCCGCACGATGCCGGAACTCGTCCGGCAGTTGGAGCAGGACCGCGACGACGTGAACCGCGCGCTCTGCTCGTTGGCCGACTACGGGCTGTTGGAGTTCGAGGGAGGGACGACGGGGACGCTGAGGCCGACGCTGGCGGCGCGTAGCTGCCGGCGGCTCGTGGGTGTCGCCGCGCAACTTGAGTCGAGCGCTCAGGGATCTCACTACTCCAAAAGCGTCCGCCGGTACCAATAGCTTCCCGAGAGCAAGAAAACCCGCCTGGCCGGGCGGGTTCTTGTAAATCGAATAACGACGAAGTCCGTCGATGTCCCTCTCTCTCTGATCCTAGATTTGCAAGGCATCCGGACGGAAGGAAGCGAAGCCCCCGATGTCCAAGCCCAAATCGAAGGTCAAGAAGCCCCCCGAACTCCATCCCTGGCGGACCGAGAATCCCAATGCAAGCTGCCCCAATCACCCAAAGAAGGATTTCCGTCTGCTTGTCAACGCAGCATGGGCGGCTGGCTGGAAATGCGAAAAACGTCGCAAGTACATCTACTGCTTCCCACCCGATCCTGATGCAGATAGGGTCAAGATCTCGATGACGCCCAGCAGTAGCCGGACGTTGGAAAACACCAAAGCAGCCCTGCGAGCCGCGGGGCTGGACGTGTAAAGTCAAGGAGCTGATGGCGAGCAGCAAGCGGGACCGCGAGGCCCACGTTCTCTTGGAGATGCACATGGCCGATCCGATGTCGGAGGAGGTCTTGGACGCTAATTCCGACGACGTCATGGACGCTCTTGAGGCTCATGCGTCGGATCTCGCCCTCGGCCCGGTCGTCGCTCTGAACATGGCGACGTGCTCGATCAAGCTGCGGTTCAATGTCCTGGGCACCACCGACGCGGACGTTCACAAGCGCATCGCTGAAGTGGTCGCCATCATCGAGCGCGAGACGGACCTTGAATTGATCCGGAGCAGCGTGGAGTCTCGCGAAGACATCGCCGACTCGCCGACGGGCGAGATGGCGACGGCTTAGTCGGCTCGCCTCTCAGTCCAGCAGCGCCGCTATCTCCTTCAGCGTCCAGACGTGATCGGCCGCCCCGGCCTCCGGCACCGTGTGCTGGCCATCTTTTGGGGATCCTCGTCTTCGGCGACGGCCTGCCGGAGTCGCTTGTGCCCTTTCGAGCATCCCGCGGGGCTGAGGATGCGACGACCTAAGGCGCTTTTGAACGGATCGGGACGATCTTCTTGACGTGGAGCTTGTAGCGGCTTTCGCCGTAGCCGGCGGCGAAGGTGACGCCCTTGCCGGCGGGCACTTCGACCAGCTGGCAGGCCTGCTTGTCCAGGGCGCAATGGCCGCCGTAGTAGGCGGTGACGCTGCTGGTCATCAGGAACAGCGCGCGCTTGTGGTCCTTGGAGAGGCCGATGAAGAGGACCAGCGGGTGCTTCTTGTTGGGCAGCTTGGTCATCGGCGCGATGCCGGTCTTTTCGGTCGTCTTCGGGACGAAGCCGGCTTCGGCGTCGATCGTGTAGCCGACGACTGCGCTCTGGGCCGGAGCGGCCGGGGTCGCGGCTTCGGCGCCTGCGGTCGGTTCGGCCGCCGTCGTCTGTTCCTTGGTCGTTTCTTCCTTGGCCGGTTCGGTTGGGGTCGTTTCTTCCTGGGCCGATTCGAGCTGGCCCGACTTGCGATGTTGGTGGTGCGACTTTTCGACCGGAGCCTGTTCGACCGAGGAGGCGGGCACTTCGGTGGTGACGTTGCCGACCGTGGTCGTCACCATCGATTCGTTCGTCGACGCGGTGGCCGAGGAGCCCCCGCCGGATCCGGATTCCGAGCCCGACGCCGAAGCCGATTCGGAGCCCGACGCCTCGCTCGCCGGAGCCCGTTCTTCTTCCGGCAGCCGGCGGAACGGATTCAGCGCGACCCGGTGGCCGAGCCGGCGCTGGTAATCGTGCAGGCCGGTTTCGGCCGGGACGACGGTCAGGCCGGCGTCCTTGGTTTCACCTTCGGCGACGGCGGCCGGGGTGATCGCGGCGGGTTCTTCGTGGTCGCCCTTGCCGGCAAGGAGGATCGGCGCCGCGATGATCGCGATCACCAGCAGGGCGACGAGCGGCAACAGTCGCCGGTCGCGCAGGTCGGCGTAGAGGTCGACCAGGAACTTCGGCGCGTGCAGGTCGGGGCCGCCGAGCGACGGTCGGCTCAGCTTCGGCGCCGAGCGGCGCCGCGGCTTCGGCAGCGGCGGGCGCCGCAGCTTCGGCAGCGAGATCTCCTTCTTCCAGTCGATCTTCATGGTCCGTAGCTCGCGGTCGCCGGGCCGGACGACGTCGCCCCGGCGGTCAGGCCCTGGCCGGGCGGAGTGACATAGGTGCTGACGGTGAAGTGCGCGGTAAGGGTTTCCGAGGCGCCTGCCTGGCCGTTTTCGGCGGGCACCAGTTCGAAGCCGTCGATCGTGACGAGCCTGCCGCGCGCGTCGACCTCGCCGTTCTTCGTCTTGACCGCCCGGTCGAGGGCCTGGATGAAGTCGGCGACTTCGAAGAAGCCCCCTTCGAATTCGAGCGAGTAGGGCATCGCCAGCAGCCCCGAGGGGCCCGCCTTCGCGCCGAGCGGCGGCAGCGATTCCGTTTCGCCGCCTTCCGCGGACGCTTCGGAACCGCCTTCCCCCCACCGAGCGAGATGCTGTCGAAGCTCGTGTTGGTGAGCACGCCGAGCGCGTCGAGTTCGATCAGGAGCGACGGCGTCGCCGCTTCGGCGGGCACCGCCTTGCCCAGCTGGACCAGCCTGGCGTAGTCGGCGGGGAAGTCCTTCTTCGCGGCGAGCGCTTCGTTCGCCTGGGCCTGCGCCGCGCCCAGTTCGTTGCTGAGCGTCGTCGCCTGTTCCTTCAGTTCGTTGACCTGGTCGCGCTTCGGCGAAAGCAGGATCAGCCAGAAGGCCGCGGCGATCGCGATCACGAAGACGACGGCAAGGGCGGTCCTGGACGAATCGTTGTTCATCAGCCCGACGCCCCCGTCGTGGCGGCGGCGGCCGACTGGGTCGAGCTGCCTTCCGAGCTTTCGGATTCGGACGAGCCTTCGCCTTCCGAGGAGCCTTCCGATTCGGAGCCTTCCGATTCCGACCCTTCTCCTTCCGCGGCCGGCGCTTCGGCGATCGCCGAAGCCGAGTCGGGCGAGGGCGGCGCGCCGTCGAAGGCGACGACGAGGTCGAACTGGGCCATGCCCGACTTCGAGCAGGGACCGTTCGAGCCGCCCCCCGAGCCTTCGGCGATCGACGAATGGTTCAGCTCGACCCGGGTGACGCCGTCGATCTCCTTCAGCGCGGCGACGAACCCGGCGACCCCGGCCTGGCCGACGGCGCAGCCGGTGAGCTGCAGCGACGGGCCTTCGATCCCGACTTCGGAGCCGCTGCCGCCGGTCCCACCGGCGGAGGCGCCGAGGTTGTCGAAGAAGACGTCATCGGGCAGGACCAGCGAGAGCTGCCTGATCACCCGGACCCAGTCGAAGCGGGCGTCGGCGAGTTCGGCAACGGTCCGCGTCCGGTCTTCGCTCACCTGTTTGAAGTTGGTGTAGGCCGCCAGCTTCGTCGCCTGCGCCGTCGCCGCCGCCTTTTCGGTTTCGAGCCGGGCGACTTCGCCTTCGCGGTCGTGGACCTGGTTCGAGAACAGGACGAGCATGACGACGCCGATCAGGAGCACGCCGAGGGCACCGACGATCAGGTAGGCGACCGGGCCGGTGCGGGTGGCGACGCCACCGCTGCGGCGCTCCTCTTCCGGGATCAGGTTGATCGGCCGCACGTCACTGCTCCAAGGCGAGGCCGTAAGGGAGGGTGAGTCGGGCGGCGTCTGCATCGGCCATCGTGCGGAGCGCGTCGGGCCGCCGCACCGTCACCGCGCGGCCGAGCTGGGCGCCGATGCCTTCGGGCAGCCCGGGGATCGCGCTGCCCCAACCGCAGAGGACGATCTCGGAGACCGGCGTCGCGCCCTCCTGGGTGCCGTAGTAGTCGAGCGAGAGGCGCAGCTCGTCGGCGACCCTGCCGACGTTCGATTCGACCGCCACGCGGGCCGCCGCGGCGGTCGCCGGGTCGCCTTCGAGCTCCTCGAGCGGCCGGCCGAGCCCGGCGTAGAGGAGCCAGCTTTCGGCGTCCTCGATGCCGAGGCCCGCGGCGCCCGCCAGCTCGGCGGCGATGTCGCGGACGCCGAACTGGGCGACGCGGGAGAAGAGGCAGGCGAAGTCGCGGGCGATCGCCAGGTTGGTGACGCCGCCGAGGCTGCAGTAGAGGGTCGCCGGCACGAAGGCCCCCGGCTCGGCGAGCGGGCGGGCGGAGCCGCCGGCGAGGGCGCGGATCATCCCGAACGCGGCGAGGTCGACGCCGGCCGGATCGAGGCCGGCGCCGCGGGCGGCGCGAAGCAGCGCCTCGACCGTCCCGCGCCGGGCGGCGACGACCGCGACGTCGACCTGGCGGGTGCCGTCGTCGTCGATCTGGGCGCCGATCACCTGGTGGTCGAGCACAGCGGCGTCGAGCGGCATCGGGATCTGCTCCTGGGCCTGGAAGCGGACCGCCGCCTTCAGCTGGTCGGGGTCCTCGATCAGCGGCAGCCGCACCACCCGGAAGGCGACGCCTTGGCTGGCCACCGAGAGGCGCACCTGCTTCGGCAGCTTCTCGCGGGAGAAGAGCTCGCGCAGCGCCGCGCCGATCGCGTCGACGTCGGCGATCTCGCCGCCCTCGAAGGCCCCGGCAGGCAGCGGGATCTTCGCCGTGCGCGCCTCACCGTCGCGCGAGGCGGCGACGGCGACGCTCTCGGCGTCGATGTCGACGCCGACCAGCGAGGTCGGTTTTTTCTTGGCGGAGAACATGTGGTTGCGGAGTTCAGGCGGGGTGGGCGCCGCGTCTAGATCGGCATGCGCCGAGTGCGCCTTGATCATCGAAACTTGTTGCCCGCCCTCACCCCATCGTCGAGAGGTAGGCGTTGATCAGCGCGTGGCCGGCGAACAGCGCCGTCACGCCGCCGAGCGCGAGGAAGGGGCCGAAGGGGATCGCCCGCTTGCGGGCGGCTGCACCGAGGCGCAGCATCATCGCGATCCCGACCAGCGAGCCGGCGAGCAGGGCGATCAGCATCGCCGGGACCACCTCGACGCCGAGGAACAGCCCCATCGCCGCGGCCAGCTTGACGTCGCCCATCCCCATCCCGCCCGGGTAGGCGAGCGCGGCGAGGAAGAGGACGCCGCCGGCCCCGGCGGCCGCGGCGACGCGCCCGGGGAGGGAGGCCGGGTCGGACACCGCGACGATCGCGAGCCCGATCAGCGAAGCGACCGCGAGGACCTTGTTGGGGATGATCCGCCGCTCGAGGTCGGTCAGGGTGATCACCAGCAGCATCGAGACGAAGACGAGGCCGAGCGCCAGCTCCCCAGCGTCACCGTGGAAGCGCAGCGCCACGGCGGCGAAGAGCGCCGCGAGCGCGATCTCGGTCGACGGGTAGCGGGCCGAGATCGCCTGGTCGCAGCAACGGGCGCGACCGCGCAGGCTGAGCCAGGAGAGAACCGGGATGTTGTCGTAGGCGGCGATCTGGGCGCCGCAGCCGGGACAGTGCGAGCGGCCGCGGACGACCGATTCGGCCCGCGGCACGCGGTAGGCGACGACGGTGAGGAAGGAGCCGATCGTCGCTCCGAACAGCGCCGGCAGCATCACCGTCGGCGCGGTCATCCCGTCACCGCCGGGTTGACGATCGTCGACTGCAGCTCGTAGTAGTTGCGCTGATAGGAGTGCTCGTTGGTGGTCAGCTTCGGCACCACGTCGATCACGACGCGCTTCTTCTGGCAGTTCTGCGCCAGCACTTCCGGTTCTTCACAGAGTACGAACCTGTACACCTTCGCCTGCACCTGCGTGTCCTTTCCGGATCCTTCGACGAATTGGGCTTCCTTGGCGACGGCGAAGCCGCCCGATGCCTCATCGACAAAACTCATCTGGTTGTTGACACTTGGCGCGCGGAGACCGGCTTCGGAGCGTTTGACCAAGAACTTCGAGCCGCCCGACAGCACTCGACTGAGGGGGCTCCTGGTGTTGCCAGGTTCGGACGCCGGGAGCGCTCCGGTCATCGCGACTTCAGAGAACTTGTGGGCGCGCACCCATTCCATTTCGCGCTGGGCGACGCTGATGCCGAACTGGGTTTCCTTGCTGCGCTGGACGTTGTGAATGGCGGCGACGAAGGTCATGAAGACAGCCAGCGAGCCGAGCGTCAGGATGAAGGCGGCGACCAACGCTTCGACGATGGTGAAACCCTCCTCGCGACGAAGCCTGTGGCGGAACCTGACGATCACAGTCCGGCCAGCGCATCCAGGTTGTTGTGCAGGGCGGCGCCATCTTCGAGCACCGTGTTGGCGGCGGCGCCGGCGTGATTGGGAAGTTCGAGGGTCACGCCGACGTAGCGAGGGGCCACCGCCCCCTGCGGACCGCATTCCTTGCCGACCGTCGCCGTCGGATAGACGCAGAAGACTTCGCGGGAGGCGAGGCCGGTGATCACCGTCTTCGTCGTGCCGCCGGCCGATCGCACGCACGAGTAGGTCGTCTGCCCAGATTCCCGAAACGCGCAGTTGTAGTTGACGGGACAGCTGCCGGAGGCACCGGCGGTGATGGCCGAGCAGGGAGTCACGAGATTCAGTTCGTAAGGCTTGGCGAGGGTCGCCTTTTCCCCCTCCCGCAGGTCGGCGGTGATCCTTTCTGCCGCATTTCGGGCGGTTCCGATCACATCGGCGGCCTGCGTCACTTCGGGCTGCTTTTGCAGCTCGGAGCTGAACATGGAGACCGCGGCCATCGTGATGACGAGCGCCATCGCCATGCCGATGAGGAGCTCGATCAGCGTGAAGCCGGCTTGGTTCTTGTTGACATTGGAGGTCATCGAAGAAAAAGGGGGCGGACGCATTCGCCCACCCCCTTTTGATCAAACGTTCCGAGGCATAGGCCTAGCTGGACCATTCGCCTTCACAGGCACCCACACCGACTTCCGAGCAGGTATACGTCGCGCCGGTGGCTTCTTTGTACTGAATTTCCCACTCGACGCCGTGCGCGCCTTCAGCCTTGAGGGTGTATTCGAGTTCGGTCTGAGTCGCGGGAACTTCGACTTTCAGAGCAGTCCCCGATTCCGGAACAGCGCTCTCGATCGCGTGCAGTTCGGGCTGGTGGCACTGCGAGATTTCTTCGTTGTTTTCGTTCAGGCACGTCGCCATCGTCACCTGCGCGGTGTGCAGGTTCTCTTTGGCCGACGCATCGCTCGCCTTCGCTGCCTGATTGAAGAAGGCGGGGATGGCGATCGCCGCGAGGATGCCGAGGATCAGCATCACGACGAGGAGCTCGATAAGGGTGAAACCGGACTCACCCTCACCGCTGAGCCGGGCGGCAATCTTCGCCCGGATGTTCTGGAGCAACATAGGTACCTCCATGGTCCTAGTGTTTGCGCCAGAGCCCGGGTTAGTCGCCTGTCGGCGCCGGAGCTTCTGGCTTACTTTCCCGGCACTCATCGGCGCCTTCGGCGAGAGCTTTAGCCCTGCAAAGGTCGGCTTTTCGTCCCCCCGTTTTTTGACGCCACCCACCCTAAAATTAAGTGGTTCAGTACCAGACTGTTTTGTTGCTGAGACCTACCTGAGAGCAGCGGCCAACGTATGTCCACCTTGGTGCACCGGCAGTCGTCTGAACGGCTAGCCGACGTGTTCGTAGATGCTCAGGATCGGCAGGTACATCGAGATCACGATGAACCCGACGACGCCGCCGATGAACATGATCAGCAGCGGCTCGATCAGTGAGGTCAGCGCCTTGACGCGGGCATCGACCTCGGCCTCGTAGAAGTCGGCGATCTTGTCCAGCATGTCCTCGAGCTGGCCGGTTTCCTCGCCGACCGCGACCATGTTCGAGACCATCGGCGGGAAGATCTCGTGCTGGGCGATCGGCGCGGCGATCGTGCCGCCGCGTTTGACCGATTCGTAGACGTCCTCCATCGCCTCCTCGACGACGATGTTGCCGGAGGTTTCGCCGGTGATCTGGATCGCCTGCAGGATCGGCACCCCGGCGCTGACCGCCCCGGAGAAGGTCCGCGACCAGCGCGCCAGCGCCAGCTTCTGCACGACGTCACCGATCTTGAACGGGAAGCGCAGCTTGATCCGGTCGAAGGCCGCCCTCCCCTGTTCGGTCGTCTTGTAGCGGAAGAGTGCCCAGACGATCAGCGCGATCGAGGGGAAGGTGATGAACCAGTAGCCGGTGACGGCGTGCGAGACACCGACCGTGATCTGGGTCATCAGCGGCAGTTCGATCGATTCTTCCGGGTGTTCGGCGGCGAGTTCTTCGAAGATCCCGATGAAGACCGGCACGACGAAGGCGACGATCGCCAGCATCGCGAAGATCGCCGCGGTGAAGACCAGCGCCGGGTACATCAGCGCCGATTTCACCTCGCGGCGAAGGGTGTCGAGCTTCTCGATGTGGGTCGCCATCCGGTCGAGCGCGTCTTCGAGCCGACCGGCCTGCTCGCCGGAGCGCACCATCGCCCGGTAGAGCCGGTCGAAGACGCGCGGCTTGCGCTCCATCGCCTGGCCCAGCGAGGTTCCGGCCTCGACGTCGCGGCGGATGCTGTCGATCGCCTCCTTGATCTCCTCGTCCTCGGTCTGCGCCTCGAGCGTCGAGAGCGCCCGCAGCATCGGCATCCCGGAGGAGACGAGGGTGGCGAACTGGCGCGAGACGATCGCCAGTTCCCGCATCGGCACGCTCTTGTAGCGGCGGAGGATGTCCTCGAGGTTGATCGGCGACGACTTCTCGGAGACGTCGAGCACGACCAGCCCGCGCCGGCGCAGCTGCTCGGCGACCTGGGCTTTCGAGTCGGCCTCGATCTCGCCCTTGGTCGGCACCCCGGTCAGGTCGATCGCCTCGAAGGCGAAGGTCGCGCCGGCCATCGCCCTACGCCCTCACCCCGGCGTAGGCGCCGCCGTTCCCGTTGCCGCCGGCGTAGCCGCCGCCCAGCAGGCGGCGGAGCTCCTCCGGCACCGAGGCGCGCTGTTCGGCCATCTCGATCGTGATCTTGCCCTCGCGCACCAGCCGCGCCAGGTCGGCGTCCATCGTCTGCATGCCGATCGCGCCGGCGGTCTGGATCGCCGAATAGATCTGGTGGGTCTTCGCCTCGCGGATCAGGTTGCGGACCGCCGGGTTCGGCACCAGCACCTCGCAGGCGACGACTCGCCCCTGCCCGTCGGCGGTCGGCAGCAGCTGCTGGGTGACGACGCCCTGCAGCGCCACCGACAGCTGGGTCCGCACCTGCTGCTGCTGCTCGGGCGGGAAGACGTCGATGATCCGGTCGACGGTCTGCGCCGTCGACTGGGTGTGGAGGGTGGCGAAGACGAGGTGCCCGGTCTCGGCCGCGGTCAGCGCCGTGGAGATCGTCTCCATGTCGCGCATCTCGCCGACCAGGATCACGTCGGGGTCCTGGCGCAGGGCGGCGCGCAGGCCGAGCGCGAAATCCTCGGCGTCGCTGCCGATCTCGCGCTGGTTGACGATCGAGCGTTTGTGCTGGTGGAGGAACTCGATCGGGTCCTCGATCGTCAGGATGTGGTCCTGGCGCTCGCGGTTGATCACGTCGATCATCGCCGCCAGCGTCGTGCTCTTGCCCGAGCCGGTCGGCCCGGTGACGAGGACGAAGCCGCGCGGTTTGCGGGTGAACTCCCGCAGCACGGCGGGCACGCCGAGGTCGTCGAGCGCCGGGATCCCCTGCGGCACGAGGCGGAAGGCGGCCGAGACCGCGCCGCGCTGCATGTAGGTGTTGACGCGGAAGCGGGCGACGTTCGGGATCGCGTAGGCGAAGTCGAGCTGGCGGGCGATCTCGAAGCGCTTGCGCTGGTCCTCGCTGAGGATCCCGAAGACGACGTCGCGGGTCTGCTGCGCGGTCAGCACCGGGAAGCCCTCGAGCGGCTGGACCTTGCCCTTGTCGCGGATCGCCGGCGGCGCGCCCGCGGTCAGGTGCAGGTCGGAGGCCTGGCGCTGGGCGACCGTCGCGAGGACGGCGGCGAAATCGAAACCGGCGGTGTCCATCAGGTCGTCACCCTCACTACCTCGTCGAAGCTGGTCAGTCCGGCCCGCGCCTTGGCGAGGCCGTCCTCGCGCAGGGTCGCCATGCCCTCCTGGCGGGCGACGTTGGAGATCTCCGCCTGCGAGGCCTGGTTCACGGTCATGTCCTTGATCCGCTCGGTCATCCGCATCACCGAGTAGAGGCCGACGCGGCCGCGGTAGCCGGTGTTGCCGCAGCGCGAGCACCCGACCGGCTCGTAGGCCTCCATCCCGGTCGTCGTCTGGAAGCCGGCCTCCGACATCGAGGTCGGCGTCACCACGGCGCGCCGCTTGCAGCTCGGGCAGAGCGTCCGGGCCAGCCGCTGGGCGACGATGCAGTCGACCGCCGAGGCGGTGAGGAAGGACTCGATCCCCATCTTCTGCAGGCGGGTGATCGTCCCCGGGGCGTCGTTGGTGTGCAGGGTCGAGAGGACGAGGTGGCCGGTCAGCGCCGCCTCGATCGCGATCCGCGCCGTCTCCGCATCGCGGATCTCGCCGACCATCAGCACGTCGGGGTCGGCGCGCAGGATCGAGCGCAGCCCCGCCGCGAAGCTCAGCCCGGCTTTCGGGTTGACGTTGATCTGGTTGACCCCGTCGATCTGGTACTCGACCGGGTCCTCGATCGTGATCACGTTCTTCTCGACCTCGTTGATCGCGGCGATCGCCGCGTAGAGCGTCGTCGACTTGCCCGAGCCGGTCGGCCCGGTCACCAGCACCGCGCCGTAGGGCCGCCGCACCGCGGTCTCGAAAGGCGCCCGCGACTCCGGGCTCATCCCGAGCTGGTCGAGCGAGCGCATCGCGTTGCGGGTGTCGAGGATGCGGACCGTCGCCCCCTCCCCGCGCTGGGTCGGCAGCGTCGTGACGCGCAGGTCGACGCGGCTGTCGTCGACGGTGACGCCGACCCGACCGTCCTGCGGCACCCGCCGCTCGGCGATGTCGAGGTCGGACATGATCTTGATCCGCGAGATCACCGCCGAGACCATCCGCCGCGGCACGTGCGCGGCCTCGTGGAGGACGCCGTCGACGCGGAAGCGGACCCGCATGTCCTCCTGCTCGGGCTCGAAATGGATGTCGGAGACGCCCTCGGCGACCGCCTGGCCGAGGATCGAGTAGACGAGCTTCACCACCGGCGCGTCGTCGGCCGAGGCATGCAGGGCGCCGAGCGGGTCGAGGGCGTCTTCGTCGGACTCGTGCTCGTCGTCGCGGACCGCCTCGGTGACCGCGCTCTGCAGCGAGTTGAGCCGCGAGAGGAGGGTCTCGATGTCGGCGGCGTCGGCGACCAGCAGCCGGCACTGCAGCCCGGTCGCCATCTTGATGTCGTCGGCGGCGAGCACGTTGGCCGGGTCGGCCATCGCGACCAGCAGCGTGGTGCCGTCGACGTAGCCGATCGGGACCGCCTGGTAGCGACGGGCCGAGGCGATCGGGAGCAGGTTGGCGGCGGCCATGTCGACCGGGTAGACCGAGAGGTCGACGTGGTCGAAGCCGTAGCGCTCGGCGATCGCCAGCGAGAGCTGCCGCGCGTCGATCGCGTTCTGCTCGAGCAGGATCCGCTCCGGGGCCTTGCCGGCGAGGCGGCTCTCGGCGACCGCGGCCTCGACCCGTTCGGCGCTGACGCAGCCGAGCGCGACGAGGACGTCGGTGACGAAGTTGGCGCTGCGTCCCTGCCCCGAGGGGTGGGTGATGCCCGCCGTCGCCTCGGGCGCGGGCGCGGGCGCGTCGATGGCCTCCTCGACCGGACGCAGATGGGTGGCGGCGACGTCAGGCATCGGTCAGCTCGGGGCGTAGGAGCCCTGGGGGCCGGTGTAGCCGGCGTCGATCACGGCCTGGCGGACCGCTTCCGGTGCCATGAAGCCGTAGGTGACGGTGGCCGGGGCCGGAGATCTGCCGTTGTGCCTGCGTGAGCGGACGACGACGAGCGCGGGCGCGCGGTTGACGCCGACCGGGCCGGTGATCGCCGAGTAGCGGGCGATCTTCGTCGTCGGGGCGGCGAAGAAGGCGACGCCAGGCATCGCCTCGATCAGCGACGACTCGAGGTGCAGCACCTTGTCGTCGATGCCGCCGCGCCGGTAGATCAGCAGGGCGATCGTGTCGCCGCGCCGGTAGGCGGCTTCGACCTTGCGCGGGAGGCGGTTCCCGACCGGGGCGGTGACGCCCGAGGCCGCCGCCGCCGGTTCACCGGATTCGACCCCGCCGGCCGATGCCGTCGCGGCCGACGCGCCGGAGGATTCGCCACCGACGTTGCTGAGCACGAGGTAGCCGCCGAGCAGGGCCAGGACGGCGATCAGCGCGATCTGCGCCACCGGGTTTTGGTTCAGCTTGTCTCTCATCGGGTCCTCGCGGTCACCCTCAGATCGTCAGCCTGCGGCCGGGGCTTGAGAACCGCATCAGCACCCTGCAGCGGGACTGATCGAGCCGCTCGGAGGCGTCGCCGTGCATTCGGCGAAGGTCAGCTTCTTGAAGCTGGTGTTGCTGGAGCTGCCCGAAGTCGGATCGGCGAGCTCTTGCCAGGCGACCAGCTCGGCCTCCTTCGCGGAGATTTCTTCTTCCTTTTCTTCGATCGCGGCCTGGTTGGTCCCTTCGATTTCTTCGGTGAGCTTCTGAATTTCCGATTCCACCGCGCGCAGTTCGTCTTCATGCGTACCGAGCGTCGACTCGACTTCTTCCGGCACCGATTTCTTCACTTCTTCTTTGATCTCTTCCGGCGCGACGAATTCGGTGCTGCTCGGCGGCGTGAAAGTGCCGGCCTTGTTGATCGCGGCGCCGCCGGCGATTTCCAGCGTCTGGCCGATGATCGTGCCGCTCATCGTGACGCCGTTGCCGGCGACGATCTTCGAGCGCGGCGCGTAGATCACGAACTGCGTCGCTTCGCTGCCGCCACCGAGTTCGATCTTGCTCGCTTCTTTGGTGGCCGAGCCGACGAAGTAGAAGCCGGGCCCGTGGTTGGAGTCGGGGCCGACCGAGGTGCCGTTGCTGATCACCAGCTGCGGCGAGCCGTTGAGGCCGGGGCACTTTTCCGCGCTCGGTTCGGCGAAGAAGAAGCGGATCGTCTTGCCGGCGCCCATCAGAAGCTTCGAGCCACCGGACAGCGTCAGCTTGCAGACGTAGTAGGGCAGCGTGCCTTCGAGGGTCAGCGTGGTGCCGTTGCTGACGCTCAATTCGTGCTTCGATTCATTCCACTGGACGTTCGAGCGCATCCAGCTTTCCTTGACCGGGTCGGCGCTGGTCAGGCGGGCGTCCGAGTTTTTGGTCGTGATTTCGTTCGGCAGCTGGACCTGCGGATAGTTGAAGAGAGCCTTGACGAAGCTGCGCCCCGCGGCGCAGTTGGAGGGCGGGCGTTCGGACCCGTTGGTGGCGCTGTATTCCGTCCCGTAGCGCACCGTGCCACAGACGTTGCCGCTGCCGACGAGGGTGACCTTGCCGTTGCTGCCCGCGCCGCCGTTGTAGACCTGCGCCCCGTTGCTGATCGAAAGGCTTTCGACGCCCGCGATCTGGCCGCCCGAGAAGACCGCGGGCGCGACTTCGCGTTCGACGTAGGTGACTTCCGTTCGGGTCTTGGTTTCGAAGCGGGTTTTGCCTTCGGCTTTTTCCTTGGCGATCGTTTCTTCGAGTTTCGTCCGCTTGGTTTCCAGTTCGGTGCGCCTAGCTTCGAGCGGCACGCGCGGCCCTTCGAGCTGTCTCAGTTCCTCTTCCAGGGTTTCCACTTCGCTTTCCAGTTCCTCGCTGTGGGCTTCCCAGTCGGCCGGCAGGTTGTTCGCCCCGGCGCAGCCGCTGAGGCTGACCCGGCGGCTCACGTCCACCCCGGCGACCTGGGCGGTGCCGGTGGCGACGATCTGGACCGGGGCTTCGGTGCAGCCGACCGAGGAGGCGACGGCGGCGCAGCCGCCGAAGGTCGCGCCCGCCCCGTAACAGGGCAGGACGCGGTAGGTGTAGGTGGCGAGGCCGACCGAGCCCGGCACCACGCTGGTCGCGTTCTGAGGCCGCGGTTCTTCCGGGCACCAGCCGGGGGTCGCGCCGGCGGCGGCGACGCAGAGCTGGTTCGAGCCTTCGGCGATGTGCAGTTCGCCCTGCGCCAGCAGGGCGATTTCGGCCCCGGTTTCGGCCGCGGCGAGGGCTTCGTTGGAGCCCTGGTTGTGCTGGTCGCCGCCCTGCGAGTTGACCGAGGCGACGATCGGCACCGCCGCCAGGCCCATGCCGACCACGGTCACCATCAGCGCCATCGGCAGCGCGATGCCGCGCTCCGAGCGGCGCAGGTCGCCGAGGGCCGCCCGCAGGCGCCGGCGCAGTGCGGCCATCAGCCCGCCACCCCTTGCGGCGCGGTCGGGGCCGCCGGGCTCGCCAGCTGCTCGATGCCGCTCGCCCGCTGCCCGCCGGCGGCGAGCATCAATTTGAAGTCGTGCGGGCTGGTGGCGGTTTCGTAGGCCACCTCGTCGCCGATCCGGCCCGCGGTGACGTGGCCGAGCAGGTCCTGGTCGAAGGTCTGCATGCCGTAGTAGGAGCCCTCGGCGATCGCTTCGGAGATCTTGCCCGTCTCCTCCGGCGAGAGGATCAGGTCTTTGATCCGCCCGGTGGCGACGAGGATCTCGGCGACCGGGACGCGGCCGCCGGCGAGGCCGGGGACGAGGCGCTGGGAGATCACGCCGGCGAGGGTCGTCGCCAGCATCACCCGCGCCTGCTGCTGAAGGTGGGGCGGGAAGAAGTCGAGGATGCGGTTGATCGTCTCCGGCGCGTCGAGGGTGTGGAGGGTGGAGAGGACGAGGTGGCCGGTCTCCGCCGCCGAGAGGGCGGTGCGGACGGTCTCCTCGTCGCGCATCTCGCCGATCAGGATCACGTCGGGGTCCTGGCGCAGGATGCGGCGCATGGCACGCGGGAAGCTCTCGGTGTCGGCGCCGACTTCGCGCTGGTTGACGATCGAGCGTTTGTCGCGGTGGAGGTACTCGACCGGGTCCTCGAGCGTGACGATGTGCCGCGCCCGGGTCGAGTTGATGTGGTCGATCATCGCCGCGAGCGTGGTGCTCTTGCCCGAGCCGGTGGTGCCGGTGAGGAGGACGATGCCGCGGTTGACCTCGGCCAGCTGGAGGACGGCGCGAGGCAGGCCGAGGTCCTCGGCGCTGCGGATCTCGAAGGGGATCGCGCGGCAGGCGAGCGAGACCGAGCCGCGCTGGCGGAAGGCGTTGACGCGGAAACGGCCGCAGCCGGGGATCGCGTGGGCGAAGTCGGCCTCGCCTTCGGCGGCGAATTCGACCTGGGTGCGCTCCGTGGCGATCGCGCCGAAGGCGGCTTCGGTATCGGCCGGGGCGAGCGGCTCCGAATCGGGCCAGAGCGGGCCTAGGTGACCCTCGACGCGGCCCATCGCCGGTGACCCCACCTTGACGTGGAGGTCCGACCCACCGCGCTCGACGAGCGCCCGCAATGCTGCTTCGATCTCGAACATCCCGGCCCTAATCGGCCGGAATCGGCACCCCTTGATACCCCTAGCCAGGTGTCCTCGCAGAATTCGGTAGGGCTTCTGATCTAAAGGCTGGAAGCCAGCACGAGAGCGGTCTCGGGGCAACAAAAAGAGGGCGCGCCGCGTTCGGTTCCGCGGCGCGCCCCCCAGATACTGCGGTACTGCTTAAGCGACCTCGCGCAGTTTCTGGGCCTCGCCCAGGGACTGCAGCTTTTTCAGGCTCTGGTTCTCGATCTGACGAATCCGCTCACGGGTGACGTTGAACGTGCGCCCGACCTCGTCCAGGGTCCGCGGATGCTCGCCGCCGAGCCCGTAACGGAGCTCGAGCACGCGGCGCTCGCGGTAGGAGAGGTTCTCGAGGGCTTCCTTGAGCGCCTCTTTGGTGAGCAGGTCGGCCGCCCGGTCGAACGGGGACTCGGCCTTCTCGTCGGCGATGAACTGACCGAACTCGGACTCCTCCTCGTCGCCGACCGGCTTCTCCAGCGAGACCGGAGCCTGCGCGGAGCGCTTGATCGAGTCGACCTCCTCGGGATCGATCCCGGTGACCTCGGCGATCTCCTCCGGGGTCGGCTCGCGGCCCAGCTCGGTGACCAGCTTGCGCTCGGCGCGGCCGATCTTGTTGAGCTTCTCGACCACGTGGACCGGGATCCGGATGGTCCGCGCCTTGTCGGCGAGCGCCCGGGCGATCGCCTGGCGGATCCACCAGGTCGCGTAGGTGGAGAACTTGAACCCCTTGCGGTAGTCGAACTTCTCCGCCGCGCGGACGAGCCCCAGCGTCCCCTCCTGGATCAGGTCGAGGAAGGGCAGGCCCTGGTTCCGATAATTTTTCGCGATCGAGACGACCAGACGGAGATTCGACTCGACCATTTTCTGCTTGGCATCGAGATCACCGCGCTCGATCCGCTTCGCCAGTTCGACCTCCTCCGCCGCGGTCAGCAGGCGGACTTTGCCGATGTCCTTGAGGAACAGCTGCAAGGAATCGGTGGTCATGTCGGGTTTCAGGTCGAGCGCCGCTTTCTGGCGCCGACGGCCTTTTTTCCCGGTGTCCACGGGCATGGCTTCCGCCGCCGCTTTCTGGGCGGGGTCCATGTCCTCGACGAGCTCGATGCCCGCTTTCTCGAGGTGGCCGTAAAGATCCTCGACGTCAGACTCGTCAAGGTCCACCTCGGAAACCGCCGAGGCGATGTCACCGAAAGTCAGCACGCCGAGCTGCTGACCCCGGTTCATGAGGTTTTTGACCTCCTCCAACTCCTGAAGCTCTGCTACCAGCATCGTGTATCTACTTCTTTCCCTAGCGCTTGATGAATAACCGTGGGCGTTTAAATGCCTTGAAAAGCGGCAAGTCGCGCTCCGCGACGAAAAAGCGGACCGGGGGACTGGTCCGCGAATGAGTAAATCAAAGGCTTCTGCTGCCGAATGCCCCGTTGGGCGAGCGTTGAAACTACTGTCAAACGCTTGTTCGCATTGTAGTCGCTTCAGTTTGTAAAGTCAATGCACTCACGCTCGCACAAAATCCGCAAATGGCTCAACGCTTTTTGGCAGCGCGCCTACCGTGAGAACGTCACCGGATTGTCGGCGATGGTCGCCTACAACCTCATGTTGGCGGTCTTCCCCTTCACCCTGCTGGTGCTCTTCATCGGCGGCCAGGTGCTGAAGATCGGCGGCGTCGAAGCGAGCGTCCTCAACGACCTCCAGCGGCTCTTCCCGAACACCGAGTCGCACACCCTGAGCGACGTCCTCAGCCGGATCGAGAACAACTCGGCGACGATCGGGATCGCCGCCTTCGTCGGCTCGATCTGGATCGGCGCCTCCTTCTGGGGCGCGATGGACACCGCCTTCTGCCGGATCTACCACGTCCCCTGCCGCGGCTGGATCGAGCAGAAGCGCTTCTCCTTCGCGATGCTCGGCGTCGTCCTCCTCTTCATCGCCGCCTCGATCTTCGTGCCGACCCTGGAGAACTCGCTCGTCAACGGCACCGACCGCCTGCCCTTCGGCCTCTCCGGGATCGAGGAGATCGACTCGCTGCTGCTGCTCGGCGCGGCGCTGCTGATCACCTTCGCGATCTGCTCGGTGATCTTCTGGGCGGTGCCGAAAGCGCCGGTGCCGTGGCGCTCGATCTGGCCCGGGGCGCTCTTCGTGACGATCGGCGCCGGTCTCGCCAACTGGCTCTTCCCGCTCTACCTGACCAACGTCTCGAGCCTCTCGCGCTTCGGCTCGACCCTCGGCTTCGTCCTGATCGCGCTGCTCTGGTTCTACGTGCTCAGCCTCGCGATCATGGCCGGCGCGGTGATCAACTCGCTGCGCTTCGAGTACCTGGAGACCGGCGAAATGCCCTACGCGAGCGGCGCCGCCCCGCCGCCCAACCCCTGTGCGGGCCTGACCGACGCGGAGCGCGCCCGGGCCGCCTCTGCACAGTCCCATCCGGACTGAGAAGATGCGATCCGTGCAGAAACAATCGAGTTCTGGAATCGCCTCGGTTGGTCGAAGCTCCCGGGTCGTCGGCCTGACGCCCCCTTCGCAGCGTCGGCGGATCCTCGACGCGATGGTCGCCTGCTGCGCCGAGAAGACCTACGCCGGGACGACGATCGCCGACCTGGTCTCGCGCGGCACGGTCTCCCGCACCACCTTCTACAAGCTCTTCACCGATAAGCGCGATTGCTTCGACGCCGCCGTCACCCTCTGCATCGAACGGATCGCCGCCACGCTCGCCGACGCCGCGGCCGGTCAGGACTCCCCCGCCGAGGCGACCCGCCGGGCGACCGTCGCCGGGCTCGAGCTGCTCGCCGCCGAGCCCGAGCTGGCGCTGGTCCTGAGCGGCGACGTGCTCGGGGTCGAACCGCTGCTGGTCGACCGCTACAGCCGGATGATCGTGCCCGCGCTGGAGTCGATGTGGGCGGAGGCAGGCGAGCCGCCGCGCAAGCACTTCGAGCCCCGGGCTCGCCTTCGGCCGCGCCCAGCTGCTCGTCTTCCACGAGGTCGCCGCGGGGCGGGCCGACCGGTTGCCCGCTCTCGTCCCCGACATCGTCTACCTGGCGATCGCCCCGTTCGCCGGGCATGACGAGGCGCTCCGCCAGGCGCGCCTGGCCGCCGCCGAGGCGCGCTCCGAGGTGCCGGCGTGAGCAACGCCGGGGACCGGCTGCCGCGCGGCCGGCACGGGCTCTCGCGTGAGGCGGTGACGCGGTCGCAGCGGGAGCGGCTGCTCCACGCCGCCGCCCAGGTCACCGCGACCCGCGGCTACGAGGCGACCACCGTCGCCGACATCCTCGCCGAGGCCGGGGTCGGGCGGGAGACCTTCTACGAATTGTTCGAGGACCGTCGCGACTGCGTGCTGGCCGCACACGAGGTGCTGCTCGACGACCTGATCGAGCGGGTCCGGGGCTCCTACGCGGGACCCGGCGACTGGGTCGAGCGCTGCCGGGCGACGATCGGCACATTGCTCGACTGGTTCGCCGCCGACCCCGCCGCGGGACGCTTCCTGCTGCTCGAGCTGGCGGCGGTCGGGCCCGAGTTCCACGAGCGCTTCGAGGCCGGCTTCGACCGCTTCGTCGCGGTGATCGACGCCGGGATCGACCCCGACCTGCCGGACTCCGACTTCCCGCTGCCGCGGACCAGCCTCGCGGTCGGCGCGGCGATCTCACGCGTCTACGGCGAGGTCGCCGCCGGGCGCGCCGCGGACCTGCCGGCGCTGCTGCCGGACCTCACCTACGAGGTGCTCGTCCCCTTCCTCGGCGAAGCGGCGGCGCGCGAGGCGGCTCAGCGGACCGGGACGCTCGCCACCGCTTCGCGCAGCGCCTGATCGAGCGGCATCCGCTCGCGGGCGGGCAGCGCCTCCATGCCGCTCGGGTCGGTGACCACCGTCTCGTGCGAGAGGCCCTCGATCAGCGGCCGGGCGACGCCGGTGTCGACCGGGGTGACGAGGCCGACCCAGAGCGAGGAGAGTCGCGGGGTGAGGACCGGGCACCGTGATCCGCAGCGGCGCGCGGTGGCCCATCGCCTCGGCGAGCTCGTCGATCATGCCGCCGTAGGTGGTGACGTCGGGGCCGCCGATCTGCATCTCGCGGTCGAGCGGCAGCGCCAGATCGGCGGCGGCGGCGAGGTCGGCGACGACGTCCTTGACGGCGATCGGCTGGGTGCGGACCGTCGTCCACTTCGGCGTGATCATCGCCGGCAGGCGGCGGACCAGGTAGTAGACGGTGAGGAACGACTCGCTGCCGGCGCCGATCACGGCGGCGGCGCGGAAGTAGGCGACCGGGACCTCGCCTTCGCTCAGGGTCTCGGCGGTGTGCCGGCGGCTGTCGAGGTGCTCGGAGCCTTCGCCGAGGCCGCCGAGATAGACGATCCGCTTGACCCCGGCCTTCGCCGCCGCGGCGGCGAAGTTGCGCGCCCCGGCTTCGTCGCGCTCGGCGAAGCCGCTGTCGCTGCCGCGGCCCATCGAGTGGACGAGGTAATAGGCGACGTCGACACCCTCGAGCGCCGGGCCGAGGGTGTCGGGCTCGAGCACGTCGGCGCGGCGGACCTCGCAGCCGGCCTCGGCCGGCTCCTCGGCGCGCTCCGGGTGTCGGGCGAGCGCCACGACCTCCTCCCCACCTTCGGCGAGGTGGCGGGCGAGCAGGTCGCCGATGTACCCGGTGGCTCCGATGACCGCGATCACGAACTTCAAGTTCCCCAGACACCGAAAATCAAGCCTGGCAAGGACGCAGGGAGTGCCGTGTGCTCTGCACACAAGCGACCGAGGACACCGCCAGGCGCCGATTTGCAGGCGTCTGGGCTAGCCGTAGGTTTCGGTGCCCACGATGTCGCGCAGCTTCGACCGGTCGTGGGTCGCCTGGACGCGGCGGACGGTGCCGGAGCGTGAGCGCATCACCAGCGATTCGGTGGTCGCGCCTTTGCCGCGGTAGCGAACACCCTGGAGGACGTCGCCGTCGGTGACGCCGGTGGCGGAGAAGAAGACGTCCTCGCCGGAGCAGAGGTCGTTGGCGGTGAGGAACCTGTCGAGGTCGTAGCCGGCGTCGACCGCGGCGCTGCGCTCCTCGTCGTTGCGCGGCCAGAGCCGGCCCAGCAGCTGGCCGCCCATCGACTTCAGCGCCGCCGCCGAGAGCACCCCCTCGGGGGTGCCGCCGATTCCCCAGAGCAGGTCGACCGGGGAGCGTTCGGAGACCGCCAGCAGCGCCGCCGAGACGTCGCCGTCGGTGATCAGGCGGATGCGGGCGCCGGCCTCGCGGACTTCGCGGATCTGCCTCCTCGTGGCGGGGGCGGTCGAGGACGACGACGATCACGTCGCCGATCGAGCCGCCGCTTGCGCTCGGCGACCAGCTTGCAGGTCTCCACCAGCGGCCGGTCGAGATCGAGCAGGTCGGCGATGTCTTCGCCGCCCGCGAGCTTTTCCATGTAGACGCAGGGGCCGGGGTCGAACATCGAGCCGCTCTCGGCAAGCGCGATCACCGCCAGCGCGCTCGGCATCCCGAGGGCGCAGAGGCGCGTCCCCTCGAGCGGGTCGACGGCGATGTCGACCGACCGGCGGGCTGCCGTCGCCGATGTTCTCGCCGTTGAAGAGCATCGGGGCTTCGTCCTTCTCCCCCTCGCCGATCACGACGACGCCGTCCATCGAGACCGAGTCGAGGACGAAGCGCATCGCGTCGACCGCGGCGCCGTCGGCGGCGAGCTTGTCGCCGCGGCCGACCCAGCGAGCGGCCGCGAGTGCGGCCGCCTCGGTGACGCGGACGAGCTCCAGCGCGAGGTTGCGATCCGGCTTTGCCTGGCTCGGCGAAGGCATCCGGGCGCGGAGGCTATAGGGTCGCGGCGTGGAAGGACGCTGGGGGTCTGACGCTGCCGCTGACGGGGGTGCCGCTCGCCGCGCACGGCGAGTACGTGAAGCGCGCCGAGGCGGCGGGCTACACCGACCTCTGGAGCGGCGAGACGGCCGGCCCGGACGGCTTCACGCCGCTCGCCCTGAGCGCCGCCTGGACCGAGCGGATGCGGCTCGGGACCGGCATCGTCGGCGTCTTCCAGCGCGGGCCGGCGCTGCTCGCCCAGGAGGCGGCGGCGCTCGCCGACGCCTCGGGCGGGCGCTTCGTGCTCGGCATCGGCTCCTCCTCGGACCGGATCATCGAAGGCTGGAACGGGATCCCCTTCGAGAAGCCGCTGACCAAGGTGCGCGAGACGCTCGAATTCCTCCGCGTCGCGCTGGCCGGCGAGCGCACCTCGACCCGCTTCAAGCTCGAAACGAAGCCGGAGCACGAGATCCCGATCGTGCTCGCCGCGCTGCGCGGCAAGATGCTGCAGCTGGCGGTCGAGAAGGCCGACGGCGCCTTCACCAACTTCCTGCCGCTCGACGGACTGCCGCAGGTGGTCGCCGGGATCGAGGGCGCGCCGGCGGGCTTCGAGCTCCTCTGCCGCTTCTTCTGCCTGCCGGGGCCGCGCGAGGAGGTCGAGCCGCTCGCCCGCTTCATGTTCTCCTCCTACATCACCGTGCCGGTCTACACCGAGTTCTACAAATGGCTCGGCTGGGGCGAGCAGATCGCGCCGATGCTGGACGCCTGGGCGGCGGGCGACCGCCAGAAGGCGGCGGCCGAGGCGCCCTGGGAGGCGATCGAGCAGATGTTCATCTTCGGCTCGCCGGAGGAGATGAAGGAGCGCCTCGAGGCCTTCGTCGCGGGCGGCATCACGACCCCGATCATCACCCCCGTCGTCGCCGCCCGAGCAAGCTCGGCGGCGACGATCGACGCGCTCGCCCGCTAGGCCAGCTTGGCGAGGCTGAGCGCGTAGTCGCCGGCCGGGTCGGTGAACCACTCGGCCAGGGCAGGCCGGTGCCGGCGTAGGACTCCTCGAGGCGGGGCCGGGTGAACTTGGTCGAGATCTCGGTGCGGAGGATCTCGCCCGCGTCGAAGTGGACGGTGAGGTCGAGGACGCCGAGGTGGACGTCCTGGTCGAGCGAGCGAGCGCAGGCCGATGTCGATCCACTCGTGCTCGTCGTCCCAGTGGGCGACATGGGCGAAGGTCGCGGGGTCGAAGTCGCCGCCCAGCTCGCGGTTCAGCACGCAGAGGACGTTCTTGTTGAATTCGGCGGTGACCCCGGCCGGGTCGTCGTAGGCGAGCTCCAAGCGGCCGACGTCCTTGACCAGGTCGGTGCCGAGCAGCAGGTGGTCGTCGGGGTCGAGCAGGGCGGCGATCCGGGAGAGGAACTCGGCGCGCTCGTCGGGATAGAGGTTGCCGACCGTGCCGCCGAGGAAGGCGATCAGCCGCGGCCCGGCCTCGCTCGTCGTCGGGGTGCGCTCGAGGTGGGCCTCGAAGTCGCAGACCAGCCCGTGGACGTCGAGGCCGGGGTACTCCTCGACCAGCGCCTCGGCGGTTTGCGCGGGTGATCTCCTCGGAGATGTCGACCGGGACGTAGGTGCGCAGGCTGCCCGCGTCGCGCATCGCGTCTGAGCAGGTGGCGGGTCTTCGAGGCCGAGCCGGAGCCGAGCTCGATCAGCGTCGCCGGGTTGCCCGCGGCGGCGACGATCTCGGCCGAGCGCTCGACCAGGATCTGGCGCTCGCGGCGGGTCGGGTAGTACTCCTCGAGCTCGGTGATCGCCTCGAAGAGCTGCGAGCCGCGCTCGTCGTAGAAGTACTTCGGCGAGAGCTCCTTCTGCGTCGCGGTCAGCCCGTCGCGCACGTCGCGCTTCCATCGCCGCGGCCTGGTCGGCGGGCAGGTGGACGTCGATCGCGATCGTCATGCGGCGTCCTCGGGTCGAGGCGGAGACCCGGAGAAGATCTGGCGGCGCTGCGGCAGGTCCCAGTTGCGGAAGCTGGGACGGGCGACGCGCGGGTCGGTCGCCCAGGAGGCGCCGCGCAGCACCTTGTACTCGTCGCCGAAGAAGACCTTCGAGTACTCCTCGTAGGGGAAGGCCTCGAAGCCGGGGTAGGCGAGGAAGTCGGAGGAGGTCCACTCCCAGACGCCGCCGACGCCGTCGAGCCGGGGGCGCGCGGCCTCCCACTCGAACTCGGTCGGGAGGCGCTTGCCGGCCCAGCGGGCGAAGGCGTCGGCCTCCTCCCAGGAGACGTGGACGACCGGGCGCGCGGGATCGACCGGCACGGTCACGCCCATCGCGGTGCGCACCCAGCCGTCGCCGTCGCGCTCCCAGTACATCGGTGGCTCGCCGCCCCGGTCTCCCCCATGTAGGCCATATACGCGGCGTTGGTGACCGGGGTTCGATCGATCTCGAAGGCCGGCAGCTCGACCTCGTGCCGGGGGCGCTCGTTGTCGTAGGCGAAGCCGCGGTCGGGGGCGCCGACCTCGTGGGCGCCGGCCGGCGATCCGGACAGTTCCGCCGTCGCTCCCCCACGCGTCGCCGGCGCGAACGGCTCGGGGTCGGCCTCGGCCGGCCGGTAGGGCACGTCGAGCATCTGCAGCAGCTGCAGCATCGTCTCCTGGTGCTGCAGCTCGTGGGCGACGAGCATCTCGTAGACGAAGCCTTCGCGCAGCAGGCGGGTCCTCGGCGTCGGGGCCGAGGTCGACTCCCTCCAGGACCTCGAGCGTCCGCTCGCGGACCTCGGCCATGTAGGTGCGCAGCTCGGCGTCGCGCAGGATCGGCAGCTCGCCGCGCTCGCGGCGCGGGTTCTCGATCGCGTCGTAGAAGGGCCGAGCTCACCGTGCAGCGGCGGGCGACCGCCGACCGTCTGCACCAGCCAGAGCTCCTCGAAGTTGGCGATGTGCCCGAGGTCCCAGGCGAGCGGGCTGAGCAGCGGCGAATAGACCCGGTTCAGCAGCTCGTCGCCGAGCGGCCCGATCAGCGCCAGCGTGCGCTCGCGCGCCTCGGCGAGGAGCGCCGCGATCGACTGCCGGGTCGGAGTGGTCGTCACCTCGGTGGCGATTGAGGAACAGTACCGACCGCGCATCCCCGGTATCTCGTGTGTACCCAAGACCGGCTCGGAGTACTCCCAGGAAAGCTGGAGATTGCGCGCCTACCTTCGAGTCGAGCCGAACCGACCGAGGAGGACACGATGAGCGCAGAGAAGATCAAGCGGAGCGGGATGACGCGACGGCGCGCCCTGGGTCTGGCCGGGATGGCGGGCGCGGCCTATGTGGCGGGACCGTTGCGGCCCTTCGATGGTGGTGACGACGGCGGCGCGGCGGCGCCGACCGATGCCGACGCGGCGGCGACCTGTGTCCTCGCCCCGGAAGTGACGGAAGGCCCCTACTGGGTCGACGTCCGCGAAAAGCGCTCGAACGTGGTCGCGGGCCAGTCCGGGGTGCCGCTCACCCTCGACCTCTACGTCTACCGCTCCGACGACAGCTGCGAACCCGAGCAGGGCGCCGTCGTCGACATCTGGCACTGCAACGCCTCGGGGCTCTACTCCGACGAGGCGAGCAACGGGACGAGCGGCCAGATCTGGCTGCGCGGCTACCAGGAAACCGACGCCGCCGGGCACGTCGCCTTCACCACGATCTATCCGAGCTGGTACGCGGGGCGGACGATCCACATCCACGTCCGGGTGCGGACCTTCAGCGGCGCGTCGACCACCTACGACTTCACGACCCAGATCTTCTTCTCCGAAGAAACCTCGGCGGCGGTCCTGGCGACCAGCCCCTACGACTCGCGGAGCGGGCGCGACACCACCAACGAAGAGGACATGATCTACGAGCAGGAGGCGCGGGCGGGCAACGTGCTGATGCCGACGCTGAGCGGCAGCGCCTCGAGCGGCTATTCGGGGACGGTCGGGATCGGGCTGAGCGGCCTGCCGGCGTCGAGCTCGAACTCCACGCTCGGCTCCGGCTCGGGCGGCTCGTCCTCGACGGCCGACGAATCGGTCGACGCGGCGCTCGTCTCGCGCCGCTTCATCCACGCGGGCGAGCGGCGGGAGCTGCTGCTCGGCTTGAAGGCGGGCGAGCGGATCGCCGCCGAGGCGAAGCTCGTGCGGGCCGGGCGCACCGTCGCCCACAAGCGGATCGCCGCCCTCGCCCCCGGCCGGCGCAGCCTGGCGATCCCGATCGCCGACGCCACCCCCGCCGGGGCGGCCCAGCTGCGCCTGACCCTCACCGACCGCGCCGGCAACTGGCGCACGATCCGCAGGCGCGTCGAGGTCCCCACCGGCTGACCCGGCCGAGTCAGCCGGTTCCTTCGGCCTCGGGGTCGCGCCAGACTTCCTTCAGCCAGGGCGGGACGACGGCGAAGGTGGCGCGCTCGTCGGCGGCGATCGGCTCGAGCGGGATCAGGTGGACGCGGCGGCCGGGGGTGAAGCGACTGCCGCGGGGCGCGCCGGCGGCGTTGCCGGCGTGGCTGCCGCCGGAGACGAGGAGGAGGCCCGTCTCGGGGCCCCAGCCGTTGGGGGCGCGGGCATCGAGGTCTTCGGCGAGGTCCTTGAGGAAGCCGATCCCGGCGTCCGAGCCCCAGTCGAAGTCCTGCAGCGAGTAGTTGTAGCCATCGTGGGAGGAGGCGCGCTCGTCGACGCTGCCGTCGGCCTTGATGCGGATGTCGACGCTTTCCCAGTCGTCGTGGTGTTCGCCCAGGTCGCCGACCACGGGCACGTCGCGCAGCGTCGCCGAGTTGGCGTAGTAGAGCCAGTACTGGATGTAGAGGTTGCCCGCGCGGTCACCGGCGCAGTCATCGCCCGCGGCTTCGCTCGCCTCGGCGGCCCCGGCCCGACAGTCGACCACATGGACGAACGCGGTCACCGGCAGCCGTTCGTCGGTGCGGTGGACGAGGCCGTCGTCGGGCGCGTCGCCGCACGCCGTCTCGCGGCAGCGGCGGTAGTCGACCGGCACCGCCCGCGAGCCCGCCTCGAAGCCGATCGTCGGCATATGGCGCCGCACCAGCCGCCCCACTTCGTCGCCGTAGGTGGCGATCAGCAGCGGCTCGTCGCCGCAGCCGTCGGCGAGCTCGGTCGCGCAGAGGATCCGCTGCGCCACCGACCGCGCCAGGTCGACTCCCGGGAGCCGGACCCCCGCCGCGAGCACCCCGACCAGGACCAGCGCGACGAGGCAGACCAGCCCGACCCACTCGACCGTCCCCTGTCCCCGCTCCGAGACCATGCAGGTCCAAGGCCTCGCGGGGCTGCATACTTCCCCCGATGAATCGTCGGTGGATGGGGACTTTGCCGCGGGTCGCGCTCGCGATCGCGGCCTCGATGCTGCTCGCGGCGGGCGGGCCGCTCGGATTCGAGGGCAACGCGGGCGCCGCCAAGAAGAAAAAGAGGGCGACGACGGTCGCGGCACCGATCCCGTTCTGCTCGAACCCGGTCGTCGACAACTACCGGGCGCCGCTCGAAACGCTGCAGCCGATCCCGGCGGTGCCGGAAGGCGGCGTGCTGCCGTTCGCGCCCGCCGGGATGACGGTCGGCGCCACCGGCCCGCAGGGGGTCCTGGTCGGCGGGTCGAACATCGGCTTCCGGCTGACCAACACGGCGAGCGAAGCGACGAGCGCGCCCCGTCTCGGCTGGACGGTGCTGGAGCGGCTGATCCGCCTCACCGACAACGGCAGGCGCCTCCATCCCGCCGGGCTGAAGCGGATCGACCTGAAGCGGCTCTCGGCGGGCAAGCACCGGGGCCTGACCTTCCCGATCCCCTCCACGCCCGCGGTCTACTCGCTCGAAATCACGATCCAGAACCACCGCGGCCGGCGGCTCGGGCGCTACGGCGAGTACATCCGCGTCATCGACCGGACCGTCAACGCCGGGATCACGCTGGCCGCCTACGACGACATCGCCCCGGGCGCCTATCTCGAAAGCTGCTTCGAAAACCACGGCAGCGCCTCGGTAAGCCCGACCGGGACCAGCCTCGAACGGTTCGACGGCAAGAGCTGGCATCCGGTCGTGGTCGGACCCCAGTACTCGCCCGCGCAGACGGCGATCCAGCGGATCCTCGGGCCCGGCGAAGCGGAACGGATCGGCACCCTGATCCCGCCGAACGCCCGGCCGGGCCTCTACAAACTGACCGCCACCGGCACCGTGGCGGACACCGGCGAACCGCTCACGCTCAGCGCGGAATTCGGCGTGCTCTAGAGCTTCTTGATCTCGGCGGCGATGTCGGTCGCCGCCTGTTTCGCGTCGGCGAAGAGCATCGAGGTATTCGGCTCGTAGAAAAGGTCGTTGTCGATGCCGGCGAAGCCGGGACTGAGCGAGCGCTTGATCACGATCACTTCTTTCGCCTCGCTGACTTCGATGATCGGCATCCCGGCGATCGGCGAGTTCGGGTCGTTTTTCGCCGCCGGGTTGGTGACGTCGTTGGCCCCGATCACCACGGCGACGTCGACCCGGGGCATTTCGGGGTTGATCTCGTCCATCTCTTTGAGCTGCTCGTAGGGCACGTCGGCCTCGGCGAGCAGGACGTTCATATGGCCCGGCATCCGCCCCGCGACCGGATGGATCGCGTAGCTGACCGTGACGCCGCGTTCTTCGAGCGCCTTCGCCATCTCCTTGACTGCATGCTGGGCCTGCGCGACGGCCATCCCGTAACCAGGGACGATCACGACGGTGTCGGCGTAGGCGAGCTTGATCGCCGCGTCCTCGGCGCCGATCGAGGTGACCGGCCGCTGCTCGCCGGTCCCGCCCGACGCCGCGGGCGCGCCGCCGAAGCCCGAGAAGAGGATGTTGGCGACCGAGCGGTTCATCGCCGTCGCCATCTCCATCGTCAGGATCGTTCCCGAGGAGCCGACCAGGGTCCCGGCGACGATCAGCGCGACGTTCTGCAGGGCGAAGCCGGCCGCCGCCGCGGAGAGCCCGGTGAAGGCGTTCAGCATCGAGATCACCACCGGCATGTCGGCGCCGCCGATCGGCAGCACGACGAGGTTGCCGAGGATCGCCGCGGCGATCAGGATCAGGATGAAGAGACCCTGCGAGGGCGGTTCGTTGTTGATCACGATGGTGATCGCGACGACGATCACGCCGATCCCGAGGATCGCGTTGATGAACTGCTGTCCGGGCACCGAAAGCGGTTTGCTCGGGATCAGGCCCTGGAGCTTGCCGAAGGCGATGTTCGAGCCCCAGAAGGAGACCGAGCCGACGATCGCCGCGAACAGCGTCGGGATCAGGTCCTCGAGCGGCATCGCGCCACCGATGTGGATGCCGTGGCGGATCTCCGACCAGGCGATCAGGGCCACCGCGCCGCCGCCGACCCCGTTGTAGAGGGCGACCATCTGCGGCATGTCGGTCATCTGCACTTTGATCGAGGCGTAGGCGCCGATCGCCGAGCCGGCCGCGAGGCCGATGATGATCAGCCCCCAGTTGCCCATCCCGTCGAGCAGCAGGGTGGTGACGACGGCGACGGCCATCCCGCCCGCGGCGATCAGGTTGCCGCGCTTGGCGGTGGTCGGGTGCGTTCCCTGTTTCAGCCCGAGGATGAACATCGAGAAGGCGACGATGTAGAGCGCCGTGGCGGCGCTGCCGCCCGGCTTGAGCACGGCCTCGGCGATCATTTACCGGTGCCGCCTTTGCCTTTGTCGTCGGCTTTCGGTTTCGGTTTCCGGGCGAACATGCCGAGCATCCGGTCGGTGACCATGAAGCCGCCGACGATGTTGATCGCGCCGAAGGCGACGGCGATCGTGCCGATCACGTACTCGAGCCCGTCGCCGGCGTAGCCGAGGACGATCAGGCCGCCGAGCATGACGATGCCGTGGATCGCGTTGGTCTGCGACATCAGCGGCGTGTGCAGCGTGGTCGGCACCTTCGAGATCACCTCGAAGCCGACGAACACGGCGAGGACGAAGATCGTGACCTCGGTCATGACGCTCATGAGTTGTCCCTCCCTGCGGCACGCTCGTTCACGATCTCGCCGCCCTGGGTGATCAGCGCCGCGGCGATGATGTCGTCGCCGGTGTCGATGTTCAGCGTCCCCTCCTCGGTGATCATCAGGCCGAGCAGGTTCTCGAGGTTTTTCGCGTAGAGCTGTGAGGCCGGCACCGGCATCAGGCTCGGCAGGTTGCGCGGCCCGACCACCTTGACGCCGTTCTCGACCACGGTCTCGCCCGCCACGGTCAGCTCGCAGTTGCCGCCGGTCTCGGCGGCGAGATCGACGATCACCGAGCCCGGCTGCATGCCGCGCACCGCGTCGGCGGTGATCAGCAGCGGCGCCGGGCGGCCCGGGATCGCGGCGGTGGTGACGATCACGTCCTGTTTGGCGGCGTTCTCGCCGAGCGCGTCGCGGACCTGGGCGTTCTCCTCGTCGGTGAGCGGGCGCGCGTAGCCGCCCTCGCCCTCCGCGTCGGGGATGAAGTCGAGTTCGAGCGGGCGACCGCCGAGCGAGGCGATCTGCTCCCAGGCGGCGCGGCGGATGTCGAAGCCGGTGACGATCGCGCCCAGCCGTTTCGCCGTGGCGACCGCCTGCAGGCCGGCGACGCCGGCGCCGAGGACGAGGACTTTGGCGGGCGGCACGGTGCCGGCGGCGGTGGTCATCATCCCGAAGAAGCGGCCCGACTCGCGGGCGGCGATCAGCATCGCCGCGTAGCCGGCGGCGGCGGCCTGCGAGGAGAGCGCGTCCATCGCCTGGGCGCGGGTGGTCCGCGGGATCGCCTCCATCGCGAAAGCGGTGACGCCGGAGGCGGCAAGCGCCTTGTTGGACTCGGCGGCGGTCCAGGGAGAAAGGTGTGCGATCAGGACCTGGCCCGAATGTAGCCGTCCGATTTCGTCCTCGTCGGGGGTGCCGACACGGAGCACCACGTCGGCGCCCCAGATCGCGTCGGGACCGGCGATCTCGGCGCCCGCGTCGGTGTACTGGGAGTCGGGGTGGCCGGCGGCCTCACCGGCGCCGGACTCGATCAGGACGTCGACGCTCTCATTCCTTTTCTTCAGCGAACGGACGACGTCAGGGACGAGCGCGACCCGGCGCTCCCCCTCGACGGTCTCTTTCGGCACTCCGATCTTCACAGCGGCGCGGAACCTTATGCGATCCGGTCAGTCGGCTGCACCGACGCCCGCCACCGCGGCCAACCGCTCCAGGGTGTGCAGGCGCTGATCCGGCTCTACATGGACGGGGGACACGATCAGGCGATCGACCCCGGCGGCGTGGAAGCGCTCGACCCGGGCGGCGACCTCGGCCTCGGTGCCGACCAGCGAGGTCGCCTCGACGATCTCGTCGGGCATCGCCTCGAAGGCGCCGGCCCGATCGCCCGCCTGGAAGCGGCGCTGCACCTCGTCGGCGACCTCGCCGAAGCCGAAGCGGTGCGCCAGATCGACGTAGAAGTTGGTCTTCCGCGACCCCATCCCGCCCAGGTAAAGGACCAGCCCCGCCTTGACGACGCTCTTCGCCGCCTCCAGGTCGCCGTCGATCGCCACCTGCAGCGACGGGCTGACCTCGAGGTCGGCGCGCGTCCGGCCGCCTTTGGCGAAACCCGCCTCGAGATGACTCCCCCCAAGTTGCCTGGAAGGAGTCGACCGAGAAGAAGATCGGGATCCAGCCGTCGGCGAGCTCGGCGGTCATCTCGACCGATTTGCGCCCGATCGCGCCGACGAAGACCGGGATCTCGCTGCGCAGCGGGTGGAAGTTGAGCTTCAGCGCCTTGCCCTCGCCGCCGGAGAGCGGCAGGTCGTAGTGGGTGCCGTGGTGCTCGAGCGGCCCCTCGCGGGCGACGATCTTCCGCACCACTTCGATGTACTCGCGGGTCCGCCCCCAGGGCTTCGCGTAGGGCACCCCGTACCAGCCTTCGGAGACCTGCGGCCCGGACGGCCCGAAACCGAAGAGGAAGCGCCCGCCGGAGAGTTTGTCGATCGTCGCGCCGGCCATCGCCGCCGCCGCGGGCGGCCGCGCCGGCACCTGCATGATCGCCGCGCCGAGGTTGACGGTCTTCGTCTGCCCGGCCAGCCAGGCCAGAACGCTGACCACGTCGGAGCCGTAGGACTCGGCCACCCAGATCGACTCGTAGCCCAGCCGTTCGGCCGCGAGCACGACCTCGAGGGCCTCCTCTCCCGCAGGCCCGATCCCCCAATAGCCGAGGTTCACTCCCAGCTTCAGCCCCATCCGACCTGCACCCTATTGAATAGTCCCGTGGCGGCAAGCGAATCGACTTCGGACGCGGGTCTCTCCCACAAGGAGGCGGCCGCGCGCCTGCGCCGGTTGGGGCCGCCGCCGGAGACCTCCTCGCGCTCGACCTCGAGCATCATCGCGGGCAACGTCTTCACCCTCTTCAACGCGATCATCGCGGTCTTCTTCGTCTTCGACCTCGCGCTCGGGCTCTACGCCGACTCGCTGTTCGGGCTGATCGCGGTGATCAACTCCTACATCGGCATCCGCCAGGAGCTGAACGCGAAGAAGACGCTCGACGAGGTGGCCGTGCTGGTGGCGCCGCGGGCGCGGGTGATCCGCGACGGCCAGCACGAGTCGAGCTGCTCGCCGACGAGGTGGTCCCCGGCGACCTGGTCGCGATCGGGCCCGGCGACCAGCTGGTCGCCGACGGCCGCGTGATCGCCAGCCGCGGGCTCACCCTCGACGAGTCGATGCTGACCGGCGAGGCCGACGGCATCCGCAAAGGGACGCGGCGACGAGGTCCTCTCCGGCTCCTTCGCGATCTCCGGCTCCGGCCACTACGAGATCGACGCGGTCCGCGAGGACAGCTACGCGGGCCGGCTGGCGGGCGAGGCGCGAGCCTTCCGCCACCCGCTCTCGCCGCTGCAGGAGGAGGTGAACCGGGTGATCGTCGTCTCGACCTACCTGATGATCCCGCTGGCGCTGCTCCTCCTCGCCAGCCTGAAGGTCCGCAGCGTCGGCCTGCAGAGCGCCGCCGAGACGGCGACCGCGGGCCTGGTGACGCTGATCCCCGAGGGCCTGGTGCTGCTGATGAGCGTCACCTTCGCGGTCGCCGCGGTGCGGCTGGCGCGAGCGCGACACGCTGATCCAGCAGATGAGCGCGACCGAGAGCCTCGCCTCGGTCGACACGATCTGCGTCGACAAGACCGGCACCCTGACCGAGGGCGAGCTGCGGCTCGCCGCGGTCGAGTTCGCCGACGACGTCGACCCGGCGGTCGGCGCCGCGGTGCTGGGGCGCTTCGCGGCGAGCGCCGGGAACCGCAACCAGACCCTGGAGACGATCGCCGCGCGCTACCCCGGCGAGCCGGGCCAGGTCGCCGCCGAGGTGCCCTTCTCCTCCGAGTGGAAGTGGTCGGGGGTGTCGCTGGCCGGCAACGGGGCGGGCGCCGGGACCTTCGTGCTCGGCGCGCCCGACGTGCTCGAAGAGGCGGGCGCGCTGGTGCTGCCGCCCGGGCTGGCCGCGCAAGCTCGCCGAGGAGACCGCGGCCGGGCCGCCGCGTCGTCGCCTTCGGCCGCAGCGGCGAGCCGCTGCCCGCGGACGCCGCGACCAGCCCGGCGCCGCGGCTCGTCCCGGTCGCGCTGGTCGTGCTGGAGGAGACGCTGCGCGCGGACGCCGCGGCGACGATCGCCTTCATGCGCGACCAGGAAGTCGACCTGAAGCTGATCTCCGGCGACGCGCGGGCGACGGTGACCGCGGTCGCCTACGCGGTCGGCGTGCCGCGCGACGCGGGCGTGATCGAGGGCCCCGACCTCCCGACCGACCCCGAGGCGCTCCAGGAGGTGGCGCTCGCGAACACGATCTTCTGCCGGATCAAGCCGGAGCAGAAGAAAGCGCTGGTCGATGCGCTGGTCGCGGCCGGGCGCTACGTGGCGATGATCGGCGACGGCGTCAACGACGTGCCGGCGCTGAAGCGGGCGCGGATGGCGGTGGCGATGGGCTCGGGGACGCAGGTGACCAAGGGGGTCGCCGACGTCGTCCTGCTCAAAGACCAGTTCTCGCGGCTGCCCGAGGCGGTCGGCGAGGGCCGGCGGATCGCCCGCAACATCCACCGCCTCGGCCGCCTCTACATGACCAAGACCGTCTACGCGGCGACCCTGATCGTCCTCGTCGCGGTGCCCGGCTTCGCCTTCCCCTTCCTGCCCCGCCACCTGACCATGGCCGCCTTCCTGACGATCGGCATCCCCTCCTTCGTCCTCGCCCTGGCGCCCTCGGACGGGCCGCTCTACCGCGGCCGGCTGATCCGCGCCCTGGCCGCCTTCGCGATCCCCGCCGGGGTGGCGACCGGGATCGCCTCGATCATCTCCTGCTTCCTCGTCAACACCGTCGCCGGCGGCGGGCTCGCCGCCGGGCGGACCGCGGCGACGACGACGCTGATCGTCCTCGGGCTCGCCTTCGTGCTGCTGCTGGAGCGCGGCCCCGGCCGCGAGGGCAACGCGGTCCAGAGCTACATGCTGGCGATGGTCGCCGGGCTCGGCGCCCTCTACGCGCTGATCCTCGCCGCCGCCCCGGTGCGCGAATTCTTCGAACTCGAAATCCTCGACGCGACCCAGTGGTTCCTCGCCCTGCTCTCCGCCGCGATCGGCCTGACGATCGCCGCCCTGGTCTGGCGCCTGCCGGTGATCGAACGCTGGGAAGCCGAGATCGACGAACCCGCACGAGCCCCGATCGCCGATGGAGGAGTCCCAGCTGACTCCGCGCTGCCGAGTAACCCGCCTCGAGCGGGCAACCCTCCACGCGTCTAGTCGCAGACGGTCGTTTTTCTGACTTTGGGCCATGCCCTGGGCGGGTAGCCGTCCCTAGCGTGCGAGCATGGCGACGACCTTGAATCCGGCCCGTCCCTTTCCCGGCGCCGGCGTGTACCCGCTCGATTCGGGGCACTTCGACGAGGCGTTCGCCAAGACCGGCACCGCGCGCCCTCCCTACGTCGACGGTGATCGACGCGCTCGCGCGGCATGACCTGGTGGAGCTGCGCGAGCGCGTCCGGTCGAACATCGAGGGGATCGGCCTGTCCTTCGGCCCGGGCGGCCGATGGTCGTCGACCCGGTGCCGCGGGTGATCGACGCGGCCGAGTGGGAGCGCGCTCGAAGCGGGCCTGCTGCAGCGGGCGCGGGCGCTGAACGCCTTCCTGCTCGACGCCTACGGCGACCAGCGGATCTTCGAGGACGGGGATCGTGCCGCGGCGGTTGCTCGAGACCTCGCAGGGGTACGAGCCGCTCATGCGGGGACTGCTCGATCCGGCCGTGCCGCCGGCGACGGTCGCCGGGATGGACCTGATCCGCGACGCCGACGGCGAGCTGCTGGTCCTGGAGGACAATCTGCGGATGCCTTCCGGAGCGACCTACGCGATCGCCGTCCGCGAAGCGGTCGGGCCGGAGCTCGGCGCCGCCGACGGCCACCGGCTGCGCAGCCCCGACGGCTACGTCGCCAACGCTCGGCGAGGCGATCCGCGCCGCCGCGCCGGCCGCGCACGCCGCCGAACCGGTCGCCGCGATCCTCTCCGACGGCCCCGAAAGCGGCGCCTACTACGAGCACGAGCGGCTCGGCCGCGAACTCTCGCTGCCGGTCGTCGACGCCGTGCCCAGCTCTCCCAGGCGCGCGGCCGCCTCCACGCCCAGGTCGGCCGCGAGCGGATCCAGCTCGACGTCATCTACCGCCGGCTCGACGAGGACCGCCTCACCGAACGACGGCGGCGCGCTCACCCCGCTCGGCCAGCTGCTCGCGCCCGCCCTCGAATCGGGCCGGCTGCGCTGGTCAACGCGATCGGCACCGGCCTCGCCGACGACAAGCTCGCCCACGCCTACGTCGAGGAGATGATCCGCTTCTACCTCGGCGAGGAGCCGCTGCTGCGCTCGGTCCCCAGCTACGACCTCTCCGACCCGGAGGCGCGCGACGAGGTGATGGGCCGGCTCGACGAGCTGGTGATCAAGCCGCGCGACGGCTTCGGCGGCCACGGGGTGACGATCATGCCGCTCGCCACCGAGGGCGAGCGGCGCAAGGTGATCGGCCTGGTCCGGCGCCGCCCGGAGCGCTTCGTCGCCCAGGAGCTGGTGCCGCTCTCCACCCACCCGACCGTGGTCGGCGCCGGCATCGCGCCCGCGCCGCGTCGACCTCCGCCCCTACGTCGTCAGCCCCGCCGCCGGCGCCAAGCCGTCGGTGATGCAGGGCGGCCTCACCCGCTACGCGAAGGCGGCCGGCGAGATGGTCGTCAACAGCTCCCAGGGCGGCGGCAGCAAGGACACCTGGGTCCTCGGGCATCGACCGTCGGACCGCGGATGAAGCGGCGCTCCTTGGCATCGCGTGAACATCGCCCCCTGATCGGGGTCACCACCTCCGAGGTGCGCCCGAAGGAGCGGGTCAATCCGGTCGCCGGAGGGCGAGCCGCTGGGCAAAGAGATGGCGCTCGGGATCACCTACCTGAAGGCGATCGAGGCGGCGGGCGGGCTGCCGGTGGTGATGCCGCCGATGGCCGAGGACGCGATCGAGCCGCTGCTCGACCGGCTCGACGGGATCTGCCTCTCCGGCGGCCCCGACCTCGACCCGGCGCTCTACGAGGCCGAGCCGCACCCGGAACTGGGGCCGATCGAGCCCGACCTCGACCGCTTCGAGCTCGCCGTCGCCGCCCGCGCCGACGCCCGCGAGATGCCGATCCTGGCGATCTGCCGCGGCACCCAGGCGCTGAACATCGTCCGCGGCGGGGCGCTCCACCAGCACCTGCCCGACCTCTCGACCGAGGTCGCCCACCGCCAGACCGATCCCCGGCACCGAGCCGAGCCACCCGGTCGCGGTCGAGCCCGGACTCGCAGCTGGCCGAGGCGCTCGGCGGCAGCGAGGTCGAGGTCGCCGACGTCAACTCCTTCCACCACCAGGCGATCGACCGGCTCGGCGACGGGCTGCGGATCAGCGCCCGGGCCCCCGACGGGACGGTCGAGGCGATCGAGGACCCGAGCCGCCGCTTCCTGATCGGCGTCCAGTGGCACGCCGAGACGCTCGTCCACCGCGAGGCCGAGGCGGAGCTCTTCCGCCGCTTCGTCGAGGCCTGCCGCGACGACGGCGCCGAGTACGAGCGCGTCGGCGGAGCGCGAGGTCGCGTGACGCCCCGAGTCCTCCGGGACGACGCTGCCGGCCTGGGCGACCTGGCCGGAGCCGCACGAGCAGGGCGCCTACACGGTCGGGATCGAGGAGGAGGTGATGCTCCTCGACCAGCTGACCTGGGCGCTCGCCCACCGGATCGACTCGGTCCTCCCCCGCCTCCCCCACGGCCGCACCACCAGCTTCACCGCCGAGACGCACGGCTCGGCGCTGGAGATCCAGACCGGCGTCCACGGCACGATCGACGCGGCGATCGAAGAACTCGGGGCGCTGCGGCGCGAGCTCGACGAAACGCTGAAGCCGCTCTCGATGCGGGCGGCGAGCGCCGGCACCCACCCCTTCGCGGTCTGGCAGGAGATCGTCGTCTCGGCGGGCGAGCGCTACCAGTTCGTCTACGGCTCGATGCGCGAGCTGGCCCGGCGCGAGCCGACCTTCGGCCTCCACGTCCACGTCGGCGTGCCCGACCCCGAGCAGGCGATCCACGCCGCCAACCGCCTGCGCACCGAGCTGCCGCTGCTGCTCGCGCTCTCGGTCAACTCGCCCTTCTGGCAGGGCCGCGACACCGGCCTCGCCTCGGCCCGCACGCCGCTCTTCCAGGCCTTCCCGCGGGTCGGCATCCCGCGCGCCTTCCACAGCTACGAGGAGTACGTCGAGTCGGTCGACGTGCTGATCCGCTGCCGACGCGGTGCCCGAGCCGACCTTCCTCTGGTGGGACGTGCGGCCGCAGCCGCGCTTCGGCACGGTCGAGGTGCGGATCATGGACGCCCAGACGACCCTCGCCGACACCGCCGGGCTGGCGGCGCTGGTCCAGTCGATCGTGCGGCTCGAGGTCGAGGAAGGGGCGACAGACCTACGACTGCGGGATCCCGCCGGAGGTGCTCGCCGAGAACCGCTTCCTCGCCGCCCGCGACGGCATGGACGCCGAGCTGATCGCCCACGAGCTCGACGAACGGCGTGCCCGCCCGCGCGCTGCTCGAGGACCTCCTCGTCCTCTGCCGCCCCCACGCCGAGGAGCTGGGCTGCGCGGCCGAGCTGGAGACGGTCGGCCGCCTCGCCGAGCGGACCGGCGCCCGCCGCCAGCTCGAGCTGAGCCGCTCCTTGGGGTCGCTCCCCCGCGTCGTCGCCGTACTAGCCGACGACTTCTTGGCCGGCGCCCCGTAGCCGGCCCCGTCCCGCTCGTCACAGAGTCGCGAGCGTTACAAAGACGTGGCCACGGTTTTGGTCCCCTATAGGGGACCAAATTCACGCAGCGCGCGGGAGGGCCAGCTGGCCGACCGCACGCCCGGAGACGTCGACCTGGCGCGGTCCTGGTCTTGGCGATACAAGGGACGGATTAGCTGTCCCCCGCGCCGGCCGATGAGCCACCCCCGCTGGGTGTGGCGGCTCATCGACTGCCGGAGCGCCGGGGGTCACGAGAGGCGCGCGGGAAGTTACGAAAAGCGCCGGAGAAGTCACAGAAGGCGGGGAGAGATGTCACAAAGGCGTGCGGGTGGCCGTGGCGTCCGTGCACCTGAGCCGCCCCTGACCGGCTCAAGTGCACGGACGACGGGCCCCCTGATGCGGATCGGTGACTTCTTGCCTTCCGTGACCCCGTCATGCCTTCCGTGACCCCGGCTCCGGCCTCTCGTGAGCTTCTCCTCCGCCCGGACCTGCCACGGGGACCCCAGAAGAACACGGTCCGTCGCCAGTCAGCCAAGGCCCCGGCGAGTCGCTCTGCGTGTTTTCACCACCAGGGTGTGGTGAATCCATGCAGCGGCGAAGCCAGAACCCTAGATCGCGAGCGGGTCGCCCGGGGGGATCACGAACTGGCTGACGACCAGGTTCGCGGCGAGTTTCGAGACGCCGTCGCGGATCCGGTCGATCCGGACCTCGATCACGGCGGTGCTGCGGCCGGCGTGGAGCGGTCGCGGGCCTCGGCGACGATCTCGTCGCCGAGTGCGGCCGGCGCCGAAGACGTTCAGCTTCAGCTCGATCGTGGTGAAGTCGTAGCCGGGCGGGATCGCGCGGAAGGTGGCCCAGGCGGCGACGGTGTCGCCGAGCGCCGTCCAGACGCCGCCGTGGACGAAGCCGCCGGGATGCAGGTGGCGGCTCTCGACCAGGATCCGGCCGCGGGCGTGGTCGTCCTCGATCTCGAGCGGCTCGATGCCGAGGTCGGCGGGGAAGCTGCCCACCGCGAACTCGCGGATGTCCTCCGGCTTGACCTGGGAAAGATCGGCCACGTTCGGTATGCAAACAGGAAGCGGCCCCCGGCGGGGGCCGCTTCGTCACACAGTCGTCGAGTCGCCGAGCGCTCAGACCCGTTCGACGATCATCGCCTTGCCCTGGCCGCCGGCGACGCACATCGTCTCCAGGCCGACCTGGTGGTCGTCGGTCTCCATCCCGTTCAGCAGGGTGCCCATGATGCGGGCGCCGGTCATCCCGAAGGGGTGGCCGAGGGCGATCGCGCCGCCGTGCGTGTTCAGCTTCTCTTCGTCGATCCCGCATTCGTCCATGATCGGGATCACCTGGGCGGCGAAGGCCTCGTTCAGCTCGACCGCGTCGATGTCGTCGATCGTCATCCCGGCCCGGTCGAGCACCTTCTTGATCGCGCCGATCGGGGCGACGCCCATGTACTCCGGCTCGTTGCCGTAGGTGGCGGCGGTGATGATCCGGGCGCGCGGGGTCAGGCCCAGCTCCTTCGCCTTGGTGTCGCTCATGATCAGCACCGCGGCGGCGCCGTCGTTCAGCGGGCAGGAGTTGCCGGCGGTGACGCCGCCGCCGCCGAAGGCCTCCGGCAGTTCGGAGAGCTTCTCCAGGGTCGAGGAGGCGCGCGGGCCGTCGTCCTTGCTGACCACGGTGCCGTCTCGAGCGTCGACCGGGACGATCTCGCGGTCGAAGAAGCCGTCCTCCTGCGATTTCACCGCCAGTTCCTGCGAGCGCTGGGCGAACTTGTCCATGTCCTCGCGCTTGACGCCGTACTTGTTGGCGACGTTGACGGCGGTCAGGCCCATGTCGATGTAGGCGTTCGGCTGGCCGTTCTCGCCGATCAGGTTCTGGTCGCGGTCGTCGACGCGGACCGGCTCGGAGGCTTCGTTGAAGCGGCTGACCCACTCGACCCCGACGGCGAGGTAGGCGTCGCCCTCGCCGGCCTTGATCGCGTTGCCGGCGTGGCGGATCGCGTCGAGGCTGGAGGAGCAGTAGCGGGAGACGGTGACGCCGTTGACGGTCTGCGGCAGCTTCTCGAGAGCAGGCGAGATGATCCGGCCCATGTTGAAGGCCTGCAGGCCCTGCGGCATGCCGACGCCGCAGAAGACGTCCTCGACCAGGGCGGGGTCGAGCTCGGGGTTGCGCTCGAGCAGCTGGTCGACCACGAAGGCGCCCATCTCCTCGGGACGCAGCGAGGCCAGCGAGCCCTTGAAGGCGCGGCCGATCGGCGTGCGGATGGTGTCGACGATTACTGCTTCGGGCATCTCGGGCGCCTCCTTGGCGTTAGTGCGGGTCGTTGAACCGACGGGCAGCGTAGTGCAAGCGAGGCGGCTGACTGATTGACTGGTCGGTCAATCTATTGTGGCATTTGTCACCTGCCAGGCGTCAATCGTCCCCGATCTCGGTTACATTCGGCGGATCCAGCCCGCGTGGGTATGCGGGAAGACGCCGCGCACGCGGCACGGAAAGGAGGCCTCGACATGCCTGAGGGCTACTGCGTGAAAGAGCGCAAGAAGGTCGAGATCAAAGACGCCAAGCAGGTGACGATGAAGAACGGTCGCCCGGCGATCCAGGGCGTCTGCCCGGACTGCGGGACGAAAATCTTCAAGATCGGCAAACTCGAGGCCTAGGGTCCGAGTCGCGGGGAGGCCGCCCTTCGGGGGCGGCTGAACCTCGCCGCCCAGGGCTCCGTAGGACGGTCGACATGAGTCGGCCGAGAGATGAGCATCAGCCCTCCTGGGGCTTTCGCCACGGTGGCGAGACATTGGGTGGGCTGACCCGCGAGCGCGACGTGCGCGAGGCCTACGCCGCCCACTCGGGCGAGCTCTACGGCTTCGCCGTGCGCTCGCTGGGCGACGCCGGGCTCGCCGAAGAGGCGGTCCAGGAGACCTTCCTGCGCGCCTGGAAAGCGGGCGATCGCTACGACCCGGAGATCGGCAGCCTGCGCACCTGGCTCTTCGCGATCCTGCGCAACGTGGTGATCGACCTCGGCCGGGCGCGCGCCTCGCGCCCCCGCGTCGCCGAGGGCGGGATCGAGCCCTCGGTCGAACCGCTGGAGCAGGCGCTGCTCGCCTGGCAGGTCGAGGAGGCGATGCGGCGGATCGGCGACGATCATCGTCAGGTGCTGCTCGAGACCCACTTCCGCGCCCGCCCCTACGCCGAGGTCGCCGAGGAACTGGGCGTGCCGGAGGGGACGATCAAGAGCCGCGTCTACTACGGCCTGAAGGCGCTGCGGGTGGCGCTGGAGGAGATGGGCTATGAGGACTGACGACCACCGCGACTGGCGACTCTCGCTCGGCGCCTACGCGCTCGGCGACCTGCCCGCCGACGAACGCGCGGCGCTCGCCGCGCACCTCGAGGGCTGCGCCGAGTGCCGCGCCGAGCTGCGCTCGCTGGAAGGCGTGGCGGCGCTGCTGCCGCTCGCCGACCCGGCCCGGATCGAGGCGCCCCCGGTGCGCCCGCCCGCCGACCTCGGCGCCCGGATCGAGGCGCAGATCGCCGCCGAATCCGCCAGGGAGGGGCGCGAGAAGCGACGGCGCCGCTTCCGGTTCGGGTTCGGCGGCGCCGTCGCCACCGCGGCCGTCGCGGCGCTCGCTGGCGATCGTCGTGCTGCCGATCGGGGGCGGGGAAAGTTCGCCCGCCCAGCAGGTGCGAGTTCGCCTCCGTGCCGAATGGGGTGAGCATCGACGCAACCCTCGAACCCCACGCCTTCGGCACCGAGATCCAGATGTACGTGAGCGGCATCCGCTCCGGCACCCTCTGCCGCGTCTTCCTGCGCGACGCGAGCGGGCGGACCTACTCGGCGGGCAGCTTCCGCTACCGCTGGGGGAACGACTCGGAGGCCGAGCTGAGCTCGGCGCTCGATCTCTCCCAGGCGGCGGCGATCGGCGTCCACGCCGGCGGCCGCACCTTCGTGGCGCCGGTCGCCGGCGCGACCGCGCTGGTCAGTGGGGCGGAAGCCGATCCGACGTGAGCCGGCGCGGCGCGGTGGCCGCTCGCGGTGGTGCTCGTGCGGCGTCCTGCTCGCCGGCTGCGGCGGCGGATCGTCGAGCAGCTCGGGGGGCGGCTCGACCGCGTCGACCACCACGATCGCCCCGCCGGTCGCCAAACCGCCGCCGAACGCCGAAGAAGGGACCGTCTTCGTCTCGCTCGGCAGCGCCGCCGGGCTCGGCCAGGTGCTGGTCGACTCCGAAGGCCACACCCTCTACGCCTTCAGCAAGGACAGCGGCGAAAGCTCCGCCTGCGAAGGCGCCTGCGCGAAAGCCTGGCCGCCGCTGCTGGTCGAACACGGCGAACCGGAGCCGAGCAACGGCGCCGCCCCGCCCGCCTCGGCACGATCACCCGCGCCGACGGCAACCGCCAGGTCACCTACGCCGGCCACCCGCTCTACAGCTTCAGCTGGCGACAAGATGCCGGGCCAGGCGAACGGCAACGGCTCACCGCCTTCGGCGGCACCTGGACCGCCCTCAAGGGCAGCGGCGCCCCGGCCGGCTAGGCGCCCATCCAGCGCGTTCGCAGTTAGTTCCGGTATCCGGAACTAACTGCGAACGCGCTTGCGGTAGGCGAGCGTCGGCGGGGCGATCGCGCGGATCTCGGCCAGGAGGCGGGCGGAGAGGTCGCCGGGATCCTCGTCGGCGCGCGGCTGGCCGCCCGCCGGGTCGAAGAAGCGGACCTTGATGATGCGGGCGGCGGGGGAAGCCGGTGAGGTCGGCGGTGCCGGTGACGGCGACGCAGCTGACGTGCGCCTCGGGCACTTCGAGCGCCAGCCGGCCGACGCCGCTGCGGGCCCGCATCACGCGGCCTCTCGAGCGCGTGCCCTCGGGGAAGACGCCGACGCAGGAGCCGTCGCGCAGCGCCGCGACCGCGTTGGCGAGCGCCTGCGCGTCGCCCGCGCCGCGGACGATCGGGATCTGGCCCATGCCGTCCAGGACCGGCGCCAGGCCCTTGACGTCCCAGAGCGTCGATTTGGCGAGCGCCCGGATCATCCGCCGCTTGCGCGCCGAGAACCCGATCATCACCGGGTCCCAGTGGCTGTCGTGGTTGCCGACCAGGAGCAGCGGGCCGCTCGCGGGCAGCGTCTCGACGCCGCTCGACCTCGAGCCGCCCCCAGGGGGCGACCGGAAGGTTTATGGCCATCGCGATGCGGTAGGTGCGGGTGGGCTCGCGCATCGGGCGGCGCAAGCGTAGTGGTCCCGGCCCTCCGGTTGCCGCAAAGTCCGCAATGCGGGTATCCGCAAATTACGAACTAAAGTGTCCCCCGTGTCCCAGAAGCCGCTCGAGTTGATCCTTGCCAGGAACCTGATGTCGGCGCTCTCGACCCCCGCCTTCCTGGTCGACGAGGGCGGCCTGCTGGTCTTCTTCAACGAGGCCGCCGGGACGCTGCTCGGCAAGGGCTTCGAGGAGGTCGGCCACGTCGGCCCGAGCGAGTGGGGCGGCCTCTTCGGCCCCTACGACGAGACCGGCGAGACGATCCCCTACGAGGAGCTGCCGGTGGTCCGCGCGGTGCGCGCCGGCCGCCCCGCCCACGCCAGCTTCGGCGTCCGCGCCTTCGACGGCGCAGGTCCACGCGGTCGAATGCTCGGCCTTCCCGATCCTCACCGCGCACGGCTCGCAGGGCGGCGATCGCGATCTTCTGGCCGGTCGAGGACGAGCTTCCCGGCCGACGCCGTCGCCGCCGCGGCCGGCGCCGCCGATCCGGACGGGGCCGCCGCGTGAGGGTCGACCTCTGGGGCACGCGCGGGTCGATCCCCTCCCCCGGCCCGGAGACGATCCGCTACGGCGGCAACACCTCCTGCGTCGGCGTCACCCTCTCCGACGGCTCGCTGCTCGTCCTCGACGCCGGCACCGGGATCCGCAGCCTCGGCCTCGCGCTCCCCGCCGAGCCGACCCGCCTCCACCTCCTCCTCACCCACCTGCACCTCGACCACATCCAGGGCCTCGTCTTCTTCGCCCCGCTCTTCCGCTCGCAGACCGAGGTCGTGATCTGGGGACCGGCCTCCCCCGAGGCCAGCCTGCGCGACCGCATCGCCCGCTACATCTCGGCGCCGCTCTCGCCGGTCGAGGTCCGCGAGCTGCCCTGCGACGTCTCCTTCCGCGCCTGCCCGGAGGAGTGGGAGATCGGCTCGGCGCGGATCACCGCCGCCTCGGTCGCCCACCGCGGGCCGACGCTCGGCTACCGGATCGAGGACGCCGGCTCCTCGCTCGCCTACATCCCCGACCACGAGCCGGCGCTCGGCGCCGACCTCGAGTCGCTGGAGCCCGAGTGGATCTCCGGCTTCGCCCTCGCCCAGGGCGCCGACCTGCTGATCCACGACGGCCAGTACGCCGACGACGAGTACGCCGCCCACCTCGGCTGGGGCCACTCGGCGCTCTCCCACTCGCTCGCCTTCGCGCGGCGGACCGAGGCGCGGCGCACCGTCCTCTTCCACCACGACCCGCTGCACTCCGACAGCTGGCTCGACGCCCACGCCGAGCGCGCGGCGGCTGCCTGGGAGGCGGCGCGGCGGCGCCGCGGGGGCGGTCGAGCTGGCGACGCGAGGGGAAGTACGAGGTCGATCCCGCGACCGGGGAATTCGCCCGCGCCGCGGAGCCTGCTGCCGACCCGTCGCGCTCAGCGCCGGCGCGCACGCGGGCGTGGGCCGATGAGCCCGATCGACACCGCCCCGATCGACGCCGCCGCGGCGCGCTCGGAGCTGATCGCCCGCGCCCTCGCCAAGGCGACCGAGGCGCACGCCGGCCAGATCCGCAACGGCAGCGGCGGCCTCCCCTACATCGAGCACCCGCGCATGGTCGCCGCCACACTCGCGGCCCGCGGCTACGACGACACGACCCTCGCCGCGGCGCTCCTCCACGACGTCGTCGAGGACTCCGACACCACGGTCGAGGAACTGCGCGCCGAATTCGGCGACGACGATCGCCGACCTGGTCGCCGCCCTCTCCGACGACGAGTCGATCGAGTCCTACCGCGAGCGCAAGGACGAGCACCGCGGCCGCGTCGCCGCAGGTCGACGGCGACGCCCTGGCGATCTACGCGGCCGACAAGCTGACCAACATGACCACGCTGCACGCGGCGATCGAGGCCGAAGGCATGCGGGTCGCCGACGAGTACAAGGTGCCGCTGGGGCTGAAGCTCGAAGTCTGGGAAGCCGACGCGGCGATGCTGCGGCACGAGGCGCCCGAGCTGGCGCTGCTCGACCCGCTGGACGAGGCGATCAGCCGTCTCGGGGCGGATCTAGGAGCGGCAGCCCCTCGTCCCTGTACTTGAGCCGCCGCTTCAGCGGCAGCACCGCCCAGAGCACGACGAACATCGTCAGCACCAGGACCGTCGTCACCACCGTCGTCGCGACGGTGCCGAAGAGGACGTTGGTGACGAGCATGATCGCGCAGGTCATCGCCAGCGCCAGCACCGCGAGGCCGGCGATCGAGAGCCGGTTGGCGACGAAGACGAGCCGGCCCTTCTGCTGGTAGCGGAAGGTGAGCCGGTGGTAGGCCGAGGGCGCGATCAGCAGCGCCGCCGAGAGCGCCGTCAGCAGCAGCGTCGCGAAGTAGGCCTTCTTGTCGAAGTCGCTGATCGAGGTGAAGTGCTGCTGGAACGGCACCGCGAGCAGGAAGGCGAACAGCACCTGCACCCCCGGCAGCGCGACCCGCAGCTCCTGCAGCAGCTCGCCGAGATTGCGGTCGAGCCGTTCGTCTTCGGTCTCGTCGCGCCCCGAAGGCCGCCCCTCGGGGTCGCGCTCGTTTTCCTCGCGATCGGGATCGGGCATAGGTTAACCATATGCCGGCCAAGACCGCCGTCGTCCTCTTCACCCGCGACCTGCGGGTGACCGACAACCCGGCGCTGTGGGCGGCGTCGCGGGCGGAGCGGACGGTGCCGCTGTTCGTCCTCGACGACGCGATCCTCGGCTCGCGGTTCGCGGCGCCGAACCGGGTCGCCTACATGCGGGAGGCGCTGATCGACCTCGACGGGCGGCTGAAGGCGATGGACGGGCGGCTCTTCCTGCGGCGCGGGCAGGTGGTCGAGGAGGCGATGCGGGTCGCCGAGCGAGTGCGGCGCCGAGGAGCTCCACATCGCCGCCGACTGGAGCGCCTACGCGCGCCGCCGCGAGAGGCGGCTGCGGCAGGCCTGCGAGGAGGCGGGATCGAGTTCACCGCCCACCCCGGCGTGACGATCCTCGAGCCCGGCGCGGTGACCCCCACCGGCGGCGACCACTTCAAGGTCTTCAGTCCCTACCACCGCGCCTGGAGCGCGGCGCCCTGGCGCGAGGGGCTCGGCGCGCCGCGCAAGCTGAGCGTGCCGTCGGGCCTCGCCGCGGGCGAGCTGCCGGCGCTCGGCGAGCTGACCGACGGCACGCCGTCCCCGGACCGCGAGCCGGGCGGCGAGACGCAGGCCCGCAAGCGCATGCGCGCCTTCCTCGGCGACCGAGTCGGCGCTACGAAGACGGCCACGACGACCTCGCCGAGCCACGGCACCTCCCGGCTCAGCGCCCACATCCGCTGGGGCTGCGTCAGCCCGCTCGAGCTCGCCGTCGAGGCGCGCGAGGCGCGCGGCGGCGAGCCCTTCGTGCGGCAGCTCTGCTGGCGCGACTTCCACCACCAGGTGCTGGCCGCGTTCCCGTCCCTGCCGCGGCGCGACTACCGCTCGCGCGGCGACCGCTGGTCGCGCTCGGAGAGAGTCTTCGAGGCCTGGCGCGAAGGCCGCACCGGCTACCCGCTGGTCGACGCCGGGATGCGCCAGCTGGCCGCCGAGGGCTACATGCACAACCGCGCCCGGATCGACCGTCGGCTCCTTCCTCACCAAGGACCTCTACGTCGACTGGCGCAAGGGCGCCTGGCACTTCTGGGACCTGCTCTCCGACGGCGAGATCGCCAACAACGCGGGCAACTGGCAGTGGATCGCCGGGACCGGCAACGACACCCGGCCGAACCGGGTGCTGAGCCCGGTGCGCCAGGCCGAACGCTTCGACCCCGACGGCATCTACGTGCGCCGCTGGGTGCCGGAGCTGGCGGGCGTGCGCGGCAAGGCGATCTTCCGGCCCTGGCTGATGGAAGGCTTCGAGGACCTCGACTACCCCGAGCCGATCGTCGACCACGACGACGCCGTCGCCGAGTTCCGCGCCCGCCGCGAAGGCTGAGCGCGCCGCGCGTTCGCACTTTCCCGTAACCAGTACGGATAACTGCGAACGCGCTCGGGGGCCTGCGGCATACGATCCGCGATGGGACGACTCGCCGTCATCCTCGGCTCCAACGCGCTCGGCCCCGGCGGCGCGGAGATCGCCGCGGCGGCGGCCGAGCACGGGGCCGCGGTCGTGCAGCGCCACGGCACCGCCGACGCCTACGTCCTCCCCCACGAGATCGACCACGCCGCCAACCTGCGCCCGCTGGTCGAGCAGGGCGTGCGACCGGGTGCTGGCGATCGCCTCGGTCGGCAGCCTGCGCACCGACCTGCCGGTCGGCACCTTCGTCTGCCCCGACGACTTCATCGCCCTCCAGGTCGGGATCTCGATCTTCGGCGACACCCGCGCCCACACCGCGCCCGGCTTCGCGGCCCGCTGGCGCGGCGAGGTGGTCGACCGCCTGGGGCGCCGCGGACGGCGAGCCGGCGGTCGACGGCGGCGTCTACTGGCAGACGATCGGCCCGCGCTTCGAGACCCCGGCCGAGATCCGGATGATCGCCCCGCACGCCGACCTGGTCGGGATGACGATCGCCTCCGAGTGCGTGATCGCCGGCGAGCTCGGGCTCGAGTACGCGGCGATCTGCATGGTCGACAACCTCGCCAACGGGCTCGCCGAGGGCGAGCTCTCGAGTCGCCGAGATGGAAGCCGACCGGCTGATCAACGCGACCCGCCTGCGCGACGGCCTCGCCGCCGTGCTGCCGCGCCTCGGCGCGGTCGGCCGTTGAGCGGGCTCGTCGTCACCGACGCCCGCCTTGACGGCGAGCGGGTCGGGCTGCGCTGCGCCGCGGACGGGACGATCGCCGCGCTCGGCCCCGAGGTCGTCGCCGAGCCCGGCGAGGAGACGCTCGACGCGGCCGGCGCGATCCTCGTGCCGCCGCTGGTCAACGGCCACACCCACGCCGCGATGACGCTCTTCCGCGGCTCCGGCGGCGACCTGCCGCTGATGCCCTGGCTGGAAGAACGGATCTGGCCGGTCGAGGCGCGGCTCGAGGCCGAGGACGTCTACTGGGGCACGCGGCTCGCCTGCCTCGAGATGATCCGCTCCGGCACCACCCGCTTCTGGGACATGTACTGGCACCCGGAGGCGACCGCGCGGGCGGTCGCCGACGCCGGGATGCGGGCGACGATCGGCGCGCCACTCTTCGACAAAGGGCGCGACGCGGCGGCGGCGCAGGCCGAGGCGCGCGAGAGCCTCGAGGTGCTGGCGGCCTTCGGCGGCCCGATCGCGGCCGCCCTCGCCCCGCACGCGATCTACATGGTCAGCGAGGAGTCGCTGCGCCTTCCTCGCCGAGCTCTCGGCCGAGTCGGGTGCGCCGGTCCAGATCCACCTCTCCGAGACGAAGCCCGAGGTCGACGACTGCATCGGCGAGCACGGCCTGCGCCCCGCCGCCTACCTCGACCAGCTCGGCCTGCTGACCGAGCGCACCGTGCTCGCCCACGGCGTCTGGCTCGACGACGAAGAGCTCGACCTGATCGCGGCGCGCGGCGCGACCGTCGTCTCCAACCCGGCGGCGAACATGAAGCTCGCGGTCGGCAAGGTCTTCGACTATCCGTCGGCGCGCGCCGCCGGGGTGCGGGTCGGCCTCGGCACCGACGGCGCCGGGTCGAACGACTCGCTCGACCTGCTCGCCGACCTGAAGCTCTTCGCCCTCGCCCAGCGCCACGCCGCCGCCGACGCGACCGCGATCACGGTCGACGACGCCTGGGCGATCGCCACCGGCGCCAAGGCGCCGCTCCTCGGCGCGACCCCGCTCGCGCTCGGCGCCCCCGCCGACTTCCTCCTGCTCGACCCGTGCGCCCCGGAGCTGGCGATCGGCGACCTCACCGCCGACCTCGTCTACGCCGCCGCCCGCGCCGCCGTCGACACCGTCGTCGTCGCCGGCCGGGTCCTGATGCGCGGCGGCGTCCAGCCCGAGCGCGACGAAGTCGTCGCCAAGGCCGCCGAGCGCGCCGCCCGCCTCGGCCTCTGACCACCCGCCCCGACGCTTGTCCTCCATACGCGGACAAGCGTCGAGCCGGCTGGCAGTTGCTGATACCCCCCAGGGGTATGCTACGGTCGGCTCATGGCCGTCGGCTACACAACTGACAAGGACGCGCTGCTCAAGCGGCTGGCGCGGATCGAGGGGCAGGTGCGCGGGGTCTCGCGGATGGTCGAGGAGGAGCGCTACTGCATCGACGTGCTCACCCAGATCGGCGCGATCGAGGCGGCGCTCGACAAGGTCGCGCTCGGCCTGATCGACGACCACACCCGCCACTGCGTGATCCACGCCGAGGGCGAGGAGCGGACCGAGAAAGTCGACGAGCTGGTCGCCGCGCTGGGCCGCTTCGTCGGCCGCTGAGGCTCGCCATGGCCGGTCCTCGAAAAGGTCTGGGAGGGGATCGAACAGTCCTTCCTGATGGCCTACGAGGTCTGGTGGGCGCTGGTGATCGGCTTCGCGATCTGCGGCATCGTCCAGGCCTGGGTGCCGCGCGCGCGGATCGAAGGCGCCCTCTCCGGCACCGGCTTCGGCCCGATCGCCAAGGCGACCGGGCTCGGCGCCGCCTCCTCGTCCTGCTCCTACGCGGCGATCGCGATCGCCCGCTCGCTCTTCGCCAAGGGCGCCTCGGCGATCACCGCGCTCGCCTTCCAGTTCGCCTCGACCAACCTGGTCTGGGAGCTCGGCCTCGTCCTCTGGGTGCTGATGGGCTGGCAGTTCACGCTCGCCGAGTTCGTCGGCGGCATCGTCATGATCGCGCTGATGGCGGTGCTGCTGCGCCGCTTCGTCTCGCCCGCGCTCGAGGAGCGCGGACGCCGCCATGCGCAGGAGGCCGAGGGCGGCCACGAGCACGAACACGGCTCCAGCGCGCCGCTCCCCTGGCGCGAGGCGGTCCGCTCCGCCGACGCCTGGCGCGAAGTCGCCGGCAACTTCCGCATGGACTGGGCGATGCTGTGGAAGGAGATCGCGATCGGCTTCCTCCTCGCCGGCTTCATCGGCCTGCTCGGCGACGGATTCTTCAACGTCCTCTTCATCACCGACGCGCCGCCCCTCCTGCGCACGCTGGAGAACGTCATCGTCGGCCCGCTGATCGCCGTCCTGAGCTTCGTCTGCTCGGTCGGCAACGTGCCGCTCGCCGCGGTGCTCTGGTCGGGCGGGATCGGCTTCGGCGGCGTCGTCGCCTTCCTCTTCGCCGACCTGATCGTGCTCCCGATCGTGCTCGCCTACCGCAAGTACTACGGCACCGCCTTCGCCCTGCGGATCACGGCGCTGATGCTGGTCACGATCATCCTCGCGGCGCTGATCGTCGACGGCGTCTTCGGCCTCGTCGGCCTCGTCCCGACCGGCCCCCGCCCCACCCGCACCGACGTCTTCGGCTCGGTCGGCCTGAACTACAAGCTGGTGCTGAACGTGATCGCGACGGCGATCTTCGTCGCCCTTCTCTGGCTGTCCCGCGGGCGGGCCGGCGGCGGACACTGTGAGCATCGCCAAATGGACCATAGACAAGGTCGCTTGAGCACACAGTCCGATCACCGGATGCGTGAATCCGCCCCGACCGGGGTATAGGGTCGCCCCAGTGCCCGCCGCCGAGGCGTCCGAACAGTCCCAGAGCGGAGCTTCCTCCGTCACTTTCCAGGGCGCTACCAAGCGCTATGGGAACTCCACGGCCCCGGCCGTAGACCACCTCGACCTCGAGGTGGAGGCCGGAGAGATCTGCGTCCTGGTCGGCCCGTCGGGCTGCGGCAAGACCACCTCGATGCGGATGGTCAACCGGATGATCGAGCTGACCGAGGGCGACATCCTGATCGGCGGCGAGTCGGTCAAACGCAAGGACGCGGCGAAGCTGCGGCGGGAGATCGGGTACGTGATCCAGCAGGTCGGGCTCTTCCCCCACCGCACGATCGCCCAGAACATCGCCACCGTGCCGCAGCTGCTCGGCTGGCACAAGGACCGGATCCGCGCCCGCACCACCGAGCTGCTCGACCTGGTCGGGCTCGACCCCGACCTCGCCGACCGCTATCCGGTGCAGCTCTCCGGCGGCCAGCAGCAGCGCGTCGGCGTCGCCCGGGCGCTCGCCGTCGACCCGCCGGTGATGCTGATGGACGAGCCGTTCGGCGCGATCGACCCGATCGCCCGCGAGCGCCTCCAGAACGAGTTCCTCCGCCTCCAGGCCGACATCCGCAAGACGATCCTCTTCGTCACCCACGACATCGACGAGGCGATCAAGATGGGCGACCGGATCGCGATCATGAAACAGCACGGGCGGGTCGAGCAGTACGCGACCCCGGCCGAGATCCTGATGTCCCCGGCCAACGAGTTCGTCGAGGACTTCGTCGGCGCCGACCGCGCCCTGAAGCGCCTCTCGCTGCTGCGGGTCGGCGACATCGACCTCTGGCGGGCGCCCAACGCGAGGGCGGGCCAGTCGACCGCCGAGGTCCGCGCCCAGCTCGCCGCACCCGACGTCGAGGTCCCCTACGCCCTCCTCGTCGACGACCGCGAACGCCCGCTCGGCTGGCTGACCCAGCGCGACCTCGCCGGCGACACCGTCCCGGCCAGCGCCGACGCGCCATTGGGGCCGGTGCTGGAAACCGGCGACGTGATGCGCGACGCCCTCGCCGACCTGCTTCAGGGCGAGTCGATGTACGCCGCGGTCGTCGACCACACCGGCGCCATCGTCGGCATCCTCTCGGTCGAGATCATCTCCGAGTTCCTCGCCTCGCCGGAGGCGAAAACCGAAGAGCACAGCGCCGTGGAGCGTCCCCTCGGGGCCGACCGGGAGAGCGAGATCGCCGCCGATGAATAGCTCGTTGGTCGGGGTGCCGCTCGCCGCGGTCGGTGAAGTCGGCAAAGGGTTCATCAAAGAACGCAGCGGGTCGGCGTGCGAGGAACTCCACAGCCACCTCTTCTGCTTCGACTGGGCGAAGGAACACATCGGGAGCTTCGGAACCCCCGCTCTGCAGCAGCTCGAAATGGTGGTCATCTCGGTGGTGATCGGGTTCGTGGTCGCCTTCGCCCTCGCCCTCCTCGCTCACCGCTTCCGCTACCTCGAGCCGCCGCTCCTGGCCGGAACGGGCATCCTTTTCGCGATCCCCAGCGTCGCGTTCTTCCTACTGCTGCTGCCGATCACCGGGCGCGGACGCGAGACGGCGATCATCGCGCTCACCGCCTACACCCTGCAGATCATCTACCGCAACGTGATGGTCGGGCTGAACAACGTCCCCGAGTCGGCCAAGGACGCCGCCCGCGGCATGGGCCTGACCGACCGCCAGGTGCTCTGGAAGGTCGAGGTTCCGCTGGCGATCCCGGAGATCGTCGGCGGCCTGCGGATCGCGGTGGTCTCGACGATGGCGATCGCGACGCTGGCCGTCTTGGTCAACGCCGGTGGCCTCGGGGCGAAGATCTACGGCGCGGGCCAGCTGGCGTTCCCGACCACGATCGTGATGGCGGGTGGGATCGCGGTCATCCTGGCGCTGTCGCTCGACGCGCTCCTCCTCCTGATCCAACGGCTGGTCACGCCCTGGCGACGGGCGGCGGCAGCATGAGCTCGATCCCCTCCCACCCACTCTTCGCCGGCTTCGGCGGCGCCCTCGAATTCATCTTCCAGAAGCAGGTCTCGAACGTCACCGGCGGACACAAGGTCGGCGGCTTCGACCAGGTGCTCGAACTGGCGCTGAAGCAGGTCGAGGTGAGCGCGCTGGCCCTGCTCGTGGCGATGCTCATCGCGATCCCGATCGGCCTCTACTTCGGCCACAAGGGAACCGGCGAACTGCTGGCGATCGGACTCGGCAACGCCAGTCGTGCAGTCCCGGAGCTGGCGGTGATCGCCTTGCTCGCCGCCGTCGTCGGCGTCGGCCTGCCGACCCTCACGGTCGCGCTGGCACTGCTCGGGGTGCCACCGATCCTCACCAACACCTTCACCGGCATCAACGAGGTCGACCCGGCTACCGTCGACGCCGCCCGCGGGGTCGGTATGACCGAGTTCCAGATCCTGCGCAGGGTGGAGCTGCCGATGGCGGTCCCCAGCGTCATGTCCGGCATCCGCACCTCGAGCATCAACATCATCGCCACCGCGACGATCGCCCCGCTCGCCGGCGTCCTCACGCTCGGCAATTTCATCCTGAATGAAAACGTCTACGGCGCGAACGGTGTACTGGCGGGTGCGATCGTGGTAGCGGTATTCGCTCTCATCTTCGAGTTCGGCCTGGCAGGGGTGCAAAGGCGACTCACCTCGAAGGGACTGCGTCTGCAGGCCCGGTAATGCTCATCGTCCAACACACATAAGGAGGCACGTAGTGAGGTTCAACCATAAGAAGCCACTGATGGCCCTGGCGATGCTGGTCGCGGCGCTATCGCTCGCGGTCGGGATCTCGGCCTGCGGCGGCGGCTCCAGCAGCTCCTCGACCGAAAGCACCGAAGCGGAATCGGCCGAATCCACCGGCACCGAAGAAACGAACGAAGAAACCGGCGAAGAATCGAGCGGCGGTGCGACAGCGATCAAGTCGGATCCGGCCAACGCCAAGGTCAGCCTGACGATCGGCTCGAAGAACTTCCCCGAACAGGAAATCCTCGGCGAAATCTACACGCAGGCCCTGTCCGCGGCCGGCTACAAGGCGAAGAGCGACCTCAGCCTCGGCTCCGAAACGGTGGCGCTGAAAACGCTGAAGGCGGGCAAGATCTCCGGCTACCCGGAGTACGCCTCGACCGCCCTCACCGCGTTCTTCGGCCTCGAACCGGAAGAAGTCCCGTCCGGCGCCACCGAAGCCTGGAAGAAATCGAACGACGAATTCGAAAAGGAAGGCCTGACGGCGTTCAAGCCCACCCCGTTCGCCAGCGCCAACGCGGTCGGGCTGCTCAAATCGACGGCGGAAAAGTACAACCTGAAAACCGTCTCGGACCTCAAAGGGGTGAGTGAAAAACTCAGCCTCTACGGGTCGCCCGAGTGCGAAGAACGGATCGACTGCCTCGCCGGGCTCGAAAAGTATTACGGGCTGAAATTCAAGGAATTCAAGCCCGTCGACATCGAACTCCGGTACTCGGTCCTGGAAAAGGGCCAGGCCGATCTCTCGATCCTCTTCACCACCGATCCCGAGTTGGCGTCCAAGAAGGAAGAATTCGTCATTCTCGAAGACGACAAGCACGTCTTCCCGGCCGGCAACGTCATCTTCGTGACCTCGAAGAAGGTCGCCGAAGAAGCGGGGCCCGATTACCAGAAGACGATCGAAAACGTTCAGCTGGGGCTCAACCTGGAAGTGATGCAGGAGCTGGACGCACGGGTCGAACTCGAAAAACAGTCGCCCAAGGAAGCAGCCGCCGCCTACCTCGAATCGGCCGGCTACATCGAATAACTAGACGTGTGCGCCGAGCGGGTGGGACTGCGTTCCCGCCCGCTCGGCCCGCTCGGTCAACCGGGCGAAGATGACCCGCGCCGCCCAGGCGGCGCTGAGGCCGGAGATCCCGGCGAGGACCAGGGTCACGCGCGGGTCGTACGCTTCGGCGAGCCAGCCGGTCAGCGGGCCGCCGATCGGCGTCGAGCCGAGGAAGACGATCGAGAAGAGGGCCATCACCCGGCCGCGCATCTCGGCCGAGACGGCGAGCTGGATCGTCGAGTTGACCGAGGAGACGAAGATCACCGCGGCGGCGCCGAGCGCCGCGAGCACGACCGCCTCGAAGATCAGGTCGGGCATCGCCGCGGCGAGCAAGGCGGCGACGCCGAAGGCGAGCGAGGCGGCGGCGATCACGCCGGAGCCGGTCTTGCCGCGGTTGCCGTTGATCACGGCGGCGAGGATCGAGCCGACGCCCATCGCCGAGACCAGCAGCGCGTAGGAGCCGGCCCCGCCGCCGAAGCTGAACTTGGCCAGCAGCGGCAGCGCGACCTGGAAGTTGAAGCCGAAGGTCCCGACCAGCGCCATCAGTGCCAGCGGCACCGCCAGCTCCGGGGTGCGGCGGACGTGGCGCAGGCCCTCGCGGATCGCCCCCGGCTTGCGGACCGCGGGCGGCGGCGTCCGCAGGGCGCGCGGGTCCATCGACCAGAGCGCCGCGATCATCGCGGCGAAGGTCAGCAGGTTGATCCCGAAGCAGGGGACGACGCCGAAGCCGGCGATGATCAGCCCGGCGAAGGCGGGGCCGACGATCCGCGCCACCTCGATGATCACGCTGTTGAGGCTGACCGCGTTGACGAGGCGGTCGGGGCCGACCATCTCGATCACGAAGCTCTGCCGGGTCGGGTTGTCGACGCAGTTGACGGTGCCGAAGAGGAAGACGGCGACGTAGATCATCCACGGCTGCTCGACCCCGAAGGCGGTGATCAGGAAGAGGCCCGCCGCCGGGATCATCATCAGCGACTGGGTGATGAAGAGCAGCCGGCGCTTCGGCAGGCGGTCGGCGAGCAGCCCGCCGTAGGCGCCGAACAGCAGCATCGGGAGGAACTGGAGGGCGGTGGCGAGGCCGACCGCGAAGCCGGAGTTGGTCAGGGTCAGGATCAGCCACAGCGCGGTGACGTTCTGCATCCAGTTCCCCGAGAGGGAGATCACCTGGCCGGCGAAGTAGCGCCGGTAGTTGGGGACCTCGAGCGAGTTGAACGAGCGTCGCAGGGCCGTCGTCAACCCTGCTCATCCTCCCGCATGCGTTCGAGCAGCTCGGCCGCCCGGGCCAGGGTCTCGACCTCGTCGGCGTCGAGCTTGCGCAGCCGGCGCGCCAGGTAGGCGCTCTTGCGGCGGCGCAGCCGCACCAGCCGCTCGCGGCCGGCGTCGTTGATCGCGACCAGGAAGCTGCGGCCGTCGGCCGGGTCGGCGGTCCGCTCGACCAGGCCCTCGCGTTCGAGGCAGCCGAGGGTCCGCGTCATCGACGGCCGTTTGACCCGCTCGAGCTCGGCCAGCTCGCTCGGGGTGAGCGGGCCGGAGCGATTGATCGTCGCCAGCGCCGCGGTCGCGGTCGGGCTCAGCCTGGTCTCGGCGGCCGCCTCCTGGCGGAGTTGGCGCGAGGTGCGCACGATCGCGTCGCGCAGGTGGGACGCGGTGTCGGTGAGCGAGGTGTCGGTGGTCTTGGCTGCCATGTAATAAGTTAGGGTAGATAATTAGCTTAGCAAACTACCTCCCTTTACTAAGGTGAGCCGGGTGAATCCCGCGGAGACCCGCGCGGTCGACTCGTCCCGATACCCGCCGCACCTGTCGGAGGCAGGCTTCATGCAGCCATGCCCGCGGCGGATCCGCGCCGTGCGCGGCGGCGCCACCGTGCTCGACACCCTCCGCGCCTTCTACGTCTGGGAGGTCCCGCACTACCCGGCCTACTACGTGCCGGTCGAGGACGTCGACGCGGCGGCGCTCGAGCTCCCCTCCACCGAGACCTTCGAGAGCGGCCCCTTCGCCGGGCTCGCCCACGTCGACTGGAACGCGGTCGACGCCTGGTTCGAGGAGGACGAAGAGGTCTTCGGCGGCCATCCGCGCAGCCCCTACGCGCGGGTCGACGCGATCCGCTCCTCGCGCCACATCCGGGTCGAGATCGACGGCGTCGTCCTCGCCGAGTCGACCGCCCCGGTCCTCCTCTTCGAGACCGGGCTGCCGACCCGCCACTACATCCAGCGCACCGACATCGACTTCTCCCGGCTCGAGCGCACCGAGACCACCACCTACTGCCCTTATAAGGGGACGACCAGCGACTACTGGTCGGCGCGGATCGGCGACGCCCTCCACCGGGACATCGCCTGGTCCTACGCCTACCCGTCCCCGCAGGTGCTCCAGATCGCCGGGCTGGTCGCCTTCTACGACGAGAAGGTCGACACCTTCCTCGACGGTCTGCCCGTGGCCCGCCCGCGGACCAAATTCTCCGGGGACGACCCGTGACCGACCTCAGCGATGCGCGCGACAAACGCTGGATCGCGCTGGCGCTGCTCTGCGTCGCCCAGTTCGTCGTCGTCCTCGACGCCTCGATCGTCAACGTGGCGCTGCCGACGATCGGCAAGGCGCTCGACTTCACCGAGTCGAGCCTGCCCTGGGTGCTGAACGCCTACGTCCTCACCTTCGGTGGCTTCCTGCTGCTCGGCGGGCGCCTCGCCGACCTGCTCGGGCGGCGGCGCCTCTTCATGGGCGGGCTGGTGCTCTTCGCGATCGCCTCGCTGGCGGGCGGCCTCGCCACCAGCTCCGGCCAGCTGATCGCCGCCCGCGCCGTGCAGGGCCTCGGCGCCGCGATCCTCTCCCCCGCCGCGCTCTCGATCGTCGCCACCACCTTCAAAGACGGCGCCGAGCGCAACAAAGCACTGGGGATCTGGGGCGCCGTGGCCGGCTCCGGCGGCGCCGCCGGGGTGCTGCTCGGCGGCGTGCTCACCGAAGGCCTCGGCTGGGAATGGGTGCTCTGGGTGAACGTCCCGATCGGCATCGTCGCCGCCGCGATCGCTCCGACGCTGATCGCCGAGACGCGCTCCGAAGACGAGACCCGCCACTTCGACATCGCCGGCGCGGTGACGATCACGCTCGGCCTCTCGGCCTTCGTCTTCGCCCTGCTCGACGCCGAAACCGTGGGCTGGGGATCGGCCCAGACGATCGGCACGATCGTCGCCTCGCTGCTCCTGCTGGCCGCCTTCGTCGCGATCGAGCGGCGCTCGCGAGCGCCGCTCGTCCCCTTCTCGATCTTCCGCGTGCGCACCGTCACCGGCGCCAACGTGGTCGGCATCCTGGTCGGCGCCTCGCTCTTCTCGATGTTCTATTTCATCTCGCTCTACATGCAGCAGGTGCTCGGCTACAGCCCGATCAAGGCCGGCCTCTCCTACCTGCCGCTGGCGGTCTCGATCATCCTCTCGGCGGGGATCGCCTCCAGCCTGGTCACCAAAGTCGGCTTCAAGCCGATCCTCGCGACCGGGATGGGGCTGATCGCGCTCGGCCTGCTCTGGTTCACCCAGATCAGCGTCGACGGCAGCTTCCTCGGTGACCTGCTCGGCCCCTCGCTGCTGGCCGCGGTCGGGCTCGGCTTCGCCTTCGTGCCGGTGACGATCGCCGCCGTCTCCGGGATCGAAGACCGCGAGCAGGGCCTCGCCTCGGGCCTGATCAACACCTCCCAGCAGGTCGGCGGCGCGCTCGGCCTGGCGATCCTCGCCGCCGTCGCCAACGCGATCATCGGCTCCGACGACAGCCCGGCCAAGCTGGTCGAAGGCTTCCAGGCCGCCTTCGCGGTCGGCGCCGGCTTCGCGGTCCTCGGCCTGATCGCCACCCTCATCCTGGTCCGCGGCTCCGACAGCCGCGCCCACGTCGAACTCGGCAAAGAAGAGGCGCCGGCTACCGAATAACGGCGAGCGGGGCGTCCGGTCCGTCCGGCGGCCGCGAGATGGTTCCGCGTCATGCGAAGCCGCCTCATTCACTCCCTGCTCGTCGCCGCCGTCGTGGCGATCATCGCCGTGCTCGCCGCGGGTGTCGCGACCGGCGCCGGCGCCGGCGCGACCCCGGTCGCGCTGAAGGCCTGCGGCACGGTCCAGTACGAAGGGAGCGGCGCGCCGAGCGCGCTGGTCGTCTCCGACCTGCCGCTGCGCGGCGACTCGCGGCAGCGGTCGACCCAGATGAACGACGCGATCGAATTGGTCCTCAAAGGCGCCGGCTGGAAGGCCGGCTCGACCACCGTCGGCTTCCAGGCCTGCGACGACTCGAGCCCGAAGACGGGGCTCTGGACGAAGGGGATCTGCCAGACCAACGCCCGTGCCTACGCCGCCGACCCGAGCGTCCTCGCCGTGATCGGCACCTACAACTCGGGCTGCGCCGAAGCCGAGATCCCGATCCTCGGACGCGCCCCGAACGGCGGCGTCGCGATGGTCTCGCCCGGCAACACCGCGATCTGCCTCACCGAGGCGAGCCCCGAATGCACCGGCGGCACGCCCGGCAGCCTCTACCCGAAGGCGCACAACTACGCCCGCGTCGTCCCCAACGACGCCTATCAGGGCGCCGGGCTGGCGAGCTTCGCCCACGCCGAAGGGGTGCGCCGCGCCTACGTCCTCTACGCGGGCGGCGACCCGACCAGCCTCGGTCAGGCCCACACCTTCCGCGGCGCCGCCAAGCCGGCCGGGGTCGACGTCGTCGGCTTCGCCTCCTGGAACCCGAAGGCGAAGAGCTACACCGCGCTGATGGAAAAGGTCGCCCGCAGCGAACCCGACGCGGTCCTCCTTGCCGGGCTCACCGAGGAGAACGGCGCCCGACTGATCAAGGACAAGGTCGCGGTGCTCGGACCGAACAACGGCGCGGTCAAGCTGCTCGCGCCCGACGGCTTCGCCCAGCAGTCGACGATCGACCTCGCCGGGAGCGCCTCGAAGGGCATGTTCGCCAGCGTCCCCGGGCTCGTCCCGCAGCAACTGAAAGGGCCGGGCAAGGAACTGGTCGCGGCGCTGAAGAAGGAGGTCGAAGGGCCGGTCGAACTGTATGCGCCCTACGCGGGCCAGGCCGCCGAAGTCGTCCTCGGCGCCCTCAAGAGCGCCTCCGGCTCGCGCGCCGCGGTGATCTCCGGCGTCTCCCACGCCAAGGTCAAGAACGGCATCGCCGGCAGCTTCGACATCCTTCCCAGCGGCGACCCGAGCGTCGGCCCGATCACCGTCTCGCGGGCGGGCAAGACCTTCGTGCCGCAGCAGGTGATCAAGCCCAGCTCCAAGCTGGTCGCCGCCGCCCGCCAGGGGTAGGTCGGTAGGCACCGGGCGCTCGGCGTCGAATCAGTCGCGGTGAGCACTCCCGCGGCAGAAGCCCCCGTCCGCTACGGGCCGGGGATGGACGAGCGCAGCACCCGCGTCGCCGAAAAGCTGGCGACGCCGATGCTGATCGCGGCGGCCCTGGTGCTGCCCACGGTGGCGATCTCGGAGTCGCACCCGGGCGGCGCCCTGGAGACGATCGCGATCGCGCTCAACTGGATCACCTGGATCGCGTTCCTGGTCGAGTTGGTGGTGATGCTCGCCGTCGTCCCCGACCGCCGCGCCTGGCTGAGACACCACCCACTCGACCTGGTGATCGTCGTCCTCACCCCGCCGATCCTCCCCGCCGGGCTGCAGAGCCTGCGGGCGCTGCGGCTGCTCCGCCTGCTGCGGCTGCTGCGGCTCGCTCAGCTCTCGCGTCAGGTCTTCTCGCTGGAGGGCCTCCGCTACGCGGCGCTGCTGGCGACGCTGACCGTGGTCGGCGGCGGCGCCCTCTTCGGCGCTTTCGAGAAGCACGCCCAGCACCTCACCTTCTGGCAGTCGACCTATTGGGCGATCACGACGATGACCACGCTCGGCTCCGACATCTACCCGACCACGGTCGGCGGGCAGGTCGTCTCCACCGTGATCATGCTGATCGGCATCAGCTTCGTCGCGCTGCTCACCGGTGCGATCGCCCAGCGCTTCCTGGCGCCCGAACTGACCCAGATCGAGGACGAGCTGAGGGAGGAAGAGCTGCGGCCGGAGGAGGTCGCCCTGCGCGAACTGCGGAGCGTCCAGGAACAGCTGCAGGCGCTGCAGGTGGCGGTCGAGAGGCTCGCCCGCGAACGCGAACGCAGCAGCGCCGAGATCTAGATCCCGGGCACGAGGGCGTCGACGATCGTCCCCTGCTCGAGCCCGGCGATCACCCCGGCGGTGCGCTCCATGTCCTCGATCAGCCCGTCCTCGGCGAGGGCGATGATCCGGTCGCGCGGCCCGATCGTGGCGAGCGCGCTGCGCACCTTGCCCCCGGGCAGGACGATCGGCACGGCGACGGTGGCGGCGCCGATCTCCGACTCCTCGTCGCAGATCGCGTGACCGGCCTCGCGGATCCGCTGCATCTCTGCCTCGAAGTCCTCCTCGTCGACGATCGAGTTGTCGGTGAAGCGTGCCATCCCGCCTCCCGCCGCGATCAGCCGTTGACGTTCCTCGGATGAAACGTAGGCGAGGATCGCCTTGCCGGATCCGGCCACGTTCGGCGCCATCGGCTGGCCCAGCGGCACGGTCACCGTCATCCGGTTGGGGTCGATGGTCGGCAGCGAGCGGACACAGATGATCGCGTCGTCGACCACCGAGGCGAGGAAGAAGCACTCGCGCCAGCGGTCCCGCAGCGCGGTCATCCCCGCTTCGATCGAGGCGCCGCGGCCGATCTGGGTGACCATCCCGGCCAGCTGCACGAGGCCCGGCCCGACGCTGTAGCGGCGGGTCAGCGGATCACGATGGACGAGATCGTCTTCCGCCAGCGCCGCCAGCAGCCGGTGGCAGGTCGCCGCGGGCAGGGAGCAGGCGTTGGCGATCTCGACGAGTCCCCCTCCGTCGGGCCGCCGTGCCACCTCCTCGAGGAGCGAGACGGTGCGGCTGATTATCTGCATCGGCGGCGCTTAGAACCCGTCTCCAAATCCGCGTGTGCGACTGGCGACGGCCGGACCGAGCGGGGGTAGGACGCAAGAAGGCCGAACGGCAGCGCCATTTGGCCGACTGAGGACGACGCCCCGCGAAGTGTGTCCGGCGCCGCCAGGCGTGCGCGGAGATTTGGAGACAGGTTCTTAGGCAAGGGCGCTGGCTAGCTTTCGTCGTCGGATTCCTCCGCGATCTTAGCCTCCAGCTCCGCCATGACGCCCGGGTCGCGCAGCGTCGTCACGTCGCCGAGGGCCCGCCCCTCGGCGATATCCCGCAGCAGACGGCGCATGATCTTGCCGGAGCGGGTCTTCGGCAGGTCGTCGGCCCAGACGATCCTTTTCGGTCGGGCAAATTTGCCGATCCGCGTGGCGACGACCTCGCGGATCCCGGCTTCCAGGTCGGCGGAGGGCTCGGTGCCGCCGCGCAGGGTGACGAAGGCGCAGATCGCCTGGCCGGTGTCCTCGTCGGACTGGCCGATCACCGCCGCCTCGGCGACCGCGGGATGGGCGACGATCGCCGACTCGACCTCGGCGGTCGAGAGCCGGTGCCCGGAGACGTTGACGACGTCGTCGATCCGCCCGATCACCCAGAAGTAGCCGTCCTTGTCGCGGCGCGCCGCGTCGCCGACCAGGTAGCGCTCCTTGCCGAAGCGGGAGAAGTAGGTCTCGACGAAGCGCTCGTCCTCCTTGTAGAGGGTGCGGAGCATCGAGGGCCAGGGCTTCTCGAGGACCAGCAGGCCCTGGCCCTCGGAGACCGGCTCACCGCTCTTCTCGTCGACGACCTCGGCCGACACCCCCGGGAACGGCGTCGTCGCCGAGCCGGGCTTGGTCGCGGTGATCCCGGGCAGCGGCGTGATCATGATCGCGCCGGTCTCGGTCTGCCACCAGGTGTCGACGATCGGGCAGCGTTCCCCCCGATCACCCGGTGGTACCAGAGCCAGGCCTTCGGGTTGATCGGCTCGCCGACCGAGCCGAGCAGGCGCAGCGAGGAGAGGTCGTACTTCTCCGGGATCTCCGCCCCCCACTTGATGAAGGTGCGGATCGCGGTCGGCGCCGCGTAGAGGATCGTCGCCTTGCAGTCCTGGACCAGCTCCCACCAGATCCCCTGGTGGGGGTGGTCGGGGGCCCCCTCCCACATCACGCTGGTCGCCCCGTTCGAGAGCGGGCCGTAGACGATGTAGGAGTGGCCGGTGATCCAGCCGACGTCGGCGGCGCACCACCAGACGTCCGTCTCGGGCTTCAGGTCGAAGACGTGGCGGTGCGTGGTGGTCACCCCGGTCATGTAGCCGCCGGTGGTGTGGAGGATGCCCTTCGGCTTCGCGGTCGAGCCCGAGGTGTAGAGGATGAACAAGGGGTGCTCGGCCTCCATCGGCTCGGCCGGGCAGTCGGGGTCGGCCTGCTCGCAGACCTCGTCGTAGAAGACGTCGCGGCCCTCGGTCATCGGGCACGGGGTCCCGGTCGCGCGCACCACGACGATCGTCTGCAGCGAGTCGACCTCGCCGAGGTGCTCGTCGACCTGCTCCTTGACCTGCGCCGTCCTGCCTTTGCGGCGGGCGCCGTCGACCGTGACCAGCGCCTTCGCCTCGGAGAATTCCATCCGCTCCCGCACCGACTCGGCCGAGAAGCCGCCGAAGACGACGTTGTGGATCGCCCCGATCCGGGCGCAGGCGAGCATCGCCACGGCGACCTCGGGGATCATCGGCAGGTAGATCCCGACCACGTCGCCCTTCTCGACCCCGAGGTCGCGCAGCGCGTTGGCGAAGCGCTGGGTCGACTCCAGGAGCTCGGCGTAGGTGACGTCGCGGCGCTCGCCCTCCTCGCCGCGCCAGTGGTAGGCGACCCGCCCGCCGTTGCCGGCGGCGACGTGGCGGTCGAGGCACTGGGCGGAGGCGTTCAGCCTGCCGTCCTCGAACCACCTGTAGAAAGGGGGGTCGGAGTCGTCCAGGCCCTTGGTCGGCTCGACGTCCCAGTCGAGCAGCTCCTTCGAGCGGGCCGTCCACCAGCCGACCGGATCCGCCGCCGCCTCCTCGTAGACGGCGGGGTCCGACCAGTTTGCATTTTCGCGGAACTCCGCGGGCGGCTCGAACCTCTCGATCTCCAGCATGCGGTCGAGCTCGGCCTGCAGGCTCGGGTCCGCCCCCGCCGCCTCTGCATCGGTTGCCATCTCCGGCTCCTCCCCCCTCGCTCAGTCGCCCAACGGCATGACGGGCAAGACCGTCCTACCGAAGGTCGAGTTGACCACCGCCGCGAACGACGCGTACCAGGCGGCGGCAGCGGTCAGGATACCGGCCCAGCCACCGACTTCGACCATGCCTTCGTGTCCGCCCGAGTTGCCGATCCCGAGCAGCAGGAAGGTGATCGTCAGCAGGATGAAGACGAGCGCGATCGCGCCGGTCGTCCGCAGGCTGGCGACGAACATGTAGGCGGTGAAGATGCCCCAGGAGATCAGGTAGAGCCCGATCGCCGCACCGGCATGTTCGGCAGGGATGTTCGGCGCGAAGAAGGTCACCAGCGCCCAGAAGGAGACCCAGAAGGCCCCGTAGGAGGTGAAGGCGACGGCGCCGAACGTGTTGCCGGTGCGGAACTCCCACATCCCGGCGGCGAACTGGGCGATACCACCGTAGGCGAGCGCGAGGCCGAGCACCACCGGCTCCCCCGCTTTGCTGACCAAGCCCGCGTTGAACATGCTGAGCACGAACGTCGTGAGCGCGAACCCGGCAAGACCGAGCGGTCCCGGGTCGGCGGGGCTCCAGCCCACGCGGCTCGACTCCGCCGGTTCTTCGGCCGCCGGCGGCCGCACACCGCGCACAGATCCTGACTCCATGTGCTGCTCCTTTCCCAGAGGTGCAAATCCCACGAACGCCGTACCCAAAAGGGAAAAGTCGCAATCCTTGCGTGCCACTGTCTTGCGTCGCCGCCCTTAAACAGGCCACACGACGGTGTCGATGGGCCGAAAACCTGACATATAGGCCGGTTTTCGGCCCATCGGCGGCGAGCCGTGACCGAGGTGTGACGCGTTGCCGGCTAGAGCGAGAAGACGAGGAGGCAGAAAAGGCCGGCGCCGACGCAGTAGCAGCCGAACGGGGTGAGGCGGCTGGTCTCGAAGTATCGGAGGAGGAATTTGACCGCGGCCCAGGTGGTGATCGCGGCGGCGATCGCGCCGACCAGCGCCTGGCCGCGAACGCCGTCCCCGGCCGAGCCGAAGAGTTCGGGCAGCTTCAGCACCCCGGCGGCGCCGATCACCGGCGTCGCCAGCAGGAAGGCGTAGCGGGCCGCGTCCTCGTTGGAGAGGCCGGTGAGCAGGCCGCCGCCCATCGTCACGCCGGAGCGCGAGATGCCGGGGATCAGCGCCAGCGCCTGCGCGGCGCCGATCCCGAGAGCCTGGCGGAAGCCCATCTTGGCGATCCGCGCGTCGCCGTCCCCCTCCCCGTCGCCGGGGCGCGGCGGTCGGCGCCGGAAGCGCTCGACCGCGAGCAGCAGCACGCCGTTGATCGTCAGGAAGATCGCCGCCGAGGTCGGCGAGGCGAACAGCGTGCGCAGCTTGTGCTCGAGCGCGAGGCCGAGGATCCCGGCCGGGATCGTGCCGACGATGATCACCCAGGCAAGGCGCGCATCAAGGTCGCGCGGCGTCGCCTTTCCCCGCACCGAGCGGACGAAGCCGAACCAGATCCGTTTCCAGTCCTCGAGGAAGAAGAGGAACAGCACCAGCGCGGTCGCGCAGTGGGTCGCGACGAGGAAGGTGAGGAAGTAGTCGTCGTTCTGGTGGATGTTCCAGCCGAACAGGTGCGGCAGCAGCACCGCGTGGCCGAGGCTGGAGATCGGGAACGGCTCGGCGATCCCCTGCAGGGCCCCGAGGACGATCGCCTGCAGGTAAGAGATCGGTTCCAAGGCTCGGCGAGCCTATATGCGGATCGCTACAGGCCGGGCGGGTGCCGGACGATGAAACCTTCGGGGGAGTCGACCGGCGAGCTGTGCCAGCGGGGGCCGGGGCCGCCGACCGTGTCGAAGGCGAGGCCGGCGATGATCATCCAGGCGTGTTCGGCGTTGGCGTAGACGGTGATCCACTTGCCGGGGCCCGCTTCGCCCCAGGTCTCGAGCCCGGTCGAGTCGAGCGGGCTTTCGAGCAGGCCGCCACCGTGCAGCGCGTAGGAGACGGCGCCCGAGCAGTCGTAGCCGGACGATTCGAAGGAGCCGTGGCCGCCGCCCCAGATGTAAGGGGTCATGGCGATCGCGTTGGCGGCGGCGATCGCGCCCTTGACCTGTTCCGGCGCGGCTTCGGGGGCGCTCGCTTCCGATTCGGAGATGAAGCCGGCGCTTTCGCCCGCGTTCAGCGGTGCCGGGAATTCACCGGCGGCTTCGGTGATGACGCCCGTCGCTTCCGCCGCCTGCGCCGCCTGGGCGGCGATCTGTTCGGAGATCGAGCTGAGGTTGTTGCTGAGCGCTTCTTCCTTCGACTCCAGCGCGTTCAAGGTTTCGCGGCGTTCGGCCTGCGCGGTCTTCAGTTCGGCGAAGCGCGCCTCGGCGGCTTCTTTGGCGGCGGCGACTTCGCGCTCGGTGGCGGCGATCGAGTCGCGCGCGTCTTCGATCTTGGCCCGCGTCGCGGCCAGCCGCCCGACCGAGCTCTGGACTTCGTCGCGCAGCGTCTTGACCCGGCCGACGACGGCGTTGTCGTAGCTCTGGATCCGGTTCAGGTATTCGGTCTGCGCGGCCATGTCCGACCAGTTTTCGGATTCGAGGATCGCGTTGAGGACGTCGGGCGAGCCCGCCTCGTAGATCGAGACGAGCCGTTCGCGCAAGGAGGCGAGCGCGCGGGTCAGCTGGGCGCGGACTTCGACCAGGTGTTCACGTTCTTCTTTGAGCGCCTTGGTCGCGGCTTCCAGTTCTTCTTCCTTGGCGACCAGCTGCGCCTCCACCGCTTCCTGCCGCTGCCGCAGCGCCGAGACTTCGCCGATCATCGAGTCGATTTCCTTGTTCTCGGCGGCGATCGTGTCGGCCAGCGCGCTCTGGCTTTCCTTCACTTCGTTCAGCTTCGACTGCGTCGAGTCGCGCTTTTCCTGCAGGCTCGCGGCGGGAGCGGTCGAGTCGAGCAGCAGCGCCAGTACGCACAGCGCGGCGACCAGGACGGCGCCGAAGCTGAGCGCACGACGACGGTGCGCGCTGGGGTCGGTGGGGTTGAAGAGAGTCCGCATCGATTCGGGTCGAGTTGTGAAACACAGCAACTCGGCCGCGGTCGCGCAGGCTAGCGGAGTGACCTCCCCGCCCCCCCTGGTTACCGATAATTTGCAAGACCTCTTGCAGAATTATGATGTTTGCAGGACTTTTGGCGCCGCTGCAGAGGGCCGCGGGGCGCCCTTTCCGCGCCCCGCGACACCCTGAAACTTCGGTCTCAGGCGAGCAGTTTGGCCTTTGCCGCGTCGAACTCCTCCTGGCTGAGCGCACCTTTTTCGCGCAGTTCGTTCAGCTTGTGGAGTTCGTCGGCGGGCGAGGCGTGAGCCTGCTCCCGCACGTATTCGTCGAAATGTTTTTTGGCGTCGGTCTGAGCTTTGATCGCGCGGTCGCGCATCCCCGAGCCACGGACGATCAGGTACACGAGCCCGGTCAGGAATGGGATGAACACGAGGAACAGGATCCACAGCGCCTTCGCCCAACCGGACATTTCATGGTCGCGGAAGAGGTCGGTGATGATCGTGAAGAGGATCCAGATCCAGACCACGAAGAGGAAGATCTCGACGACTACGAGAAGTAATTCGCCGAAGGTGATGTCTGCGAGGGGCACGTTGCTTCCTTTCGAAATCAGTAGATGGCAACCCTGGTGTCGACAGTTGCTTAACGCAGCTTTACCGATCCTGGCGGATGCTGCAGTACCAATGCGTACAAGACGGCCGCGACCGAGGTGGCGAGGTTGAGGCTGGAGACCCCGGGCCGCATCGGCAGCGCCACTCTCCCGTCGGCGGCGGCGAGCAGCTCGTCGCTGAGCCCGTGGCGCTCGGTGCCGAAGGCGAGGACGGCGCGCGGCGGGATCGCCGCCGGGTCGATCTCCTCCCCCTCCGGGTCGAGCGCCAGCAATGGCCGCCCCTCGCCGCGCGGCGCGCGCTCGACCGCGGCGACGGCGGGCAGCGCGTAATGCAGGCCCGCCGCGCCGCGCACCGCGTCGGGGTGCCAGGGGTCGTTCTCGCCGATCGTCAGCAGCGCCGCCGCGTCGGCCGCCGCCGCGACCCGCACGCACGCGCCGAGGTTGCCCATGTTGCGTGGCTGCTCGAGCAGGACGACCGGTGCCTCACGCCGGTCGGCGAGGACCGCCGCCAGGTCGGCGGGCTTGCGGCGGGCGATCGCGGCGACGCCGGTGCGCGGCGCCTGCGGCACCAGCTCGGCCAGCTCCCCGGCCTCGACCGATCGGACCCGAGGGCCGATCGTCCCGACCAGGTCGGGCGCCAGGTCGGCGGCGAGCCGCTCCAGCTCGTCGGGGTCGACGGCGACCGCCGCTTCGACCTCGGCGCCGAAGCGCAGCGCGTGCTTGAGGGCGTGGAAGCCCTCGAGCACGGTCAGCTCGGGATCGCGGCGGGCGGCGCGGAAGCGGCGGCGGAGGTCGTCGTCGGCCACGGCGGCATCGTCCCAGGCTGGGCGCCGCGACGCACGCCGGCGGGTCGAGAAGCTAGGGCGCGACGACCCTGATCGTGCCGCGCAGCCAGGGGTGGATCGCGTCCATGAACCAGAGCCGCCGCGGTGCTTTGGCGGTCACCTCCTGGGCGAAGCCGGTGCCCGCCTTGACGCCGGTGAACCAGGAGTCGCCGGGGCTGGTGGTCGTGCCCGGGGTGTCCCAGCCGGGGAGGCCCGCTTCGCTGGGGTTGATCGTCGGCACGCCTTCGCCGTGGACGCCCTGCCATTCGGCGATCGACCAGCAGATGTGGCCCGGCGTGAAGCAGTTGGCCTGGGAGCGCTTGGTTTTCGGGAGGTAGCCGGGGCGGACCAGCGAGAAGGTGGCCGGGCCGACCTGGAGCGGGTTCGTCTTGTTGACGACTTCCAGCTCGTCGCCTTCGGTCACCGTCGAGGGCCCGACGAACTTGAGCCTGCCCGCGACTTCGGAGATCGTGATCGTCACCGTCTTCCCGGTCGGCGGCGGCGTCGTGGTCACCGGTTCGGCTGCCGCCGCGGCGGCGCCGGTCGCCAGCGCGAGGGCGGCTGCCGACAGCAGGACCGCGGGCGCGGCGACCGCTGCGGTGAGGTGGCCTCGACCCGGAAAGCGCATCGGACGGAGGATAAGCTGAGCGCCATGGCCAACACCTTCCTCCACACCTGTTACCGGATCGGCGACATCGACAGCTCGGTCGCCTTCTACGAGAAGCTCGGCTTCGCCGAGGCGCGGCGGATGCCGATCGGCGACGAGGCGATCAACGTCTTCATGGCCCTCGAGGACGGCGATCCGATCCTCGAGCTGACCTACAACCACGGTGTCGGCGAGTACGACCACGGCACCGGCTACAACCACATCGCCCTCGCCGTGGTCGACCTCGACAGCACCCTGGCCGCCCTCGCCGAGGACGGGATCGAGCCCGAGAAGCCGCCCTACCGCCCCGGCGGCCGCACCACCGGCAGCCGCATCGCCTTCGTCCGCGATCCCGACGGCTACCGGATCGAGCTGGTCGAGAAAGGTGACCTCACCGGGTAGCGCACCGCCGGGCTCAGCCCGGCGAGACGCCGCCGCCGGCCGGGGCCTGCGTCGTTTCTTCCGGCGCTTCTTCGACCGGCGCTTCTTCTTCGGTTTCTTCGCCTTCGGCTTCTTCGCCTTCTTCGCCTTCGCCTTCTTTTTCTTCGCCTTCTTCGCCTTCTTCGAATTCGTTTTCTTCTTCGCCGAAGTGGGCGGAGTGGTAGCCGCCGCTCGCGGTGTGGCCGCCGGTCAGGGCCGAGAGTTCGGGCAGGCTCGAGGGCGTTTCGAAGGCGGGGCATTCGCCGGCCGTCGCGGCTTCCATGTAGTCGCGCCAGATCGGGCCCGCGGTCGGCCCGCCGAAGCCGGTCGATTCCCGCGATTGCGGGTGGCCGACCCAGACCGCGGTCGAGAATTCAGGCGTGTAGCCGACGAACCAGGCGTCGGATTCTTCCTCCGAGGTGCCGGTCTTGCCCGCCACTTCGGAGCAGTACGAGAGGTTGGCGTAGCCGGTGCCGGTGCTCCCGGCTGGCTGATCACGCCTTTGAGGATGTTGGTGACGTCGTAGGCCTGGCCGGGGGTGAGGACGCGTTCGCCTTCTTCGCTTTCGATTTCGTCGACCTTGCCGTCGGGGAATTCGACTTTGCTGATCGCGGTCGGGTCATGGTGGACGCCGCCGTTGGCGAGGGTCGCGTAGCCGTCGGCCTGTTCGAGCGGGGTGACGCCGTAGGCGAGACCGCCGATCGCCTCCGCAGGCACCGACTGCAGCGGCGCTTCGATGCCCATTTCTTGGGCCGTCTGGGTGACGTTTTCCGACCCGACGTCGAGGTCGAGCTGGGCGTAGACGACGTTGATCGAGTCCCAGGTCGCTTCTTCCAGCGACATCACGCCGCCGCCGGGCTCGTCGTTGTTGACCGTCCAGGTGCCGCCGCCGGGGATTTCCAGGGTCATCGGCGAGGTGCCGCTGTAGTAGGTGTCCTTGGGGTCGATCCCCTGCTTGATCGCCGTCGCCAGCACGTAGGGCTTGAACGACGATCCGGGCTGGCGGTGGGCCTGCCAGGCGTAGTTGAATTCTTCTTCGCCTTCTTCGCCGGGGGTCGAGGCGAGGGCGAGGATCGCGCCGGTGTTCGGGTCGACCGAGGCGAGGCCGGTGACCGGGCCGCCGCCGCCGTAACAGATCCCCGATTCGGTGCAGCTGGCGACCGCCGCTTCGGCGTCTTCCTGCAGTTCGGGATCGATCGTCGTGTAGGCCTTGAGGCCGCCGTTGCGGACGGTGTTGATCCCGTAGCGTTCGATCAGTTCCTGTTCGACCAGGTTGAAGAGGAACGGGTCGTGGACGGTCGAGTAGCGGTGGCCGTCGTGGAGGCCGAGGCCGCTGGTCCGCGCCTTCAGGTAGCGGGCGCGGGTGATGTAGCCCTGTTCGCACATCGTCCCGAGCACCTCGTTGCGGCGCTGCAGCGCCGCTTTCGGGTCGAGGAACGGGTTGTATTCGGAGGGCGCCTGCGGCAGCCCGGCGATCAGCGCCGCCTCGGTCAGGTTCAGTTCCGAGGCGGGCTTGTTGAAGTAGGTCTGCGCCGCCGCTTCCACCCCGAGCGCGGTCTGCCCTTCGTTGGTCCCGTAGGGCGCGGTGTTCAGGTAGGTGTTGAGGATCCACCTGCGGCTGTGCTTTTCGAAGAGCTCTTCCGCCAGCGCCGCTTCCTTGATCTTGCGCTTCAGCGTGTCTTCGGGGTGGCGGATGTAGAGGTTGCGGACCAGCTGCTGGGTGATCGTCGAGGCGCCCTGGACCGGCTTGCCGCCCGCCAGCAGGTCCTTCCAGGCGGCACGGGCGATCCCGGCGTAGTCGAGCGCGCCGTGCTGCCAGAAGTTCTTGTCCTCGATCGAGACCGTGGCGTTTTTCAGCACCTGCGGGATTTCGCCGGCGGCGATCGGCTGGCGCACGTTTTCCGAGTGGATGTAGCCGATCAGCTTGCCGTCGCCGCTGTAGATCGCCGAGGTGCGGCCCTTCTGGACCGGTTTGAGGCTCGACAGCGCGGGCGCTGAGTTGTAGACGTTGAGCGCCCAGGCGGCGGCGATCCCTCCCGCCGCCGCGATCACGCCGAGCACGATCACGATCGGGATCGCGATTCTGTGCCAGCGCGTGTGGTGCGGCCGCCGTCGCCGCCTGCGGATCCGAGTCGCCATCGGCCCGCGATTGTAGAGAGGCGAGCTAATCGCCCCGTTAAAACTGGACGCCGTGGCAGCCCGCGCCCAGAGCTCAGGAGCGGAGCTTGTAGCCGCGCTGGAAGAGGCGCAGGTTGAAGCCGAAGAGCGCCGCGGTGGCCAGCGTCAGCGCCCCCAGCGCGAGCGGGATGTTGACTTCGGTGAAGCCGACGAACCCGTAGCGGACCAGGGAGATCATGTAGTAGACCGGGTCGAACTTGGTCAGCGTCTCGAACGGCTGCGGCAGCAGCGACGCCGAGTAGAAGACGCCGCCGAGGAAGATCAGCGGCTGCAGGACGAAGGTCTGGGCGAAGGCGACGTCGTCGAACTGCTCGGCGCGCACGCCGATCAGCACGCCGAGGTTGGCGAAGAAGAAGCCGACCAGGGCGATCGACGGGATCAGCACCAGGACGTGGTCGACGGTGAGGTTGGTGAGGATGATCGCGACGATGAAGGTGAGCATCGCGACGATCAGGCCGCGGACGAAGCCGCCGAGGCAGAAGGCGAGCAGCAGCTCGCGCGGCGAGGCGGGCGAGGAGAGCTGGTCGTGGATCGCGCCGAGGAACTTCTGCTGCAGGATCGAGGACGAGTTGTTGGTGAAGGCGTTGGTGGCGAAGGCCATCATGATCAGCCCGGGGATGACGAAGACGATGTATTCGATCCCGTGCAGCTCCTTGATCCGCGAGCCGAGCGCCGCGCCGAAGACCGAGATGTAGAGGAAGGTTTCCAGCAGCGGGCCGCCCAGGGTCTGTTTCTTGATCTTCATGAAGCGCGAGATCTCGCGCCGCCAGAGGCTGAAGAAGCGGATCTGCCAGGTGGGCATCAGGCGACGATGTCGGCCTCGACGTGCGAGCGCGAGAGCTCGCGCCGCCCGACCAGGGCCAGGTAGGCGTCCTCGAGATTGGCGACGTCGTAGCGCGAGGCGAGGTCCTCGCTCGTCCCCTGCGCGGCGATCTGGCCGTCGGCGATGAAGGCGATCCGCCCGCAGAGCTGGTCGGCCTCCTCGAGGTAGTGCGTGGTGAGCAGGATCGTCACGCCTTCGGCGTTGATTTTCTGGACGTAGTGCCAGAGCTCCAGCCGCAGCTCGATGTCGACGCCGGCGGTCGGCTCGTCGAGGATCAGCAGGCGCGGCCGGTGCATCAGCGCCCGCGCCAGGATCAGCCGCCGTTTCATCCCGCCGGAGAGGGCGCGGGTGCGCTCGCGCGCTTTCGCGGTCAGGGAGAAGGTCTCGAGCAGCTCCTCGGTCCGTTCCTTGCGGTCGTGCTTGCGCATCCCGAAATAGCCGCCGTGGAACTCGAGCGTCTCCTCGCAGGTCAGGAACTGGTCGAGGTTGACCTCCTGCGGGGCGAGCCCGACCGCGGCCCGCGCCTCGCCGTAGTCGTCGATCGCGTCGTGGCCGAAGACGTGGATCTGGCCGCCGGTCGGCTGCGCCAGCCCGGTCGTGCAGTGGATCAGCGTCGACTTGCCGGCCCCGTTCGGCCCGAGCAGGCCGTAGAAGTCCCCCGGCTCGATCGTGATCGAGACTCCCCGCAGAGCCTCCACCCCGGTCGGGTAGCGTTTCTGCAGGTCGACGATCTCGAGCGCTTTCTCGGTGCCGGGCATAGGAAGCGCAGCCTATTGAGGCCACCCCCCCGGCCAAGCTTCCGAGCTTTTCTGCCACATATGGCAGAAAAGCTCGTACGCACCGATATAAGTGGGGCAATGGCCGGGCCTCTGCTCGTCGTCGACGCGCCCTCGATGCTCTTCCGCGCCTTCTACGCGCTGCCGAAGACGATCACCGGGCCCGACGGGCAGCCGGTCAACGCGCTCCTGGGGACGGCGAACCTGGTGCTGCGCGAGGTCGAGCTGCACCAGCCGCGCGCCGTCGTCCTCTGCTTCGGCCCCGACGCGGCCGCCTACCGGACCGAGCTCTACCCGCCTACCACGCCGAGCGCGACGAGGCGATGCCCGACGAGCTGCCCGACCAGTTCGGCGAGCGGCCCGTTCTTCGAGGCCTTCGGCTGGACCGTGGCGACGAGCGCCGACCTCGAGGCCGACGACCTGCTCGGCACGCTGGCGCGGCGCGAGGCGGAGGCGGGCGGCGAGGCGCTGATCATGACCGGGGACCGCGACATGTACCAGTGCGCGGCGCCGGGGATCACCGTCCTCTACGTGCGGACCGGCGGCAAAGGCGCCGAAGAGGTCGACCCCGACGGGGTGCGCGAGCGCTACGGCGTCGACCCCGAGCAGGTCCCCGACTTCATCGCCCTGCGCGGCGACCCCGCCGACGGGCTGCCGGGGGCCAAAGGCGTCGGGCCGAAGAAAGCCGCCGAGCTGCTGCGCGAGCACGGCTCGCTGGAGGCGATCCTCGACGCGGCGATCCGCGAGCGGCGGCCGAAACTGCGCGCGGCGCTGCTCGAAGGGCGCGAGGACCTGCTGGCCTTCAAAGACATCGCGACGCTGCGCGACGCCGGCGTCGACCCGCCCGCCGACCGCGCGACCGACTGGGAAGGCGCGGCGAAAGCGGCGCTCGAACTGGGGATGCGGAAACTCGCCGAGCGGCTGATCGAATCCGCCAACCGCTAGCGCGTTCGCAGTTCTCGTCGCTATCCGACGATTTCTGCGAACTCACCTTCGGGCGGGCCCGCTTCGGCTTCTTCGCCGAGGATGACGAAGAGGCTCCAGCCGGAGACGATCGCCCAGACGCCCTCGAGCAGGACGAAGCCGATCTGGCCTTCGACCACGGCGAGGATGCGAGGACCACCGAGCCGACCAGGTTCGCCAGCAGGTAGAGCCGCGAGTCGGTCGGCATCTCGCCGAGCTGGTTGGCGGCGAAAGCGCCGAGGATGATGAGCGCGCCGATGACCTGGATCGCCTGAGCCATGCGCCGACGTAGAGCGCCGGGCGGATGCGCGCGGGCCGGTTAGGTTGCGGCGATGGCACATCGGCGACATTCCCTGGCGCGGCCCCGGCCCGGGACGCCCCGACCTGCCCCTGCCGCCCGGCCCGATGCCGCTCCGGCGCGACGGCGCCCTGCGCAAGCGCTGGCGCTACGTCGGCTTCTACGGCGAGGCGCTGATGCTCTGCGCGGCGCGCGCCGAGGTCGGGCCGACCGGCCAGTGCTTCTGGGCGCTCTGGGACCGCGAGCGTGGCCGCGAGCTCGACCACACCTCGCTGCGCCCGGGCAGCCGCGAGGTCGTCCTCGACGGGCCTCGACTGACGATCGACGCGCCCGGCCTCCACGCCGAACTGCGGCTGGGAGAGGGGAGCCGAGTCGAATCGATCTGCCCGAGCGGCGACGGCGACGGCTGGGGCTGGACCCGCAAGCGGGCCGGGGTGCCGATCGCGGGCCTCGTCGAAATGCCGGGCAGGCGGATCGAGCTCGACGGCTTCGGTGTCGACGACGAATCGGCCGGCTACCAGGCGCGCCACACGAGCTGGCACTGGTCGGCCGGGGTCGGGACGGCGGCCGACGGCCGCGCGCTCGCCTGGAACCTGGTCGAGGGCATCAACGACCCGCCCGAGCAGAGCGAGCGGGCGATCTGGGTCGACGGCGTTCCCCACGAGCCGGCGCCGGTCGCCTTCGACGGCCTCGAGGCGGTCCGCTTCGCCGAAGGCTCCCGCCTCGACTTCGCCGGCGGCGCCGAGCGCGCCCGCGACGACAACTTCCTCCTCGTCCGCTCCACCTACCGCCACCGCTTCGGCACCTTCAGCGGCGCCTCGACGGCATCGACCTGGCCGAGGGCTGCGGCGTGATGGAGTCCCACGCCGCCCTCTGGTGACGGGCCAATCGACGACTGTGCACTTAAGCCGCCTATGGGGTGCACAACTGCACAGTCGTCGGGCGGCCTGATGCGAAAGTGCAACGCCCCGCCGCTCCCGGCGCGCCGCCGCCCGCGGAGGCGGCCACACCCTGCCAGGGTCGTCTTCGCGGGCGGCGAGGCGTCAGCCGGCGATCCTCACCACGTGTCGACGGGGCGGGGACGGTCGTCTGGCGCGCCGGCCCGAGCCGCCCGCAGCGTCCTCGCGATCACGTCGCGCGTGTCCGCCGGGTCGATCACGTCGTCGATCTCGAACAGCGCCGCGGCGTTGAGCGCCTTCGCGTTCTCTTCGGCCGCCGCGGTCAGCTCGCGCACCCGCCGCTCGCGCTCGGCCTCGTCGTCGATCTCCTCCAGCTCCTTGCGCAGCGCCAGCCGCACCGCGCCTTCGAGCCCCATCGGCCCGAGGTGCGCGCCCGGCCAGGCGACCGTCAGCAGCGGCTCGTGCAGGCTGCCGCCGGCCATCGCCTGCGCTCCCAGCCCGTAGCCGCGCCGCAGCACCACCGCGATCAGCGGCACCCGCAGTGCCGCGCCGCCGACCAGCAGCCGCGATGCGTGGCGGACCAGGCCGGTCGCCTCGGCCTCCGGGCCGACCATGAAGCCCGGCGTGTCGAGCAGCGAGACCACCGGCAGCCCGAAGGCGTCGCAGAGCGAGAGGAAGCGGGCCGCCTTGTCGGAGGCGTCGCTGGTCAGCGCGCCCGCCATGTGGCGTGAGTCGTTGGCGATGAAGCCGAGCGGCCGGCCCTCGATCCGCGCCAGCGCGGTCACCAGCTCCGGCGCGAAGCGCTCGCGCAGGAAGGTGACCGAGCCCGCGTCGGCGAGCGTCTCGATCATCGGCCCGACCGCGAAGGCGCGCCGCGCCCGCTCCGGGACCATCTCGCGCAGCGCCGTCTGGTCGGGTTCGGCGCCCGGCGGCGTCGCCCCCTGGAAGTAGCCGAGCAGCCGCTTCGCCGCGGCGGTCGCCTCGGCCTCGTCGGCGGCGACCACGTCGACGACCCCGTTGCGCGCCTGCGTCTCCAGCGGGCCGACGTCGTCGGGGTCGACCTTGCCGAGCCCGCCGCCCTCGATCATCGCCGGGCCGCCCATCCCCAGCGAGGAGCCCTCGGTGGCGACGATCAGGTCGGAGCAGCCGGCCAGCACGGCGTTGCCGGCGAAGCAGCGGCCGGCGACGATCGCGATCCGCGGCACCAGCCCGGAGAGCCGCGCCCAGAGCGCGAAGGCGCGCGTGTCGAGCGCCGAGACCACCGGGTAGTCGGTGTCCCCCGGCCGGCCGCCGCCGCCCTCGGCGAACAGCACCGCGGGCAGCCGCATCCGCTCGATCAGCTCGAAGAGCCGGTCCTTCTTGCGGTGGCCGAGCGCCCCCTGCGTCCCCGCCAGCACCGTGTAGTCGTAGGAGAGGACCGCGCACGTCGCGCCCTCGCCGAAGAGCTCGCCGTTGACCGTCGCGGTGCCGCCGATGAAGCCGTCGGCGGGGGTCCGCGGGATCAGGTCGTCGACCTCGCGCCGCCCCCGCTGGGCGGCGATCACGTAGCGCCCGTACTCGACGAAGCTGCCCGCGTCGACCAGGTCGGCGAGGTTCTCGCGCGCCGTCCGCCCGCCCTCCGCATGGCGCCGCTCCACCGCCTCGGGCCGCGCCGCGTCCTCGGTCAGCGCCCGCCGCGCCCGCAGCTCGGCGAGGTCGGCGCGCTCCCCCACCTCAGCCCTTTTCGAGCAGCGCGGCGAACCGCTTCATGCTTTTGCCGTTGGCTCGGGCCTTGAAGGCGCGGGAGATGAAAGGCGCGATCCGTTCCGTGCGCGGCGTCTTCAGCCACTCGAACTCGTACTCGATCCGGGTGCGGCCGCCGTCGAGCTCGGTGAAGCGATAGGTGCCCTTGGTCTGGCGCTTGCCGTGGGCGCTGATGCACTCTTCGACGATCCGCTCGGGCGCCTGCGACTCGATCACCTTGAAGCTGACCTGCTCGCGCGCGGCCGGGGCGTCGAAGCGGGCCCGGGCGATCCCCCCGACCCCGCGTCTCGGCCCTTCGAAGCGCCAGTCTTTGTAGATCTGCTTCAGCCAGTCCTCGTGGTTGGCGAGGACGTCGACGTAGTCGAAGACCTCCTGACGGGGGCGGGCGACCTCCACTGCGACGGTGACGGGCTCCGGCATCGGGCCCGATCCTAAGCGCTGGGCGCGCCCTCTCCGTCAGCGACCCCATCGGAGCCGGTCGCGCCGACCGGTCCGGTGCCGTTGGTCGAAGCCCCGCCCATCCCGGCCCCCGCGCGGGATCGGGGACCCAGCCGTCGGGGGCGGGCTCGAAGGCGGCCATGCCGACGATCAGCGGTGTGGCCTCCTCGTCGCTCTCCTCCATCCGCTTCCGGCAGAGCGCGTGGATCGCCTCCAGCCGGTTGGCGGCGGCTTCGAAGACCGCGGCGACTTCGGTCCAGCCGGCCTCGTCGACCGCCATCGGCATCCAGTTCAGCGTGGTGTCGTCGTGGGAGTCCATCGTGCCCGCCTCGAGCGCGTCCGCGGCACGGTCGAAGAAGCTCCCCAGCGACGAGCCGCTGACCGCGTCGCGCATCGACTTCGGGACTTTGCGCCAGTCCTGGTGGCCGATGTAGGAGCGCGGGCGGGCGCGGAAGTAGTGCTCGACGGCGCCGCGGCGCCGAGCCGTCGCGACCTGCTCGATGCAGCCGCATTTCTCCAGGACCCGGACGTGGTAGGCGACGTTGCCCAGCGGCGCCGAGAGCAGATCGGTGAGCTCGCTCGGGCTTGCGTTGCGAAGCTGGACGACCTCCAGGATCTTCACGCGGAGCGGGTGGCCCAGCGCCCGCACGAGGCGCTGATCGATGCGATTGGGTCGGGGCTGGTCCATTGATCGGGCAGTTTTGCGCAGTTGGACGTCCGTGCAACCAACAATCGCCCGTTTGAGTCACCTGATTCGACCAATGCGAGTCGTCCCGGTAAACACGGCGCGCCGCGACTGGGGCCGCGGCGCGCCGTGATCTCCACGTCAGCCGCCCTTGGCGACGCTGTCGGCGGGGATGATCGCTGCCGTCTCGTGAATCTTCAACTCGCTCACCTCCTCCCTGCTTCTCTGTCTTTCGTGGTCAAGAGAAAGTTTGATGCGGGCTGAGCGATCAGATTGCGTCACCGCATGTTTTTCGACGCAGGCAGCGACTTCCGCGACGAGATCCGATTTAATACAGCCGGGTCGCTAACTCAGATTTTTTGGAGGATTGTGGAAGTCACCACCGCGAAAGCCGATTCAGCCGCGTCGAAGCTCGACTTCGTCAGCCCGCAGCTGGCCGCGGCGCTGTCCCACCCGACCAGGGTCGGCGTGATGAGCATCCTCGTCGAGGGCCCCGCGTCACCGCGCCAGCTCGCCGCCGAGATCGGCGAGCCGCTGAACAACGTCACCTACCACGTGAACCAACTCCGGCAGCTCGGCTGCATCGAGCTCGACCGCACCGAGCGGCGCGCCGGAGGGCGCGTGATCGAGCACTTCTACCGGGCCAGCCAGCGCGCCTACTTCGACGATGACGCCTGGGCGACCCTGGGCGACAGGGAGCGCCTCGGGGTGATCTGGTCGATCGTCCGGATGATCGCCAAGGACATCACGACGGCGATGACCAGCGGCACCTTCTTCGCCGACTACGACATCCACATCAGCCGCTCCCCGATGAGCGTCGACGATGAGGGCTGGGACGAAATCGCCGACCTCCTCAACCGCACCACCAAAGAGCTCTTCGAGATCGAGGGACGGGTGGAGGAGCGCTGCGCCGAGGGCGCCGAGGCCTCGATACACACCAAGGTCGAGATGCTCCAGTTCCGCTCACCGCAGCCGCGCTGACGAAATCCCGCCTGGACACTAACCCCGGATCGCCTTGCCGACGATGTCCTTGACCCGCGCCTGATCGCGCGGCGTCAGGTTTCCCGGCCGGCCACGCGACTTTTTCAGCAGGCGCCAGAACTCGCCCTGCTCGGTCTCGGTGAGGTTGTCCTGGACGCGGTCGCGGCCCTTCTGGGCGAGCCAGAGGGACACGGTCCAGACGGTTTTCCAGGGGACTTTGCGCCAGATCCAAGGGGCGGCGTATTTGGCGATCCAGGTGGGCATGGGACGAAGGTACCCGGCTGGGCCGGCGCCCTGACGGCGAATAGTCTTGCGGGCGTGCCCAGCGCCGACCGCCACCGCCGGTGATCGCCGCACTCGCGGCCGCCGTGACCGGCCCGCGCGGGCGCTGGGTGACGATCGCCGTCTGGCTGGCGCTCGGGATCGGCGGCTGGTTCGGCCGCTCTCAGATCTCCGACGTGACCGCCGCCGGGCAGTCGAGCTTCCTGCCCAAGGGGGCCGAATCGATCCGTGCGCTGGAAGTCCTCGACGGCTCCTCGGGCAAGGGCGGCGGCGGCCGCGAAGAGGTGCCGGCGGTGATCGTCCTCGACCGCGCGGGCGGGCTCTCCCCCCGCGACCTGAACGCGATCGGCACGCTCGGCGCGGGCCTGAACCGGCTCGGGATCACCGGCGCGACGCCGATCATCGCCCCCTTCTCGGCCGGGACCGGGCGGTCGCTCGGCAAGATTGCCCGGTTCGCGAGCGGGATCGGTCCGATCTCCCGCGACGGCGAAGCGGCGCTGGTCGTGCTGGCGCTGAACGCCAAGGACCGCGGTGCGATTCGCGACGGAGTGGCGCAGATCCGCGCCTACCTCGCCGCCCACGCGATCCCCGGGGTAGCCGCCTACGTGACCGGGCCGGCCGGGATCGCCGCCGACCTCGACCAGGTCGCGAGCGAAGCCGGCGAGACCCTCCTGATCGCGACGCTCGGCCTCGTCCTGATCCTGCTGCTGCTGGTCTACCGGGCGCCGCCCCTCGCGGTGCTGCCGCTGGTCGCGGTCGGCGCCGCCTACATGGTCGCGGTCGGGATCGCCTACCTGCTGATCAAGGCGGGCTGGATCGTCGTCAACACCGAGGGGACGTTCTTACTGCTCGTACTCGTGTTCGGCGCCGGCACCGACTACTCGCTGCTGCTGGTCCACCGCTACCGCGAGGAGCTGCGGCGCGGCCTGCCCGCCGCCGAGGCGCTGCCCCTGGCGGTGCGTGAGAGCGTCCCGCCGATCGCCGCCTCGGGCGGCACGGTGATCGCCGCGATGCTGGTCCTGCTGGTCGCCGACCTGCAGTCGACGCACTGGCTCGGGCCGATCCTCGCGGTCGGCATCGCGGTGATGGTCGCCTCCGCCTTCACCCTCCTCCCCGCCCTGCTCGCGGTGCTCGGCGACGGCGCCTTCTGGCCCGCCGCGGGAGCGGCGCGGCGCGCCGGACCGGGCCGCTGGGAGCGGATCGCGGCGTCGGTCCCGCGGCGCTCGGGGACGATCATCGTGCTCGTCGTCGGCCTGCTGGTCGTCCTCGCGCTCGGCAACCTCACCCATCACGACACGATCGGCTTCGGCCAGGGCGAGACCAGCTCGACCAACTCGAGCCGCGGCACCGAAGTCCTGAACGAGCACTTCCCGCCCGGGCTCGGCTCGCCGCTGACCGCGGTCGTCCCGGCCGGGGAAGCCGCCCAGGTGACGCGCGGGATGCGCGGCCTCGACGAGGTGCGGCTGGCGCTGCCGGTCCCGGCCTCGGCCCCCTTCGCCTCCGACGCCGTCGTCCTCGTCCTCGACGGCAACCCGTACTCGGGCGAAGCGGCCGAAGACGTCGAGCGGATCCGCGACCGCCTCCACGCGATCTCGCCGCAGGCCCTGCTCGGCGGCATCCCGGCCGAGAACTGGGACATCGAGCAGACCAACGCCCGCGACACGCGGCTGATCGTGCCGCTGGTGCTGCTGGTGGTCGGGCTGATCCTGGCGGGCGTGCTGCGGGCGCTGGTGGCGCCGCTTTACCTGATCGCCACCGTCGTCCTCTCCTTCGCCGGCACGCTCGGCTTCTCGACCTTCGTCTTCGCCCACCTCGGCGGCGAAGGGATCGCCTTCGACCTCACCCTGCTGTCCTTCCTCCTCCTCGTCGCGCTCGGCGTCGACTACAACATCTTCCTGATGACCCGGGTCCGCGAGGAGGCGGCCCGCCACGGCACCCGCGAGGGGACCCTGCGGGCGCTGGTCGCGACCGGCGGCGTCGTCACCGGGGCCGGGCTGATCCTCGCCGGCACCTTCGCCACGCTCACCCTGCTGCCGCTCGAGGAGCTGATCCAGATCGGCGCCACGGTCGCGATCGGCGTCCTGCTCGACACCTTCGTCGTGCGGGCGCTGCTGATCCCGGCGATCACCCACCGGCTCGGCGAGCGGGCCTGGTGGCCGGGCGCGGCCGATCAGTAATTGGGGCTGCGCTTGATCTTGTGGCGCTCGCGTTTGTGGGCGGTGCCCTTCTTCTCGAGCGTGTCGCAGGCGTGTTCGATGTCGGCCGCGAGGCGGTCGATCTGCGAGCGGCTGAGCGTGTGCTTGACCAGCGCCCGCAGCACCGTCACCTCCTGCGCGTTCGGCGGCATCGTGTAGGCGGGCAGCATCCAGCCGCGCTCGGCGGAGAGCTGCCAGGACACGTCGAACTCGTCGTAGGCCTTGCCGGGGAGCAGTTTGAAGGCGACCAGCGGCAGCTGCTCCTCGTTCTCGCCGATCAGTTCGAAGTGGCCGCAGCGGTCGAGCTTCTCGACCAGCGCCTGGGCGTTCGACTGCATCGCGTGCATCACGTCGCTGTAGCCCTCACGGCCGAGCCGGACGAAGTTGAAGTACTGGGCGAGGACCATCGAGGCGCCGGTCGAGAAGTTGAGCGTGAAGGTGGCGTCGGTCTCGCCCAGGTAGTTCTCGTAGAAGACGAGTTCCTCGGCGAGGTCCTCCTTCTCGCGGAAGACGAGCCAGCCGATCCCCGGGTAGACGAGGCCGAACTTGTGGCCGGAGACGTTGATCGAGCGCACCTGCTCGAGCCGGAAGTCCCACTCCGAGTCGGGGTAGAGGAACGGCCAGACGAAGCCGCCGCTGGCGCCGTCGACGTGGATCGGCACGTCGTGACCTTCCTCCTCCTTCAGCTTGACGAGGAGGGCGTTGATCCCCCTGATGTCGTCGGCGTGGCCGGTGAAGGTGGTGCCGAGCACGGCGGCGACGCCGATCGTGTTCTCGTCGATCTCGGGCGCGACGTCATCGGCACCGATCGTGTACTTGCCCGGCTGCAGCGGCACGATTCGCGGTTCGACGTCGAAGTAGCGGCAGAACTTTTCCCAGACGACGTGGACATCGCCGCCGAAGATGAGATTGGGCTTGTCGAAATCCTTGCCCGCCGCTTTGCGCCGCTCCCGCCATTTCCACTTCAGCGAGAGCGCGCCGAGCATGATCGCCTCGGAGGAGCCCTGGGTGCGGGCGCCGGTCGTCTCGCCGGGGGCGTTGAAGAGGTCGGCGAGCATGCGGATGCAGCGCTGCTCGATGTCCGCCGAGATCGGATACTCGGCGTGGTCGATGAAGTTGCGGTAGTTGTTCTCGGCGATCAGCCGCTCCGCCTCCGGCTCCATCCAGGTGGTGACGAAGGTGGCGAGGTTGCGGTTCGGGTCGCCCTCCAGCTGGAGTTCCTCTTCGACCAGGCGCTGCGAGTCGAGCGCCGACATCCCTTTCTTCGGGAACGGCCCGTCGGGGGCGTCCTCGGTCAGGAAACGGGTCCCGTAGAAGCGGGCCTCTTCGGTGGAGGGCGTGGTGGAAGATCTATTTCGGTTCGGCATGGTGCGAACCTATCGGCTGAGGCTGTAGCTGAGGTGAAGTGCTTCGTCGCCCTCGACCACCGAGGTCAGCTCGAAGTCGGCGGCGCCGGCCGCGAGGTGGTCGAAGAGGCGCTCGCCACCGCCGAGCAGGACCGGCACCTGGTGGACGACGATCTCGTCGAGCAGGCCCGCGGCGATCGTCTGCTGCAGGGTCGAGGCGCCGCCGACCGAGACGTCCTGGTCGTCGGCCGCCTCCACGGCTTCGGCGATCGCCTTCTCGATGCCCTCGGTGACGAAGTGGAAGCTGTTGCCGTTTTCCAGCTCGAAGGGGTCGCGGGGGTAATGGGTGAGGACGTAGACCGGACAGTGGAAGGGTGGGTCGTCGCCCCACCATCCCTTCCATTCCTCGTCTGGCCAGGGTCCGCGGATCGGGCCGAACATGTTGCGGCCCATCACCACCGCGCCGAGGTTCCCGAGCGTCGCACGGAGCACGTCGTCGCTGGCGCCGCGCTCGCCGTCGCCGTCATCGCCGTGCATTTCTTTGAAGGACGCCAGCTTGAAGGCCCACTCGTGGAGGGCCTCGCCGCCTTCGCCGAGCGGGTTCTCCTCGCTCTGGTTCGGCCCGGCCATGTAGCCGTCGAGCGAGACGGTGATCTGGGCCTTGACCTTGGGCATCGCCGGGCTCAGGCGCCGGGCTTGCCGCCGTGGGCCTCCTCGACCGTCAGCTCGGCGGTCGGTTCGGCTTCGAGGCGGCCGTCGGGGATCGGCTCGCCGGAGCGGGTCGAGAGGCCGTAGGTCCCGGCGGCGAGGCGCTCCTCGGCGCGCTCGACCGCCTCCAGGCGGCGCTGCAGGTCCTGCTCGCGCCCGGCGGCGAGCTCGTCTTCGTAGAGGCTCTCGTTGTTGAAGTCGCCGGCCGGATTCTGGGCGTCGCCCTCCTCGCGGCCTTCGCCGCGGACAGAGGCGAGCTCCGCCTCGATCTGGTCCCGCTCGCCTTTCAGAAGCTCTTTTGCGCGTGTGTCGTCCATGTCCCAGCACCCTACCCGCCGCGCGTTCGCAGTTCTCCTCGCTATCCGGGGAAAAGTGCGAACGCACGCTTGGGGGGGCGGCGGGGGTTGAGGTCCGAAAGCTGGAGCGCTATCCTGATAGAGGACTAACTACAGAAAGTGAACTTGGTCATGAACTACAGACTCGTTCCTCTCGACGACGCGATCGTCTTCCCGACCGTCACCGCGACTCTGCCGATCGACGTCGGCGAGGACGAGCGCGTCTTCCTCATCCCTCGCCATGACGGCGAGTACGGCCGCGTCGGCGTCATCGCCGAGGTGGTCGAGCACGGCCGTTCGCGGCGCGGCGTCCCCGTCGCGACCGTGGTCGGCCTCCACCGCGGGATCGCCGGCGCCGCACCAGGCGGGCGAGGATGGCGACGCCCTGCACGTCGAGGTCCAGGAGATCCACGACGGCCACCCCGACGACGAGCACACCCGCGAGGTGGCGCGCGAGTACCGGGCCGTGGTCGAGGAGATCCTCGAGCTGCGCGGCGACGACGGCCGCATCGCGACCTTCCTGCGCTCGATCGAGGAGCCCGGCGCCCTCGCCGACACCTCCGGCCTCGCCCCTGACATCCCCAACGAGGGCAAGCTCCGCCTGCTCGAGACGATCGACGTCACCGAGCGGCTGGAGATCGCCGTCGAGCTGCAGCGCGAGCGCCTCGCCGAGCTGCAGGTCCGCTCGAAGATCCGCGACGACGTCGAGTCGGGCGCCCAGAAGCAGCAGCGCGAGTACTTCCTGCGCAAACAGATGGAGTCGATCCGCAGAGAGCTGGGCGAGGACGAGACCGATCTGATCGGCGAGTACGAGACGAAGATCGACGAGGCCGGCATGCCGGAGGCGGTCGAGGAGCAGGCCTACAAGGAGCTGCGCCGGCTTGAGCGCCAGGGCGAGCAGTCGCCCGAGAGCTCGATGATCCGCAGCTACCTCGACTGGCTGATCGCCGTGCCGTGGAGCAAGCGCTCCGACGGACAAGCTCGACCCGAACCACACGCGTGAGGTGCTCGACTCCGACCACGCCGGACTCGACGACGTGAAGAAACGGATCACCGAGTTCGTCGCCGTCCGCAAGCTGCGCGAGGAGCGGGCCGACGAGATCGAGCAGGACAGCCGCGCCAACGGCACGATCCTGACCCTGGTCGGGCCTCCCGGCACCGGCAAGACCTCGATCGGCGAGTCGATCGCCCGCAGCCTCGGGCGCGAGTTCGTCCGCATCAGCCTCGGCGGCCTGCACGACGAGGCGGAGATCCGCGGCCATCGCCGCACCTACATCGGCGCCCTGCCGGGACGGATCGTCCGTGCCCTGCGCGACGCCGAGACGATGAACCCGGTGATCCTGCTGGACGAGGTCGACAAGGTCGGCGCCGACTGGCGCGGCGACCCGTCGGCGGCGCTGCTCGAGGTGCTCGACCCGGCGCAGAACCACTCGTTCCGCGACCACTACCTCGACGTCGAGGTCGACCTCTCCGAGGTCGTCTTCATCGCCACCGCGAACCTGCTCGACACGATCCCGGCGCCGCTGCTCGACCGGATGGAGATCATCGCCTTCGACGGCTACACGACCGAGGAGAAGCTGGCGATCGCCAAGGGCTACCTGGTGCCGCGGCAGCTGAAGCGCAACGGCCTCAAGGAGGAGGAGGTCATCGTCGAGGACGATGTCCTGCGTGCCGTGATCTCCGAGTACACCCGCGAGGCGGGCGTGCGGCAGCTCGAGCGTGAGCTCGGCAAGCTGCTGCGCGGCGCGGCGACGAAGATCGCCTCCGGCGAGGGAACCGCGCCGATCGTCCTCGACATCGAGGCGGTCCGCGAGAGCCCTCGGCCGGCAGAAGGTCTTCCAGGAGTCGGTGGAGCGCACGGCGATCCCGGGCGTCTCGACCGGCCTCGCGGTCACCGGCACCGGCGGCGACATCCTCTTCATCGAGGCGACCGCCATGGACGGCGACAAAGGCCTGGTCCTGACCGGCCAGCTCGGCGACGTGATGAAGGAGTCGGCGCGGATCGCCCTCTCCTACGTCCGCTCGCACCGCGAGGAGCTGGGCATCACCGGCGGAGCAGCTTCCAGCGCGAGTTCCACCTCCACGTGCCGGCCGGGGCGATCCCCAAGGACGGCCCGAGCGCGGGCACGGCGATGACGACGGCGCTGGTCAGCCTGCTCACCGGCCGCCCCGTCAAGCACACTGTCGGGATGACCGGAGAGGTGACCCTGCAAGGACGGGTGCTGCCGATCGGCGGCCTCAAGCAGAAGGTGCTGGCCGCCCACGCGGCGGGGCTGACCGAGGTGATCCTGCCGGAGCGCAACCGCGGCGACCTCGACGAGGTCCCCGAGGAGGTTCGCGAGCAGATGACGTTCCACCCGGTGATGAGCATCGACGAGGTGCTCGGGCTGGCGCTCGAGCCCGCGGAGGCCGGAGCGGATGTCGCCGCGATGTCGTAACTGCGAACCCGTGCCGTAGGAGCTCCGCGCCGCGGCGGGGCTGCTCGAGCGCCGCTGGACGATGGCGACGATCTACGCCTGCTCCAGCGGCGCCCACCGCTTCAACGAGTTCCGCCAGTCGCTGCCGGGGGTGTCGCCGACGACGCTCTCGGAGCGGCTGGAGCAGCTCGAGGCGGCGGGGATCGTCGAGCGGCGCCTGGTCGCCGGCCGTCCTCCCCACGCCGAGTACGCGCTGACCAGCCGCGGCGAGCGGCTGGCGCTGGCCGTCGCCGGGCTGCTCGAGCACTAGTGTCCCGAGTCGGAAATCCTGCACCACCCTGGCGGCGTCTCGCCAGATGTGGCACACGACTTTCGACTCGGGACACTAGGCGAAGGGCTCGGGAGACGGCGGGGGCGCGGCGCCGGGCGCGGCGCCCTTGAGCTCCAGCAGGCGGTAGTAGAGGACGGCGGCGACGAGGCCGCCGATCGGCGCGGTCAGAGTCGAGGCGAGGGCGCCGAAGACGATGCGGAGGATCGGCCCACCGGCGATCCCGTCGGCGATCGCGGTGAGGATGAAGCTGACGATGGCGGTGATCAGGGTGGCGACGATGACCGTGCCGAAGACCGGCCAGCCGAAGCCCCGGACCAGCTCGCGGGAGCGGCCGAACGCGTCGGTGACGCCCTTTTTCTCGATCACGATCGCGGGCGCGATGACCGCCCAGATCGTCAGCAGGATGCAGCCGGGGACGATCAGCAGGAAGAACCCGATGCCGACCGCGATCCCGTAGAGGATGCTGGCGCCGATCAGCGGCCCGAGCACCGGGCCGACCGAGGTGAACAGCTCGCCGACCGAGGAGTCGCGGCGCCCGTCCTGGACATCGTGGACGAGGCTGACGACCATCCCCTGGTAGAGGATCGCGACCGCGAAGCTGACGACGGCGACGATCAGCAGCAGGCCGACATGGTGCTGGCCGACGATGCCGCCGAGGATCGAGACCACCAGGAAGAGCCAGAAGGCGGCGGGGATGAGCACACCGAAGTGCTCTTTGTAGAGCTCGAAGACCTGGTTCAGGACATCGCCGACGCTGAGCCGGTTGGCGGGGTTCATGGCGGCTCATTCGACTCCGCGCCTACGATCCCTGCGTGGCCGAGATCGAGCGCAAGTTCCTGGTCGACGAGATGCCGCGGGCCGAGAGCGGTCAGACCGTGATCGAGCAGGGCTATCTCGCGCTCGACGAGCATGGCGAGGTGAGGCTGCGGCGGGCCGGCGGCGAGCTGCTCCTGACCGCGAAGTCCGGGCACGGCGAGGTCCGCGAGGAGGTCGAGGTGCAGATCGAGCCGCGCGCCTTCGAGGCGCTCTGGCCGCTGACCGCGGGCCGGCGGGTGCGCAAGGTCCGCCACTACGTGCCGATCGCCGCGGAGCTGCGGGCCGAGATCGACGTCTACGCCGGGGCGCTCGACGGGCTGCGCACCGCCGAGATCGAGTTCGACTCACTCGCCGAGGCCGATCGCTTCGTGCCACCGCCGTGGCTCGGCGCCGAGCTGACCGGGGACGAGCGCTACGCGAACCAGTCGCTGGCGACCGTGGGACTGCCGGCGGAGCAGCGAAAGCGCGACGATGTGCCGATGGAGATCGCCACTTCGAGCCGATGCCTTCCGGCTGTTCGAGGAGGAGGACGCGGCGAGCGGGATGCGCCGGGTGATCGTCGGGCGGCTCGAGAAGGCGGCCGACCGGCTGCGCGAGCCCGCCGACGGCGACGCCCTCGCCGAGGCGATCCACGGCGCCCGCAAAGACCTGAAGAAGGCGCGCGCGGCGCTGCGGCTGGTCCGCGACGAGCTCGGCGAGGAGACCTTCGAGCGGGAGAACCACGCGCTCCGCGACGCCGGCCGGATGCTCTCGGCGAGCCGCGACGCCGAGGTCAAGGTGGAGACGCTCGACTCGCTGGTCGAGGGCGACGGGGGCGACGCGCCGCCGGGCGCGACGGCGCTCTGGCGCGAGGCGCTGGTCGCCGACCGCGACCGGATCGTCGACGCCGACGGCGACCAGATCGAGAGCGCCGTCGCGGCGATCGCGGCGGTCGCCGGCCGGGCGCCCGAGTGGAAGATCCGCGACGACGGCTGGAAGCTGCTCGCGCCCGGCCTCGACACCGCCTACTCCGAGGGCCGCGAGACCTTCGCCTCGCTGGGCGCCGAGCCGACCTTCGAGGCCGTCCACGAGCTGCGCAAACGCGGCAAGGACCTCTGGTACCAGCTGCGCCTGCTGCGCGACGCCTGGCAACCGGTGCTCGAAGCCGACCGCGGAGGAGATCCACGACTTCACCGACCTGCTCGGCGACCACCACGATCTCGCCGTCCTCGCCGCGGACCTCGACGGGCGCGAGCAGGTCGATCCCGCCCACCGCGAGACCTTGCGGGCGCTGATCGAGGCCGAGCAGCTGGCGCTGCTGGGCGACGCGCTCGACGCCGGCAAGCGCGTCTACGCGGAGAAGCCGAAGGCGTTCGAGCGTCGGCTGCACGCCTACTGGCGCGCCTGGCGCCGCTCTACTCTGAGCTTGAATTCGACCTTGTAGACGGAGTGCCCCGAAACCAGGGGGCCTTTGACTTCGCCCTGGCCGCCGGTGCCTTCGAAGCGCCCGACCGGCGGGCTGCTCGGCGCCTTCGTCGTGGACCTGGGCGGTGCGCTTGTCGCCCTCCCAGGCGAGCTTGGTCAGGGTGAAGGTCCGCGACTGGCCGCCGGTCTGCACGGTCACTTCGGCGGTCGGCCGGGTTGCCGCGACCTTCATCGAGCCGCCGCTGACGACCGCGCCTTTGACGCCGAGGCCCTGGGCGACGCCGATCACGGCGCCGAGCGTGCCCGGCTTTCTCGGTCGGGTCTTCGGCGGCGTTGGTGAGTTCGTATTCGCCGTCGTATTCGGAGGCTTCGGCGCCCCAGCCCGGGTTGTTCGGTTCGGCTTCCGGGAGCTGCTTCGCCGCCGGCGGGTGGCCGCCGGTGCTTTCGTCTGTCACCGAGGACGCGGAATTCGACCGGCCAGGGGCCGTCGCCGTGCAGCCGGATCTCGCCTTTGACGCGTGTCGCCTTCGGGCTTGAACATCCGCAGTTCGCCGTCCGGCGTGACCTGGCCGTAGGAGGCCGAGGCGCCGACTTTCAGCGCCGGGCGCTTTCAGCCCCTTGCCGCCCGGCAGTTCGGTGAAGGGATAGAAGGTGAAGAGGCCGGTTTCGATCGAGCCGTCGGGGCTGTAGCTGTAGAACTCGGAGATGCCGACCAGGAACTGCGGCGAGGAGCCCTCCTCGAATTCGAACTTCATCTCGCCGCTGCGGATGCCCGCGCCGCTGCCGACCGCGGTCAGCACGTAGCGATTTTCGAACGGCGCCGGAGACGTACGCCGGGACGACGACCTTCGGCTGCGGGTAGCCGGTGGTCGCACCGGTGGTCGCCATCGCGACGCCGACGCTCGCCAGCAGCGCGATCGCGGCGCCGAGGACGAGGATCAGCTTCAGGCGCCTCATGATTCGCTCACCGGGACTTCCGCGCAGGTCTTGAGCTCGGCCGCTTCGGCGAGTTCGCCGAGGTGGAGTTCGACCAGGCCGTCGGAGAGTTCGCGCACCGCGTCGAAGTTTTCGTTGCGGGCGGCGTTGGTCATTTCGGTTGAGGACCGGCACCGCTTTCGCCAGCGCCGGCGGTGTAGGCGGTTTCGGCCGAGCCCGAGCCGCCCAGCGCCGCGACTTCGTTGTGCAGCTTTTCGATCACGGCTTCGGTCTGTTCCAGGTACTGGAGGACTTCGGCCTGCTGCGGCGTGCCGAGCGCCGCGATCTGCTTGTTGGCGGTCGTGCAGGCCGCTTCGGCGCCGCGAGGCGAAGTGCACCCGCCGCCGCCCGTGGAGCCGAGCTCGCCGCCGCCGCCACAGCCGGCGAGCAGCAGGAGACCGACTATGGCAAGGACGAGGAACCCAGCAAGCGGACTCGTCCTCGTCTTCATCGGTCTGCTGGCAGCGAGCGGCTATTTGCCGCCGACGATGTCTTCCACCACGTAGGCGGCGACATTGGCGATTTCTTCTTCGCTCAGGGTGCCTTTGAAGGCCGGCATCCCGCCGCCGCCGTTGGTGACCTGTTTTTCGGCGCCGGCCTGGGTTTTGGCGAGCGGCATCGTCCGCAGGTCGGGACCGCCGTTGCCGCCGTGGCCGGTCGCGCCGTGGCAGACCGAGCATTCTTCGGAGAACACTTCTTTGCCCGCCGCGGCGTCGGCGGTGACGCCGCCGCCCGCTTCGGCTTCTTCGCCGCCTGCGGCTTCTTCTTCTTCCGTTTCTCTGCCTTCTTCGGTCGGCGTTTTGCCTTCGGCGCCCTTCTTTTCGTTGCCCTTGTGCTCGGTGCCTTCGGCTTTGCCTTCCAGGCCTTCCTCTTCTTCCATCGTGCCCTTCAGCGAGAAGACCCAGAAGTTTTCGCCGTGGGTGGTCGCCGCGAGGCTGTTACCGCCCGCGTAGATGGCGATTTTCTCTTCGCCTTCGTCTTCGAACGGGGTCACCGTGGTGTTGGCGCCGGCGCCGGTCTGGAAGCTCCAGAGCTTCTTCGCCGGTTTCGGCGTCGAGCGCGTCCAGTTCACCGTTGTTCTGGCCGACGAAGACGAGCCCGCCGGCGGTAGCGACCGTCCCTGAGTAGCAGAGATTCCGGGAATTTGTCCTGCCAGGCGATCTTCCCGGTGCTCATGTCGTACGCCGTCACGAAGCCCGGGGCGGAGAAGCCGGTCGTCGGACCAAATTCGCCACCGGTGAACGTTTCCCCTTCGTTGTATTTGGTCTGGCCCGTTTCGGCGATCACACCGAACGCGCCTTCGGTCGAGCAGACGAAGTACATGTTCTTTTCCGGGTCATACGAGGACGGTGGCCAGTTGTCGCCCCCGATCGCCGAGTTCGGGGTGAGGTTGATCGAGCTCGGGTCGGTCGACATCGGCGCGAAGATCTTCGTGCCGACGATCTTCGGCTTCGGCTTTTCATTCGGCCACCGACTTCGTCGATCTTTTCGATCGATTCCTGGCTGACTTCGATCGGGCTGAACGGTTCCATCGTCGGCTCCGGCTGGGTCGCCGAGGTCTTGTTCGCCGGGTCCTGCGGGACCTTCACCTCGGGGATCGGGTAGATCGGCTTGCCGGTTTCCTGGTCGAGCAGGTAGACCCAGCCGGTCTTCTCCGGCTCGCCCGACCGCTTCGACGGTTTCGCCGTTCATTTCGCCGCTCATGAGGACGGTCGGGCTCGGCGCGTCGTAAGTCCCAGAGGTCGTGGTGGACCATCTGGTAGCCCCATTTGATCTTGCCCGTTTCGGCGTTCCATCGCGACGATCGAGGCGGAATACAGGTTGTCGCCTTCGCGTTCGGACCCGATCCAGTCCGGTGCGGCGTTGGAGGTCGAGAAGTAGAGCGTGTTCGGTCTTCGGGTTCACGGTCGGCGTGTTCCAGATGCCGGCGCCGCCATGCTTCCAGGCTTCGTTGTTCGAAGGCCAGGTGTTATGGCCCTTTTCCCCGGGACCGGGAATCGTGTAGGAGCGCCAGGCGATCTTGCCGGTTTCGGCGTCGAGCGCCGTCAGGCGCCCGCGGATCCCGTACTCGCCGCCGGAGCCGCCGACGTAGACCTTGCCGTTGTAATAGAGCGGCGCCGAGGTGATCGAGAAGCCGGATCTCGGTTTGACCACCGGGGTCGACCATTTGACCTGGCCGGTTTCCTGGTCGAGCGCGACCTGGTCGCCGTTCAGCTGCGAGACGAAGACCATGCCGTCGCCGATCGCGACGCCGCGGTTGTCCCAGCCGCAGCAGATGACTTCGCCGAGCGGATCGGGGGGAAGGTGGGGTTCGTAGGTCCAGAGGATTTCGCCGTTGTGGGCGTCCATGGCGAAGACGTCGTCGGCGCCGTCGGAGATGTAGATCGTGCCTTCGTACTCGAGCGCCTGGCCCTCGGCGGAGAACTTCGCGGCGGTGGCGTTGGCGCCGATCTTGGTCATCCAGTCGCCTTTGAGTTCCTTGACGTTTTCGGTGTTGATTTCGTCAAGTGACGAGAAACGGTCGTTGGTGGTGTTGCCGCCGTTGGTGATCCAGTTGTCACCGGCTTCTTCGCTCAGTTCTTCGGAGGTGAACTTCGGGGCGACGGTGATCCCGTTGGCCGCCGTGACTTTTTCGCCTTCTTCAGAAGATTCTTCGGTAGTCGTCGTTTCCTGAGTGGCTGCGGCGACAACGGTGGTGGTGTGGTGGTGTCCGGTGAAGTGGCCGAGGAAGAAGCCGGCGACGAATGCGATCACGACGCCCATGCCGATCGCGCTTACTGCTACTGCTGCCCAGAATTTGAGCCCCAGTTCTTTCTCTTTCACCGATTCAACCTTTCCGAATTCCTGAACTGCTCCGAACGCTCTCAAAAATCGCTGATGGGCTACCCATCGCGGCCGCAATCAATGCGTATCGGAAACCTATCGAGTCGCCGACCCCGGCGAACGTGTGCATGGTCATATGTCGCGTTCGGGCCTGTCCGAGGTTTCCCGGGCGGGCGCGCCGGGAACCGCGGGATGATGGCCGACCTCGTCCTCGGACCGCTGCTGCGCTACGTCGCCGAGACGGAGGCGACGATCTGGGTCGAGACCGACGACGCCCTGCGAGGTCGCGGTCCTCGGCGCGGTCGAGCCGACCTTCCGGGTCGAGGGCCACCACTACGCGCTGGTCCGGGTCGAAGGGCTGAAGCCCGCCACCGAGCACCCCTACGACGTGCGGCTCGACGGCGAGGTGCGCTGGCCCGAGCGCCGACTCGGCCCTGCCGCCGTCCTCGCTGCGGACGCTCGGCGGCGAGGGCCCGCTCGACGTCGCCTTCGGCTCCTGCCGCGTCGCCGTCCCCCACGAGGAGCCCTGGACGAAGTCCAAAGACGAGGACGAACGCGGCCACGAGGTCGACGCGCTCTGGGTGCTCGCCCAGGAAATCAGCCGCGACGACGGGCGCCGGCCCGACCTCCTCTTCCTGCTCGGCGACCAGGTCTACGTCGACGAGGGCAGCCCGGAGACGCGGGCGAAGATCGAGGCGCGGCGCGGCACCAAGACCGCGCCGGGCGCCGAGGTCACCGACTTCGAGGAGTACACCTGGCTCTACCAGGAGAGCTGGCGCGAGCCGCTGATCCGCTGGCTCTTCTGCGATCGTCTCGACCTCGATGCTCTGGGACGACCACGACATGTCCGACGACTGGAACATCTCCCACTCCTGGGTCGAGGAGATGCGCGAACGCTCCTGGTGGCGCCGCCGGGCGATCGGCTGCATCGCCAGCTACTGGATCTACCAGCACATCGGCAACCTCTCGCCGCGCGGCGCTCGACGAGGACGAGATCTACAACGCAGGTGCGCGGCAACCAGCGCGCCGACGAGGTGCTGTTCGACTGGGCCGAGCAGATCGAATCGACCGGCGCCGGGGTGCGCTGGAGCTTCTGCCGCGACCTCGGCGGGACGCGGGCCGATCTTCGTCGACTCGCGGGCGGGCCGGGTGCTCGACCGAAGGCGACCGGCGGATGGTCGACGACGAGGAGTGGGAGTGGATCGTCGCCCAGACCGAGGGCGACTTCGACCACCTGCTGATCGCGACCACGGTGCCCTGGCTCCTCTCCCCCGGCCTCGACCGGCTCGAGGCCTGGAACGAGCAGGTCTGCGACGGGGCGCACGGCAAGGCTCGCGGCGCGCGCCGCCGAGAAGCTGCGCCGCGGCCGTCGACTTCGACCACTGGGGCTCCTTCGGCCGAAGAGCTTCCGCGCCCTGCGCGACCTGCTCGGCGAAGTCGCCGCCGGGCGAGCGCGGCGGGCAGGCCCGGCCTCGGTCGTCGTCCTCGGCCGGGGACGTCCACCACGCCTACCTCTGCGAGGTCGGCTGGCCGCCCGGGGAGGCCGACGGCAAGGCGCCGATCTACCAGGCGGTCTGCTCGCCCGTACCGCAACCCGCTCTCGAAGCAAAGAGCAGCGGGTGATCCGGGCCGGCTTCGGCCGCCCTTCACCCAGGTCGCCGCGGCGCTGGCCAAGCCGCCGGCGCCGAGGACCCGGGCATCCGCTGGCGCCTCCGCGACGGCCCCTGCTTCGACAACCAGGTCGCGACCCTCCACCTCGACGGCCGCCACGCGACGATGCGCCTCGACAAGACGATCCCCGGCGACCGCGACGAGCAGACGCTGGAGACGAGCTTCGAGCGCGAGCTCGCCTGAGCGCGGGTGCCCCGCTAGGTCGCGGGCAGTGACGCCGCTCGGCGGCAAGGATCCGAAGCGCGTCGGGCGGCACGTGGACGCTGACCGGCGCGACCCTGCTCGTGCGAGCCGAGGTCGACGCCGTCGTTGGGGACGCTCGCCTGCAGCAGCCCGCCGTTGGCGAGCCGCACCATCACCTGCAGGTTGGAGCCGACGTAGATCGTCCGGTCGATCATCCCCGGGATGCAGTTCTCACCGGCCTGGTCGTGGGGCACCACCCGCAGCCGCTCCGGCCGCACCACCGCCGAGACGGCGCCGGTCGCTGCCGAGGAAGCCGCATTCGGCCCGCAGCTCGCGCTCGCCGACCCGCAGCCGGCAGCCGCGCCCGTCGCTGGTCAGCGACCTCGACGTCCATCACGTTGGCGACGCCGAGGAAGTCGGCGACGAAGAGGGTCGCCGGGCCCTCGTAGATCTCCCGCGGCGTCCCCACCTGGTCGACCCGCCCTTCGTGCATCACCGCGATCCGGTCGCTCATGCTGAGCGCCTCCTCCTGATCGTGGGTGACGAAGATGAAGGTCGTCCCGACCTCTTCCTGCAGCGCTTTCAGCTCGACCCGCAGCGCCCGGCGGATCTTCGCGTCGAGCGCCCCGAGCGGCTCGTCGAGCAGCAGCACCGAGGGGCGCAGGACCAGCGCCCGGGCGAGCGCGACGCGCTGCTGCTGGCCGCCGGAGAGCTGGTGCGGGCGGCGCTTGGCGTAGTCGCCGAGCTCGACCAGCTCGAGCGCCTCCTTCGCCCGCCGCTCGCGCTCGGCGCGCGGCACCTTCTGGTAGCGCATGCCGAAGGCGACGTTGTCGAGCACGTCAGGTGCGGGAAGAGCGCGTAGCTCTGGAAGACGGTGTTGACGTTGCGGCGGTCGGGCGGCACCGCGGCGAGGCTGACCCCGTCGAGGCTGACGTCGCCCGAGGTCGGGCGCTCGAAGCCGGCGATCAGCCGCAGCGTCGTCGTCTTGCCGCAGCCCGACGGGCCGAGCAGGGAGAAGAACTCCGCCGGCGCCGATCTCGAGGTCGATCGAGTCGACCGCGACCACGTCGTCGAAGCGCTTTTCGAGCGCTTCGAGCCGCACCTCGCCGCCGCTCGTGCCCGCCGACCGACCGGGCTCGTCTGCCGCTGCTGCCGCCATCTCCATCAGCCCATCCCTCCTATTCCATTCCCGTCAGGTCCATGCCCATCTGGCTCGGCCGCGTCGCGCCTGCTTCGCCGCTGCGGTGGCCGAACCAGCGCAGCACCAGGTAGGCGCCGCCGACCCCGATCAGCGTCACCAGCACCATGATCGTCGCCACCGCGTTCAGCGCCGGCGTCGTCGCGGCGCCGCGGGCGTTGGCGTAGAGCAGCATCGGGATCGTCATCGTTTCGCCGCCCGCCGACATGTACTGGGTGACGACGAAGTCGTCGATCGAGAGGGCGAAGACGATCAGCGTCGAGGCGAAGGCGGCGGGCAGCAGCAGAGGGCAGGAGCACGTGCTGCAGCGACTGGCGGGCGTTGGCGCCGAGGTCGCGCGCCGCCTCCTCGTATTCGGGGCCGATCGCGGCGAGCCGGCTGCGCACGATCACCACCACGTAGGAGACCGAGAAGGTGACCTGGCCGATCACCTGGGCGCCGGTGCCGAGCGCGATCGCGGTGAAGGGGAGGATCGAGAGCTGGGTGAAGACGAGGAGCAGCGAGACCGCCATCGCCAGCTCCGGCGTCGTCAGCGGCACCAGCATGAGGAAGTTGGCGATGCCCGAGCCGCGCCCGCGCCAGCGCGAGAGGCCGATCGCCAGGAGGAAGCCGAGCGGCGTCGCGATCAGCATGTCGAGCGCCGCCAGCTCGAGGCTGTGGACGAGGGCGTTGGTGTAGATCGGGTCGTGGAAGACCGAGAGGTTCGGATCGCCCCACCACCAGCGGGTCGAGAAGCCCTGCCAGACGCTGCGCGAGCGGCCGTCGTTGAAGGAGAAGACGATCGCCGCGAGGACCGGGAGCAGCGACCAGGCGATGTAGACCCAGGTCGTGAGCTTTGAGCCAGCGGGGGCGACCCCAGGGATTGCCGAGCCAGTCGGGCATGCGGCTCGGCCGGACCGGCGGCGCTGGCGCGGCGCGGCACGGGCGGCGGCAGCGGGCTCGGCGCGTCACGCTCACGCGCGGTGTCCCTCCCCGACCTCACGCGGCGAGCTTCTCCTGCTGGCGCTTGGTCTCCCAGAGGTAATAGAGCATCCCGATCGCGAGGATCGTCATCAGCACCAGCACCAGCGCCGCGCCGAGGTTCTTCTGCGAGCCGCCCTGGACGAGCAGGTTGACGCTGTTGCCGAGCATGTTGGTGTGGGGCGATCCGGAGATCAGATCGTTGGTGTAGTAGTCGCCGAACATCGGCAGGACGATCAGCACCGAGCCGGCGAGGATGCTCGGCCAGGTGAGCGGCAGGGTGACCCGGAGGAAGCTGCGGATCGGGTTGGCGCCGAGGTCCCGCGAGGCCTCGAGCAGGCGCTGGTCGATCCGGTCGAGGCCCGCGTAGACGGGCAGGATGAAGTACGGGATGTAGCCGTAGGTGAGCGCCGCGATCACCGAGTAGGGGTTGCCGGAGAGCCATTCGGTGTGGCCGATGCCGATCCAGCCGAGCACCTCGTTGACGTAGCCGTCCGGGGCGAGCAGGCCGATCCAGGCGAGCATCCGCATCAGGTAGCTGACCCAGAACGGCAGGAAGATCAGCAGCAGGAGCAGGCCCTTGCGGCGGCCCGCGTGGCGGGCGACGTAGTAGGCGACCGGGTAGCCGATCGCGAAGCAGAGGACGACGGTGGCGGCGACGTAGGTGATCGTGTTGCGGGTCGCGGGCCAGTAGGTGCCGCCGGGGACGACGCTGGTGAAGGCCTCCTTGACGAAGCCGACGTTCCAGTCGATCGGGTTCCAGTGCGGGACCGGCTGCAGCAGGCGAGTTGATCTGTCCCATCGCGACGGCGAGCACCGCGTAGGCGGGGACGACGACGAAGAGGAACAGCCAGACGACGCCGGGGATCGAGAAGTTGCGCCAGATCGCGCCGTCGTTCCTCACCGCGCGCCCCTCACGTCGCCTTGATTTCCGACCAGGCGGTTTCCCAGATCCCCATGCCTTCGGCGCGACAGCGGGCCCTGCAGGAAGCCCTTCGAGAACTGGTCCTCGCGGACGATCGCCGAGAGCAGGTTTTCGGGGACGAGTTCTTCTTCGACCACCGCCTCCGGCGTCATTTCCACCAGCGGCTGCTGGTAGCCGGTGAATTCCATGTTGAGGAAGGCTTTTCGACGTCGAGGATGTGGTCGAGGAAGAGGTGGGCGAGGACCGGGTGCGGGGCGCCCTTCAGCACCGCCATCGTGTCGTTGCCCATCAGGCCGCGACCGTCCTGCGGCCACCAGTAGCTGACCGCGGTGACCGGGGTGCCCTTCGGCAGGTAGTAGCCGATCGCGGTCATGTCGCCGCCCCAGGCCTGGTGCAGCCAGATCGAGCCGTCGGCGATGTGCTGGTAGTCGTTGGTGTAGAAGCGCAGGTTGACCTTGTCGATCAGTTCCTGGATCGCCTGCTTGGCGCCTGTCGACCTGGTCCTGCTTGCCGGTGTTGACGTCGGTGATGCCGTTGCGGAGGAGGCCGAAGGCGAGGCCTTCGCGCTGGTCGTCGAGCATCGCCACCTTGCCCGAGATTTCGCCCATCTGCCAGAAGCTGTCGTAGGGGTTGGCGAACTTCGACGGGTCGTAGTCGGGGAGGAAGTCGTTGCGCCAGGCGATCCCGGTGGAGAAGACCGTGTAGGGGACGGTGTAGCGCGAGCCGACGTCGTACCAGGGGCTCTGCAGGGATCTTCCAGACGTTCTTGCGGAGGTTCGGGATGTAGTTGAGGTTCAGCGGCTGGATCAGCTTGCCCGCGACCAGCAGGCTGATCTCCGGCTGGGTGGGGACGAAGACGTCGTAGCCGACGGCGCCGGCGGCGAGCTTGGCGACCGCTTCGTCGAGGGTCGAGAAGGTGCTCAGCTGGACTTCGACGCCGTATTTCTTTTCGAAGGACTTGAGGACGGCCTCGTTGACGTATTCGGCCCAGTTGTAGAGCTGCAGCGGGCCCGACTCGGGTTCGAGGCCGGAGGGGATGCGCGGGTTGTCGGGGTAGATCGGCAGGCTGACCGGGTGGTCGGGGCGGGCGAGCGGCAGGCCGCCGGGGGCGAGGTGCGGGTCCTGGCCGCCGGGGACGGTGGTGTCGGAGCAGGCGGCGAGGGCGGGCGCGGCGGCGAGGGCCAGGGCGGCGAGCCCGGCGCGCTGCAGGAAGCGACGACGCGTGGTCGCCCCCCACAGCCCGGCGTCCGGGCTCTCCCTGGGGTGGCTCAGGGGGATGCCCGCCCCCCTGCCCTGGTCGGGTAGCTCGGCCTCCAGAAGCCTTTCGGCGCTGGCGAGGACGGTCTCGGTGAGGCGCGCGACCGAGACCTCGGGATCGCCGAGCGCGGCCTGCACGGTGAGGCCGTCGATCAGCGCGGCGATCGCCAGGGCCGCCTGGGCGGGGTCGACGTGGCGCCGACCCGGGTCCCGAATTCACCGGCGGCGACGCCGTCGGCGACCACCGCCTCGATCGCGGCGCGCCAGCGGGAGTCGAAGCGCTCGCGGGCGGCGCGCAGGTCGGCGTCGCGGAGCGCCCAGGTCCAGAGCTCCATCCAGAGCGCGAAGTCGTCGTCGCCCGGCGGCGGTCTCGATCAGGGCGACCATCCGCTCGGCCGGCGTCGTCGGCCTCGTCGAGCCGCTCGCTCGAGCTCCTCGTAGAAGCGGTCGTCGTCGGCGGTCAGCGCCTCGGCGAGCAGCTGCTCCTTCGAGTCGAACCAGTAGAGGACCGCGGGTGGGCTGACCCCGCTGCGCTCGGCGACGTCGGCGATCCGCGTCGCCGCGACTCCGCGCTCGGCGATCACCTCGGCCGCGGCCGCGAGGATCTGCGGGCGGCGGATGTGATCGATGCTGGGACGGGGACTCAACTCCCCTGCCTCCTCGGTGGCCGGGGTTGTCTGAACGCCGGTTCAGGTTACAAGCTTCGTAACGCGCAAGGGTCCCGCTCAAGGTGGGCTTCGGTGGGAGCGCGGCGGGGTCGATGCCAGCTGCGAGCGGCGAGGAAGTCGGCGACCTGGGCGCGGGCGGCGTCGATGTCCATCGTCGGGTCGCGCAGCAGGGCGCGCAGGCCGAGGCCGTCGAGCAGGGCCATGGTGCGGTCGGTCAGCGCCGCGAGGTCGTCGGGGGCGGTGAACTCGCCCGACGTCGATTCCGCGTTTCAGCACCTCTTCGAGCCACTCGTGGTAGCGGGCATAGAGGCTGGCGGCGAGCGGGCGGAGATCCGGCTCGCGGGCGGCGCGCAGCCAGAGCTCGACCCAGAGGACCCAGTCGCGCTCCGAGCCGGCCGGCGACCGGCAGGCACTCCTCGATCGCCTCGGCGAGGGCCGCGGTCGCGTCCGGGGCCTCGCCGCCGGTCTCGGCGAAGCGCTCGTCGCCGGCCTGCTCGAAGGAGTGCAGCAGCGCCTGCTCGAGCAGCTCCTCGCGGGTGCGAGAAGTAGTGGTGGACGAGGGCGGTCGAGGCGCCCGGCCCGCATCGCGACGCGGGCGATGCGGACGTCATCGATCCCCTCGGCCGCGATCAGGTCGCAGGCCGCCTCGAGGATCCGCTCGCGCGCGCTCTCCGCTCGGCCATGCGACGACCTTACGCGACCGAGCGGCGCGGCCCGACCGTGCGGCGGCGGCGCTCGAGGTGGGCGGCGACGCGTGCGACCGTCTCGCGCGGTTCGCGTTCGAGGCGGACGGTCGGTGACGCGGATCAGCTCGATCCCGGCCAGCAGGAGGTCGTCTTCGCGCTTCGCGGTCGGCCTCGAAGGAGCGCGGCGAGCCGTGGGTCGCGTAGACGTCGAGTTCGACCGCGAAGCCCTCCGCCTCCCAGTAGCAGTCGAGCTCATAGCCCTCGACCACGACGTTGGTCTGCGGGCGCGGCAGGCCGGCGGCGAGGACGAGTCGCCGGAAGCGCCTCTCGAGGTCGGAGCGGAGCGTGGCCTGCTCCGGCTTGTAGGCGCGGAGCGCGTCGGCGAGCCTGGCGCGGCCCGGGTGTCCCGCCGGCGCGCGCGAGAGTCGCGTCGAAGCGGCGGCGGTCGAGCAGCTCGACGCTCGTCGGCGCGCTCCAGCAGCCGACCGAGGTCGCGCCGCGATTCTTCCGCCGCCAGGTCGAGCACCGTCCGCGCCGGCGAGGTCACCGGGATCCCGTCGACGATGGTCACGATCGTCCGGCTCGAGCCGCGCGAAGTGGACGACGACCAGCTCCTTGCGGCGCCGCCGGGTCGGGGCGGTGAGGTGGAAGGTCCCGGGCCGCGTAGCGCAGCAGTCCCCAGATCCAGGCCGCGGTGACGATGGCTGGCGACGGCCGGCTCGTTGGCGAGCACCGCCGCCATGCACCGTCCCTCCCAACTGAGCGCCTCGTGCCCGACCGCGTAGACACCGCGATGAGACGATGGAGCGTCCCGTCTCCGCACCCATCGCGAGATCGTCTTCCGCGGGAAGCCCAACTCGCGCCAATTGACGCGCCGAGACGACGCCGTGCTGCCGTCGCGCCAACTCGGCGAGCGCCGGCCCTCGGTGCGTTCGTCCCTTGTGTCCGACATACGGCGTACAAGCGACGAACGCACCGGATCTCTCCCCCCGGATCTGACCTGGGATCGAGTCCGGATTATGCGACGCGGCGGCTGCCGAGGTCCGCGAGGAGCGCCGTGGCGGCGTTGCGGCCGTTGAGGGCGATGACGCTGCCGGCGGGGTGGGTGGCGGCTCCGCACATGTAGAGGCCGGGGACCGGGGTGCGGGACGGGAGGCGGCCCTCCCACATCTGGTCGGGCGTCACCTCGCCCTGGAAGATGTTGCCGCCGGTGAGGCCGATCCGCCGCTCGATGTCGGGCGGGCCGAGGACTTCGGACTCCTCCAGGCAGTCGGGGAAGTCGGGGGCGAAGCGGGAGATCAGGTCGACGAACTGCTTCTCGACGTCCTTGCGGCGGCTGTCCCAGTCGCCGTCGGCGATGTCGTAGGGGGCGTACTGGCCGAAGACCGCGAGCAGGTGCTTGTCGGGCGGGGCGGGCGTCGGGTCGTAGCCGGTCTGGATGTAGATCTCGCCGAAGCCGACGGCGGGCTCGCCGGCGGCGCAGGTCTCGAACGCCTTCTGCGAGGCCTCGAGGCCGGCGGTGAGGTCGATCGTCGCCTGGGCGGGCCAGGTCTCGCCCGGGCGCCGCGGTCCAGTTCGGCAGCCGCGACAGCGAGGCGTTGAACTTGACCACCGGGCTGCGCACCTTCCAGGCCTCCAGCCGGGCTTTGTAGTCGGCGTCGATCTCGGCGTCGCCGAGCAGGCGGAGCGCCACCTTCGGGTCGGCGTTGCAGACGACGTTGGTGGCGCGGATCAGCGTCCCGTCCTCGGTTTCGACGCCCTCGCCGGGGATGATCCGGCCGACCGGGACGCCGCAGGCCAGGGTCGCGCCGGCTTCCTGGGCGGCGTCGGCGATCGCGAAGCTGACCATCCCCATGCCGCCCTCGACGTAGCCCCAGACCGGGCCCTGCCCCTCGAAGTCCCCCTGGTAGTGCATGAGTTTGATCGAGGCGGTGCCGGGCTCCCGCGGGCCGCCCCAGGTGCCGATCACTCCCTGCCCGAAGAGCGCGTCCTTGAGCCGCTGGTCGTCGAGGTATTCGTCGAGCACGTCGGCGATCGAGGCGGTGAAGCAGAGGTCGATCATCTCCTGCGAGCCGCCCAGCAGCGCCTCGATCTCCTCCCGGGTCGGGGTCTCGCCGACCCAGGTGTCGCGCGGGCCGGTGCGCAGCTTCTTGCGCACGTCGTCGAAGAGGTGCTCGTAGGCCCAGTAGCCGTCGATGTCCTTCTTCGAGACCCCCATCGCTTCGAGGTCGCGCTGGGTGTGGTCGTCGTCGAGCCACTGGCCGAAGGAGGTGCCGTCGTCGAAGGGGACCCAGAGGTTCGGGTCGGCGACGAAGAACTTGAGGCCGCGCTCGCGCAGGCCGAGCTCCTGCATCACCAGCTCGTCGAGCAGGCCGACCACGTAGGCGCAGGGGCTGACCTCGTAGCGCTGGTCGGTGAACGGGCGCTCCAGGGTGCAGGCGCCGCCGAGCCGCTCGCGCCGCTCCAGCACCAGCACGCTGCGCCCCGCCTTCGCCAGGTACGCCGCCGCGGTGAGGCCGTTGTGGCCGCCGCCGACGACGACCACGTCCCAGTCCCGCGCCGCCAGCTCCGACAGCGGCGCCGGCAGGCCGACTTCGCCGAACTGCTCGGCGACCGGGTTCATGCGACCACCTCCCGCAGGCCCTCGGCGTAGCGGGCGGCGACCATCGCGTCGAAGGCGTGGACGTCTTATTCCTCGACCGAGTAGCGGCCCGGCGAGTACCCAGGCGAGCTCACCCCCTTCTGCGCGAGTTCGCAGACGTGCCAGTCCTGGCGGTTGGTCTGGTCCCAGAAGTTGATCGCGTCGGTGGGGTCGAAGTCGGGGCGCGCGATCGTCGCCGGCTCGAAGAAGAACTCGCAGACGACGTCGGTGCGGCCGGGCTCGCGCGGCCACAGCGTGTGCAGCATCGCGTAGTCGGGATGGAGCGAGATCAGCGCGTTGGGGAAGAGCGCGAAGTAGAGGATGTTGCGCAGGTCGCCCTCGCGCCGAGCGAGGCGATCGGCGGGCGGTCGAGGTGGCCGCCCTCCTTGCCCATCGTCTCGGCGCCCTCGTTCAGGGTCATCGAGCCGCCGCACCAGGCGCCGGCGCCGTAGAGGCCTTCGCCGCTCATGTAGTCGCTAGAGCGCGTTCAGCTCCGGGTGGACGCCGGGGCAGTGGAGGCACTCGTTGTAGTTCTCGGCGATCCCCTTCCAGTTGGCGGCGACGTCGTACTCGACGATCCCGGCGCGGGCGAGGGCGCCGACGTTGGAGTAGTGCTCGAGGTGCGGGAGGAGCTCGCCGACGTGGTCCTCGGGCGCGGCCGGCCTCGCCGGAGAGGTCGACGAGGACGAGGCCGCCGATCACCGCGGTGCGGATCTCGACGCAGCCCGTAACAGGCGATGTCGAAGCCCTCGACCTCGTCCATGTGCGGGGCGGCGCGGAGGTTCCCCTGCGAGGTCGTAGGACCAGGCGTGGTACGGGCACTGGATGCGGCGGCGGACCTTGCCCTCGGCCGTCCTCGATCAGGCGGGCGCCGCGGTGGCGGCAGACGTTGTGGAAGGCGCGCGGCACGCCGTCCTCACCGCCGACGACGACGAACGAGCGCCCGGCGATCTCACGCGGCGACGTAGGCGCCGGGCTCGGCGACGGCGGCGACGTGGCCGACGCAGATCCAGCCGCCCGATGAAGATGTTTTCGAGCTCCCAGTCGAGCACCGCCGTGCTCGAGGAAGGCGGCCGGCGGCAGCATCGTCGCCCGCTCCAGCGGCTGCAGCGTCGCCTCCAGGTCGGTCCCGCTCACCGCGCCTTGCAGGCCGAGACCGGCCCCGTGCATCCCGTCTCCGTTCGCAACGCCCACGCCCGATCTCCTTGGTCGAGGACTGATTGACCTTGTAGTTAATCGCATGATACCTTCCGTCGTCAATGACGCCGGAGCGACTCGACGACGCCACGCTGGACCTCCAGGAACGGGCGCGCCGCTTCACCGACGAGGTGCTGATCCCGCTCGAGGTCGAGGCCGAGATGGCCGACGGCAAGCTCCCCGACGAGGCGGTCGCGCGGGTCAAGCGCGAGGCGCTCGCGGCGGGGCTGACCGGTGGCCTGCACGCGCAGCGAGCACGGCGGCCAGGGATGGACGCGGCTGCAGTGGGCGCTGGTCGCCGAGCAGTTCGGGCGCAGCACCAACGCGATCCACTGGCACGTGCCGAACGCCTACAACGTCTGGGCGCACGGCTCGCCCGAGCAGATCGACCGCTACCTGCGGCCCGCTCCTGCGCGGCGAGCTCCGCGACGCCTACGCGGTCACCGAGGCCGAGGCCGGCTCGGACCCCTCGCGGATCGCGACCGGTCGCGCGAGCCGACGGCAACGGCGGCTACCGGCTGAGCGGCGAGAAGTGGTTCGTCACCTCCGGCGACGTCGCCTCGGTGATCATCGTGATGGCCAACGTGGTCGACGGCGACGCGCGCCTCCCCACCCTCTTCCTGGTCGAGGTCGACGCGCCCGGCGTCTCGATCGTCGACAACCCGCGCTTCACCCACAGCTATCCCGACGTCCACCCGACCTTCCGCTTCGACGAGGTCGCGCTCGGCGGCCGACGCGGTGATCGGCGGGGTCGGCGGCGGCGACGACCTGCAGCGCGAGATGGTTCAGCGAGGAGCGCCTCGGGATCGCCGCCCACGGGATCGGCGCGATGTGGCGGCTGCTCGACGAGACGGTCGAGTGGGCGGCGAATCGCGAGCAGGGCGGCAGCCGGATCCTCGACTACCAGGGGGTGAGCTTCCCGCTCGCCGACTCGGCGACCGACGCCGCCGCCGGGCGGCTGCTGACGCTGGAGGTGGCGCGGCTGGCCGACGAAGGCGCCGACCCGAAGGTCGTCCACGCGAAGGCGTCGATGGCGAAGCTCTTCGTCTCCGAGGCGGCCTGGCGCTGCGCCGACCGCTGCGTGCAGGCCTTCGGCGGCCGCGGCTACCTGCGCTCCAACGTCGCCGAGCGCTTCCTCCGCGAGCTGCGGGTCGACCGGATCTGGGAGGGGACGTCCGAGATCCAGCGGCTGATCATCGCCCGCGGCCTGGAGAAGCGCGGCGTCGAGTCGATGCTCCACTGAGGTGAGCGCCGCGCCGGATCCCGCGCCGCTGCTGCGTCCCCGCTCGGTGGCGGTGGTCGGGGCCAACGAGCGGCCCGGCTCCTACGGCGACGTGATCTTCCGCAACCTCGCCGCGGCCGGGTTCGAGGGCGCCGTCTACGGGGTCAACCCGAAGCGCGACGAGGTCCACGGCCGGCCCTGCGTGCCGACGCGTCGCCGACCTGCCCGAGCCGGTCGACGCGGTCGTCGTCGCGATCCCGGCGGCGGCCTGCGCGCCGGTGATCGATCGAAGCCGGCGAGCGCGGCTGCGGCGGCGCGATCGTCCTCGCCGCGGGGTTCGGCGAGACCGCGGCGGGGCGGCCGCTGGAAGACGAGCTGCGGGAGGCGGCGGCGCGTCGCCGGCGATCCCGGTCTGCGGGCCGAACGGCAACGGCGTCGTCTCGGTCGCGGCGCGGGCGCCGCTCTGGGGCGACTCGGTCGAGCGCCTCACCCCCGGCCCGGTCGCGGTGATCACCCAGAGCGGCAACTTCGGCGTCAACGCGCTCGGCTCCGACCGCGGGATCGGCTTCCACACCGTCGTCTCGACCGGCAACTCGGCGGTGCTCGAGCCGAGCGACTGGCTCGAGGCGCTGGCGGCGACCGAGGGCGTCGGCTCGATCGCCCTGATGCTCGAGTCCGACGGCGACGGCGCGCCGCCTGGCGCGCGCGCTGGCCGACTGCGCCGAGCGCGGGATCGGCGTCGCGGTGCTGAAGGTCGGCAGCTCCGAGGGCGGGGCGCGCGCGGCGGGCGCCCACACCGGCGCGCTGGCCGGCGACCAGCGGGTCTTCGCCGCGCTGCTCGAGGAAGCGGGCGCGGCGCAGGCGAGCGAGCCGGGCGAGCTGCTGGAGCTGGCCCGGGCGCTCGCGCCGAGCGCCGGCGGCGCGGCGCGACCGCGGCGGCGGCGGCCTGCGCCGATCCTCACCTGCTCGGGCGGCGACTCGGGGATGGCGGCCGACCTCGCGGCGGCGCGCGGGCTGGAGCTGCCGGAGCTCTCGCCGCGCGGCGCGCGAGCGGCTCGCCGCGGTGCTGCCGAGCGCGGCGACGGTCGCCAACCCGCTCGACTACACCTCGATGCTCTGGGACGACCCGAGGCGCTCGAGGAGGTCGCCGCGGCGGTCTCCTCGGACCCGGCGATCGACCAGCTGCTGCTGCTCTTCGACCAGCCGCGCGGCCTCGACCCGGAGGTTGCCGAGGGCTGGGAAGCGGTGCGCCGCGCGCTTGCTCGCCGGCGCGGCACGCGGGCGACGCGGCGACGATCCTCGGCTCGACCCTGCCCGAGCTGCTCGACCCGGCGGCGGCGGCGGAGCTCGCCGCGGCCGGCCGCGTCGCGACCGCCGCCGGGCTCGGCGCCGCGATCGCCTGCGCCGCCGCGCTCCGCACCCCGCTCGCCGATCCGGAGCGGCTGCGCGAGATCGCCGCGGCGCGAAAGCGGAAGGATGGGCCGCGGCGGACGGCCGCGGGGCGAGGGCGGCGCAGTGATGGCGGCCGAGGCGGGCGGATCCATCGACGGCGCGCTCGGCGAGGCGGAGGCGAAGCGGCTGCTCGCCGAGGGCGGGCCTCAGGTGCCGGACGGGCGCGTCGCGGTCGACGTCGCCGGGGCGGTCAAGGTGGCGCTCTCGGTCGGGCTGCCGGTCGCGCTGAAGCTGTCGTCCCCGGCCCTGCTGCACAAGACCGAGGCCGGGGCGCTGGCCCTCGACCTGCGCACCGAGGACGACGGTTCGCGACGCCGCGGAGCGGCTGCTCGCGCTGCCCGAGGCGGCCGGGGCGACGCTGCTGGTCGAGCGGATGGCGGGCGACGGGGTCGAGCTGATCTTCGCCGTGCGCCGCGACGGGGTCGTGCCGGCGCTGCTGGTCGGCACCGGCGGGATCTGGGCGGAGGCGCTCGACGACGTCGCGCTCGTCCCCCTCCCCGCCTCGCCCGAGCGGGTCGAGCGGGCGCTGCGTGGCCTGCGCGCCGCCCCGCTCCTGACCGGGGCCCGCGGCGGCCCGGCGATCGACCTCGCCGCCGCGGCGCGCTTCGGCTCGCGCCTCGGCGAGCTGGCGCTCGCGCACGGCCTCGACCTGCTCGAGGTCAACCCCGCCCTCGCGACCTCGACGGCTGCGTCGCCCTCGACGCCGTCGCCCATCGGCCCTCCCGGTTGATGGGCCGAAAACCGGACTATAGTCCGGTTTTCGGCCCATCAACAGCGGGGTCAGGCGGCGGTGAGCTCGGGGCGCTCGCTCATGCGTTCGGCGGCGACCTCGAGGCCCTCGCGGAGGATCGGGCGATCTCCTCGATCGTCGCGCGCGTCGGTGACCAGCGGCGGGGCGATCTGCACGATCGGCTCGGTGCGGTCGTCGAGGCGGCAGATCATGCCGCGGCCCCAGAGCTCGGCCGAGAGCACGTCCTTCAGCAGCCATTCGGCCGCCGGGCCTTCGAAGGTCTAGCTGCTCTCCTGGTCGCGGACCAGCTCGACCGCCCAGAAGTGGCCCATCCCGCGCACGTCGCCGACGATCGGGATGTCGCGCAGGGCGTTCAGCGAGTCGCGCAGGACCGGCTCGTTGGCCATCACGTTCTCCATCACGCCGTCGCGCTCGTAGATCTCGAGCGTCTTGCCGCGCCACCGCGGCGCCGACCGGGTGGCCGCCGAAGGTGATCCCGTGCAGGTACATCGTCTTGCCCTCGATGAAGGGCTCGGCGACCCGCTCGGAGATCAGCAGGCGCCCATCGGGAAGTGCGCCCCGGTCAGCCCCTTGGCGAAGGTGATCATGTCCGGCTTGTAGTCGAGCCGCTCGGCGCCGAAGAAGGTCGCCGAGCCGGCCGAAGGCGCAGATCACCTCGTCGGAGACGAGCAGGATGCCGTGGCGGTCGCAGATCTCGCGCAGGCCCGGCCCAGTAGCCGTCCGGCGGGACCAGGCAGCCGCCCGCGTTCTGGACCGGCTCGGCGATCAGCATCGCGATCGTCTCCGCGCCCTCGCGCTCGATCGTCTCCTCCACCTCGGCCAAGCAGCGACGCGCGCATCCGCGCCGGGTCGGCGCCCTCCGGGTGGCGGTAGGCGTTGGTGTTGGCGACGTGGACGGCGGGCACGCCGAACGGTTCGAACGGTTCCCGGCATTCGTCCAGGCCGGTCATCGCCAGCGCCCCCATGGTCACCCCGTGGTAGGCGTCCTGGCGGGCGATCACCTTGCGCCGCGCCGGTTCGCCGTTCGCCTGGTGGAACTGGACCGCCATCTTCCAGGCCGACTCGACCGATTCCGCCCCGCCCGAGGTGAAGAAGACGCGCTCGAGGCCCTCCGGCGCGAGCTCCGCCAGCTTCGTCGGCCAGCTCGATCGCTGCCGGGTGGGCGACGGTCCAGTTCGTCGTGAACGGCAGGCGCGCCATCTGCGCGGCGGCGGCGGCGCCGATCTCCTCGCCGTAGGAGTGGCCGAGGTTGATGCAGTAGAGGCCGGAGAGGCCGTCGATGTAGCGGCGGCCGTCGGTGTCGAAGACGTAGACCCCCTCCCCGCGGTCGATGAGCGTCGTCCCTTCCTCGACCAGCGACTGCATGTCGGTGAAGTGGAGCATCAGGTGCTCTTTGGCGTGTTGCTGCAGGCGGTTGTCCATGGACGCAGTCTATCGCTCTCGTTTACCTTGTAGTCAATTTCACAAACTTGTGGTAGCTTGCCGCCATGGCGACGACCGATGCGAAGTCCCCCGCGCCCGGCCGCGTTGCGGCGAATTCCTCGAACGGCGGCTCCTCCGGCTCCTACGACGCGATCGTCGTCGGCGGCGGCCACAACGGGCTGACCACCGCGGCCTACCTGGCCAAAGCGGGCCAGAAGGTGCTGGTGCTGGAGCGCCGCGACATCCTCGGCGGCGCCTGCGTGACCGAGGAAGTCTGGCCCGGGCAAGCGCGTCTCGCGCGCCTCCTACGTCGTCTCGATGCTGCAGCCGAAGATCGTCAAGGACCTGCGGCTCGAAGACTTCGGCTACCGCGCCGTGCCGCTCGACCCCGCCTACGCGGCGCTCACCCCGGACGGCCCGGTCGTCTTCTACGACGACCCGCGCGCCACCGCCGAGTCGATCCGGCCGATCTCCTCGCACGACGCCGACAACTTCGTCGCCTTCGAAGAGCGCCTCTTCCGGGTCGCCGACTTCCTCTCGCCGATGCTGATGCGCGAACCGCCGGCGCTCGGCTCGAAGCAGCCCGGTGACCTGATGTCGCTGGCCCGCGAGGGCGCCCGCGCCGCCGGCCTCTCCCGCCGCGACGTCCACGAGCTGGTCCGCATGTTCACGATGTCGGTCGCCGACATGCTCGACGAGTACTTCGAGCACGAAGCGATCAAGGGCTCGATCGCCTCGACCGGCGTGGTCGGCGTCTGGGCCGGCCCGAACACGCCCGGCACCGCCTACAACCTGCTCCACCACGCGCTCGGCGAACTGAACGGGATCAAGGGCGCCTGGGGGCACGTGATGGGCGGCATGGGCGCGATCAGCGAGGCGATCGCCGCCTCGGCCCGCGCCTCCGGCGCCGAGATCCGCACCGACGCCGAGGTCGCCTCGATCGACGTCGAGGGCGAACGGGTCGTCGGCGTCACCCTCGCCTCCGGCGAGCAGCTGCGCGCCCCGATCGTCGCCTCCGGCGCCCACCCGAAGAACACGGTCCTCGACCTCGCCGGGCGCCGAGAACTTCCCCGACGAGGTCGTCGAGGACATGCGCCGCTTCCGCACCCGCGGCGGCTCGGTGAAGATCAACATGATCCTCTCCGAGCCCCCGAGGTACGTCGGGGTCGACGACGAGATGCAGGAGACGCTGCGCCACACCGGCGTCAACCTCTGCCCCTCGATCGACTACCTCGAGCGGGCCTGGCAGGAAGCGCAGGCGGGCCGGCCCGCCGCCGAACCGTACGTCGAGGCGGAGCTGCCCTCGGCGATCGACTCGAGCCTCACCGACGACGGCACCTGGGTGATGACGATGTTCACCCAGTACGGGCCGCCCGACGAGGCGGGCTGGCCGGAGGGTGCGCGGGAGAAATACGCCGACGCCTGCGTCGAGCACCTCGCCAGCTACGCGCCCAACATCCCCGACGCGATCCTCGAGCGCGAGGTCCTCGCGCCGCCGGACATCGAGCGGATCTTCGGCCTCACCGGCGGCTCGATCTTCCAGGGCGAGCAGGGGATGGACCAGATGGCGTTCATGCGGCCCTCGCCCCTATGGCGGGCTACGCGACGCCGGTCCACGGGCTCTACCTCTGCGGCGCCGGGACCCACCCGGGCGGCGGCGTGATGGCCGCCTCGGGCCACAACGCGGCGAAGCGGATCCTCAAGGACGGCCGCTTCGACCGGCTGCGTCGTCGGGGAACTGCTTCCACCACTCGCTGAAGCCGCGGGCCCGCCCCTCGTCGTCGAGCTCGACCAGCCAGAGGTTCGCGTAGTCGCTTGACCGAGGTTGTGGTAGCGGGTGCGCGCCTCGAGGATCCAGAGATCGCCGTCGCGGGCGACGTGCCACCAGTGGAAGCTCGTGTCGCCGGGCGCGTCGGCGTGCTCGAGCCAGCCGGCGACGATCTCCTCGCGCCCACGTCCAGGTCTCCCAGGGCTCGACCCGGTAGACGGCGTCGGTGGTGAAGAGGGCGGCGACGGCGTGCGGGTCGTTGGACTCCCAGGCCTCGCGATAGGCGTCGATCCAGCGCCGCAGCGGGGCCGCGGCGAAGGCCTCCTCGGGCGCCTCGTAGGCGCGCATGCGGCCGATCCGCCCCTCGCGGAAGCGGAAGACGTCGGCGACTTCGACCTCGCGCGGGGTGCCGTCGAGGAGGATTGCCGTGGAGGCGGTGGACGACGACGATCTCCGGGCCGACCCGGTGCGCGGTCGGCGTCCGAGGTGAGGTGCTTCCAGCCCGCCCGCGAGGCCTCGAGGTACTCGGCGACCGCCGCCGGGCCGACCCGCCGGCCGCCGTCTCGGGAACGAGACCGGCTCGATCCACTCGACCTCGGGGTCGATCGTCACGGTCGCCGCGGCGATGTCGCCGCGGGCGAAGGCCTCGTAGGCGGCGAGGACGACCTCGATCTCGGGCGTCGGGCATGCCCCCAAGCTACGCCTTCCGCTCAGGGGATCTGGGCGGCTTCTCTTCTCGCAGTTGACCGCGGTGTTGTTGCCGCCGCCGCCGATGCAGTCGTCGAAGCCGCCTTTGCCGTCGAGCTTGTCGTTGCCGCCGCGGCCGAGCAGCGTGTTCGGGCCGTTGTCGCCGGTGAGGATGTCGTTGCCGGGCGAGCCCTCGATCTTCTCGGTGCTGGAGTCGATGTGGCCGGGGGTGCAGTTCGCCGACGCCGGGCGTCGTGACGTCGCCGCCGATCGTCGCTTCGACCGCGATGCTGCCGGAGTTGTGGACGCGGGCGAAGGAGGCGCTGTCGTTGGCGCCGGGGCCGCCGTTGAAGGTGTCGCCGTCGCACGGCTGGCCGCCGATCATCAGGTCGCGAGCCGGGGCCGCCGTTCATCGTCGCCGCGCCCGAGTCTTTCTTCGGGTGGAAGATGTTGACGCCGTAGAGGACGTCGTTGCCGCCGCCGCCTTCGAGCGTGTCGGGAGTCGTGGTCTTCGCCCGCGTAGAGGACGTCGTTGGCCGGGCCGCCGACGAGTTTGTCGGAGCCGGTGCCGCCTTCCAGCGTCGAGGGGACCGAGTGCGGGACGCTCTGGCCGATCGTCAGTTCGTCGTCGCCGGCGCCGAGCGTCGCTTCGATCGCGTCGACCTTGCCGGTGCAGGTGATCGTGCCGCTGCCGGTGCAGTCGGGGTTGGTCGGGTCGCCGTTGGTGACGTCGGAGCCGCTGATCGACGCAGCTTGCCGCCGGAGTAGTTGACCGTGCCCTGGTCGGTGCCGGAGGTGCCGGTCAGGATCAGCGTCGACTTGCCGTCGATCGACTCGTAGATTTCGACCGCGAGGCCGTTGGCGCCGGCCGCCGGGCCGCAGGACGTTTCTTCGGCGAAGCCGCCGGTGCACTGGTCGCAGCCGGGGCCGCCGAAGGCTGCGTCGCCGGGGCCGCGCCGCCTCGAGGTGGTCGTTGCCGGGGCCGCCGTCGAGCCGGTTGGCTTCCGAGGAGCCGATCAGGGTGTCGTCGCCGGAGCCGCCGATCGCGTCCTCGATGCCTTCCAGGTGCTCGTTCTCGGCGCCGGTCACGGTCTGCGTCGCGAGGTTGATCGTCGACCGCGCCGCCGGTGCCCGGCGTAGTCGGCGATGTCGTGTTCGCCGGGGCCGCCGTCGATCTTGTCGTTGCCGGTGCCGCCGATGATCACGTCTTCGTTGCCGGCGCCGCCGTCGAGCGTGTCGTCGCCCTGGTTGCCCTCGACCGTGTCGCCGTCGCCGGCGCCGCCGTCGACGGTGTCGTTGCCCTGTTCGCCCTCGACCAGGTCGGTGCCGTCGCCGCCTTCGATCTGGTCGGAGCCGCGTCCGCCGTAGATCTTGTCGTTGCCGCCGCCGCCGTCGAGGAGGTCGGAGCCGCGTTCGCCATAGATCGTGTCTTCGCCTTCTTCGCCGTAGATCTTGTCGTCGCCGCGTTCGCCGTAGACGGTGTCGTTGCCGCCGCCGCGCGCAGATCAGGTCGTTGCCGCCTTCGCCGTGGATCGTGTTGTCGCCGGGGCCCGCGACGATCACGTCGGGGGCCTTGGTGCCGGTGATCGTCGCCGCGTTGGAGACGATCGTCGCCGGCTTGCCCTGGCAGGTCGGATCTCCCGCGCCGGCGCCGGGCGCGCCGAAGGCGAGCAGCGCCGCGAGTGCGGCGAGCGGGCGCGAAGCAGGATCGGCGCCGAGACGTGCAGGGACTCTGGGATGACGAATGGTGGCCATGATTTGCATTTCGGCATCGGTACCCGTGCTACTTAAAAGGGAGGAGTCGACTAGACGGATGTTGGCCGGCGGGCCGAAAGCTAGGATCGACTCGCAGAGCGTTCCCGAGCGTCCGACCGAAGGAGAGACAGAGTGAAGATCCGCGCCGCCGTCCTGGAGGAGTTCGGGCAACCGCTCGCCGTCCAGGAGGTCGAGCTGGCCGAGCCGCGGGCCGGCGAGGTGCTGGTCCGGCTCGCGGCCTGCGGGGTCTGCCACACCGACATGTACACGGCCTCGGGCGCCGATCCGTCCGGCTACGCGCCGGCGGTGCTCGGTCACGAGGGCGCCGGGGTGGTCGAGAAGGTCGGCGACGGCGTCGCCTCGCTGGCGCCCGGCGACCACGTCGTCACGCTCTTCTCGCCGCAGTGCCGCGAGTGCGTCCACTGCGTCGACCCGCGCACCAACCTCTGCATGGCGATCCGCGCCGAGCAGAACCTCGGCCACCTGCCCGACGGCACGGTGCGGCTCTCTCGCGACGGCGAGGAGATCCGCCACTTCATGGGCTGCTCGACCTTCGCCGAGTACACGGTGATGCCGGAGATCGCGCTCGCCAAGGTCAGCCCGGAGGCGCCGTTCGAGCACGCGCGCTGTTCGCCTGCGGCCTCTCGACCGGGCTCGGCGCGGCGATCAACACGGCGAAGGTGGAAGCCGGGGACGACCTGCGTCGATCTTCGGCGCCGGGATGGTCGGCCTCGGCGCGGTCGCGGGCTGCCGCCTGCAGGGCGCCGAGCGGATCGTCTGCGTCGACATGTCGGAGGATCGGCTCGAGCTCGCCAAAGGGCCAGGGCGCCACCGACACGATGCTCGGCGGGCCCGACGCGGTCGCCGAGATCCTCGCGATGACCGACGGCGAATACGGCGCCGACTACACCTTCGAGGCGACCGGCTGCGTCAAGGTGATGCAGCAGGCGCTGGAGGCGACGCGGATGGCCTGGGGGCTCTGCACGGTCGCCGGGGTGGCGGGCAAGGGCGAGACGCTCGACGTCGTGCCGCGCCTGCTGATCACCGGGCGGCGCCTCGCCGGCTCCTCGTTCGGCGGCGTCAAGGGACGCGACCAGGTGCCGGTGCTGGTCGAGCGCTGCCTGGCGGGCGAGATCGACGTCGCCCCGTTCATCTCCCACAAGCTGACGCTCGACGAAGTCAACCGCGGCTTCGAGCTGATGGAGGCCCAGGACGGGATCCGCAGCGTGATCGAGTTCAACTAGTGCTTCTGCGCACCGGGTATGACCGCCACTACGTCGCCGCCTGCCGCGAGTCGGTCGGCGCCGCGGTCGAGGAGCTGCGCCGGGTCGGAGCCGGGTCGGCCGCCTGGATCCAGCTGCTGGTGGCGCTCGACGGCTGGTTCGCGCTGCGCAATCCCAAGGTCGAAGGGCGCGACGGCAACCCGCTGAACGAGCTGCGCGTGCTGGCCGGGTCGGTGACCGAGCACGGCGCCGTGATGACGGTGCCGAAAGGGATCAAGCTGCGGCCCGAGGAGTCGGTGCTGGGCTTCGCCGAGGGCGAGGAAATCAGCCTCGACGGCGACGCCTTCGAACGCCTCTTCGACGCGTTCCTCGCCGAGGTCGAGGAGAAGTTCGCCTGAATCTCCCCGAGCGGCCGCTGCCGCAGTAGGTTTGGCGGCCGTGGGGGTCGAGATCACCAAGGTCGAGGGGCACCGGCAGGTGGGCGAATTCATCGACCTGCCGTTCCGCCTCCACGCCGGGACGCCCTGGGTGACGCCGCTGCAAACTCGAGCGGCGCATCTTCCTCAACCGGAAGCTGAACGCCTACTTCAAGCATGGCGAAGCCGAGTACTTCCTCGCCCGCCGCGACGGCCGCGTGGTCGGGCGGATCACCGCCCAGATCGACTTCGCCTACAACCGCTTCCACGGTGGCCGCACCGGGATGTTCGGCTTCCTCGAGTTCGAGGACGACGCGGAGATCCTCGCCGCGCTGCTGGCGGCGGCGGAAGTCCTGGCTGCGGGCGCGCGGCTGCGACCAGATGCTCGGGCCGATGGACTTCTCGCTGAACGAGGATGCCGGGGTCCTGGTCGAGGGCTTCGAGCTCGAACCGCAGATACGACAGAACTGGCACCCGCCCTACTACCAGCAGCGCTGCGAGGAGGCCGGGCTGGAGAAGGCGATGGACCTGCTCTCCTGGAAGCTCTCGATCGACGACCGCGCCTCGATGAAGCCGATCATCGAAAAATTGGCGAAACGCTGTCGCGAGAAGTACGGGGTCGAGGTCCGCAAAATGACCCGCCGCAGCCTGCGTAAGGACCTCGACAAGTTCGCCGAGGTCTACAACTCGGCCTGGTCGGAGAACTGGGGCTTCGTCCCCTATTCGAAGGAGGACCTCGACGCCTACGCCCTGGACCTCCAGCTCGTCTACTCGTCGGAATGGTTCATGGTCGCCGAAAAGGACGGCGAGACGATCGCGATGGCGATCACTCTCATCGACGCCAACCAGATCCAGAAACGCATGAACGGGAGCCTCTTCCCGACCGGCTGGTGGCACTTCCTCACCCGAAACCGCTATTGCGACCGCCTCCGCGTCGGCTTCCTCGGCGTGAAGCCCGAGTGGCAGCACACCGGTGTCGCCGCCCTCCTCTACGTCGAACACTTCGAAGCCGCCGCCCGCTCCAACCTCAAACACGGCGAGGCGGGCTTCATCCTGGAGACCAACCACGCGATGAACTCCGGCCTTGAAGCGATGAACGGCCGCGTGGTGAAGAAGTACCGGGTCTACGAACGCCGGCTCTGAGCGGTGAACATGAGGCTGAGGGCGGCGACCGGGACCGCCTCGGCTTGGAGCCCCAGGACCACGAGGAGGATCGCGGCGAGCAGGCCAAGGTCGCGGGCGACCCGCTCGATGAGGAGCAGTCGAAGTTTCCCGAGTTCTAGGGCTTGCCTATCCCGGTGATACCGAACAGGACGCCTTCCGCGCATCTGTTGTCCATATACAGGAGAGATGCACAAATTTCCCTGCGTCGAGGCCGGAGTCTGTAGACAACGCATTTCGCGGGGCGGCACCATGCCGGCGTGACGATCACGGAACGTTTCGCCGAGAATCTGGCTCGGGAGCGCCACGCCGCGAGCATGAGCCAGGAGGAGCTCGCGGCCCGCGCGGAAATCCACCGCACCCAGATCAGCCTGATCGAGGGAGGCAAACGGATGCCCCGCCTGGACACGGTGGTGAAGTTGGCGGGCGCCCTCGGCGTGCCGACCGGCGCGCTCCTCGACGGCATCTCCTGGGAACCGACCGTGACCCAGGTCGGCGAATTCAAGATCGCCGATCCGCAGCGCTGACGACACTCTTCCGCGCGCCCACCCCGTCGATGGGCCGAAAACACCACCTATAGGGCAGGTTTTCGGCCCATCGACGTGGGGGTGATGGGAAAGGCGCGCGGGGGTGTGGCGGACGAGGTGGCGGAGCTCGCTAGGGGCGGCGGAAGGCGACGACGCAGTTCTGGCCGCCGAAGCCGAAGGCGTTGGCGATCGCCGTCTCGGTCGGCTGCTCGCGGGCGGTGAGGGCGACGTGGTCGAGGTCGCACTCGGGGTCCGGGTTGGTGAGGTTGATCGTCGGCGGCAGGACGCCGTCGCGCATCGCCAGCAGGCAGACCATCGCGGCGAGGGCGCCGGCGGCGGCGATCAGGTGCCCCACCATCGACTTCGGCGAGGACACCGGGATCGTGTCGGTGGCGTCGCCGAGGGCGGCGCGGATGGCGCGCGACTCGGAGGCGTCGTTGGCCCGGGTCGCGGTGCCGTGGGCGCAGATGTAGCCGAGCTCGGCGGGCGCGATGCCGGCGCGCTCGAGCGCCAGGCGGATCGCTCCCGACGCGTAGTCGCCGCTCGGCTCGGGGGCGCTCATATGGAAGGCGTCGGAGGTGAGGGCGCCGCCGGCGATGGAGCCATACGAGGTGGCGCCGCGGGCCGCGGCGTGCTCGGCCGACTCGATCACCAGCACCACCGCGCCCTCGCCGAAGACGAAGCCGTCGCGGTCGGAGTCGAAGGGGCGGCTGGCGCCGGTCGGGTCGTCGTTGCTCTCCGAGAGCGGGCCCATGTTGGAGAGGCCGGCGAAGACCGCTTCGTTGATCCCCGCGTCCGACCCGCCCGCGATCACGACGTCGGCCTCGCCGGCGAGGATCAGCCGGCGCGCCTCCAGCACCGAGTAGGTGCCGGTCGCGCAGGCCAGCGCGCTGGCGGTCACCGGGCCGTGGGCGCCGAGGTCGATCGCCACCTCGCAGGAGGCCATATTCAAGATCGTCGAGGCGACGTAGAAGGGGCTGACCGCGCGCGGCCCCTCCGCGACCAGCGCCCGCACGTTGCTCTCGGTCTCCGGCGTCCCGGCGACGGCGCTGCCGATCGCCACGCCGACCCGGTCGGACTCGGCATCGACGTCGAGCCCGGCGTCGGCCACCGCCTCGCGCGCCGCGGCGATCGCCAGCTGCGAGAAGCGGGCGGTGCGGTGGGCGCGCTTGGCGCCGAGCGTCTCCACCGGGTCGAAGCCGGACACCTCGCCGGCGATCTGCGTCGCCAGCCCGGAGGCGTCGAATTGGGTGATCGTGCCGATGCCGGATCGCCCCGCCACAAGGGCGTTCCAGGTCGACGGCGCGTCGAGTCCGACCGGGGTGAGCGCGCCGAGCCCGGTGACCACTGGGTCCCCTGCTGAATTCACTGCGGACGGCACCGGGCGTTCATCGCAGAGCGATTATCACGGTTCGGTGCAACCGACCGCGCCTGGGACCCGCCTGATCGGGGGACGGAGACCGCCTCCCGACTGGCCCTCCATATACGTTCCTATGAGTGCATCTTTATGTTCGGGAAACGTCGGGTCGCCTGCAAGGCGAGATCTCGGTCCCCGCGTCCAAGTACCACGCCCACCGGGCGCTGATGCTTGCGTCGCTGGCCGACGGTGAGAGCCGCATCAGAGGGGGCGTCGCCGCGCGCCACGTGCAATCGACGATCGAGGTGCTGACCGGCCTCGGCACCCAGATCGAGCGGACCGCCGACGGCTTCCTCGTCCGCGGCGGGCTCCCCTACCGGCCGCTCCGCGACACCGTCTCGGTCGGCTCCTCCGGGACCACCCTGTACTTCATGATCGGCCTCGCCTCGCTGGCCGACTCCCCGGTCACGATCACCGGCCAGAAGTACTTCCAGCGGCGGCCGGTCGGGCCGCTGCTCGAGGCGCTCACGACGATGGGCATCGAGCTCACGTCGGCCAACGCGACGCCGCCGATCACGGTCCAGCCGAAGCGCCCGCATGGCGGCCGGGTCTCGATCGCGGGAACGCTCTCGCAGTGGATCTCCGGCCTCCTGATCGTCGCCCCGTTCGCGAGCGGGCCGACAACGATCGAGGTCGAGGGGGCGCTGAACGAGCAGCCCTACGTCGAGCTGACCGTGAACATGATGCGGGACTTCGGGCTCGAGGTCGGCGTCTCCGACGACTGGCGCCGCTTCGAGATCGAGCCGAACCAGACCGCCCGTGCGGCCGAGATCACGCTTCCCCCCGACATCGGCTCGCTGGCCTTCGGCCTCGCCGCCACCTCGATCCACCCCGCCGACGTCTTCTTCCACGGCGTCACCGAGATCGACGGCGCCCACGTCGACCACCCCGAGGCCCACTTCCTCGACGTGGTCGCCGAGATGGGGCTGCCGATGGAGCTCGACCCGGAGGCGGGCGGCCTCCGGGTCCGCCACGACGGGGTGCGGCTGCGCGGGGTCGAGGTCGACTGCCGGCCGATGCCCGACATGCTGCCGGTGCTGGCGACGATGGGGCAGTTCGCCGAGGGCGAGACCCGCTTCTCCAACGTCGCCCACGTGCGGCTGAAGGAGTCCGACCGGGTCGTCTCGATGCTGCAGCTGAACCGGATGGGCGGCGACGTCGAAGAGCAGGGCGACGAGCTGGTCGTGCGCGGGATCGACGGCGAGCTGACCGGCTCCCCCCTCTCCAGCTTCAACGACCACCGCGTCCATATGGCGCTGACCGTGGCCGCCTCGCGGGCCCGCGGCGAGAGCTCGCTGACCTACCCGAACGCCTACCGGATCTCCTATCCGGGCTTCCTCGACGACATGCGCGGGGTCGGCTTCGACCTCTCGATCGAGGACGACCGCGAGCGCAACGCCGAGGGGGCCGTGGTCGGGGCCGGAGCGGCGGATTCCGGGCAGCGCGCCGAGCAGTCGATCGCGGTCGACCAGGCGGCCGAGGTGCCGATCGTCGACTGGGTCGGCCGCTGGGCGCGCGAGCGGCCCGGCGAGGACGCGGTCGTCGACGTCCGCGCCGGCGGCACCCGCACCTGGACCTGGGAGGAGCTCGACCGCGAGGCCGACCGCGCCGCCTCGCTGCTGCTCCAGCTCGGCGCTCGACCCGGCGAGGCCGTCGCCTACCAGCTGCCGAACTGGGGCGAGTTCGTGATCCTGACCCTCGCCTGTATGAAGATCGGCGCGATCTGCTGCGCCCTGATGCCGATCTTCCGCGAGCGCGAGATCGCCTTCGCCCTGCGCCGCTCGAAGGCGCGCGTGCTGGTCGTCGCCGACGAGTTCCGCGGCCGCAAGCACGCCGAGGAGACCGCGGCGATGCTGGCCGAGGCCGGAGCGGCGACCAACGGATCCGGCAACGGCGCCGCCCACGACGGCGACGGCCCGCTGCCGGTCGAGCACGTGCTCGTCGTCGGCTCCGATGGCGCGCCCGCACTGCCGAAAACCGGCGACGCCCGCTGGCACGACTTCGCCGCCGCGGTAGCCGGCCAGGAGCCCGACGCCGCCGCGATCGCCGCCCGCAAACCGGGCCCGACGGCGCTCTCCCAGCTCTTCTTCACCTCGGGCTCGACCGGCGAGCCGAAAGGCGTGCTGCACCGCTACGACGCGCTCACCCGCGCCGCGATGATGGAGGTCGAGCACCTCGGCCTCGGCCGCGACGACACGATCTATATCCCCACCCCGCTCGCCCACCAGACCGGGCTCCTCTACGGGATGTGGCTGAGCTTCGCGCTCGGCTCGACCCAGGTCATCCAGGACGTCTGGGACGCGCGCCGCGGCGCCCGGGCGCTGCGCGAGTGGGACTGCTCGTTCGTGCAGGCGGCGACGCCGTTCCTCGCCGACCTCGTCCGCGTGGTCGAGTCGGGCGAGGAGGACGCGCCGCCGGCGCTGCGGATCTTCGTCGTCACCGGCGCCGCGGTGCCGCGGGCGCTCGCCGAGCGCGCCACCGACGTCCTCGCCGCCGCCGTCTGCGGCGCCTGGGGCTCGACCGAGTCCTGCCTCGGCGCGCTCGCCGCGCCCGGCGACGACCCGGCCAAGGTCTGGGGCACCGACGGCCGCGCCCTGGCCGGCACCCGGATCCGCATCGTCGACGACCACGACAAGGTGCTCGGCCCCGGCGAGGAGGGGAACTTCCAGGTGACCTCGCGCTGCCTCTTCGAGCGGTACCTCGACCGCCCCGACCTGACCGCCGCGGCGATGACCGCCGACGGCTGGTACCGGACCGGCGACCTGGCGACGATCGACGGCGACGGCTTCCTGCGGCTGACCGGCCGGGTCAAGGACATCATCAACCGGGGCGGCGAGAAGGTGCCGGTCGCCGAGATCGAGCAGCTGCTCCACGAGCACCCGGCGGTGGCCGAGGTGGCGATCGTCGCGATGCCCGACGAGCGGCTCGGCGAGCGCGCCTGCGCCTTCGTCGTCCGCGATCCCGACTTCGCCGGCGACTTCGGCCTCGCCGAGGTCCGCGGGTTCCTCGACTCGCGCGAGGTCTCCCGGCACTACTGGCCCGAGCGGGTCGAGATGATCGAGGCGATGCCCCGCACCCCGAGTGGAAAGATCCAGAAGTTCGTCCTGCGCGAGCGGGCGAGCGGGCTCCGGCCGGAGGAGCCGAAACCGACCAGCAAGGAGCCCGTCCGATGACCCCGCAAGCCCCGATCCCCCTGCCCGAGACCTTCGACGAGGCGGGCTTCGAGGAGCTGAAGGCGGAGATCGCCGCCTACGTCGCCGACGAGGGCGAGGAGTGGACGCGGCGGATCGAGGCCGAGCGGGCGGTGCCGCCGGAGCTGCGCGTCGAGCTGAAGGAGCGCGGCTACCTGAGCCTCGCCGGGCCGGTCGAGTACGGCGGTCGCGGCATCCCCTTCTCGCGCTACCTGGAGCTGCTGGAGCTCTTCGCGATGTCGCACGCGTCGCTGCGGATGATCGTCCACGTCGCCAACGGGGTGTGGCGCTCGGTCGACCAGTTCGCGACCGAGGAGCAGCGCCGCGATTACGTGATGCCGGCGGTGACCGGCGACCTCACCGTCGCCTTCACGCTGACCGAGCCGACCGCCGGCACCGGCGCCGACCTGCGCTGCGAGGTCGAGCGCGAGGGCGACACCTACTACCTCTCCGGCGAGAAGCACCTGATCACCTTCGGGGTCAGCTGCGACCGCTGGCTGCTGTTCGCGCGGCTGGCCGGGACGACCGGGGCCGAGGGGACGGTCGCGCTGCTGGTCGACCGCGACACGCCGAACGTGCAGGTCGAGGACATGGGCGAGTCGCTCGGCGTGCGCGGGCACCGACCACGCGCACCTGGTCTTCGACCGCGCCCCGGTGCCGGTCAGCGACACGCTCGGCGAGGAGGGCAAGGGGCTGCAGGTCGCCTTCGGCGGCTTCCTCACCCCGAGCCGGATCGCCGTCGCGATGACCTGCGTCGGGCTGGCGCGGCGGGCCCAGGAGCTGGCCGCCGAGCACGCCGCGCAGCGCGTCACCTTCGGCAAACCGCTGTCGCAGCGCCAGGCGATCTCCTTCGCGCTGGCCGAGAACGCCGCCGACATCGAAGCCTCGCGCCAGCTGGTCCTGCACGCGGCGCGGCGCTGGGAGGCGGGCGCCGGCCGACGCGGCGGTCCTCTCCTCGATGGCGAAGCTGACCGCGGTCGACATGCTCGGCCGGGTCACCGACAAGGCGCTGCAGGCGCACGGCGGGATCGGCTTCTGGGCCTCCTCGCCGATCGAGCGGGTCTACCGCGACGCGCGCGCCCAGCGCTTCGAGGAGGGCACCAACGAGATCCAGAAGACGATCATCGCCCGCGAGGTCTTCGCCCCGGTCCACGCCTCGATCGCCGAGCGGGAAGCTCGGCTGACGCTGGGCGAGGCGGGCGAGGGCCACGGCTTCGCCGCCGACAAGGTCGCGCTGATCACCGGCAGCTCGCGCGGGATCGGCCGCACGCTGGCGCTGTCGCTGGCCGACAAGGGCGGCTCGGTCGTCGTCAACTACAAGGTCAACGAGGACCTGGCGGAGGAGGTCGTCGCCGGGGTCGAGGAGCGCGGCGGCCGGGCGATCGCGGTGCAGGCCGACATGGAGTCCCCGGAGGACATCGACCGCCTCTTCGACGCCGCGGGCGAGGAGTTCGGCCGGCTCGACTACTTCGTCGACAACGCCGCGGCGGTCGAGCTTCAAGCTGATCAAGGACCTGAAGCTGCACCACCTCGACCGCTCCTACGCGATGAACATCCGCACCTTCGTGCTCGGCGCGCAGCGCGCGGTGGAGCTGATGACCGACGGCGGGCGGATCGTCACGCTCTCCTCGTACGGGTCGATCCGCGCCTACCCGACCTACGCCAACCTCGGCGCCGCGAAGGCGGCGCTGGAGGCCTACGTCCGCTACATGGCGGTCGAGTTCGCGCCGCTCGGGATCAACGTCAACGCGGTCAACGGCGGCATCATCGAGAGCGACTCGAGCGCCTACTTCTACGGCGTCGACGGGATGCCGGGCCTCGACGACGTGCTGCCGAAGATCCCGAAGGGGCGGATGGGGACGGTGAAGGAGGTCGCCGACACGGTCGAGTTCCTGCTCGAACCGCGCTCCGAGTACATCACCGGGCAGTCGCTGGTCGTCGACGGCGGGCTGACGATCGTCTCGCCGCCCTTCTTCGACGACGCGGGCCCGGAGCTGCGGCTGCCGGGACGGGACGCGGCCGCCGCGTCCGATGCCTGAGCCGAGCGACTCTGCGGCGCCGAGGGCGCGCTCCAGCACGTCTTCACGCCGATCCGGATCGGCGGCCTGCGAGCTCCCGCACCGGGTGGTGATGGGGTCGATGCACCTGCGGCGTGGAGGGCGACCGAGGACGCGGGCGAGCGGCTGGCGGCGTTCTACCGCGAGCGGGCGCTCGGCGGCGCGGGCCTGATCGTGACCGGCGGCTGGGCGGTGTCGGCGGACGGCGCCGCGGACGCGAGCTACGGCGTGCTCGGAGCCCGAGTCGCGAGCGCGCCGGCCCGAGCGCGGTCGTCCTTTGTTACCCATAGCGCCACAAAGGACGACCGCGCTCGCGCTGGAGGCGATGCCGGGTCGACCGAGGGGACCGAGGCGGCGATCGCGCTGCAGCTCTTCCACGCGGGGCGCTACGCGCTCGGCCGACTCGCCGGGCGAGGTCGTCGCGCCGTCGGCGGTGGCGAGCCGGGTGTCGCGGGTCGAGCCGCGGGCGCTGGGCGAGGACGAGGTCTGGGACGTGGTGGCGGAGTTCGCCGGCCGGGGCGACGGCTGGCGCAGGAGCTCGGCTTCGCCGCGGTCGAGGTGATGGGCTCGGAGGGCTACCTGGTCGACCAGTTCCTCTCCCCGGTGACGAACCTGCGCGAGCGACTCCTGGGGCGGCGACGCCGAGCGGCGGATGCGGTTCGGGATCGAGGTCGCGAGCGCGGTGCGCGAGGCGGTCGGCGCCGGAGTTCCCGGTGCTCTTCCGGATGACCGGCGCCGAGCTGATGCCCGAGTCGCGGCCCTGGGAGGAGGTCGAGGCGTTCGCCCGAGCGCTGGTCGCGGCCGGGGTCGACGCGCTGAACATCGGCGTCGGGTGGCACGAATCGCCGGTGCCGACGGTGCAGGGGGCGGTGCCGAGCGGGGCGTTCGTGCCTTGGGCGGAAGCGTTGAAGACGGCGATCACCGGCACGGCCGCCACTTCGGCAGGTATGGCGGCCGTGCCGGTGATCGCCGGCAATCGGGTGAACAGGCTCGAGCGAGGCGGAGGCGGTGCTCGCGGCGGGCGGCGTCGACCTGGTGTCGATGTCCCGGCCGTTCCTGGCGGATCCCCGGATCATGGAGAGAGGGAAGGGCCGCGCCGCGATCAACGTCTGCATCTCCTGCGACCAGGCGTGCATCGATCGGTCGCTGGTCGGCGGCCACGTCTCGTGCCTCGTCAACCCACGCTCCGGCTACGAGGTCGACTTCCCCGCCACCCGGCGAAGTTCGCAGAAATCGTCGGATGGCGGCGAAAGTGCGAACGCGGGGCGGGCGGGGCGGTTCGTGGTGGTCGGCGGCGGGCCCGCCGGGTTGGAGGCGGCGCGGGCGCTGGCGGCGCTCGGCGGGCGAGGTCCACCTTTACGAGGCGCGGGAGGAGCTGGGCGGCCAGTTCCGCTGGGCGCGGATGGTTCCCGGCAAGGAGGACTACGGGGCGACGATCTCCTACTTCGAGTCCGAGCTCCGGCGGCTCGGCGTCCACGTCCACCTCGGCCGCGAGCTGGGCGAGGACGACGCCGACCTACTCGCCGATTGCGTCGGCGTCGTCCTCGCCACCGGCGTCCACCCCCGCGCCGTCGACATCCCCGGCTCGGACCTCCCCCACGTCGTCGACTACGCCACCGCCTTCGAGTCGGGGCTCGGCGACGCGCGCTCGGTCGCGATCGTCGGCGGCGGCGGCATCGGCGTCGATCTCGCCCATCTGCTCACCCACGACGCCGAGCGACGTCGCCGACTTCTACGAGCGCTACGGGTCGCACCTCTCCGGGCCGACCCGTTGGCGAGCATTTCGCACCGTCGCATACCGTATGGGACGGTTTCTCGCCACAGCAAAGGCTTGACCGAATCGGGGCGCGCGTGACGGTCATGCGACGTTCCGGGACGGATCGGTAGCGGGATCGGGCGCACGACGCGCTGGGTGTGGCTCGACGCGCTGAAGCACGCGGGGGTCGAGACGCGCACCGGGCTCTCCTATCGGCAGATCACCCCGGAGGGAGTCGAGATCGAGCTCGAGGACGGGACCGTCGAGACGATCGCCGCCGAACGGGTCGTCATCGCCGCCGGCCAGGAGCGGCGCGACGAGCTGCGGCCCCTGCTGGAGCGGCTCGAGGTCCCGCACCGGGTCGTCGGCGGCGCCGAGAACCCGAGCGAGCTCAATGCGGTCCGCGCCTTCGGCGACGGCCTCCGCGCCGCCTACGCCCTCGCCGCCGCGTAGCCCCTAAGCGCACGCGCCGAGATCACCCAGGTCGAGGACGGGCGCGAGGACGCCGTCCGCGGTCTCGAACTGCTCCAGCGCGGCGCGGATCTCGGCCGCGATCGTCGGTCGGATCTCCTCCGCCCGGTCGCCCCAGAGGCGCAGCACCTCGCCCGCCGGGCCGAGCGCCATCGTCAGGTCCACCGCGTCCTCGAGGGTCATGCCCATCCGCAACGGCAGGTCGCTGCGCAGCAGCTCGATCGCCTCGAACCCGGCGATCGCGAGCTGCTCGCTGACCGTGTCGGCGTTGGCCATCGAGAACGGGCCCGGGCCGCAGGTCGGCTCGTCGGTCTCCTCGGGATGCTCGAGGTACTTGCTCGACCACCTGCTCGGCCTCCCAGACCCAGGAGTTGTCGAGCTTGCGCCGCCAGACGACGAGGCAGAGCCGGCCGCCCGGCCGCATCGCCGCGCGCACGTTGCGCAGCGCCGCCACCGGGTTGGCGAAGAACATCACGCCCATGCGCGAGAAGACGTAGTCGTAGGGGCCGTCGAGGTCGGCGACCTGGACGTCCCCGACGCGGAAGTCGACGTTGTCGACGCCGGCCGCCGCGGCCTCCTCGCGCGCCAGCTCGAGGAACGGCTCGGCGACGTCGACGCCGACCACCTCGCCGTCGCCGACCAGCTCGGCGAGCCGCCGCGTCGTGTCGCCGAAGCCGCAGCCGATGTCGAGGACGCGGTCGCCGGGGACGCGGCGGGTGGGCGGCCAGGGCGACCTCGCCGTGGGCGCCGAGCCCGGCGGTCATAGGTCGACGGAAGCGGACGAAGCGCTCGAAGAGCGGGCCGCTCCAGGCCTCGAGTCGACTCGGCGTTGGCGGCGGCGACCTCGGGTAAGAGCCGCTCATCGCCTCATTCCTCCCGATCGGGCGGAACCCGGAGCAGACGCTGCGCATCCAGCCGATCCGGCCGTCGACGCTCGCCGATGTAGACCTGCTGCTCGACCTCGAAGAGCCCTTCCGGGTTGCGGACGCGGAAGCGGTAGCCGACCCGCTCGCGGTCGGCGAAGGAGTCGGTCTCCACCTTCACCAGCTCCTCGATCTCGTCGGCGTCCTCGAACCACTGGCGCAGCACCGAGCCGATCACCGCGTCGGGGTCGCTCGCCTCCCAGTCGCGGCGCGGCGTCAGGCCGCGGAAGTCGATCTCGCGGGTGGAGCAGGTCGCGGATCGCGGTCGAAGTCCTTGGCCGCCAGGGCGGCGGCGAAGGCGACGCCCAGCGAGGCCGACGGCTCGACTTTGACAGTCTCGGGCACGGACCGATCCTGGCGGCATCGTCCCCGCCTGTCAACGAGAGGAGACACCCAGATGTGCTTCGAGTTCGACGCCCTGCCGCCTGAGCTGCCCGACGGGCGCGCGCTGATCGCCGGCGGCGCCGCCGCCGAGTCGCTGACCCTGACCGCAGGCGACGGCAACCGGTTCGCCGCGGCCCTGGCCGAGTCGCCCGAGCCCTCCGGACCGGGGATCGTGATCCTCCCCGACATCCGCGGGCTCTACCGCTTCTACGTCGAGCTGGCCGAGCGCTTCGCCGCGGCCGGCCACCACGCGATCGCCTTCGACTACTTCGGCCGCACCGCGGGCGCCGACGAACGCGGCGAGGACTTCGAGTACGGGCCACATGTCGCCGCGACCACGATCGAGGGCGTCCAGGCCGACCTCGCCGCGGCGCGCGAGGCGCTCGCCGAGCGCACCGGCGCCACCCAGTTCGCCTCGGTCGGCTTCTGCTTCGGCGGCAGCCACTCGTTCTGGGCCGGGTCGAACCCGAACCTCGGGCTCGACGCGGTGGTCGGCTTCTACGGGCTGCTCAATCCGCGCGAGGGCAAAGCGAACCGGCCGAATCTGGTCGAGCACGCCGACCAGATCAAGCTGCCGGTGCTCGGCCTCTTCGGCGGCGCCGACGACCACATCCCGCCGGCCGACATCGCCGCCTTCGACGCCGGGCTCGAGCGGGCCGGGGTCGACCACGAGATCGTCACCTACCCAGGCGCCCCGCACTCCTTCTTCGACCGCAAGCAGGAGGAGTTCGCGGAGGCCTCGACCGACGCCTGGATCCGGATGCTCGCGGCCGAACCGGTCGAGGCGTAGCGCGTCCCAGGCGTAGCGCGTCCGACTTTGACCTTGCCCTGGCAGGGTGAAAGTCGGAAGCGCTCAGCCGGTGATCAGCTCGCGGCGGGCGAACAGGATCAGGGTCGCCAGCGGCGGTCATCGCGACCGCGACGATCGCGCCCGGCGCGCCAGCCCGCCGCCTCGACCAGCGGGCCGACCGACGGCGGCGCCGGCGCTGGCGCCGACCGTCGACGCGAGGGAGAGCCAGGTGAACGCCTCGATCACGGTGCCGCCCGGCGACCAGGCTGCCTGGGCGAGGTTGTTGCGGACGGTGATCTGCGGCGCGATGCAGAGGCCCGGAGAGCGCCGCGAAGACGAACATCTCGGGGACCGCGGTGGCGAAGACCAGCGGCAGGTAGGTGAGCGATCATCAGCGCGCCGAGCCGGACGACGGCGCGCGCGCGGCGGCCGAAGGTGCTCGGGCGCAGCGCCGAAGGCGATGCCGCCGAGCGCCGAGCCGGAGGCGAGCGCCGCGGTCAGCGGGCCGCCCAGCGCGGCGGCGCCGTGGTGGGCGCCGAAGGCGGGCAGGCTGACGTCGAGCGCGCCGAAGGAGGCGCCGAGCGGCAGCCCGGCGAGGACGAGGACGCGCGAGGGTCGGCGAGCGCAGCGCGCCGAGCCAGTGGCGCTCGGCGTCGGGGTCGCCGCCCGGCTCGACCGTGAGCAGGCGCTGGAAGAGGATCGCGCCGGCGGCGCCGAGCACCGCGGCGACCAGCAGGCCGACGGCGGGACCGGCGGTCGCCGCCAGGATGCCCGCCAGGAGCGGGCCGCTGACGAAGATCACCTCGATCATGACCGCGTCGAGCGCGTAGGCGGTCTGCAGCTCGGCCGGGTCGACCAGCTCGCGACCAGTGCTGGCGCAGGACGCCGCCGACCGGGGGCGTGCCGCAGCCGGCGAGCGCCGCGGCGACCACCAGCGGCACCGTCCCGGCGCCCGCCTTGCCGAGCACGACGACGGCGACCAGGCCGGCGGCGGTGAGGAGCGACGCCGGGCACGATCACCGGGCGCGAGCCGCGCCGGTCGATCTGCCGCGCCAGCAGCGGGCCGGTGATGCCGATGCCGATCGTGAAGGCGCCGGTGACGACGCCCGGCGCTGCCGAACGAGCCGGTTTCGCCGTGGATGAAGAGGATCAGCCCGACCGCGCCCATGCCGATCGGCATGCGGGCCAGCAGCGCGGCGAAGAGCAGCGGCTTGACCCGCGGCGCGGCGAAGACGCGGCGGTAGGCGGTGAGGCCCTGGCTCGGTCGCGTCGGCGCTCGACGGCATCCGACCAGCGTCCCATGAGCGCCGGTGGGCGTTCGCACTTATCCCGAACAGGGACGGATAACTGCGACACCGCGGCTGCGGGTCAGTCGGCGTCGGTCGACGCCCGGGAGGCCCGGCGCTGGCCAGCTCGGCTTCCTCCTCGCTCGCGGCGGAGCTCCTCGGGGTCGAGCTCGTCCGCGTGCCCCGATCCGGCGCCGGGCATGACCCAGGCGAGGACCGCGGCGGCGACGCAGATCCGACCCGATCCAGGTCACCGTCGTGTAGCCGGCGACGGTCGCGGCAGCTGGCTGCCGGCCGGGGTCTCGGCGGCGAGCACCGAGGCGGCCAGGGCGCTGCCGACGGAGAAGCCGATGTAGCGGACCACCTGGTAGAAGCCGGTCGCGCTGCCCGTCTCGCTTTCCGGCACGGCGCGGACGATGATCCCGGGGATCGCCGCGTAGGTCAGCCCGTAGCCGAGGCCGAGCACGCCCATCATCGCGAAGGCGCCCCAGAGGTGGCCGTCGGAAGAGGGCGAAGACGAGGCCGCCCGCGGCGACCGACGAGGCAGCCGACCGGCAGCAGGTTGCGGGCGCCGACCAGGCGGGTCGAGAACGGCAGCAGCGCGCGCGCCGATCATGCTGACCACCGAGAACGGGACCAGGCAGAGGCCGGCGACGACGACCGAGGCGCCGAAGCCGTAGCCGAGCTCGCTCGGGGCCTGGACGAACTCGCTGACCCCGGAGAGGTACATGTACATCGCGATCGCCGAGGACGATCGCGCAGACGTCGGCGCTCAGCACCGCCGGGATGCGGGCGAGCCGCAGGTCGACGAGCGGGTCGGCGGCGCGCAGCTGCTGGGCGCCCCAGAGCGCCAGGAAGACGATCGCGACGACGAAGAGGACCGACGCGTCCGCCGGCGCAGCCCCAGCCCCAGCCGCTGCCCTCGGCGATCGCGATCAGCAGGGCGCTGAGCCCGATCGTCAGGAGCGCCGCGCCGGGCAGGTCGAGCCGCGCCCGCGGCCGGCCCGCGGTCGAGGGGACGAAGAGGAGGAGAGCGCCAGGGCGAGCGCCGCGACGACGGCGCCGAACCAGAAGGCGGCGGAGAGGTCGATCCCGGCGAGCAGGCCGGAGATCGGGTAGCCGGCGCCGACCCCGGCCGCGCCGGCGACCGAGAGCAGGCCGATCGTCGGGGCGACCTGCTCCGGCCGGCAGCTCGTCGCGCGCGGTCGCCATCCCCAGCGGCACGAGGCCGAGCCCGACCCCCTGCATCGCCCGCCCGGCGACCAGCACCGCCAGGCTCGGGGCGAGCGCCGCGAGCACGCCGCCCGCGGTCACCACGGCGAGCCCGCCGAGCAGCGTCTCGCGGCGGCGCGGGCCGTCGCCGAGCCGTCCCATCACCGGCGAGGAGACGACGCCGACGAGGAGCGTCGCGGTCAGCGACCACTGGGCGGCGCTGAGCGAGACGCCGAGGTCCTCGCTGATGCTCGGGATCAGCGGCGCGCCGAGCGAGGAGATGATCCCGGTGACCATCACCGACGAAGAGCAGGACCCCGGGCATCGCCCGGGCCCGCGTCGCCGCGCTCATGCGTCGCGGTCGGGCTGCAGCTTCTCGATCAGGCCGCCGAGCGTGTCGGCGGCGTGGGCCAGCTCTGTCAGCTCGGCGTCGGGGAGGTCGACGAGCGCCTCGCGCATGTTGGCGCGGATCTCGGCGCGGAGCTCCTCCAGCGCTCGCGGCCGCTCGGCGGCGGTGATCTCGACCAGGACGACGCGGCCGTCTTCGCCGGAGCGGCCGCGGACGACCAGCCCGCGGCCCTCGAGTTTGTCGACCAGCTGGGTGACGGTCGGCTGGGCGAGCGCCTCGGTCGCGGCCAGCTCGGTGATCCGGCGCGGGCCGTCGGTGAGGGTCGCGAGGACGCCGACCTCGGTCCGCGAGAGCTCGTGGGCGCCGCTCCGCATCAGCAGGCGGGTGAGCCGGGCGGCGCGGCCCAGCAGGGTCGACGCGACGAGGTCGATCGCCTCGGCATCGCTGCGGCGGAGGACGGGTTCATATAGGGAAACTATGAAATTTGTGCGGGCGCGTGCGGCTTCGGGGGCTCCGGCGCGGGCGGCGCGGGCGGCGCGGCGCCGTTCCCAGGCCGACCAGGCCAGCATCGTCGCGCCCGCGTAGACCCAGCCGAGCAGGATGTCGAAGAAGTAGTGCTCGCCGGTCGCCATCAGGGTGAGCGCCATCGCCGCCGGATAGAGCAGCACCAGCGGTCGGGCCCGGCGCCACGGCATCGGCGGTTCCAGCGAAGAGGACGCGACCAGCATCGTGAAGGCGGCGTGCAGCGAGGGCACGGCGGCGACCAGGTTGACCGAGGCCTGGCCTTCGGAGAAGAGGATCGAGGTGCCGACGCCGATGATCTTCCAGCCTTCCGAGGTGGTCCGGTGGACGTCGTGGAGGAGGCCTTCGTTGGCGGCCAGCCAGGGCGGCGCGGCCGGGAAGAGGATGTAGGTGACGACGCCGGCGATCGCCAGCGAGACGAGGCGCTTGGCGAAGCGCAGGTAGGCGGGGCGGTCGCGCGCCCAGAGCCAGCCGGCGAGCGCGAACGGGGATGATGAAGTAGCTCGTGTAGATCAGCGTGAAGGAGACGTTCCAGCCGCTGAGGACGTTCGGGTCGTAGAGGTGGTGCTGCAGCCATTCGGTCGGCGTCTGGCCGAAGAAGACCGCTTTGTCGAAGTCGATCATCGGGGCGAAGTGGACCCCGATGCCGAGTTTGTCGGCGACCCCGCGGGTCAGGTCGTAGGCGGCGAGGACGATCACCATCGGCGCCCAGTCGACGATCAGCTGCAGCATCTCGCGCGGGTGGCGGCCGATGCAGGCGCAGGCGAGCGCCCCGCAGACCCAGGCGATCACCAGCTCACGCTGGACCGGGATCCCGTAGTGGGCGCTCCAGACGACGAGGACGACGAAGTAGATCGCGAGCGCGGCGCGGCGCACCGCCGGCCAGTGGCCGAAGTGCAGGACGGGCTCCGTCTCGGAGCCCGCCGGGGCAAGGTCGGCGGAACTCACCCGCGTAACCCTAAGGGCTGGCCCAGCCCGCGTCAGCCGCCGCCGACGGCGACGCCGACGACCAGCAGGCGGCCGGGGCGGCGGCCGACGTTGACGACGCGGTCGGCGCCGTCGCGGACGAGGACGGCGTCGCCGCGCGAGACCTTCACCGGCTCCTCGCCGTGGGACGGTGATCTCGAAGGTCCCGGCGACGACGTAGATGAAGAGCTCGTGGTGGTGGAACATCTCGCGCGCCGCCTGCTCGCCCTCGGCGACGTCGATCGTCCCGCCCGGCTCGTACTCGCTGATCCGCGGCTGAGAGCTGCCAGCGCTGGTGGCCGAGGAAGCGCGCGGTCACGCCCTCGGCGCGGGAGGCGAGGACGCTGCCCTCGCCCTCGCGGATCACCTCGATCGGGCGGCGATCGACCCGGCTGCCCTCGACCAGCTCGCCGAGGTCGACGTCGAAGAAGTCGGCCAGCCGCAGAAGCCGGCTGATCGTGATGTCGGATTTGCCGCTCTCGACCAGCGAGAGGAACGAGCTGGAGATTTCGTCGCCCGCTTCGAGCTGGCTCAGCGAGAGCCCGCGCTCGGCGCGCAGCGCCCGCAGTCGTGTACCGAGATCGAGGCGGTTCATGGCGCGGCGATCATCTCACCGCCACCCCGCTCAGTCGAGCGGGTCCGCGTCGGTCGCGCACCGGCTCCTGCGCCGCGGCCGCCGCCTCGCGCCGCCCCAGCTTCGCGCCCATCTTCACCGCTTTCACGGCGCTCGTCGCGCCCGCCTGGAGGGTGAAGCCGAGCAGGAAGATGAGCAGCCCGGGGAAGCGGAGGAAGGGCGAGCCGATCATCAGCAGGCCGATCCGGCCGAGCACGTAAGCGGGGGTGCTGACGACCGCGCCGAGCAGGGTGCCGACGACGCTCGCCGAGAGCCGGTCGCGGCGGGAGCCGCCGGGCCGGACGCCGATCAGCCGCGCCGGGACGGCGACGTAGGCGACCATCATCACGCCGATCACGACGCTGAGGCAGAGCGAGAACCAGGGCGCGCTGGGCGCGGGTGACGACGGTGACGGTGAGTCCCAGGGCGAGGCCGACGACGCCGCCGGAGGTGAGGATCGTGCGCAGGTGGCGGCGCGCTTCGGCGACCGCCGGGCGCACCTTGGGCTCGCCCGTCCTGGCTGATCGCGAACCCGAACACCGCGTTGAGGAAGAAGCAGCCGGCGGTGATCGCGACGACAGCGGCGATGATCGGGATCACCATCGGCCCGCGGATCGCGTGCCAGGTGCGGTCGTGGAGCAGGTGCGCGCGGAGGTCGTACATCGCCGCCCAGATCCACATCGCGGGCGGGATCTGGATCAGCGGTCAGGCGCCAGTTGGAGAGCAGCAGGCGGAGGCCGCCGAAAAGCAGGGCGACGCCGCCGACCGCGAGCGCCAGCGGCGCCAGCAGCCGGTGGCGCCGACTCAGTTCCTCGACCGCGCGCGCGACCTTGGCCTCGTCGCCCTCGCGCACGCCGCGGGCGACCGCGGCGACCCGGTCTGCCCAGCCCCGTGCGGTCACGTTGGTCCTTTGGGGCACCGCGCTTTCATAGCGGACGGCGCTCCAGGATGCGGCGCCCGACGGGCGCGCCCCGCGCTCAGCCCCCGCTCATTCCCAAAGTGGCTCGCCTCGTCGCCACCCTGGCCGTATGCCATCGTCATCCCCATCGTGCCGATGCCGATCGCGGCGACCTCGAGGCCCTGCTCGCCCAGCTTGCGGTGCTCCATGCGAACCGTTTCCTTCGAAGTCCTACGCCCTCCCTGCCCAGACGAACGCGAAGGAGATCGGGTGGTCGCGGAACCGCTCCCACTTAGGCTTCAACGCGACCCAGTCGTCGTCGACCACGCGCTCGTGCATCTCGTCGAGGACGAGCCCCGCGCCGAGGCCCGCGGCGACGTGGTCGCTCAGCAGATGGACGTGGGTTTCGATCGCCACCGGCTCGCCCGACTCGGCGTCGTCGAAGTGGGTCGGCATCCCCGAGGCGACGATGAAGTGCGGGTGGAATCCGACGAGGACGAAGCGTCCGCCGGGCTTCGCGAGGCGCGCCGCCTCGGCATAGAGCGGGCCGAGATCGGCGAGGTGCTCGTCGACGAGACAGGCGACGACGAGGTCGTAGGCGCCGGCGTCGAGCCCGGTGGCGCCGACCTCGCCCTCACGCAGCGAGCGGTAGATGCCGCGGGCGCGCGCCGCCTCGAGCATCCCCGGCGAGAGGTCGACCCCGTCGATCTCCCCTGCCCCGCGGGCGGCCAGCCAGGACCCCGTCCGACCGGTCCCGCAGCCGAGATCGGCGGCGGTCCGGACCGCCTCCCAGTCGACCGCGAGCCGCTCCAGCAGCGCCACGTCCATCGCCTGCTCGACCGTGTCCTCGTAAGTCGCCGCCCAGCGGTCATAGCCCTCGCGCGGTGCGACGGTCCGGTAACGGCGGGCGTCGAAGGCCGAGAACGACGGCATCGGCACAGCTTCGCACTCACTCGCGCTCCTTGGCCAGCTCGGCCGCGGTGCGGAGGTCGGCGAGGACGCGCTCGCGGATCGCGCCGACCAGGGCGGTGGCGGTGCGGGTAGTCACGGGGGCCGGCGGCGAGGGCGGCCGGGTGGACGCTGCCGACCACCATCTCGAGCAGGACGCGGCCGTTGTCCTCGCCGGGGAAGGCGCCCTCGGGGAGCTCGTCGAGCAGCGCCGACATCACGTCCTCCAGCGCCAGCGCCGTTCGCAGCACCTCCTCGACCAGCTCGCGGGTCGCCTCCAGCGCCGGCTCGGTGCGTCGATCCATGTCGCCCCAAGCAGCCGAGCGGGCGGTCTCTCCCCCCGAACGGCCGCTCCCGGCCGCGAATCCGAGTGCCGACCCCGCTGAGTGGGTAGAAATCGGAGCAATGAGCTACGACGCAGACACCAATCGATACGACGGCAAGATGATCTACCGGCGCAGCGGGCGCTCCGGCCTCGACCTGCCGGTCCTCTCGCTCGGCTACTGGCACAACTTCGGCGACGACCGCAAGTTCGAGACCCAGCGCGAGATCGCCCGCCGCGCCTTCGACCTCGGCATCACCCACCACGACCTCGCCAACAACTACGGGCCTCCCTACGGCGCCGCCGAGATCAACTTCGGCCGGCTGATGAAGGAGGACTTCCGCCCCTACCGCGACGAGATGGTGATCTCGACCAAGGCGGGCTGGGACATGTGGCCCGGCCCCTACGGCCAGGGCGGCGGCGGGCGCAAGTACGTCCTCTCCTCGCTCGACCAGTCGCTGCAGCGGATGAACCTCGACTACGTCGACATCTTCTACTCGCACCGGCTCGACGGCTCGACCCCGCTGGAGGAGACGATGGGCGCGCTCGACACCGCCGTCCGCCAGGGCAAGGCGCTCTACGTCGGCATCTCCTCCTACGACGCCGAGCACACCCGCGCGGCCGCCGCGATCCTCGCCGACCTCGGCACGCCGCTCCTGATCCACCAGCCCAGCTACTCGATGCTGAACCGCTGGATCGAGAACGAGGGGCTGCTCGACGCGGTCGACGAGCTCGGGGTCGGCGTGATCGGCTTCACCGTCCTCGCCCAGGGCCTGCTCACCGGCAAATACCTCGACGGGATCCCGGAGGACTCGCGGGCGACGCAGAGCGACTACGGCGCCTTCGACAGCGACTGGATCAACGACGAGGTGATCGGCCGGATCCGCGAACTGAACGCGGTCGCCGAGAAGCGCGGCCAGTCGCTGCCGCAGATGGCGCTCGCCTGGAGCCTGCGCGACCCGCGGATGACCTCGCTGGTGATCGGCGCCTCCTCGGTCGAGCAGCTGGAGCAGAACGTCGACGCGCTCGACAACCTCGACTTCACCGCCGAGGAACTGGCCGAGATCGACCGGATCGTCGACTTCGACTCGGGCGTCGACGAATGGGCCGACGCGCGCGCCGGGAAGATCGGCACCGGGTTCTGAGCCGACGCGCCCGGTTCGGCATGCTTAGGGCATGAGCGATCTGACCGACGCGCCGCGGCGCCCCGACGTGCCCCTCTCGATCCTCGACCTCGCCGCGGTCGGGCCGGGCGAGTCGATCGCCGACAGCTTCGCGGGCAGTCGTCAAGCTCGCCCAGGCGGCGGAGCGCCTCGGCTACCGAGCGCATCTGGTACGCCGAGCACCACAACATCCGCTCGATCGCCAGCTCGGCGACCGCGGTCCTGATCGCCCACATCGCCGCCCACACCGAGAAGATCCGCCTCGGCGCCGGCGGCGTCATGCTGCCGAACCACTCGCCGCTGGTGATCGCCGAGCAGTTCGGCACCCTCGCCGACGCTGCACCCCGGCCGCATCGACCTCGGCCTCGGCCGCGCCCCCGGCTCCGACACCGCCGCGATGCGGGCGCTGCGCCGCGACGAGTTCTCCAGCGAACGCTTCCCCCAGGACGTGTCGGAGCTGCAGGGCTGGCTCGGCGAGAACAGCCCCGTCTCCGGCGTCATCGCGATCCCCGGCAAAGGCACCCACGTGCCGCTCTACATCCTCGGCTCCTCGCTCTTCGGGGCCCAGCTGGCGGCGGTGCTGGGACTGCCCTACGCCTTCGCCTCGCACTTCGCGCCGCACTCGCTGTTCGACGCGCTGCAGGTCTACCGCGAGAACTTCAAGCCCTCCGACGCAGCTCGCCGAGCCCTACGCGATCGCCGGGGTCGGCGTGATCGCCGCCGCCGACAAGGCGAGCGCCGAGGCGCAGCTCGAGATGACCCGGCGCGGCCGCGTCAAGAGCCTCTTCAAGTCGCCCGCGGGCGGCAACCTGAGCGACGAGGAGGTCGACCAGATCCTCGACTCGCCGCGCGCCCGCGCGGTCGACGAGATGCTCACCTACTCGGCGGTCGGGACCGGCGAGGAAGCGGCCGCCTACCTCGCCGACTTCCAGGCGAAGACCGGCGTCGACGAGCTGATCACCGTCCACTACGCCGACTCGGTCGACAACCGGGTGCGCTCGGTCGAGATCCTCGCCGAGGCCGGCCAGGCTCGCCGCACCGGCCGCCGCGTAGCGCGTTCGCAGTTAGCCGTACTGGTTACGGATACGTGCGAACGCACTCAGGGGAGGCGGGCGACGGCTTCGGCCAAGGAGTCGAGGACGACGGTCGCGCCCGTCAGTTCGTCCTCGGGGTGGGAGGTGCGGAAGGCGACGACGGGGATGCCGGCGGCGCGAGCCGACTCGATGCCGCTCGGCGCGTCCTCCAGCGCCAGGCAGCGGGCCGGCTCGACGCCGAGCGCCGCGGGCGCCGAGCAGGAACGGTTCCGGGTCGGGCTTGCCGCTGGGTGATCGAGTCGGCGGTGATCATCACCTGCGGCGGCTCGAGGCCGGCGCCGCGCAGCCGCGCGGTCGCCAGCTCGGTCGAGCCGCTGGTGACGACGGCGATCGGGATCGGCCCGGCGAGCAGCTCGGCGGCGCCCGGATAGGCGACGACGAGTGCCCGCGTCGTCGACCTCGTCGCGGTCGATCTGCCCCTGTTCGGCGGCGCGCTCGGCCTCGGGGACGAGCAGCGCGACCGTCTCCCGCGTCGGCCGTGCCCATCGCGAAGCGGTGGGTCTCCTCCTCGTCGAGCCCGCGCCGCCGCGCGAACGCGCCCCAGGCCCGCTCGCTGGAGGCGACCGAGTCGATCAGCGTGCCGTCGAGGTCGGCGAGGATCGCCGCGGGCGCCCAGATGTCGGCGCCATCGGCGGCTGTCTCGTGATCGGCCTCGCTCACCCGTCGATCCTAGAGGCGGGCGCGACCGACTCCATCGCTACTGGCACGCCTCGCATTCTTCGCCGCTGCGGGCCGCCTCGATCGAGCATGCCCGGATCGCCAGGTCCGCTGCCGGCGCGGTCTCAGGCTTCGGCCCGGTGGCCGCGACCGGGGCGCTGACGGTCGACTTCTCGATTCGCCGAGGCGCCGAGCGTCCGCAGGTAATAGGTCGTCTTCAGCCCGGCGTGCCAGGCGTGCCGGTACATGTGGCTCAGCGCCTTCAGGTCGGGCTCGGCGAGGAACAGGTTCAGCGACTGCGACTGGTCGATCCACTTCTGCCGGCGCGCGGCCGCGTCGATCAGGCACTGCCGGGTCGATCTGGAAGGCGGTGCGGTAGCGCTCGCTTCAGCTCCTCCGGGATCGGCGCGATCTCCCTCAGGTCGCCGTCGAAGTACTTGAGCTCGTCGGCCATGCTCCTGGTTCCAGAGCCCGCGCCGCCTTGAGGTCGCGCGACGAGGAACGGGTTGAGGACGATGAAGTCGCCGGAGAGGTTCGACTTGGCGAACAGGTTCTTGTAGATCGGCTCGATGCAGGGCGAGGTGCCCATGATGTTGGAGATCGTCGCGGTCGGGCGCGATCGCGAGCACGTTGCGAGTTGCGCATGCCCTGGGCGGCGATCTTCGCCCGCAGCGGCGCCCAGTCCAGCCGGCCGCCGCGCGGCACCTCGACCGGCACGCCGCGCTCCGGCTCGAGCAGGTCGAGCGGTGTCCTGCGGCAGCAGGCCGCGGTCCCACTTCGAGCCCGCGTAGGATGGAGTAGCGGCCGCGCTCGGCGGCGAGGTCGGCCGAGGCCTCGTAGGCGTAGTAGGCGATCGCCTCCATCATCTCGTCGCTGAACTCGACCGCCTCGGCCGAGCCGAAGGCGACGCCCCTTGCGGTAGAGCGCGTACTGCAGCCCCATCACGCCGAGGCCGATCGGGCGGTGGCGCTGGTTGGCGGTCCGCGCCGCCTCGGTCGGGTAGAAGTTGATGTCGATCACGTTGTCGAGCGCGCGCACCGCGACCCGGATCGTCTCGCGCAGCTTCTCGTGGTCGAGCGCGCCGTCGGCAGTGAGGTGCGGTCGAGGACGACCGAGCCGAGGTTGCAGACCGCGGTCTCGTCCGCGCGAGGTGTTCAGGGTGATCTCGGTGCAGAGGTTGGAGCGAGTGGACGACGCCCGGCGTGGTCCTGCGGGCTGCGCACGTTGCAGGGATCCTTGAAGGTGATCCAGGGGTGGCCGGTCTCGAAGAGCATCGACAGCATCTTCTTCCACAGCTCGAGCGCCTCGATCCGCTCGGCCGTAGATCTTGCCCTGCCTCGGCGCAGCGCCTCGTAGCTCGAGGTAGCGCTCCTCGAACGTCGCTGCCGTAGAGGTCGTGCAGGTCCGGCGACCTCGTTGCGAGCGGAAGAGCGTCCAGTGCTGCGCGGGCCTCCATGCGCTTCATGAACAGGTCGGGGATCCAGTTGGCCGTGTTCATGTCGTGGGTGCGGCGGCGGTCGTCGCCGGTGTTGCGGCGCAGCTCGAGGAACTCGAAGATGTCGTTGTGCCAGATCTCGAGGTAGGCGCAGCCGGAGCCCGCGCGCTTGCCGCCCTGGTTGACGGCGACGAGCTGGTCGTTGTGGAGCTTCAGGAACGGGACGACGCCCTGGCTCTCGCCGTTGGTGCCGCTCGATGTGGGCGCCGGTGCCGCGCACCGCCGTCCAGGAGCCGCCGAGGCCGCCGGCCCACTTCGAGCACATCGCGTTCTCGGCGATGCCGCGCTGCATGATCGACCTCGAGCGAGTCGTCGACGTAGTAGAGGTAGCAGCGACGAGAGCTGCGAGTGCAGGGTGCCGGAGTTGAACAGCGTCGGGCGTCGAGGAGCAGAAGCGGCGGCTCTTGTAGAGCGCCGTAGAGGTCGAGCGACCCGCGCCTCGCGGTCCGCTCGGCTCGTCCGAGGCAGACGCCCATCGCGACGCGCATCCAGAAGAACTGCGGGGTCTCGATGCGGCGTGGCCGCGCCCGCCGGTCTTGTCGACGATCAGGTAGCGGTCGTAGAGCGTCTGGACGCCGAGGAAGTCGAATTCGAGGTCGGCGGTGGGGTCGAGCGCGGCGGCGAGGCGGTCGAGGTCGTAGTCGAGCAGGCGCGGGTCGACGCGCTTGATCGCGACCGCCGTGCTCGAGCAGCCGGCCGCAGGGCGCGCGCGGTGCGCCTCCCGCAGCCCGCCGACGCCGTCGCGGACGATGTCCCAGCCGAGCGTCTCCTCGTAGATGTAGGTGAGCAGGATGCGGCCCGGCGAAGCGCGAGAAGTCGGCGTCGCGCTCGATCAGCGTCTTGGCGTTCAGGACGATGAGCGTCGCCAGGTCGGCGCGCGCGATCCCGGTCGGACCGTCGCGGCGCAGCTCGAGCTCGAGGCGCTCGGCGTCGAAGGGCAGGTCGAGGCCGATCGAGGCGAAGGCGATCCGCGGCGCGCAGATCCGCGCCGTCCCAGACCGACTCGGAGCCGTCGGCCTCGCGACGTCAGCGGTGACCGGGCGCGGCGGCGCGTCGCCCGTCGATCCGAAGGCGCCTCGCGCGCAGCATGCGCCCGCTCGGCGCGGTAGAGGATGTAGCGCTCGGCGACCCGCATGTGGCCGCGCCAGCACCAGCTCCTCCTGGACGAGGTCCTGGACCGTCTCGATCGTGGACGTACGCCGCCGAGCGCCGCGCACGCGCTCGCACGCTGCGGCCAGCGCCCGCGCCGGCGCGGGTCGACCTCAGCGAGAGGAAGGCCTTGCGGATGGCGAGCTCGATCTTGCCGCGTTCCAGGGCACGACCTGCCGAGCGGCGGATCAGACGCGGCGCGGCGACGCCACCGACGGCGCTGGTGCGGGCGCGGCGATCACGAGCGCCTTGGCGACGTCAATGCGCGGGTCGACCAGCGTCTCCTCGACGAGCGTCGAGAGGTCGTCGAGCGTGATCAGGGCCTCGAGCAGGCGCGAGCCGGCGACCATCGCCAGCGCCGCTCGGTACGACCGCCGCCGCCTGCTCGTCGAGGGCCTCGTCGCGCGCCACTGCGAGCGTTGCGCAGGCGCGTCGGCGACCAGCGTCACGGCCGGCCGACGGTCGAACGACCGCTCGTCGCCGAGCTCGTCCGCCTCGCCAGCGCGTGCTCGCCAGGTCGAGCTGCGCGAGCGCTCGGCTCGACGGGAGCGACGGCAGCTCGTCGGGGCAATCAGGAGCGCGCTTGACCTCCAGGTCGTCCAGTGATCTCGTCGAAGTCGATCAGCAGCTCGCTCGCTCCGACTCGCCATCGGCGAGGGCGGAGGCCTTCTGGTATTCGGTGACGCGGCCCTCGAAGAAGTTCTGCTCCTTGCTTGATGTCCATCATCTCGGCGAGCCACGGCAGGGGGTTCTTGATGCCCGCCGACGAGCGGCGCGAGGCCGCAGCCCTCGAGGCGGCGGTCGGCGATGTAAGTCGATGTAGGCCGCGAACTCGTCGGCGCGAGAGGCCGACGGCGCTTGACCGGCAGGCAGTCGCGGATGAACTCCTTCTCCAGCTCGACCGCCTCGCGCATCAGCTCGCGCAGCTCCTCCTTGAACTCGGCGTCCAGATCTCGCGGTTCTCCTCGACGAGGTCCAGAAGAGGTTGCGGAAGACCTCGATGTGGTTCGACTCGTCGCGCAGCGTGTAGCGGAACATCTGGCCGATGCCGGGGAACTTGTTCTGGCGGTAGAGCGAGAGGATCATGCCGAACAGGCCGTAGAACTGCGTGCCCTCCATGCACTGGCCGAAGACGAAGATGTTCTGCGCCAGCAGCTGCTTGTTCGCGTCGGGTCGTGCAGGTCGAGGTCGCGGCGGAGGTCGCGTGAGACGCGGGTGACGAACTCGTTCTTGCGCGACGATCGTCGGCGACGTCCTCGAACATCGCCTCGCACTCGTGCGGGTTGATCCCGAGCGAGGAGATCATGTAGAGCAGCGAGTCGGCGTGGATGTTCTCCTCGTGGGCGTGGCGGCCGAGCACGAGCTTCAGCTCGGGGGCGGTGACCAGCTCGCGCACGACGTGCTGGATGTTGTCGCCGACGATGCCCTCGGCGGCCGAGAAGTAGCCGATGCCCATGCGGATGATCCAGCGGTCGACCTCGGACAGCGCCGCGTCGTCGCGCCACTGCTCGATGTCCTTGCCCATCGGGACGTCCTCGGGCTCCCAGTGGTTGGCCTTCATCGTGCGGTAGAGATCGTAGGCCCAGCCGTACTTCAGCGGCAGCAGGTTGAAGGTCATCGTCTCGCGCCCGCCGATGACGCGCTTCGCCGGCGAGCGCCGCCTCCGCCTTGTCCGCGATCGAGGACGAAGGTCCGTGCTGCCGAGCGTGTACGTCTTCTGCATCTGCTTCCTCTCGCGTTCGCTCGGAGGAAGAGAGCCCGGCGGCGCAGGATCGGCCGCCATTGGGTCGTCCCTTCTTCCGAGGGCTTTCCGACGACGAGGAGGTCAGGCGACCGGGCTCGTCCTCCCCGTGGGGAGGCCTTACCGTTGCGGGACAGCGCCGGGATCAAACCGGACTTCGCTGGACACCTCGTCACCCGATATCTCGGGCATCGAGCAAGGTAGGCGCGGGTCCGGACGGATCGGCGCGGGCCGGGCGGTGGGAAGCATTCAGGCTCCTTCGGAAATCCTCCACGGACAATCGCTATCGTCTGTGCCGGAGTCGATCGCACCCGAAGCTCGGGTCAGGGAATCCGGTCAAAGTCCGGAGCTGGCGCGCAGCGGTGGGGACACGCGAGGTGACGAGGTGGCCACTGGGCGAGCAGCCTGGGAAGGCGAGTCATCCCGACCGTGTCCGAGCCCGAAGACCTGTCGATTCCGCCCCCCGGTCCAATCCGTGAGGCACCGAAAACCGCGGCTCGCGAACCGGCCGCCCGGCAAAAAGGAGTACATCCGATGGCACGCACCGCTGTCCTGGGGCTTCCCCGCGTCGGCCCCGACCGAGAGTTGAAGTTCGCCCTGGAGTCCTTCTGGGCGGAGAAGATCGGCGAGCAGGAGCTGCTGGAGACCGCGAGCGGCCTGCGCGCCGCGAACTGGCAGCGGGCCCAGGCGGCCGGGGTCGACGTGATCCCCTGCGGCGACTTCAGCCTCTACGACCACGTCCTCGACACCGCCTGGGCGCTCGGCGCGATCCCCTCCCGCTTCGGCGCGGTCGACCGCGAGAGCCTCGACGACTACTTCGGGCTGGCGCGCGGGACGGCCTCGCAGCGGCCGCTGGAGATGACCAAGTGGTTCGACACCAACTACCACTACCTCGTGCCCGAGCTCGAGCCCGGCCAGAGCTTCGAGCCTGCGCGCCGACCACTGGACCGGGCCGCTGCGCGAGAGCGGCGGCGCTCGGGATCGCGACGCGGCCGGTGGTGCTCGGGCCGCTCAGCTTCCTGCTGCTCGTCGAAGGGACTCGAGCGGCCGCTCGACCTGCTCGGCAGACTCGTCCCGGTCTACGCGGAGCTGCTCGCCGAGCTTGAGCGCGGCGGGCGCGACCGAGGTCCAGATCGACGAGCCGTGCCTGGCGCTCGACCGCGCGCCGGCCGAGCTCGACGCCTTCGCCGCGGCCTGGCGCGCGCTGGCGACGGCGGCCGACAGCATCGAGCTCTGCCTCGCCACCTACTTCGCCGGCCTCGACCCGGAGGTCCTCGACCGGATCGCCGAGCCTGGCGCCGGCCGAGCTCCACGTCGACCTGGTCCGCGCCCCCGAGCAACTGGAGCCGGCGCTGAAGGCGCTCGCGCGACGACCCCGACCCGGCTCTCGCTGGGGGTGGTCGACGGCCGCAACGTCTGGGCCGCCGACCTCGACCGCGCGCTCGACCGGATCGACGCCGCGATCGCGGCGCTCGGCGCCGAGCGGGTCACGATCGCCCCCTCCTGCTCGCTGCTGCACGTTCCCTACGAGGCGGCGCGCGAGACAGGGCATCGACCCCGAGATCCGCCCCTGGCTCGCCTTCTGCGCGGAGAAGCTCGAGCGAGCTGGCGATGCTGCGGGCGGCCGCCGAGACGGCCGCCGAGCCGCGACCGAGCTGCTGGCCGGCGCCCGCGCGGCGATCGCCGCCCGGCGCACCTCCACCCACACCAACGACCCGGCGGTCCGCGAGCGGGTCGGCGCCCTCGAGGCGAGGCGACTACGAGCGGCCCGCGCCCTTCGGCGAGCGGCGGCCGCTGCAGGCGGAGCGCCTCGGCCTGCCCGAGCTGCCGACCACGACGATCGGCTCCTACCCGCAGACCGACGCGATCCGCACCGCCCGCCGCGAGCTGCGCGAAGGCAAGCTCGACGAGGCCGCCTACCACGAGTTCATCCGCGGCCAGATCGACGAGGTGGTCGCCTTCCAGGAGGAGATCGGCCTCGACGTGCTCGTCCACGGCGAGCCCGAGCGCAACGACATGGTCGAGTACTTCGGCGAGCAGCTCGCCGGCTTCGCCTTCTCGGCGAACGGCTGGGTGCAGTCCTACGGCACCCGCTGCGTGAAGCCGCCGATCCTCTTCGGCGACGTCTCGCGGCCGGCGGCGATGACCGTCGACTGGTGGCGCTACGCGCAGTCGCTGACCGAGAAGCCGATGAAGGGCATGCTGACCGGGCCGGTGACGATCCTGCAGTGGTCCTTCGTCCGCGACGACCAGCCGCGCAGCGAGACCTGCACCCAGATCGCCCTGGCGATCCGGGACGAGGTGCTCGACCTCGAGGCGGCCGGGGCGCCGGTCGTCCAGATCGACGAGGCGGCGCTGCGCGAGGGCCTGCCGCTGCGGCTCGCCGACCGCGACGCCTACCTGCGCTGGGCGGTCGACTGCTTCCGCCTGGCGACCGCGCCGGCGCGGTCCGAGACCCAGATCCACACCCACATGTGTTACTCGGAGTTCAACGACATCATCGAGCACATCATCCGACTCGACGCCGACGTGATCTCGATCGAGGCCTCGCGCTCGGACATGGAGCTGCTCGACGCCTTCACCGACGGCGTCACCTACCCGAACGAGATCGGCCCCGGCGTCTACGACATCCACTCGCCGCGGGTGCCCGTCGATCGAGGAGATCGAGGCGCTGCTCGAGCTGGCCGAGCGTCGGGTCGGCCGCGAGCGGCTCTGGGTCAATCCCGACTGCGGCCTGAAGACGCGCGGCTGGAAGGAGGTGCGCCCGGCGCTGGACCACATGGTCGCCGCCGCCGAGCGGCGGCGGGCGGCGGTGGAGGTGGGTCGAGCATGACCGTTCTCGACCGCCTGCGACCCACCACCACCGGGATCGGCGGCCTCCACTTCAGCGACACCGCGACGGCTGCCGCCGACGCGGATGTCGGTCGGCCGGAAGCTCAAGATCGTCGCCGGCCCGGAAGAGCCGGCGTCGGCGATCAGGGGACGAAGACGAGCCGTCGCCCACCGGCGACCGGCGCGCTCCACGCCGTCTCGACCTCGGCCAGCGGGACCGCCTGGGCGTCGACGGCGATGCCGCCGGCGTCGATCTCACGCGCGAGCGCGGGCAGCTCTTCGACGATGCCGCGGGTGGTGACCGAGCCCTGGCCGCTGCCCATCACCTTCAGGTTGGCGGCGCGCAGGGCGGCCGAAGGGAGGGCGATGTCGGGGCCGGCGACCGAGCCGATCTGCACCCAGCGCAGCGCCCGGCCACGGTCCTGGCGGCGGCGCACGACCGCCGGGATAGCCGCCTCGGCGGGCTTGCCCCAGAGGTAGTCGATGACCACGTCGACCTCGGCGGCGGCCTCGCCGAGGGCGTCGATCGCCGCCTCGCCGTCGAGCGCGACGACCCGATCGGCGCCGAGGCCCGGCAGCGCCGCCAGCGCCACCGGGTTGCGCCCGCCGGCGATCACCTCGCCGGCGCCGAGGCGCTTGGCGATCTGCACCGCCATCCGCCCCGCGTTGCCGGTCGCGCCCAGCACCAGCACCGCCTCCCCAGGCTCGAGCTCGGCGCGCCGCCGCAGCCCGACCCAGGAGGACATCCCCGGGTTCATCGCCGCGGCGACCGCCACCGCGTCGACCCCGGCGGGCAGCGCGACGCTGCGGCGCGTGTCCATCACGGCGCGCTCGGCCATCGTCCCCGGCACGCCGTCCGCGGCGACGAAGTAGGCGAGGCCGCCGTCGGGCGTCCGGCCGACCGCGTCGACGCCGGGGACGAGCGGCAGCTCGCCCTCGCTCGTGTAGTGGCTGCCGTCGGCGCCCGAGCGGACCCGCGGGTGGAGCCCGGCGGCGAGCACCTCGACCACGACCTCGTCCTCGTCGTGGGCGACTGGATCGGCGAGCTCTTCGTAACGGGGCGGGTGGTCGAATGACCTCACGACTGCGGCGTTCATCTCGGTGCCTCCTCGGCGGGCGCTTCCAATTAGTTGGTAATGCTAACAAAATTGGTTTGTGACGCCAACCAGTTGCTAGGCTGCCCGCAATGACCCCCGCGGACGAGCTCAGCCTGGTCGACTCGCTCGTCCAGTCCTCCTTCCTGGTCCAGGGCGTGCTGCGTCGCGTCGCGGCGCGCCACGACCTCTCCGTCGTCCAGATGCGACTGCTCGGCATCCTCCGCGACCGCGAACCGGGGATCCTCGTCCTCGCCGGCCAACTCGAGCTCGACAAGTCGAGCGTCACCGGGCTGGTCGACCGCGCCGAGGGTCGTGGCCTGGTCGAGCGGGTCGCCGACCCGGACGACGGCCGCGCCGTCCGGGTCAGGCTGACGAAGGACGGCCGGGCGCTCGCGGCCCGCGGCACCGCCGAGGTCGGCGAGGAGCTGGCGGCACTCGCCGCCACCCTCACCGACGCCCAGCGCCGGCAGCTCGCCACGCTGCTCGGCCGCCTCGTCCCCTGAGCTAGATGATTGATCCCACCACAGGGTGTGACCGGGGGCGCTCCCGGCCAAGCGGATCAAGGACGCAGGGTGCAGCCTTTGCCGGTCGGCAAAGGCAAACCCGAGGACGCCGGGACGCGCAGTGTGCCGGGTGCGTCATCCGGGCGTGCGGTGTCGTGGGATCAACCATCTAGGGGTAACGCACCGCCCCGGTCCCCTCGTCGACGATCGAGATCGCCACCGCCGGGCACGATTCGGCCGCTTCCACCAACAGCTCAAGCGGGCCGGTGCCGATCACCACCGCAGCGTCGTCGAGGCGGAACACCTGGGGCGCCACCTCGACGCAATCTCCGTGGGCTAGGTGACGAGCCCAGGGACGTTCCGAACGCCATGAGGTAGATCCGGGCCCCCGAGAGGCTGTGGGTGTCGAAGCTCACGACCTCAAGGAGGACCCGGATGCAGCACCGTAACGCCCCGCTCACCCCGAACGGGAGGCGTCGCCTGGTGGCGCTGCGTGGAAGACGAGGACCTCACGTTCGAGGCGGCCGCGGCCGCCTCGAACGTGGCGAAATCGACAGCCCACACCTGGGTCTCGCGCTGGCGCGAGGCAGGCGAGGAGCCGCGGCGCGACCTGAGCTGCCTCGCGACCGCTCCTCGCGCCCCGGGCGCAGCCCCGCCCAGGTCCCCGACGCGGAGGCGAAGAAGATCTGCGAGCGGCGCGAGAAGACCGGCTGGAGCCCCCGCCGCCTGGCCGAGGAGCCCGACATCGCCCGCCCGGCACTCGACCGTGCACCGCGTCCTGCGCCGCGGCGGCTGCTCGCGCCGACCGCGGCCCGAGCCCCCGGCGGTGGTCCGCTACGAGTGGCCCTGCCCCGGCAACCTCCTGCACATGGACGTCAAGAAGCTGGGCCGCTTCGAGGCGCCCGGTCATGCGCTGACCGGCGACCGCCGACGGCGCTCGCGACGGGTCGGCTGGGAGTACGTGCACTCGATCGTCGACGACTGCTCGCGCCTGGCCTACGCGGAGATCCACGACGACGAGCGGGCCCCGACCGTCACCGACTTCACCCGCCGGGCGTTCGAGTGGTTCGAAGAGCGTGGGATCGGGGTCGAGAGACTGATGACCGACAACCACTTCAGCTACACGAAGAGCACGCCCTGGCCGAGCTGCTGGACGTCGCGCCGTCTCACACCTCCTGATCAGGCCCTACACGCCGCGCACCAACGGCAAGGTGGAGCGCTTCCACCAGACCTTGATGCGGGAGTGGGCCTATGCCCTGGAATACGCCTCGAGCGACGCCCGTCGGGAGGCGCTGCCACACTGGCTCGACCACTACAACGGGCGGCGCTCCCACTCCGCGCTCGGCCATCGGCCACCGATCGAGCGCGTTCGGGACGTATTGGGGTTCGACAGCTAGGCACTCGTCAGGGTCCACCACCGCCACATAGCTCATACGGCGAGCTCCTTTCCTTCGACGGCGCGGGCGCCGTCCTCGATCTGCTTGCGAAATCTGCGGGGCGCCGCCGGCCTGCCGACCGCGAGCCCGGCGACCGGGATCCCGGCGCGGCTGAAGAGAACCTCGAAGTCGCGCTCGGCCGGATCGCCGTCCAGGTGCACCTCGTCGGCATGGTGAGGGTGGCCGACGCACTGCACGCGCAGGCCGAACTGGTCGCTCCAGAAGCTGGGAAGCGGCGCCCGCCCCGGGTCCTCACCGAGCATCGCCTTGGCCACCGCAGCCCCCTGCCAGGCGGCAGCCTCCCAGTGCTCGGTCCGATGGTGGCCGCCGGTCGCCGGGTCGAAGGAGAGCGCGGCGTCCCCCGCCGCGAAGACGTCGGGGAGGGACGTGCGCCCGGCCGGGTCGACCGGGATCCCGTCGGCGAAGCCGTGCTCGGCGAGCCACGCGGTCGCCGGGACCGTGCCGATCCCGACCAGGACGAGGTCGCAGGGGACCCGCGTGCCGTCGGCGAGGACCAGCTCCTCGACCTCGTCGCCGCCGCGCGCCTCGGCCAGCGCGGCGCCGAGCCGCACCTCCACCCCCTCCTCGCGGTGCAGGTCGGCGAACCAGCCGCCGATCCGCTCGCCGAGGATCGGCGCCAGCGGCGTCGGCAGCGCCTCGATCAGCGTCACCTCGAGGCCGAGGCCGCGAGCGGTCGCCGCCACCTCCTGGCCGATGAAGCCGGCGCCGACGATCGCCAGGCGCGCCCCCGGGACGAGCGCCTCCCGCAGCCGCCGCGCGTCGGCGACGCTGCGCAGGACGTGGACGTTGGGGTGCGCCAGGAACGGCAGGCGACGCGGCGCCCCGCCGGTCGCGATCAGCAGGCGGCCGTAGGGGAAGCGGGCGCCCGACTCGAGCCGCAGGGTCCGCGCGACGGGGTCGAGCGAGGCGGCCGGGTCGCCGAGCACGAGCTCGACCTCGTGGTCGCGGTACCAGGACCGCGGCCGGCAGGCGAGGCTCTCCTCCCCCGCCTCGCCGGCCAGGACCCGCTTCGAGAGCGGCGGCCGGTCGTAGGGCGGCGAGGGCTCGGCGCAGCAGATCCGCACCGGGCCTTCGTGGCCGCGCCGCCGCAGCGTCTCCGCGGCGCGCTGGCCCGCCAGGCCGCCGCCGACGATCAGCACGTCCCGGGAGCTCATCCGACCTCCTCGACGACGGTCGCGGGCCGGCGGCCGGGGCGCGGCGTGACGGCGGGCCGCGGTCGGCCCTCGGGAGCCTTGCCGGCGGCGGGCCGCGCCCCGCGCCGCGCCAGCAGGCGGTAGACGAAGAGACCGCCGATCAGCGGCGCGGTGAGGATCACCCACCAGCGGAACCAGACGGCCGAGGCGTCGGTGCCGGCGCCGATCGCGTGGACCAGGCCGAGCGCGTAGACGACGACCGTCGCCCGGTGCGCCTTGCGCCACAGCCGCGGGCCGACCCGCTTGCGGACGTAGAAGCTCAGGCCGAGCAGCGCCGCGAGGTAGCCGGCGACGACGCCGAGGCCGGTGAAGATGGTCTTGTAGCCCATCGCGAAGGGGATGGCGATCCCTTTGACCCCGGGGTTGAGCCACGGGTCGCCGAGCAGGGTGACGCCGTGGATGGCGATCGCGACGAGCCCGGCCAACGCCGTCTGCTCGTGGATCGACAGCAGCTTGCGCGAGAGGCCCGGTCGCCTCATCACCTTCCCCGCCATCGCCAGGCCGATGCCGACCGAGATCGTGATCAGGGCGAAGGCGACGAGGCCGGAGGCCCGGCTCGCCAGCCACCAACCGTGGCTCTGCAGCGTGGTCGAGACGGCGCCGGTCACGCCGCCACCTCGATCGGGCCGAGGTCCTCGCGCGCGGGCGCGACCGGGCGCGCCGCGATCGGCCCGACCAGCTCGACGCCGCCGTGGTCGTGGACGATCAGCCCGCCGCGCTCGGCGAGCAGCCGGCGGCCCGCCTCGGGCCCGGCCAGCAGGGCGCCCTTGGCAAGCGTCTCCGCCTCGAGGGCGGTGTCGCCGAGCGCCGTCGCCCCGACCAGCCCGGTCCAGGCCGGCTCGCCGGTCGCCGGGTCGAGCAGGTGGTGGCGGGGACGCCCGTCCTCGCCGCGCCAGACCCGCACGTTGAGGCCGGAGGTGGCGATGCCGCCGAAGCCGAGCCGGATCACGAAGGCGCGCTCGCCGCTCAGCGGGTGCTCGACGAAGATCTCGTAGGGCCAGGAGAGCGCCCCGGCGCCGCCGATCCGGATGTCGCCACCGCAGTCGACGACGAAGCGCGGGTAGCCGCGCAGCCGGCGGGCCACCAGGTCGGCGGCGAGCCCCTTGCCGGAGCCGCCGGTGTCGAACCGCAGCCCGGGCGGGCGGACCACCTCGCCGGCCTCGTCGTCGACGGCGAGGCTGCGCCAGCGTCGGTCGGCGCGGGGGCGCGCCGGGCGGCGGGCGGGCGCCTCCGCCAGCGCGTCGGCCAACGGCGCGCCGGCGAGCCCCGCCCGCGAGGAGACGTAGCCGGCGCTCTCGATCTCGCCGACCAGGGTCGGGTCGACGAGGCCGTCGCTCAACTCCGCGGCCTCGATCCCGGCCCGCACGGCGCGCCGCAGGAGCGGCGACGCCGGGACCCGTTGGCGCGGGTCCTCGTTCAGCGCGCAGAGCTCGCTCTCGGGGCGGAAGCGCGAGAGCGCGGCGTCGAATTCCTCGACGAAGCGGCGGGCCGCGTCGGCCGCCTCCGCCGCCGGGGGCAGCTCGGAGCCGGGCTTGGGTTCGCCGATCAGGAATCTGACGTGGCTGCCCATCGCGTCGAAGGTGAGGTCGTGTTCGTTCATCGTCTTGTTCCGTTCGGGTCGTCTGGTGCCTGTTCAGGAGGTCGCGGTGGTGATCGGTTCGATCGGGGCTTCGGTGGCCGAGGTGGTCGCCGGGCCACGGCTGATCCGGTTGACGCCGGGGCTCGGCACGACGGTGGTGACGATCCGGCGCTTGATCACCTTCCGCACCTGGACGGGGCGGGCGGAGGCGGTGCTCGCGGTCGTCCCCGATCCATCGCTCAGCTGGAAGGTCAGGAGCGCGAAGAGCACCGCAAACAGGACCGCCGAGGACCAGAAGACCGCCGTGCCGCCCGATCTGGGGGGCCGGGGCGGGCGCGGCTCAGTCATCGTGACCGTCGCCGCCGCCGTCATCCGACCCGCCACCGCCGCCACCGCCGCCGGCGCCGCTGGTCGCGCTGGTGACCGGGGCCGGGGCGGATTCACCACCGCCGGTCGCGGCGGCGCCGCTGGTGGAGGTGGTCACCGGGGCCGAGGTCGATCCGGATTCGACCGGGGCGGCGGCGCTCGACGCGCCGCTGGTCGAGGTGGTCACGGGTTCGGAGTACGTGGGCGAGCTTTCGGTCGCGGTGCCGGTCGAGGAGCTCCCGGTCGCGACCGGCGCCGCGGCGGCCGTGGCCGATTCGCCGCCGTTGCCGACACCGGCGGCCGCGCCGGACGCGGCCGCGGCCGCGCCTCCCCCGGGCCCGGCCGGCGGATGCTTGGGCTTGGCGTGCTTGGTCACGTGGATCGTCCGGTGGATCACCTTGGTGCGGACGGCCGGCTTCACGGCCGCGGTTTCGGCGACCTGGTGGTGGTCCTGGCTCAGCGCGACACCGGCGAGGCCTCCAAGGCCGACGACGGTTGCCGCGGCGGCGATGCGGGTCTTCAGTCTGGTCACGGTCCTTCTCCTCGTCGAAGCGGGTGTGCCGCCATCTTGCGAGGGGGCCTTCAAAGAGCGGCACAGGCCCGGGTAAAGCCGTGGCAAAACCTGTGGGAAAACCCCAGGATCCGGCTCTGTCCGGGATATCGTCGCCATATGGCCGGTGTTCCCAAAAACCCCCGCATCCTCGTCGTCGAGGACGAGGAGTCGATCGCCCAGCCGTTCGCCGAGGCGCTGCGCCGCGCCGGCTTCGAGCCGCTCGTCACCGGCACCGCCGCCGGCGCGCTCGAGCTCGCCGACTCGGCCTCCCCCGACCTGGTGATGCTCGACCTGGCCCTTCCCGACGGCGACGGCCGCGATGTCTGCCGCGATCTGCGCCGGCGCTCCGACGTGCCGATCGTGATGCTGACCGCCCGCGGCACCGAGACCGACAAGGTCGTCGGCCTCGAGCTCGGCGCCGACGACTACGTGGTCAAGCCTTTCAGCGCCGCCGAGGTGATCTCGCGGATCCGCGCCGTGCTCAGGCGCAGCGCCCCGGTCGAGCCGATGTCGCGCGGGCCGTTGCGGGCGGGCGAGCTGGTGCTCGAGCTGGCCGCGCGCACGGTCCGCCTCGCGGGGGCCGAGCTCGACCTCTCGCGCAAGGAGTTCGACCTGCTCGCCGAGCTGATGCGCCACCGCGGCGAGGTCGTCACCCGCGAGGACCTGATGTCGCGCGTCTGGGACACCAACTGGTTCGGGTCGACCAAGACCCTCGACGTCCACATCGGCTGGTTGCGCCGCAAGCTCGGCGACGAAGCCGCCGACCCCGAGTACATCGAGACGGTGCGCGGCATCGGCTTCCGCTTCGTCGCCCCGGAGGTAGAGGAGCCGTAAGCCTCCGTGCCCTCCTACTCCTGGCCCTCGCCTACGTGCTGCTGCTGGCGCTGATCGCGCTCGGCGTGCCGCTGGCGCTCAGCCTGCGGGACCGAGTCAACTCGGAGGTGCGCAGCCAGGCCCAGAGCCAGGCGCAGGTCGTCGCCGGCTCGGCGGCCGAGCTGATCGAACCGCCCCGCCTCCGCGTGCTGTCGCGCCTCGCCCGCAGCTCGGCGGCCAGTGTCCGGGGACGGGTGATCGTCGTCGACTCCCAAGGGCGGCTGCTCGCCGACTCCGGGGGCGAGCCGGTCGGGGAGAGCTACGCCGACCGGCCCGAGGTGCGCTCCGCCCTCGCTGGGCACGGCGAGCAGATCACCCGCGACAGCAAGACCCTGGGGACCGAAATCCTCGCCACCTCCGTCCCCGTCTTCGAGCACGGCCGCCCGCGCGGGGCGGTGCGGATCACCCAGAGCGTCGAAGCGGTCCACCGCGCGATCCGCTCCTCGATCCTCGACGTCGCGGCGCTGGCCGCGATCGTGCTGGCGATGGGCTTGATCGTCGGTTGGCTGATCGCCGCCCAGATCGCGAGGCCGATCCGGCGCCTCGACCGGGCCGCGCGCCGCGTCGCCGGCGGTGACCTCGAGGCCGTCGCCGCGGTCGAAGGCAGCGCCGAGCAGCGCTCGCTCGCCCGCACCTTCAACGAGATGACCGCGCGGGTGCGGCGCCTGCTGCGGGTGCAGCAGGACTTCGTCGCCGACGCCTCGCACCAGCTGCGGACCCCGCTGACGGGATTGCGGCTGCGCCTCGAGGGGCTGGGCGAGCGCTTCCGCGGCGACCAGCCGGTCGAGGCCGAGGTCGACGCCGCGATGCGCGAGATCGACCGCCTCTCCCACGTGGTCGACGAGCTCTTGATCCTCAGCCGGGCGGGCGAGCACGACCGTCCCGCCGAGGAGGTCGATCTCGGCGCCGTCGTGCGGCGGGCCGACGAGCGGTGGCGGGCGAGCGCCGCCGCGCACGGGGTCGGCCTCGAGGTCGGGCGCCGGTGGCGAGCCCCCGCCCGTCTGGATCTCGCCGCCCGACCTCGACCGCGCCCTCGACGCGCTGGTCGAGAACGCCTTGCTCTATTCGCCCGCCGGCTCGACCGTGACGATCGACTACGGGCCGCGCACGATCGAGGTGCTCGACCGCGGGCCGGGGCTCGCTGCGGGCGAGGAGGGCGCCGTGTTCGAGCGCTTCCGCCGCGGCGCCGCCGGTCGCGCCGGGCCCGCCGGCACGGGGCTCGGCCTGCCGATCGCGCGCGAGCTGACCCGCCAGTGGGGCGGCGACGTGCGGCTGGTGCCGCGCGAGGGCGGCGGCCTTCGCGCGGTGATCGAGATCGGGATGGCCGGATGAGTTTGCGGACGAGCCTGCGGTGGATCGGCTTGGCGCTCCTCGGGCTGGTGATCGCGGCCGGCGTGGCGCTGGCGGCGAGTCAACTGGCGAGCCAGCAGATCGGGATCGCCTCCGAATCGGTCTCCGCGGGCGACTCGCTGGCGCCACCCGTCACCTCGGCACCCAAGACCCGGCATGAGGAGAGCGGTCGCGCCGCGCAGGGCAAGGAAGGGCGGCAGACGACCGCCCAACCGTCCCCCGCCGAAGAAGCCGTCGAACCGCCGGACGAAGAAACGGTCGAACCGCCGGTCGCGGAAGAACCCGCCACCTCGGAAGCGCCGACCGAATCGACCGAACCCGAAGCCCCCGCCATCGGCCCGTCCGAACCGCGCTCCGGGGACGACAGCGGCGGCAGCGACGGAGGGCAGGGCCAGGGCGGCGGAGGCCGCGACGACTAGTCGTCGGTGGTCGGCGCGACGCCGGCGGCGGCGCTCGTCCGCGTGACGATCGGGTTGTGACGCGCTTCGGTCGTCGATCCCAGCACCGCGGTCTGCGTGCCGGCCGTGGTCGAGCCGCTGGCGCTGGTGACGATCGGGGCGCGGCCACCGGCGGTGGTCCCGACGCTCGCCACCGGGCCGCTGAGCCCGTGGTTGGACCCGAGGGCGGCACCGCCCAGGGCGGCCAGGCCGACGACCGTCGCCGCGGCGGCAACCTTGGCTCGTCGATCGCTGTTCATCTCGCATCTCCTCCTCAGGTGAATGTCAGGTCACCCGGAGTCTGCGCGCCAGTCGGTAAAGGGAAGGCAAGCTCGCGGCCAAGACTTCACAAGGGGGATGCCTAGCCCCGCAGCGCCTGCCCCAACTCCTCGAGTTGGGCTTCGATGCCGCCGCAGACCTGCTCGCAGATGTCGTGCACGGCCGGGTCGGAGATCGCGTAGATCGAGCTGGTCCCTTCTTTGCGGCGCGAGATGAACCCCTCGGCGTGCAGGGTCGCGAGGTGCTTCGAGATGTTCTGCTGGGAGGTCCCGAGGGCCTCGGTCAACTCCCGCACCGAGGCCTCTTCGCGGCTTCGCAGCACGTCGAGGATCCGCAGTCGGGTCGGGTCCGAGAGGGCGAGGAACCGGCGGGCGATCAGCTCGGCGGCGGGAGGAGTGAGGGGTGATTTCATCGTGCTATCTTTCAATTCACAACTGTCTAGTTGTTAAACGGTACTTGATCGAAAGGATAGCGCTGATGGCCATCGCCTCTTCCACGCGAGCCTCTTCGACCCGAGAGCGGGCCTGGCCACTCGAGCGGGTCCTCTTCCTCCTGGCCGGGACGATGACCCTCCTCAGCGCCCTCCTCGCCGCCGTGGTCAGTCCCTGGTTCCTGCTGCTGACGGCGTTCGTCGGCGCCAACCAGCTCGCCTTCGTCACCTTCGGCAACTGCCCGGCGTCCTGGCTCCTGCAGCGCCACCTCGGCTTTCGCCGTGGCTGCCCGCGATGAGGCGGCCTGAGGGTCAGCCTTCTTCGGTGCCGCCGGCGGATTCGCCGCCGGCTCCCGCCCCGCCGATCAGGCTCTGGCACTGGGCGCTCGCCTTCTTGAAGGCGGCGCTTTCCGATTCCGATTTTTCGAACACCGGGCCTTCGCCGGAGAAGTTCGGTTCGGCCAGTTCGTAGCCGTTTTCGCGGACGCAGGCGACGTATTCCTTCACCTGCTTCTTGAACGCGGCCGAGTTCGTGTTCGGCGCGCCTGCGCCGCCGGGGCCGCCTTTGAATTCGGGCGTTTCGACCCCGCATTCTTCGAAGGCCTTCTTCATTTCTTCGGACCCTTCGCCGCCGAAGCCGCCGGCCGGCGGTCCGCCTTCTGGCATTTCGCCTTTTTCGAGCGCTTGGCCGCCTGACGGCGGTTCGGCCGTTGCGCCGCCTTCGGCGCTCGGCGGCGGTCCGCCTTCGCCGGATTTGAATTCGGGCAGTTCGACGCCCTTTTCCTTCAGGCAGGCTTTGCCTTCCGCGGAGATGTTGAAGGCCGCGCCGCCTTTGCCTTGGGTGGTCTTGCCTTCCGAGCCGCTGCTCGCGCTCGCCGTCGTCGACGTTTCGCTGCTGCCGCCGCCGCTCGAGCCGCCGCAGCCGGCCAGCACCAGAGCGCCGAGGACAAGTGCCAGGGCCATCCCCGGAATCGTGCGTTTCATCTTCGTGTTCCTTTCCTTGGAGCTCATTCTTCGAAGAGGGATTCGACCGAGGCTTCGCTTTCCGATCCGCCGGTCGCGCCGGTCGTCGGGACGCCGAGAGCGGCGGTCGATTCGACCCCCGATTCGGTCGCCGCGATCGAGCTCGCCTTCACGGTCGAGCCGTGCTTCGAGCCCTGCACGACGACGGTGTCACCGGGGTGGACCTTCTTCGCGGCGACGTTCGAGTCGCGGGTCACGGTGGCGCCGTCGCCGGCCTTCACCGCGACCACGGTGCCGTCGGATTCCTTGACGTAGATCGTGTGGCCTTCGACGCTGGTCACGGTGCCGGTCGCCGCCGCGCTCGACCCGCCGAAGGACGGCAGGCCGGTCGACCCACCTTCTCCGGAGCCGCCTTCGCCGCCGGTCGATTCGGAGCCGCTCGCCGATTCGGAGCCGCCCGCCGCGGCTTTCGCCGCCGCGAAAGAGGGCAGGCTGCCGCCGCCCGGGCCGGCCGCCGCGCCGCCGCCTTCGCTCCCTTCTGGGCAAGGACGCCGCCGAGGAAGCCGGCCGCGGCGATCGTCACCGCGATCAGCGCCAGCGGCAGCGGTCGCAGCAGCCGGCCGCGCGGGCGCGGCGGGATCGCGTCGTCGCCGTCGTCGTCCCAGCCGTCGCCCCCCGACTCGGCGTCGATCCAGCGCTCCTCGTCCTGCTCGTCTGCGGCGTCGGTCTCGATCACGCGGGTCATCTGGTCGTCCTCCGTCGGGTTGTCGGTGTGGTCACTCAAAGCGCAGGGCCTCGATCGGGCGCAGGCGGGCCGCCCGCATCGCCGGGTAGGTGCCGAAGAAGAGGCCGGAGCCGAGCGAGGCGCCCGCCGCCAGCAGCACCGAGTAGCCCGCCACCGAGGGCTGCACGCCGGCGATCCGGAACTGGCTGCCGACGATGCCGACGGCGATCCCGAGCAGGCCGCCGATCGCCGAGACCAGCAGCGCCTCGGTCAGGAACTGGGCGAGGATGTCGGAGCGGCGGGCGCCGATCGCCTTGCGGATGCCGATCTCGCGGGTCCGCTCGGTGACGCTGACACGAGCATGATGTTCATCACGCCGATCCCGCCGACCAGCAGCGAGATCGCCGCCACCCAGGCGAGCAGCGTGGTGAAGACCGATTCGCTCGAGCTCGAGGCTTCGATGATCGAGCCCTGGTTGATCACCGAGATCCCTTCGCTGACTTCGTGCCGTTCGTCGAGGATCTGGGTGATCTGCGCTTCGGCTTCGGCGACCGCGTCCTTGCTCGTCGCCTCGACCGCGATCGAGCTCAGTTCGCCGTAGCCGGCGAGCGTGTCTTCGACCGCGGTGATCGGCGCGATCACGCCGTCGTCCTGGCTCTGGGTGCCGCTCGAGCCCTTCGACTTGGTCACCCCGATCACCTCGAAGTTGACCCCGTTCACCTGCATCGTCTTGCCGACCGCGCTTTCGCCGGCGAAGAGTTCGCTCGCGACTTCGGGGCCGATCACCGCGACCCGCGCCCGTTCCTTCACCTCCGCGTGCGGTGAAGAAGGAGCCCGCTTTCGACCGTGTAGTTGCGGGCTTCCGCGTAGGAGGGCGTGGTGCCGACGAATTCGCCCGGTTCGTAGCTCGCCGAGCCGTAGACGAGTTCGGTGCCGCTGGCGCTGACCACGCGGCGAGACGCTCTTGATCGCGGGCGCCCGTTCGGCGTCTTCGAGCGCTTCGACGTCGGCCTTTTCGAGCGTGACGTTCGCGGTCGCGCCGCCGACGGATCGTGGCCCCGGGCGAGGCGGTCACGGTGAGGGTGTCGGAGCCGAGCGCGTCGATCGATTCCTGGACCGCGTCGGAGGAGCCCTTGCCGACCGCGATCAGCACGATCACCGAGGCGATCCCGATCGTGATCCCGAGCACGGTCAGCGCCGTGCGCAGCCGGTGCGACATCAGGCCGATCCAGGCCGTGCGCAGCGTCTCGAGCGCCATCAGGCACTCCACCTCGTCAGGCGCGGCCGGGCGGTCGTCCTCGGCCATCGGCAGGTCGGGACGACGCGCCCGTCGGCCAGCCGCACCAGCCGTTCGGCGTGGGCGGCGACCTCGTCCTCGTGGGTGATCATCACCACGGTGCGACCGCTGCCGTTCAGCTCCTCGAAGATCGCCAGCACGTCCTCGGTCGAGCGCGAGTCGAGGTTGCCGGTCGGCTCGTCGGCGAGGATCAGCGCCGGGTTGGTGACGATCGCGCGGGCGATCGCGACCCGCTGCTGCTGGCCGCCGGAGAGCTCGTTCGAGCCGTGGTCGACCCGGTTGCCCATGCCGACCGCCTCGCAGCGCCCGCGTCGGCGCGATGGCGCCGCGCGCTGCGCGACAGCCCGGCGTAGATCAGCGGCAGTTCGACGTTGGCGAGCGCCGAGATCTTCGGCACCAGGTTGAAGCCCTGGAAGACGAAGCCGATCTTGCGGTTGCGCAGGTCGGAGAGCTCGTCTTCGTCGAGCGAGCGCACGTCGACGCCGTCGAGCAGGTAGCGGCCCGAGGTCGGCGCGTCGAGGCAGCCGAGCGTGTTCATCAGCGTCGACTTGCCGCTGCCCGAGGGTCCCATGATCGCGACGTACTCGCCGCGCTCGATCCGCAGCGAGACCCCGCGCAGCGCCCGCACCCGGGTCTGGCCCATCGTGTAGGTGCGGACCAGGTCGTCGATCCGGATGACCGGCTGCGTCGGGTCCATCAGGGCGCCCCCGGGAAGCCGCTCGGCGGGCCGCCGGTCGCGCCGCCGGGGAAGCTGAAGGTGGCCGCCGCCGGCGCCGCCGAGTTCTCTGGTGGCGCCCGATTCGCCTTCGCCGCCGCTCGCCGTCGCGACGGTCGCTTCCGGCAGGATCAGCGTCTCCCCCGCCTTCACCCCGCTCACCACCTCGGTCGTTTCGTCGCCGACCAGGCCGGTGGTGATCGTCTTCGTCACTTCCTTGCCGTCTTCTTCGACGGTGACGGTCTTGCCGCCCGGCCGAGGAGATCGCTTCGCTGGGGACGCTGAGCGCGTTCTTCACCTGTTCGACGACGACTTCGGCGCTCGCCGACATCCCGGCCCGGAGGCCCTTGGCGCTCTGGGTGAGGAGGATCGTCGCCGGGTATTCGACGACGCCGGCTCGACCCTTCGCTCGGCAGCACGCTGACCTTGGTCACGCGGCCCGCCAGTTCGGTCCCTTCCATCGAGTCGACCGCGACGGTCGCGGTCTGGCCCTCGCGGACCTTGCCGATGTCGGACTCGCTGAAGCTGACTTCCATCTTCAGCCGGTGCAGCTGGGCGAGGACCATGAAGGCGGAGCCGCGAGCCGCTCGCCTGGCTTCGTCCCCGGTGGCCGCCGAGGGCGACGAGCCTTCGGAGTTGCCCCCGCTGCCCGAGGCCACCGGAGACGGTTTCGCCGACCGACGCCCGAGACGGAGGCGATCGTGCCGGAGATCGGCGCGCGCAAGGTCGTTTCGCGGACTTCCTGGCGGGCGCTCTTGACGCTCGAGTCGCGCCTCGCGCAGGTTCGCTTCGGCGGTCGGCAGGCTGACGCTCGCGCCGCCCGTTTCGCTGCCGCCACCGGTTTCGCTCCCACCGGTTTCGGCGCCGCCGCCCGTTTCCGAGCCGCCGCCGGAGGAGGACGCTTCCGGCTGTTCCTGTTCTGCTTCGTTCCCCTTGGCGGGGGTGGTCTTTTCTTCCTTTTCGACCGGTTCTTCTTCGGCCTTTTCTTCTTCGGGCGCTTCCTGCTTGGCCGCTTCCTGCTTGGCCGCTTCTTCGGCGGCCTTTTCTTTTTCGGCGGCTTCCTTTTCCTTGCCCGCCGCGGTCCCGTCCTCGGACATCAGCCCGATGAAGACCGTGCGCGCACCGCCGGTGTAGGCGGCTTCTTCGGTTTCTTCTTCTTCGGCTTCGGCGGCGGTTTCGACGGCTTCTTCGGTTTCGATCAGCTGCGCTTCGGCGGAGGCGAGCGAGGCGCGCGCCGAGCTCGAGTCGACTTCGGCGAGGACCTGGCCCTTCGTCACCTTCTCCCCCGCCTTGACGTCGATCGCGGTGACTTCGCCGGAGGCGCCGAAGCTCAGTTCGACCTTCTGCGCCGGTTCGAGCGTGCCGTTGCCGGAGACGGTCGACTGGACGACGCCCTTGCCGACGGTCGCCGTGCGCTTGGTCGCCGCCGAGCTGCTCGAGGAGCCGCTGCCGAGCGAGGTGATCGCGATCGCCACGAGGGCGACCGCGACGATCGCCAACGCCCACTCGAGCGGGCGGCGCGGCAGCGGCAGACGACTGGGACGACGGAGGCGACGCGGTCTCTTCACCCCCGCGATGCTTCAGCCCGGCGCTGAGCGAGGACTAACGAAACCCTGGGCTTTCGCTGAGAGCCGAGCTCCCTTGGGCGGTCACTTATGCCGGTATAGCGGGCATTTCCAACCCCGCAAGCACAGCATCAGGCCGTTCCGGGCGGCAGCTCCTCCGGCGGCGCGTTCTGCCTCCTCGTCGACGAGCCGCCCGCAGGGTGGTCCCTGCCCGCCCACATCCACGCCGACGCGGCCGAGACGATCCATGTGGTCGAGGGCGAGTTCGAGATGACGGTCGACGGGTCGAGCGAGCGGCTGGTCGCCGGGCAGACGGTCCATATCCCCGCGGGGGTCGTCCACTCCGGCGGCAACGCCGGCGTCGGCGTCGGCCGCCGGATGCTGATCTTCAGCCCCGCCGGGATGGAGAGCTTCTTCATCGAGGCGGGCGCGGCCTCGCCAGACGCCGACCTCGACCGCGAAGCCGTCGCGGCATCGGCGGTCCGCCATGGCTGGGAGTTCACCGATCGACGCTGATCTCCACCGGTGCGGTGGTAGCGTCAACGGCGGGTCTGCAATGCCAAATTTCGAGGAGAGGTCTTATGGCTGACACGCTCAAAGGAGCCTGCCTGTGCGGTGGAGTCCAGTATGAGGTCGAGAGCCCGGAGGCGATGGGGGTCTGCCATTGCACTCGCTGTCAACGATGGACGGGCTCGAGCCTGTCCGGGGTGGTCGTCGCCGAGGAGAATTTCCATCTGACCGACGGCGAGGATCTGATCAAGACCTACGAAAGCGAGTTCGCCCCTCGCAACTTCTGCAGCAACTGCGGCTCCAGCGTCTACGACGACCTCGGCGGCAAATATTTCGTCGCCGCGGGACTGATGCCCGATCTCGACCTCTCGCCGAGCTTCCATCTCCAGGTGGCCTACAAAGCCGACTGGGAGCAGATCGGCGACGACGCCCCGCAGTTCGCCGAGAACCCGCCCGCCTAGCTCGGACCCGTCGCCGCCCGCCTCGGTGACGAAGTCTTAACTTGATCGATTCCAGAAAAGCGGCATACTGGCGCCCGTGCCGACGACGATCGACTACGAGCAGATGCTGCGCGACGCCGAGCTCCGCGTCACCCGGCCACGGCTGGCCGTCCTCACCGCCGTCTACGACAACCCGCACGCCGACACCGCGTCGCTGATCGACGCCGTCCGCGACGACCTCGGCGAGGTCTCGCCGCAGGCGGTCTACGACGTGCTGCGGGCGCTCACCGACGCCGGGCTGGTGCGGCGGATCGAGCCCGCCGGCTCGGTCGCCCGCTACGAGTCGCGGGTCGGCGACAACCACCACCACATCATCTGCCGCTCCTGCGGCGCGATCGCCGACGTCGACTGCGCGGTCGGCGAGACCCCCTGCCTCACCGCGTCCGAGTCCCACGGCTTCACGATCGACGAGGCCGAGGTCATCTACTGGGGCCGCTGCCCCGCCTGCGCCGACGCGCCCGACCCTTAGAGCAAGAACGAACGAACGGAAAGGAATCCCGTGTCTGACACTCACGACACCCCCGACGCCGTAGTCGGAAAGATGGACGAGCCGCAGGAGAACGCGGCGGAGCGCTGCCCGGTCGCGCACGAGCGCGCCCCGGAGCCGGTCGAGGGCGGCGGCAACAGCGGCTGGTGGCCGCACCGCCTCAACCTCAAGATCCTCGCCAAGAACCCGGCCGAGGCCAACCCGATGGGCGAGGACTTCGACTACGCCGCGGCCTTCGAGAGCCTCGACCTGCCGCAGGTGAAGAAGGACATCGAGGAGGTGCTGACCACCTCGCAGGACTGGTGGCCCGCCGACTTCGGCCACTACGGCCCGCTGATCATCCGCATGGCCTGGCACAGCGCCGGCACCTACCGGGTCAGCGACGGCCGCGGCGGCGCCGGGGCCGGCCAGCAGCGCTTCGCCCCGCTCAACTCCTGGCCCGACAACGGCAACCTCGACAAGGCCCGCCGCCTGCTCTGGCCGGTCAAGCAGAAATACGGCCGGAGCCTCTCCTGGGCCGATCTGCTGATCCTCTCCGGCAACGTCGCGCTCGAGTCGATGGGCTTCGACACCTTCGGCTTCGGCGGCGGCCGAGTCGACGTCTGGGAGCCCGACGAGGACGTCTACTGGGGCCCCGAGCAGGTCTGGCTGACCGACCAGCGCCACACCGGGAGCCGCGAGCTGGAGAGGCCGCTCGGCGCCACCGAGATGGGCCTGATCTACGTCAACCCGGAGGGGCCGAACGGCAACCCCGACCCGCTCGCCGCGGCCAAGGACATCCGCGAGACCTTCGGGCGGATGGCGATGAACGACGAGGAGACCGCGGCGCTGATCATCGGCGGCCACACCTTCGGCAAGACGCACGGCGCCGCCGACCCGGAAAAGTACGTCGGTCCGGAGCCGGAGGCCGCGCCGCTCGAGGCCCAGGGCCTCGGCTGGATCAACAGCTACGAGAGCGGCAACGGCACGGCGACGATCACCAGCGGCATCGAGGTCACCTGGACCGGCACGCCGACCCAGTGGGATGACTCCTTCCTGGAGATCCTCTTCGGCAACGAGTGGGAGCTGGAGCAGAGCCCGGCGGGCGCCAACCAATGGGTGGCGAAGGACGCCGAGGAGACCGTGCCCGACGCGATCGACCCGGCCAAGAAGCACCGGCCGCGGATGCTGACCACCGACCTGGCGCTGCGCTTCGACCCGGTCTACGAGCCGATCGTGCGCCGCTTCAAGGACAACCCGGACGAGCTGAAGGACACCTTCGCCCGCGCCTGGTTCAAGCTGACCCACCGCGACATGGGCCCGCGGGTCCGTTACCTCGGCCCGGAGGTCCCCGGCGAGGTGCTGATCTGGCAGGACCCGGTGCCGGAGCCGAGCGGCGAGCCGATCGACGCCGACGCGATCGCGACGCTCAAGGAGCAGATCCTCGCCTCGGGCCTCTCTGTCTCACAGCTGGTCTCGGCGGCCTGGGCCTCGGCCTCGACCTTCCGCGGCGGCGACAAACGCGGCGGCGCCAACGGGGCGCGGGTGCGGCTCGAGCCGCAGAACGGCTGGGACGTCAACGACCCGGGCGAGCTGGCCCAGGTGCTGACGGTGCTGGAGAAGATCCAGTCCGACTTCGGCGGTGACGTCTCGCTCGCCGACCTGATCGTGCTGGGCGGTTGCGCGGCGGTCGAGCAGGCGGCGAGGAACGCCGGCCTGGCGACCCGGGTGCCCTTCACCCCGGGGCGCACCGACGCCTCCCAGGAGCAGACCGAGGTCGACTCGTTCGCCCACCTCGAGCCGAGCGCCGACGGCTTCCGCAACTACCTGCGCGCCGGCAACCGGCTCGCCGCCGAGTACCTCCTGATCGACCGGGCCAACCTGCTGACGCTGACCGCGCCGGAGATGACCGTGCTGGTCGGCGGCCTCCGCGTCCTCGGCGCCAACGCGGGCGGCTCGCAGGTCGGGGTCCTCACCGACAAGCCGGAGACGTTGACGAACGACTTTTTCGTCAACCTGCTGGCGATGGACACGGTCTGGAAACCGACCTCGGCCGAGTCGAGCACGTTCGAGGCACGCGACACCGCCGGCAACCTGAAGTGGACCGGCAGCCGCGTCGACCTCGTCTTCGGCTCGAACTCCGAGCTGCGGGCGCTGGCCGAGGTCTACGCCTCCGACGACGCCAAGGAGAAGTTCGCCGCGGACTTCGTCGCCGCCTGGGACAAGGTCATGAACCTGGACCGGTTCGAGCTGGCCTAGCGCCGCCCCGCCTGAAGCGAGCCCGTGATCGCCTGGCCGGGCCCCGCTCGTTTGTACAGTCGGTCGCCGACCATGACGATCCTCGGGCTCATCGCCGGCACCCTGACCACCCTCAGCTTCCTGCCCCAGGTCATTCGCACCCTGCAGACCCGGCACGCAGGCGACCTCTCGGCCGCCTGGCTCCTCATCTTCGGCCTCGGGACCGCCACCTGGCTTGTCTATGGCGTCCTACGTTCGGACGTCGCTGTCGCCGCCGCCAACGGGGTGACGTTCGCCTTGGTGCTGACGCTGATCATCGCCAAGTACACGGTCCCCTCAGCGGATGAAACCCCATAGGCGCTCGGTGGGTGCGTTCGCAGCTTCCCTCGCTATGTAGGGAGAACTGCGAACGCGCCGGGACCTACGGGGTCGCGGCGCGGTTCGTGAACGGCTGGTATTCGCGGCAGGGCTCGCCGCGCAGGCCGGGACACGGGGGCAGGGCGCTGGGGACGCTGACCCCGGGGACGACCGGCAGCAGCAGGTCGGACGGGTCTTCTTTCGAGTAGGCGATCGCGACGCCGGCTTTGCCCGCCGGTTCGGTTTCTTCGAAGTCCCAGATCGGCTGCGTCCCGTTCGGGGCGGCGATCGTGACCCGGATCCGCGAGCCGGCGCGGTAGGCGTGGCCCTCGTAGTAGAGCGGGATCGTCACTTTCACGAATTCGTCCGGCGGCATCGGCGCGACGTCGGATTCGCGCAGGCTGAGGACCGGCTCGAGCGCCGTCGACTTCGCCGCGTCGAGCTTGCGCTCGTTCGCCCGCACCCAGCCGTTCTGCACGAAGGTCTCCTTACCGTCCGGGCGGACCTCGCTGACCGTCGCCTGCAGATCGACGTCCGGGGTCGAGGAGCGGACCCAGACGTTGACCGCGCCGGCACCGATCACGGTGGTGTTTTCGGCGAGCGGTGCGGTCAGGTAGGAGACCGCCGAGCCGGGCGGGCTCTGTTCCCAGTGGTAGGCCGGCGTCTGCGTCCAGAGGCCGCCTTCGGCCGAGCCGGTGTCGCCGGTGAAGTCCTGCAGCGGCAACGCGTGCGCGTCCCAGGTGAATTCGTCCGCGTGCTGACCTGCCGGGGGCTTCGCCTTCAGGTTGCCGCCCGGCGCCAGGTACCACGCTTTCGCCTTCGTCCCCGGGATCGGGAATTCGTTGAACGATTCTTCGAAGCTCGGGTAGGGCTGGCCCGGCGAGGTCCCGCCGGCGCCGTTGTCGAAGAGGACGCGGATCGGCTTCTCCGCTTCGAAGGCGCCCAGCGCGCCCTGGTAGGTCGGCTGCAGCTGCACCGGGTCGGGCGGCAGGGTCAGGCCTTTGATCCCGAACGCTTCTTCGAAGATCAGCGGCGCCGCGAGGTGCGCGACCGCCCCCGCGAGCAGCGGCGACTGCTTCGCCGCGTAGAGCTCGAGGAAGTCGACCCAGCGGTTGAAGGTGGCCGGATCGAGCGAGTCGATGTGGGCGCCGTTGGTGAAGGTGAACCACTTCTTCCGCGTGCCGGAGAAGTGCTCGGCGAGGTCGGCGCAGTGGCCGCCGGTCTGCTCGTCGGTCCACTGGCAGGCCATGAAGGTCGGCACGTCGATCTTGTTGACGAAAGTGATCGGCGAGAGCGGGTCGGCGACCTTCGGCTTGTAGTGGCTGTTTTCTTTGACCTTCTGCAGCAGGTTGACCGCTTCCGGGTGGAGCGCCTGGTTTTCCTTGCAGGTCTTGTCGCCTTCCTGGATCTGCTTGTAGGACCACGCCTGCCCGCTCGACGGGCCCGCCGCTTCGGCGTCGTGGACCCGCTCCTTCGCCCATTCGAGCGCGAAGCCGGTGTTGAGGATGCCGCCCGGATAGAGCGTCGTCTGGGTGTTGTCGATCACCGAGAGCGGCGTGATCGCGCTCAGGTCGGGCGGCCGCGTGGCGGCGGTGAAGAGCTGACTGATGCCGCCGTAGGAGATCCCCATCATCCCCACTTCGTGGTGGAGGGCCCAGGGCTGGTGGGCGATCGTCTCGACCACGTCGTAGCCGTCGAGGTTCTGCAGCGGCTCGAAGAAGTCGTAGGCTCCGCCCGAGCAGCCGGTGCCACGCATGTTCACGTCGACGACGGTGAAGCCGAGCAGGTTGGCGATCAGCGAGATGCCGTTTTCGGGGCCCGCCGGGTTGGCGAAGCCGTAGCCGCCGTACTCGATCAAGGTCGGGGTCGGGCCGGTGGGGATGTAGGGGAGTTCGACCGCCGACGATTTCGGTTCGGAGGAGGCGTTGGTGGTGTTCGTCGCGTTGCTCAGCGCCAGCGACTTCGCATCGGCCTTCGCGGCGAGGCCGGTGAGGCGTTCCAGGACTTCCCCCACCCCGGGGATTTCCTTCAGCTTTTCTTCCAGTTCACCGAGCGGCAGCTGCGGCAGTTCGGGCGATCCCGACCCCGGGTTCGGGATCGCGCCGGTGAGGATCTTCGCCACGTCCTGCGGCGGGTGGACGTCGATCGCCAGCTTGGTCCCGTCGCGGGTGGTCAGGTACTGGTAGCCGTGGGGCGCGATCGTCTGGTTGTAGATCGAGGTGTTCGGCGGCGCCGATCGCTGGGTGAGGACGGTCAGCGGTTCGGAGCGCCGGCCGCCGGAGCCGACTTCCAGCCGGTAGCCGTTGCCCGGCGGCACTTCGCGGAAGAGGACGCCGCCGAGTTCGTCGGCGCTCTTCGAGCCGACGACGTTGCCGCCGGAGTCGTAGAGCGTCACCGCGGCGCCCGGCGTGACCCCGGTCGCGTAGACCTGTTCGACGCTGCCGTGAGGGTCGTAGGCGGGCGCCGCTCCCGTGGCGCCCGCCCCGCCCGGCATCAAGAGGAGGAGCAGAAGGGCCAGGCCGAGCGCCGACAATCCCACCGATCGCCGCCCCGGTCCCCAACTTGGAAAAGTTCCCGCTCTCCCCATGATGGAGAATTACTACCACAAATTAGGTAGTTGAAACAGGAACTTTTAAGTGAAGCGCCTAGCTGAAGACCGAGACCGCGCCGTTGGCGATGTTGTAAACCGCGGCGACCACTTGGATCTGACCCGATTCGATCGCCGGCTTGATGATCGGCCCGCGCCGGGCGAAGTCCTGGGCCTGGGCGATCGCGTTGGCGGGCACGCACCTGGTCAGCGTCCGTTCGTCGGCAGGGAGCGACTTGACGACCGGCACCAGCGCATCGATGAAGTTACCGATCGCCCCGTACTTGGAGGACGGGTAGGACGTGCCTTCGGTGACGGATCCGATCGCTGCCTTGACCGCGCCGCAGTCGCTGTGGCCGAGGACCATCACCACCTTCACGCCGAGCACCGCCACCGCGTACTCGGTGCTGCCGAGCGTGCCGACGTCGATGCTGTTGCCGGCGATCCGCGAGACGAACAGATTGCCTCGTTCGACATCGAAGACCAACTCGGGCGAGATCCGCGAGTCGGCACAGGTGATGATCGCGGCGAACGGTTTCTGTTCGGCGGCGCGCCGCTCGCCGACCGGCGAGTAGTCGCGCAGTTGCAGCTTTTCCTGGCGGTAGCGCCTGTTGCCGGCCTGCAGGACCTTCAGCGCTTCGGCCGGGGTCTTCGGGTGCGGCGCACGGCCGCCGCCCGACCGGCTCAGCGCGTCGGCGACCCCCGCCCCCCCGAGCGCCGCGGCGCCCGCGACCCCGCCCAACCCGCCGAGGAAGCGACGTCGCGATAGAAAAGACTCCCGATCCATCCCACGCCAGTGTAGATCGGGCGTGGGACGAAATGGGGGCGCTGGCCGTTTGGCCTAGAGGTGGACGCCGCCGGAGGCCTCGATCCGCTGGCCGGTCACCCAGTGGTTGGCGTCGCCGAGCAGCGCCGCGATCACCGGGCCGATGTCGTCGGCGACGGCGTGGCGGCCCAGCGCCGTGTTGGCGGCGATCGCCTCCTGCATCGCGGGCGTGTCGCGGACGACGCCGCCGCTGAAGTCGGTGGCGACGGCGCCGGGGGCGACCACGTTCACCCTGATCCCGCGCGGGCCCAGTTCAGCGGCGAGGTAGCGGCTGAGGACCTCGACCGCGCCCTTCACCGAGCCGTAGGCGACCCGTTTCGGATAGCTGAAGCGGGCGAGGCCGCTGGAGAGGTTGACGATCGCGCCGCCGTCGGCGATCAGGTCGAGCAGGCGCTGGGTGAGGAAGAAGACGCCCTTGAAGTGGATGTCGACGAGGCGGTCGAACTCCTCCTCGGTGACTTCGGTGAAGCCGCTGTCGGAGGAGTTGCCGGCGTTGTTGACGAGGTAGTCGAAGGTGTCGCGGTCCCAGTTCTCGCGCAGGGCGGCGGCGAGCGCGCCGGCGAAGTCGTCGAAGCCGGAGGTGTCGCCGACCTCGAGCTGCAGCGCCACGGCCTGGCGGCCGAGCGCGCCGATCGCGGCGACGACCTCCTCGGCCTCGGCCGCGTTGCTGCGGTAGGTGATGACGGAGTCGACCCCGGCGCGGGCGAGGTGGAGGGCGGCGCTGCGGCCGATGCCGCGGTTGCCGCCGGTGATCACGGCGATGCGTTGGGGGGAGCTGTTCATGGGAGATGCCTCGGTTCCGTGAGGGGTCAGGAGCCGGCGTTCGCGGTTCTCGTCGCATACCGAAGAGAAGTGCGAACTCGCCGTCGGGAGGGGATCGTTGCGCCGCGCCGCCGCCGGCAAAAGAGGTCGCTTGATCGGGGGACAAGCAGTCCCTGGTTGCGGCCGCGGGCGTCGGCCATACTCGATTCATGGACCGCGAAGACCTCGCCGACTTCCTCCGCCACCGCCGCGAAGCGCTGCAGCCCGGGGACGTCGGTCTAGATAAGGGGCGCCGCCGCCGCACCGCCGGGCTGCGGCGCGAGGAGGTCGCCGCGCTGGCGAACATGTCGACCGATTTCTACGCGCGGATCGAGCAGCGCCGCGGCTCGCGGCCCTCGGAGGCGACGGTCGCGGCGCTGGCCCGGGCGCTCCGCCTCACCCTCGACGAGCGCGACCACCTCTTCCACCTGGCCGGCTACGAGCCGCCCGCCCGCGCGGTCCGCAGCGACCACGTCACCCCGGCGCTGCTGCGGGCGCTCGATCGCCTCGACACCCCGGCCCAGGTGACCTCGGACCTGGCGGTGACGCTGGTCCAGAACGAGCTCGCGGTCGCCCTGCTCGGCGACCAGACCGCCTACGAGGGGCCGCGCCGCAGCCTCTTCTACCGCTGGTTCACCGACCCCGAGGAGCGGACCCGCTACCCGGTCGAGGACCACGAGGAGCACTCCCGCATCTACGTCGCCAACCTGCGCGCCGTCCACGGCCGCGACCGCGACGACGCCGAAACCCGCGAGCTGGTCGAGCTGCTGCTCGCCGAGAGCCCCGAGTTCGCCCGCCTCTGGGAGGACCACGAGGTCGCCGTCCGCCGCGACACCCACAAGCGCATCGTCCACCCGACGATCGGCCTGATCGAGCTCGACTGCCAGATCCTCACCGCCGAGAACCAGACCGAGCGCCTCGTCATCTTCACCGCCGAGCCCGGCAGCGAGGACGCCGACCGCCTCGAGCTGCTCGGGGTGGTCGGCGGCGAGTCGTTCGCCGTCTGAGTTCCTCCACACCCGCATGGTCGACGGGCCGAAAACCGGACACATAGGCCGCTTTTCGGCCCATCGGCGTCAGGCAGTGACGTCTGCCGCCGCGCCCTGGCGGCCGCCGAGCTGCTCGAAGGCGCGCCACATCGCGGCGTAGCGGCCGTCGCGGGCGAGCAGCTCGTCGTGGCTGCCGACCTCGGCGATCCGGCCGCCGTCGAGGAGGACGATGCGGTCGGCGCCGCGGGCGGTCTGCAGGCGGTGGGCGATGACGACCGTGGTGCGGTCGCGGGAGAGCTGCTGCATCGCGGCGGCGACGCGCGCCTCGTTGGCGAGGTCGAGGTTCGAGGTCGCCTCGTCGAGCAGCAGGATCGCCGGGTCGACCAGCTCGGCCCGGGCGAGGGCGATCAGCTGGCGCTCGCCGGCCGAGAGCGAGCGGCCGCGCTCCGCCACCTGGTGGAGGTAGGCGCCGGGCAGGGCGGCGATGAAGTCGTGGGCGTCGACCGCGCGGGCCGCCGCCTCGACCTCGGCGTTGGTCGCGTCGAAGCGGCCATAGGCGATGTTGTCGCGGATCGTGCCGGTGAAGAGGAAGGCCTCCTGCGGGACGTAGCCGAGCTGGTGGCGGTAGGCGGGGAGGTCGAGCTCGCGGAGGTCGGCGCCGTCGACCCGGACGCTGCCCTCATCGGGGTCGTAGAAACGGGCCAGCAGCTTGACCAGCGTCGACTTACCGGCCCCGGTCTCGCCGACCAGCGCCACCGTCTCCCCCGCCCCGATCTCGAGCCCGACGTCGGTCAGCGCCTCCGGTGCCTTCGCCGGGATCGCGTCGGCGTCGAGCCCCCCGGTCCGCAGGTCGGCGGGGCCGCGCGTCGCGGCCACGGCGCTCGGCGCCGCGGTCGGCTCGGGGTAGGAGAAGCTGACCCCGTCGATCGCCACCGCGCCCCGCAGGCGCCCCAGCTCGCGCGGCGCCACGGCCGGCGGTGTCTGCGTCTCCAGCCCCATCAGCTCGTCGATCCGGGCGACCGAGATCCGCGTCTGCTGCCAGGAGTCGAACACCTGTGAGAGCTGCTGGATCGGTGAGAAGAACATGTCGACGTAGAGGATGAAGGCGATCAGCACCCCGGTCGTGAGGCGGCCTTCGTGGACCATCTGGGCGCCGACCGCGAGCACGATCACGTCGGCCAGCGAGGAGAGGAACTGGACGAAGGGGAAGTAGATCGAAACCAGCCGCTGGGCGCCGACCCGCGACTCGAGGTAGTCGTCGCCGAGCTCGCGGAAGCGGCGTTCGGTCTCCTCCTCGTGGGTGAAGGCCTGCGCCTCGCGCACGCCGGAGAGGCTCTCCTGGAAGTCGGCGTTGACGATCGCGATGCGGTCGCGCGCCTGGTCGTAGAGGACCGCCGAGCGGCGGCGGAAGACGACCGTGGCGATCGCCAGCGGGACCACCACCGCGAGGGTCGCGAGGCCGAGCTCGAAGTTCAGCAGCAGCAGCGCGACGCCGACCCCGAAGAAGGTGGCGAAGGCGACCAGGGCCGAGAGCAGGCCGTTCTCGATCAGCGCTTCGAACTGGTCGACGTCGGTCGTCATCCGGGTCATGATCCGCCCGGCCATCTCGCGCTCGTAGTAGTCGAGCGAGAGGCGCTGCAGCTGCGCCCAGATGCGGATCCGCAGCGACAGCATCACCCGCTGCGCGGTGCGCCCGGTGACGAAGGTCTCCCCCACCTCGTCGATCAGGTCGGCGAGGGTGACGACGAGGAAGATCGCCGAGGCAGTGAAGAGCGCCGCCTGCGAGCCGGCGGCGACGCCGTTGTCGATGCCGTTCTTGACCAGCACCGGCCCGGCGAGGCCGGCGAGCGCGTCGAGGATGACCAGCACCAGGCCGGCGAGCAGCGGCAGGCGGAACTCGCGCAGCAGCTTGCGCAGCGTGAAGCCGCGCCGGTGGCGGGCCTCGCTGTCGAGGTCGATCTCGACCGGGTCGCGGACCGGCCGCAGCTTCGCCACCTGGGCCATCAACTGCGGCGTCGGCGCCAGGCTTTTGGCCATCGCGCCGCCGCGGGCGCCGCCGGGTTTGCCGAGCCCGCCGCCGAGTGATGCGCTGCCGAGATTGGGGGCGCCGAAGCCGTTGGTGCTCGCGCCGGGGCCGTTGCCCCCCGCCACGGCCGCGCCGTCACCACTCCAGGCCGCCGCCGTGGTCGAGCCCACGACCCGGGCGCTGAGCGCATCGGCCTGGCCCTCCACCGCCTCGGCGACGTCCTCGTCGAGCCCGGTCAGGAGGCCGCGGTAGACGGCGGAGCGCTCGGCCAGCTCCTCGTGCGTGCCCTGGTCGATGATCCGGCCCTCGTCGAGGACGACGACGCGGTCGGCGAGGTGGAGGGTCGAACGGCGGTGGGCGACCAGCAGCGTCGTCCGCCCCGCCATCACGGTCCGCAGCGCGGCGTTGATCTGCTCCTCGGTGCGCGCGTCGACGGCGCTGGTCGCGTCGTCGAGGATCAGGATCCGCGGGTCCCGCAGCACCGCCCGGGCGAGCGCGATGCGCTGCCGCTGGCCGCCGGAGAGGGTGAGGCCGCGCTCGCCGACGACGCTGTCGTAGCCACGCGGCAGCGCCATCACGAAGTCGTGGGCCTGGGCGACGCGGGCGGCGGCCTCGATCTCGGCGTCGGTCGCGCCCGGCCGGCCGTAGGCGATGTTGGCGCGGACCGTGTCGGAGAAGAGGAAGCTCTCCTCGAAGACGACCCCGATCTGGCTGCGCAGCGAGTGCAGCGAGACCCCGCGCACGTCGTGGCCGTCGACCAGGACGGCGCCGCGGTCGGGCTCGTAGAAGCGCGAGACGAGCAGCGTCGCGGTGGTCTTGCCGCTGCCGCTCGGCCCGACGATCGCGACCCGCTCGCCCGCCTTCACGTGGAGGTCGAAGCCGTCGAGGATCGCGCGCCGCTCGTCGTAGCCGAAGGAGACGTCGTCGAAGTCGATGTCGCCGTCGAGCCGTCCCCAGCTCGACCGCGTCGGGCGCGTCGGCGATCGCCGGCGCCAGGTCGAGCAGCTGGAAGATCCGCTCGACCCCGGCCCGCGCCTGCTGGCCGATCGCGAGCAGCCCGGCGAGCTGGCGGGTCGGCGAGACGAGCTGCCCGACGTAGGTGGTGAAGGCGAGGAAGGTGCCGAGGCTGATCTCGCCGCGCAGGGCCAGCCAGCCGCCGAAGGCGAGGATCGCCACCTGGCCGAGCGCCGGGATCGCCTGCAGCAGCGGCTGGTAGCGCGAGGTCAGCCGGACCGCCCGCATCTGCGAGCCGTAGAGGTCCTCGGAGGCCGCGGTGACCCGTTCGAGCTCGCGCCGCTCCTGGCCGAACGCCTTCACCACGCGGACGCCGTTGACCGCCTCGTCGACGATCTGGATCACCTCGCCTTCGCGCTGCTGGGCGTCCCAGGAGGCGGGGAAGATCCGCGTCCGCATCCGGTAGGAGACGGCGAGCAGGAGGGGCGCGATGATCAGGCTGACCAGCGCCAGCGGCGGCGAGAGCCACAGCATCACGCCGAGCGACAGCACCAGCAGGAGGAGGTTGCCGCTCATCATCGGGATGAACATCAGGAGGCCCTGGACCAGGGTGGTGTCGGAGCTGGCGCGGGCGACGAGCTGCCCGGTCGGCATCCGGTCGAGGGCGGCGAAGTCCATGTGCTGGAGGTGCGCCTGCATCTCGTTGCGGAGGTCGTACTGGACGCCGAGCGCGACCTTGCCGCCGCGGTAGCGGCGCAGGTGGGCGGCGAGGAAGGCGCCCGCGCCGACGACCACGAGCGCGATCAGCCAGGGCAGGAGCGATTCGGAGCGTTCGACGATCACCCCGTCGACGATCTGGCGCTCGAGCAGCGGCGCGCCGGCCTGGCAGGCGGCGCCGAGCACCGCGGCGCCGAAGGAGATCGCGACGTCGCGACGGCGGCGGAGGACGTAGCCGAGGAGGCGGCGCAGCCAGCCTTGGGTCGGAGCCTCGCTCATTTCCTCTTGCGCTCGGCGAGGCGCCGGGCGAGGCGCTCGTCGGCGATTTCGTCGAGCGCCTCGCCGAGCTGACCGAGCGACTCGACCACCCGGGCGGCGTCGGGGGTGCGCGCGAAGAGCTCGTCGAGCCGCTCGAGCATCCCCGCCTCGACCTCGGCGAGCGCCGCCTCCCCGGCCGCGGTCAGGGTGAGCGTCGCGGCGCGGCGGTCCTCGACGGCGTCCTCGCGGGAGAGCAGCCCACGCTTGCAGAGCGACTCGACCGCGGCGCTGACCGTCGGCTTGCCGAGCGCCAGCCGGTCGGCGACCCGCGAGGCGCGCTCGTCGCCGTCGGCGACCGCGGCGAGCACCCGGTAGTGGGCCAGGTTGAGGTCGCCCGAGGAGCGTTCGAGCTGCCGCGCCAGCCGCGCCAGCGCCCGGATCGCCTGCACCTTGCTTTTCGTTCGACCGTCGAACCATTCACCGTCAAGGCTAGCGAAGTGGTTCGTCCGTCGAACTATAATTCCAGAGCGGGCCGGCCTCGGTAGGCGGAGATTCAACCGGCGGGCGCCGGCACCGCCTCCACGCCGAGCTCCTCGAGGCTGCGGTCGAGCGCGAGGATGGCGGCGGTGTCGACGTAGAAATCGTGCTGCTCGACCACCTTGCCCCAGCGGGTGCGGAGGACGAGGACGGTGCTGTTCTCGTAGATGCGGGCGCCGTCGGGGGCGTCGGCGTGGTCGTCGAAGCGGACCCACATCGTCAGCGCCCAGAGCGGGCCGCTGGTGGCGACCGACTTGATCTCGCCCTGGATGCCGGCGGCGGTGAAGTTCTGCAGGAAGCGGTCCATGCCCGCCTTGCCGACCCAGTCGCCCGACCAGCGGTGCGGGCCCTCGTTGAAGTGGAGGACGACGTCGTCGGCGTAGGCGTCGAGCAGGGCGGTGTGGTCGCCCGCGTTGAGCTTGGCGACGTCGCCGGAGAACTTGAGGACGAGGAGTCGCGGCAACAGGGCGCGGGCGCCGAGGGCGAGCGCGGCCCCGGCCAGGAGGTTCGAGAGCTTCGGCTTCATCGCGTGGGTCCCTTCTAGGTAGATCGCTCTAGTGATGGAGAGCGTACACTTTTCGCGATGACCGAGACCGCCTCAGCCGCGAAGACCCCTACCCGCGACCGCATCCTCTTCGCCACCGCGGAGCTGTTCCGCCGCCAGGGCTACAACGGCACCGGCCTCAAGCAGGTCGTCGCCGCGGCCGAAGCCCCCTTCGGCTCGCTCTACCACCACTTCCCCGGCGGCAAGCAGGAACTGGGCGACGAGGTGATCCGCAAGGCGGGAGCCTTCTTCCAGGCGCTGGTCACCGCGGTCTACGACGACGGGGGCTCGCCGGAGGCGGCGGTGCGGGCCGTGTTCGCCGGCGCCGGCGAGACGCTCGCGGCGACCGACTACGAGGACGCCTGCCCGATCGCGACCGTGGCGCTCGAGGTCGCGAGCACCGACGACCGCCTCCGCCGCGCGACCGCCGACGTCTTCGAGCAGTGGACCGCCGCCCTCACCGAGCGCCTCGGCGACCGCGACAAGGCCCTCGCCGTCATCGCCGCACTGGAGGGAGCCTTCGTCCTCTGCCGCGCCTCGCGCAGCACCGAGCCGATGCACGCCGCCCGCGAGATGGCCGCGGCCCTGGTCGCCGCGACCTGATCCGTCCGGAGCGGGAACCGAGTGGGCGACCGCCCGCATGGACAAATCGGGAACTCGGTTTCTCGACCCAGGGACAGTGCAGGCGGCGGCGCGGGGCGGCATCATCCGACGATGCCCGACCCCTATGCCCGCGGCCGCGCCTCGTGCGGGGTCGGCTTCGTCGCCCAACTCTCCGGCGAGCCCTCGCACGAGTGCGTGCGGCGCGGCGTCGAATGCCTGGTCAACATGGACCACCGCGGCGCCGAGGGCGCCGACGAGAAGACCGGCGACGGCGCCGGGATCATGCTGCAGCTCCCCGACCGGCTGCTGCGGTCGGTCTGGGACGACCTGCCGGAGCCGGGGCGCTACGGCGTCGCGATGTGCTTCCTGCCGACCGACCCGGTCCGCCGGGCAGCGCTCGAAGGGGTGCTCGAGGAAGCCTGCGCGGGCCGCGGTCTGCGCGTCCTCGGCTGGCGCGACGTGCCGGTCGAGCCCGGCTGCCTGGGCACGGTGGCGCGGGACTGCATGCCGGTGATCCGCCGGCTGGCGGTCGCCGCCGACCGCTTCGCCGGCGACGCCGAGGCGCTCGAACGACGCCTCTACGTCGTCCGCCGGTCGGCCGAGAAGAGCGCCGGCCCCGACCTCCAGATCGTCTCCTTCTCGGCCCGCACGGTCGTCTACAAGGGGATGCTGCGCGCCACCCAGCTCGAGGCCTTCTTCCCCGAGCTCTGCGACGAGCGGACCGAGTCGGCGCTGGCGCTGATGCACTCGCGCTTCTCGACCAACACCTTCCCGAGCTGGGAGCTCGCCCACCCCTACCGGATGGTCGCCCACAACGGCGAGGTCAACACGTTGACCGGCAACCGCAACTGGATGCGGGCGCGCGAAGGGGCGATGCACTCGGAGCTGCTCGGCGACGAGCTGGCGGCGGTGCTGCCGGTGGTCGATTTCGAGGCCTCCGACTCGGCGACGATCGACGCGGTGGTCGAGCTTCTGGTCCGGGCCGGCCGCTCCGCCCCCCACGCGCTGAAGCTTCTGGCCCCCGAGGCGCTCCCCGGACGCGAGGGCGTCTCCGCGGCCGAACGCGGGTTCGTCGACTTCCACTCGCTGCTGATGGAGCCCTGGGACGGCCCCGCCGTGATCGCCTTCTGCGACGGCGCCGCGGTCGGCGCGACGCTCGACCGCAACGGGCTGCGCCCCGGCCGCTGGCTGCAGACCCGCGACGGCTGGGTCGTCTGCGCCTCGGAGGCGGGAACGGTGGCGATCGACCCCGCCGACGTCGTCCGCCGCGGCCGGCTCGAACCGGGGACGATCCTGGTCGCCGACGTCGAGGCGGGCGAGCTCCTGGTCGACCGCGAGGTCGAGCGGCGGCTCGCCGCCCGCCAGGACTACGCCGCCTGGCACGCCGAGCGGACCCTGCGCTTCGACCAGGTCCCGGCGGCGCCGCTCCCGCCGCCCTCGGAGCTGCCGCTGACCGAGCGCCAGCTCGCCTTCGGCTACAGCCAGGAGGACCTGCGGGTGCTGATCGGCCCGCTGGTCGCGGCGGCCAAGGAGCCGACCGGCTCGATGGGCGCCGACGCCGCCCTCGCCGCCCTCTCCGACCGCGCCCCCTCGCTCTTCTCCTACTTCAAGCAGCTCTTCGCCCAGGTCACCAACCCGGCGATCGACCCGGTCCGCGAGGAGGTGGTGATGAGCCTGCGGGTGGCGCTGGGGCGGCACGGCGGCCCTGCTCAGCGACGGCCCCGGCAAGAGCTTCTGCCTGCTGCTCGAGCGCCCCGTCCTCGGCGACGGCGAGCTGGCCCGGATCCGCGCCCTCGAGCACCCCGTCCTGCGGGCCGAGACCCTCGACGCGACCTGGCCGCGCGAGGACGGCGCCGGCGGGCTGGCGGCGGCGCTCGAGCGGCTCTGCGCCGCGGCGGTCGACGCGGTCGACGACGGCGCGACGATCCTGATCGTCTCCGACCGGGCGTGCTCGCCGGGGCGCGTCCCGATCCCCTCGCTGCTGGCCACGGCGGCGGTCCACCACCGCCTGGTCCGGGCCGGACGACGGCTGCGCGCGGCGATCGTCTGCGAGACCGGCGAGGCGCGCGAGACCCACCACGTCGCCTGCCTGGTCGGCTTCGGCGCCGAGGCCGTCAACCCCTACCTGATGCTGGAGTCGGCGCGCGCCCTGCTCGACGAGGACCCGGAGCCGGCGCTGGTCAAGGCGCTCGACGCGGGCCTGCTCAAGGTGATCTCGAAGCTCGGCATCTCGACCGTCTCCTCCTATCGCGGCGCCCAGGCCTTCGAGGCGATCGGCCTCGATCGCAAGCTGGTCGACGCCTGGTTCACCGGCACCCACTCGCGCCTCGGCGGGGTCGGGATCGAGGAGCTCGCGGGCGAGGCGCTGGCCCGCCACGGCCGCGCCTGGCCGGGCTCGGAATGGCCGCTGCTGCCGGTCGGCGGCGTCTACGCCTGGCGCCGCGACGGCGAGCGCCATGGCTGGAACCCGGAGACGGTGACGCTGCTGCAGCGCTCGACGCGGAACGGCGACGGCTACGAGGCCTACGAGGCCTTCCGCGACCGGGTCGACGCCGAGCAGCGCGGGCTCACCCTGCGCGGGCTGCTGCGGCCCCGCGTCGATCTCGACCCGGTGGCGCCGGAGGAGGTCGAGCCGGCGACCGAGATCGTCAAGCGCTTCGCGACCGGCGCGATGAGCCTCGGCTCGCTCTCGCCGGAGGCCCACGAGACGCTGGCGGTCGCGATGAACCGGCTCGGCGGCCGCTCCAACACCGGCGAGGGCGGCGAGGACCCGCGCCGCTGCGTCCCCCACCCGAACGGCGACAGCCGCCGCTCGGCGATCAAGCAGGTCGCCTCCGGCCGCTTCGGGGTGACGATCGGCTACCTGATGGAGGCCGACCAGATCCAGATCAAGGTCGCCCAGGGCGCCAAGCCGGGCGAGGGCGGCCAGCTCCCCGGCTCGAAGGTCGACCGCTACATCGGCGAGCTCCGCTTCGCCACCCCCGGGGTCGAACTGATCTCGCCGCCGCCCCACCACGACATCTACTCGATCGAGGACCTGAAGCAGCTGATCTACGACCTGCGCTGCGCCAACCCGGCGGCCGAGATCTCGGTCAAGCTCGCCGCCGAGGCGGGGGTCGGGACGGTCGCCGCCGGCGTCGTCAAGGCGGGCGCCGACCACGTCACCGTGGTCGGCCACGACGGCGGCACCGGCGCCGCCTCGCTCTCCTCGATCCAGGCGGCGGGGATCCCCTGGGAGCTGGGGATGGCGGAGACGCAGCGGGTCCTGGTCGAGCAGGGGCTGCGCAGCCGCATCGCGCTGCAGACCGACGGCGGCATGCGGACCGGGCGCGACGTCGATCGTCGCCGCGCTGCTCGGCGCCGAAGAGGTCGCCTTCTCGACCGCCCCCTTGATCGCCACCGGCTGCATCATGATGCGGGTCTGCCACCTCAACACCTGCCCGGTCGGGATCGCCACCCAGGACCCCGAGCTGCGGCGCCGCTTCGCCGGCACCCCCGAGCACGTGACCACCTACCTGATCCACGTCGCCGAGGACGTGCGCGCGCTGGATGGCGTCGCTCGGCGTGCGGAGCTTCGACGAGCTTGTCGGGCAGCGTGGAGCTGCTGGAGCGGGATCCGGCTGTCCCCGGCGGCAAGGCGGCGCGGATCGACCTCCACGAGGTGCTGCGGCCACCCGCCGCACCGTCGGAGGCCCCGCGCCGCAGACTTGAACCGGGCCCGGGGGCGCCGCGCACCCTCGACCACGAGCTGATCGCGGAGGCCGGGCCGGCGCTGCGAGCGCGGCGAGCCGGTGCTGCTGCGCAGGCCGATCCGCAACGTCGACCGGACGGTCGGCGGCATGCTCTCCAACGCGGTGATCGCCGCCCACGGCGAAATCGGGCTGCCGGAGGGGACGATCGAGGTCGAGCTGGAGGGCTCGGCGGGGCAGTCGTTCGGCGCCTGGCTCGCGCTCGGCATCGCCCTCACGCTGCGCGGCGAGGCCAACGACTACGCCGGGAAGGGGCTCTGCGGCGGGATCGTCGCGGTGCGCCCGTTCGCCGCCGCCGAGGTGGCGGCGGAGGAGCAGGTGATCGTCGGCAACACCGTGCTCTACGGGGCGACCGGCGGCCGCGCCTTCTTCCGCGGCCTCGCGGGCGAGCGCTTCGCGGTGCGGAACTCCGGCGCCGACGCCGTGGTCGAGGGCGTCGGCGACCACGGCTGCGAGTACATGACCGGTGGCCGCATCGTCGTCCTCGGCCCGACCGGGCGCAACTTCGCCGCCGGGATGAGCGGCGGCATCGCCTACGTGCTCGATCCCGACGGCGGCTTCGAGCGCCGCTGCAACCCGGCGCTGGTCGACCTCGAGGCGCTGTCGGACCCCGACGAGTGCGACGAGCTGCGCGGCCTGGTCGCCGAGCACGCCCGCGCGCACCGGCTCGCCGCTCGCCGAGCGCCTGCTCGACCGACTGGGAGGAGCGCCTCGACGAGTTCACCAAAGTGATGCCGCGCGACTACCGGCGCGCGCTCGAAGGCGGCGTCAGGAAGAAACGCGAACGGCCCGGCGGGGGCGATGGCGGGCTGATGACGAACCCGCGCGGCTTCCTCGAGATCGAGCGGGTCGAGCAGCCCGAGCGCGATCCGCACGCCCGGGTCGCCGACTACGGCGACGTCCACGAGCGCCTCGACACCGCCGAGCTCTCCCGCCAGGGCGAGCGCTGCATGGGCTGCGGGGTCCCCTTCTGCCTCGACGGCTGCCCGCTCGGCAACCTGATCCCCGACTGGAACGGGCTCGTCGCCGACGGCGAGTGGCGGCAGGCGATCGACCAGCTGCACGCGACCAACCCCTTCCCCGAGCTGACCGGGCTGATCTGCCCGGCGCCGTGCGAATCGGCCTGCGTCCTGGAGATCAACGCCGAGCCGGTGACGATCAAGCAGATCGAGCTGTCGATCGTCGAGCGCGCCTGGGCGGAGGGGCTGGATCGAGCCGCGGCCGCCGGCGGCGCGCAGCGGCCGGCGGGTCGCCGTGGTCGGCTCGGGGCCGGCCGGGATGGCGGTCGCCGCCGACCTCAACCGGGCGGGCCACAGCGTGATCGTCTACGAGCGCGACGAGGCGCCGGGCGGCCTCAACCGCTTCGGCGTCCCCGACGCGAAGCTGCCGAAGGAGGTGATCGATCGCCGCATCGCGCTGATGGAGGCAGAGGGGATCGAGTTCCGCTGCGGCGTCGACGTCGGCGGCGAGATCGATCCGGCGGCGCTGCTCGCCGAGGTCGACGCCCTCGTGATCGCGACCGGGGCGCGGCTGGCGCGGCGGCTCGACGTCCCCGGGGCCGACCTGCCGGGCGTCCTGCCGGCGATGACCTACCTCTACGCGCGCAACCGCGCCGTCGCCGCCGGGCGGACCGCCGGACCACGGCGAGCCGACCGCCGCCGGCAAGCACGTGGTCGTGATCGGCGGCGGCGACACCGGCGCCGACTGCATGAGCAACGCCCTGCGCGAGGGGGCGCGCACCGTCACCCAGCTCGACAACTACCCGGCGCCGCGCGGCACCCGCCCGCGCGACATCGCCGGCTGGCCGGCGGCGCCGCGCCGGCTGCCGACCCACTACGCGCTCGACGAGGGCGGCGTGCGCCGCTCGGCGGTCATGGTCACCGCGATCGCCGCGCGCGACGGGCGCGGCGCCGGCGTCGAGGCGGTCCGCGTCGACGCGACCGACCGACCGCACCCCGCTGCCCGGCGGCGAGGCTCTTCCTCCCCGCCGACCTGGTCCTGGTCGCGATCGGCTTCTCCGGCCCGGAGCCGACGCTGCCCGACCAGCTCGGCCTCAGCCGCGGGCCGGAGACGACGATCGACGGCCACACCACCAACGTCCCCGGCGTCTTCGTCGCCGGCGACGCCCGCATGGGCGCCCGCCTCACCGTCACCGCGATCGACGACGGCCGCCGCTGCGCGCCGGGTCGTCGAGCGCTGGCTGGCGACCCGGGTGTGAAGCTGATTCCACCGCGATCGGGCGGGTAGACGCAGGCATGGATCCGATCGGCAGAGAACTCAATTCGGAGGAGCGGTCCGTCCTCACCATCCTCAGGCAGGAGGGCCGCGGAGCGCACGACCGCACCGCCTCGGGGGTGGCGCTCTCACTCGAACGCGACACCGTCGACGTGGCGGGAGTGCTCGTGCGGCTGGAGCGGGACGGCCTGATCGCGCGTCAGGCGGGCGTCCCCGGCGAGCCCTGCTGGAGCGCCGTCGACGCCGCGTAGGCGCGCCGATCGGTGATCGCGACGACGTGAACCGGGCGCTATGGCTGACGCTCAGGCCTATTGACTACCTCTTGCGTTCCCGCTACCGTGTTTCCACCCCCTCAGGCCGCTTAGCGGTGACCTGAGATGCAGAGCCGCCTTCGGGCGGCTCTTGCCACATCTAGGGGGAGGACCAGCCTTTCGGAGAGCGGATGCGGCCTTCCGAGTCCTTGAGATTGCGCGGAAGCTGGCTTCGCTTCAAGTGTCGGACCTGGAGACGCTGGTAGAAGGAACCTGTCGGCATCTGGCGTGGCGACAAGGCATAGCTCCTGGTTTTGTGGGGGTTGATGATCCCAACTGGGTTGAACTCTTTCCGCACGAATTCCACCGGCCATTTGAGATCCCCATCGTTCGAGATGACCACGGCCAGCTCGTAACGGGCACGGAAACCGTCTGCGATCAGATGCGTGGCCAGATTGCCGTCCGAGCCCTTCTCCTCGTAGACCCAGACCTCCCGGAGGCCGGTATCTCCCTTTGCGTGGTTACGAGGAAGTTTCGTCAGCTGCCGGACTGCTTTCCGCACCAGGAACCGGCCGTAGAAGACCTCGACCCGCGGCAGCGTTTTCAACGCGCGTAGATACTCCCGCTGGCGTGCCTGCTGGCCGGGATTGCCTGGCCTGTCTTTGAGTTTCGCGCTGAAGTACTTCACGCCCGCAAGCTCATAACCCGACTTGATCAAGCAGCCGCAGAGCGCTTCGGGATCAACCCACCGATAAGGCTGATCTCGAAGCGCCCCGTAGTAGAGGTTGAACCCATCTATGTAGAACATGACGCGCTTCTTCGGGTACTTCATCGGCGTCAACCTACTGTTCGCATAGGGCGGCAATCCCTCCCGGGTTCCAGACGTGATCTGCCACCCCGACAGCATTGACGGGGCGCGCACGACGCCGTGGGCAGGACGGCTAGAGGCCGCTCTCGACCTTCAGACGGCCGCTCCGCTCGGCCTCGATCAGCCGCTCGTAGTCGGCCTCGTTCTGGTCGGCGTAGGCGGCCGAGAACTCGGTGATGGCGCGCTCGAAGCGGTCGCCCTTGCCGAGATAGGCGGCGATCGCCTGGCGGTCGCCGGTGCGGGCGTGGGCGCGGGCCAGCGTCCAGCCGCAGAGCTGCGCGTAGGTGGTCATCGTCGGCGCGTCCATCGCGTCGATGTCGGCCGAGCCCTTGCCGTCCCATAGCTGCCGCACGTAGAAGTCGCGTTTCTTGCCGTCGAGCCCCTCGGCGCTGAGCCAGCCAAGCAGGACGTCGCCGGCGGCCTGGGTGAGGCGCTGGCCGGCGACGACGCGTTCGCCGTGGTGGGCGAAGCGGCTGGCGCCGGCGAACGGCTCCAGCACCGACGGCCCCGCTTCCTTGATCTGGAGGAAGAGCGGATCGCTTTCGTCGTGGCCGAAGAGCAGCGCGATCCAGGCCCGGGTGCCGACGCTGCCGACGCCGACGACCTTGTGGGCGGCGTCGACGTAGCGATAGTGGTCGGCGAGCACCCGCGCCTGTTCGTCGAGCGTCTCGCGGTACTGGTCGAGCAGCCCGTGCATCAGCGCTTCGATCGCGGCCGGGTCGGCGCCTTCGCGCCTCGCCAGCTCCCCGACCGGGACCAGCAGCGGCGGCCGGCTGGCGATCCGCACCTCGCCGTCGCGCTTGACGGTCAGCTTCTCCAGCGCCCGCAGGCTGTCCTTGTTGCGCGCCTTGGCCAGGTTCTTGTCGAGGCGGCGGCGCGCCGACTTGCTCACCCGTGAGCTCCAGCGCTTCTCGAACTCGTCGACGTCGAGGCGGGCGTACCAGACGTCGAGCTCCTTCATCGCCGCGAAGCCGGCCATCGCGCTGCGGTAGGCACCGGCCCCGGCGAGCACCGCTGCCTCCCCCTCGGCGGCGCTGAAGCCACGGTCGCGGGCGCCGATCATGACGCTCGCGGCGAGCCGCTTGACGTCCCACTCGAACGGCCCCGGCAGCGTCTCGTCGAAGTCGTTGATGTCGAAGACGAGCCGCCGGTCGGGAGCCTGGAAGACGCCGAAGTTGGAGAGGTGCGCGTCGCCGCAGAGCTGCACCCGCAGGCCGGAGTCGGGGCAGGCGGCGAGGTCGGCGGCCATGATCGCCGCGGCGCCGCGGTAGAAGGTGAAGGCGGAGACGAGCATCCGGCCGTAGCGGACGGGAACCAGTCCGGGGACGCGGGTCAGGTCCTGCTCGGCCAGCACCGCCAGCGGGTCGGGTCGATCGGGGCCGGGCTCCCAGGCGGCGTGCGCGGAGCGCGGCGCCAGCTTCCTCGCCTGCTTGCCTCGTTCGGAGCCGGTCAGGCCCGGCTCCGCCGCGTCGGCCACGGTGCTCTCGGTCGCGTTCATCACCCGCCAAGCCTCTCACGGCCCGGCGGTCGGTAGCCCGGAATCTCTCCCGCGCTCGGCGTCAGCCGCTTCTGCTCCAACTGCCGGATCAGCAGCTCGACCATGGATCCCTGCAGCGCCCGGGAGCGATCGTCGGCATACGCGTCGTCGGCGAGATTGCGTTCCTCGTATGGATCCAGTGTCAGGTCGTAGAGCTCGAACTCGTCGGGCTCGGGATCGGTGACGGTGACGGTCTTGCGACCGCGCAGGCGCTCGTCGAGCTCTCCCGGGACGGTCCAGAACTGCTGGTTGTCGTGGTAGCGCGAGAACTTGACCAGGTGCGGATCGCCGTCGACCTCGACCTCGGCGATCACCGTCTCCACGTGGTTGGGCTGGGCGATCGTCCTGTAGGCGCGGGCTTTGCGGGCGAACCGCTGGAACGGGCTCGGGCCCGAGACGCTGCCCTCGCTGATCTCGTCGTCGGTGGTGAAGAGGACCGGCGCCGGCTTCTCGCCGCGGACGCCGCGGATCTCCCCCGACAGGTCGCGGCCGACGAGCGGGCGGGCATCGGAGTGATCGGCCCGCAGGGTCGCGAGCGCCTCGTCTTCGTCGATCCCCGCCAGTCCGATCAGGGTCGGGATCAGGTCGGCATGATTGGTCGGCATCTCGACCTCGCGCTCGCCCCCCGGGAACAACGGGCTGGAGACGATGCACGGGACGTGCAGCGCCTCCTCGTAGGCGACGTGCCACTTCTCGTGCATCCCGCCATGGGCGCCCTGCATGTCGCCGTGGTCGGAGCTGAACACGACGATCGTGTTCTCGAAGGCCGGGCTCGCGGCGAGCGCGTCGAGGACCCGCGTGATCTGCTCGCCGACGGTCGCCTGCAGTTGGTAATAGAACTTCAGGTGCGTCTCGATCCACGGCTGCGGCGCGAGGATCTTGCCCCACTCCTCGTTGTAGGAGGCTTGGCAGCGGGGCTTGGTCGAGAGATCCTCCTCATGGGTGGGGGCCTGCTCGACGTGGGGCACCCGCGACGGGTGGTAGCGCAGCCCCTGCGAGAGGGCGACGAGGCCGAACAGCGAGTCGTCGTGAGGGTTGAGGAACGAGCAGACCGTGAGCCAGGGCCGGTCGCCCTGCCCAGCGTCGAGCCGCCGCAGGAGATCGATCGTCTCCGCCGCCGTGAACGGGTCCTTGACCGTGCCCGTGTTGTGCTTGCCGAGGCCGTGGGGCTCGGGCCCGACCCACTCCGAGAAGCCGTACTCGTCGAGCAGATCCGCCTCGAGGTAGCGCTGCACATTCGCCTCGATCGGCGTCCCGTGGTCGTCGATCGAGAGCAGGTGGCCGTCACCGTCCTCGGCGTCGAGATGGGCGTGGGAGGCGTGCCACTTACCCTTGAAGTAGGTGTCGTAGCCGCCCGCCCGGAACCAGTCGCCCAAGGTCGGCACCGAGTCGGGCGCGAGCCAGAACATGTCGTCGCCGTCCGCGGCCTTGGCCAGCCCGTCGGTCTGGGTCACGCCGTGGAGCGAGGGGTACTGGCCGGTCAGCAGCGAGGCCCGGCTCGGGGCGCAGGCCGCAGCCATCGGATAGTGGTGCTTGAACGACACCCCGTTGCGCCGCAGGCGTTCGACGCCCGGCATCGTCTCGGCCCGGAACCGCGCCAGCTCCTCGGACTCATACGCCGGCGGATGCCGGAGCTGGTCGGTGAGGATCAGCAGGACGTTCGGTCGGCTCATCGGCGGGGCTGCGGTGTCGTGGGGTGCGAACGGCGGATCTTCACGGCTTCCAGACTCCCAGACGGCCTGGCCCGGACGCCGGCATGCCCACATGCCTTCCGCCAGGGAGGCGGACTCTCGGGACCGGCGGGGATAGGCTCCGCCCGTGGCCTTGCGGATCGCCCTCGCCGAGGACAACTACATCGTCCGCGAGGGCCTCGAGCAGGTCCTGCGGGGCGATCGGGAGATCGAGGTGACGGCCAGCTGCGCCGACATGCCGTCGCTGCTGGCGGCGGTCGACGCGGACCCGCCCGCCGTCGTCCTCACCGACATCCGCATGCCACCCGACGACGAGGACGCCGGGATCCAGATCGCCGCGCGACTGCGGGCGACGCATCCCGAGGTCGGCGTCGTCGTCCTCAGCCAGTACGCCGAGCCCGGCTACGTGCTGCGGCTGCTCGGACGCCGGCTCCGAGGGCCGCGCCTACCTGCTGAAGGAGCGGGTCGCCGACCGCGACGAGCTGACCAGGGCGATCCGGGCGGTCGCCGAAGGAGGCTCGGTGATCGACCCGAAGATCGTCGAGGTCCTGGTCCAGGCCCGGGCGCGGGCGGAGAACTCACCGCTGGGGGAGATGACGCCGCGCGAGCTGGACGTTCTGGCCGCGGTCGCCGAAGGGAAGAGCAACGCGGCGATCGCCGCCGAGCTGGTGCTGACCAAACGAGCGATCGAGAAGCACATCAACGCGATCTTCCTGAAACTCGACCTGACCTACTCGCCCGAGGCCGATCAGATCTCCAAGCGGGTCACCGCGGCGCTGATCTTCCTCGCCGAGTCCGAGTACCGCGGTTAGGGCGCCACCCCCTTGGGAAGGGGTGCGTGCAGGATGGCGCCGCGCGGCGCCAGGTGGAAGCCTCGAGGGCGATGACTGACAAGCCCGGACCGGTCAAGGTGCTCGCGGTCGACGACCATCCCCGCTTCCTCGAGGCGGCGCGGGCGGTAGTCGAGGCCACTCCTGGCTTCGCCTGGGCCGGCGGCGCCGCCTCCGGCGAGGAGGCGCTCGCGACGGCGGCCCGCGGGGTCCCCGACCTGGTCCTCGTCGACGTCAACATGCCGCAGATGGACGGCTTCGAGCTGACCCGGCGGCTGCGCCTCTCCCATCCCGGGACGCTGGTCGCCCTGATCTCGGCCCAGCACCCGGACGAGCTGCGCCAGACCGGTGGCTCCGGCGAGCACGCGGTCACGGCCAAGGAGCACCTCCGCCCCGCCTGGCTGCGGGCGCTCTGGCAGGAACATCGGGGCTCCTCACCCGGGTCGAAGTAGGCTGGCCCCGCAGAGGAGCATTGAGCAACCGCAAATTCACGGCGCTGGCACTGCTCGGGCTCGCGCTCTGCGCGGTGTCGGTCGCCCTGGCCGCCACCGATCCCGCCGGGACCCATCGCGCGGGCTACACGACGATCTCCGTGCTGACCCTCGCCGCGCTCCTCGGCGTCGGGCTCTACGCCTGGCACCGCGGCGGCGAGAGCCGCTTCGGCCAGATCCTCTTTGCCACCGGCCTCTGCTGGTTCGTCGTCACCTTCGCCGACTCCGACGTGGCGGCGCTCTACAGCGTCGGCCGGGCGGCAGGCTGGATCTTCGAGCTGGTCCTCGCCTACGCGCTCCTCTCCTACCCGACCGGCCGCCTCGAGAGTCGCTCGGCGCGGCTGGTCGTCCTCGCCGGCGCGCTTCTGGTCGGGCTCCTCTACCTGCCGACGATCCCGCTGACCGACCAGTTCCCGCTGCCGGCGCCGTTCACGGCCTGCACCGCAGACTGTCCGCAGAACGTGTTCCTGGTCGGCTCGGAACCGGACTTCGTCGCGAACCTGATCAAGCCGCTGCGCGAGGTGCTGACGATCGGCGTCTACCTCGCCGCGGTCCTCGTCCTCGCCGGCCGCCTGCGGGCCGCCGGCCGCAACCTGCGGCGAACCTTGGCCCCGGTGCTGTCCGCCGCGGTCCTGCGCTTCATCGCCGCGATCGCCTACGTCGCCCTGCGACGCGCGGGCGCCGAGGGCGCGGTGCTGGAAGCGGCGGTCCTGGTCGCGCTGCTCACCGTCCCGGTGACTGCGCTCGGGTTCCTCGTCGGCCTGGTGCAGTGGCGGGTCTACTCGGCGGGCGCGTTGAGCGAGCTCACCACCGGCCTCGCCGAGACGACCAACCCGGGCGACCTCTGCCGGCTGCTGGCGCGCGCCCTCGACGAACCGGCGCTCGCCCTCTACTACGCCCGCGCGCCCGGCCCGGACGCCGCCGTGCCCGCGCCGTGGCTCGACTCCACGGTGACGGTCTGCGCGCCGCCGAGCGCCCCTCCCCACACCTGCCTGCACGAAACCGATGCCGAGTCGGGCCTGCGGGTCGCGCTGGTCTGCGACGAGGGCTTCCGCGATCGTCCCGACTTCCTCGACGCCGTCTGCTCCTGCGTGATCTCGGGCCTCGAACGGCAGCGCCTCGACGCCGCCCTGGCCGCCTCGGTGGCCGCTGTGGCGGCCTCGCGCAAGCGGCTGGCCGGCGCCGCCGACAGTGCCCGGCGGAAGATCGAGCGCGATCTCCACGACGGCGCCCAGCAGCAGCTCGTCGCCCTGCGCATCAAGCTGGAGCTGGCGCGCGAGGCGCTCGAGGAAGACTCCGCCGCGGCGGGCGAGATGGTCGCCGACCTCGGCCCCGAGGTCGACGAGATCATCGAAGCCGTGCGCTCGCTGGCGCGCGGGATCTACCCGCCGCTGCTCGCCTCCGACGGCCTCGGCGAAGCGCTGCGGGCGGCCGGGCGGCGCGCGCCGGTGCCGGTCACGATCGAGGCCGAGGGCGTCGGCCGGCTGCCGTCGGAGACCGAGAGCGCCGTCTACTTCTGCTGCCTGGAGGCGATGCAGAACGTCGCCAAGCACGCCGACGGCGCGACCCGGGTCAGGATCGCGCTCAGCAACGACGGTGAGCTCCGCTTCGAGGTCGGCGACGACGGCTGCGGGTTCGCCCCCGAGGACCGCAACGGCGGCTCCGGCATCACCGGCATGCACGACCGCCTCGCCGCGGTCGGCGGGGAGCTCTGGGTCGAGTCCGCGCCGGGGCGGGGCACCCGGGTGCGCGGCCGGGTCTCGCTCGATTGAACGGGGCGGGCACGATGCCGGGGGCGAGCACCACCGCGAATGGCGTGCTCATGCCCTGGCGGTCGGGGGTCGCCGCTGCGAGCCTCGGAAGCGCAACCGCCATCGCGCCGGCGATCGGCGCCGACGAGGGGAGAGTTCGATGCAAGTCAGAGGGGAAGGCCGGGTGATGTTCGCCGCCGTGCTGCTGCTGATCGCAGGCACGCTCAACTTGATCTACGGGATCGCCGCGATCGCGGAAGCCCATTTCTTCACCGACAGCGGCACCCACTTCGTCATCGCGAGCCTCAGCACCTGGGGCTGGATCACGGTGCTGCTCGGCGCGATCGAGGTGACCGGGGGCCTCTCACTGCTGGGCGGCAACGCCTACGGCCGGGTGATCGGCATCGCCGCCGCCTCGTTCGGGGCGATCGGATCGCTGCTCGGGATCGCCGGCGCCTACCCGTTCTGGTCGCTCGGGATCTTCGCCCTCTGCGTGATCGTCCTGCACGGGTTGATCGTCTACGGCGAGCCGGTCGAGCCGCGATCGGGGGAGCACGCATGAACGGCCTCGAGCAGATCGAGGAGATGGGGCCGATCGACTACCTGTTGGTCGAGTGGCCCGGGCGGCAGCCGAACGGCGAGATCGCCCCGCATCTGCTCGACCTCGTCGACCGCGGCCTGATCCGGGTCCTCGACCTCGTCTTCCTCGCCAAGGACGAGGACGGGACCGTGCGCGGGATCGAGGTCGGCGAGGCGGTCGACCTCGCCGTGTTCGAAGGGGCCTCGTCGGGCTTGATCGCCGCCGACGACATCGAGGAGGCCGGTGCCGTGATGGAGCCGGGGACCTCGGCGGCGCTGCTCGTCTACGAGAACACCTGGGCCGCCCCGCTCGCCGTGGCGGTCCGCCAGAGCGGTGGCCAGCTCGTCTCGAGCGGCCGCATTCCGATCCAAACCGTCCTCGCCGCGCTTGACGCGACCGAGTCGGTCTGAGAAAGAGAGTCGAGCATGCCAGGACTGTTGAGGGGAATGGCCCGCACCGCCGCGATCGCCGGCACCGCGACCGCGGTCAGCGGCGGCGTGCGCCGGCGCCAGGAATCGCGCTGGGCGCAGAAGGAAGGGCAGGCGTCCGCCGAGGCGCCGGCGCCGGCTCCCCCGGCTCCCCCGGCCGCTCCCGCGCCGAGCGCCGGACCGTCGATGATCGACCAGCTGAAGGAGCTCGGGGAACTGAAATCCCAGGGGATCCTCACCGAGGACGAGTTCGCCGCGCAGAAAGCGAAGATCCTCGGCTCCTGAGCCGGCCTGAGGCCGGGGACGGAGACCAGGAGGTATATGGAGCGCAAGGCGAGCACCGCTGCCGGGCTGATCCTCACCACGCTCTGCGCGGGGCAGTTCCTGATGATGCTCGACAGCTCCGTGATGAACGTCTCGATGGCGACGGTCGCAAGCGACCTCGACACCAGCGTCACCGGGATCCAGACGGCGATCACCCTCTACACGCTGGTGATGGCCGCGTTCATGGTCACGGGCGGCAAGATCGGCCAGATCCTCGGCCGCAGCCGCGCCTTCGCGATCGGCTGCGTCATCTACGGCGCCGGCTCTCTGACCACCTCGCTCGCCCCGAACCTGGGGGTCCTGCTGCTCGGCTGGTCCTGTCTGGAGGGGCTCGGCGCCGCCCTGATCCTGCCCGCCATCGTCGCCCTCGTCGCCTCCAACTTCGGCGCCGACGACCGGCCGCGCGCCTACGGACTGGTCGCCGCGGCGGCGGCCGTCGCGGTTGCGGTCGGGCCGATCGTCGGCGGCTTCTTCACCACGTACCTGTCGTGGCGCTACGTCTTCGCCGCCGAGGTCCTGATCGTCGTCGCGATCCTCTTCCTCGCCCGCCGCATCAGCGGCGGCGCGACCGAGAAGAAGGTGCGCCTCGACCTGGTCGGGACCGGGCTGTCGGCGCTCGGCCTCGGCCTGATCGTCTTCGGCATCCTCCGCTCCGGCACCTGGGGGCTGGTCAAGCCGAAGCCGGAAGGGCCCGAGTGGATCGGCCTCTCCCCCGTCGTCTGGCTGCTCCTCGGGGGCGGGCTGGTGGTCTGGCTCTTCGCGGTCTGGGAGAACCGGGTGATCGCGCGCGGCGGCGAGCCGCTCGTCGACCCGGCGATCCTGCGGACCAAAGTCCTCCGCGCCGGCCTCACCTCGTTCTTCTTCCAGTATTTCCTCCAGGGCGGCCTCTTCTTCGCGATGCCGCTCTTCCTCTCGATCGCGCTCGGCCTCTCGGCGATCGAAACGGGGGTGCGCCTGCTGCCGCTCTCCTTCACCCTGATCCTCGCCGCGGCGGGGATCCCGAAGCTCTTCCCCCACGCCTCGCCGCGCCGCGTCGTGCGGATCGGCTTCCTCGCGATGTTCGCCGGGCTCGTCGTCCTCGTCGCCGCCCTCGACGCCGGCGCCGGCGCCGGCGTCACCACCTGGCCGATGCTGCTCGCCGGCCTCGGGATGGGGTCGCTTGCCTCCCAGCTCGGCAGCATCACGGTCTCCTCCGTCCCCGACGAGCAGAGCGGCGAGGTCGGCGGGCTGCAGAACACGGTCACCAACCTCGGCATCTCGATCGGCACCGCGCTGACCGGCGCGATCGTGATCGCCGCGCTCTCCTCCTCATTCATCGGCGGCGTCGAACAGAACCCGGCGGTGCCGGCCCAGATCAAGTCGCAGGCCTCGACCAACCTCGCCGGCGGTGTCCCCTTCCTCTCCGACGCCGAACTGGAAACGGCCCTCGGCGAAGCCCATGTGACGCCGCGCGCCACCGACGCGATCGTCGAAGAAAACGAATCGGCCCGCCTCGTCGGCCTGCGCACCGCCCTCGCCGTGCTGGCGCTCTTCGGCCTGGTCGCGCTCTTCTTCACCGGCCGGATCCCGACCCGCCAGCCGGGCGAAAAAACCATGGTCCGTCAGGAGTGAAAGCGCTTATGCGCTGATCGCAACCAGTCGATGGACCGGTAGATGATTCGATTTCCGACAGCCTTCCGGACCGCCCGACAGCCGGACGAAGACCGAAAGCTGATGGCCGACAGCGCCGCCCTGATGTTCGCCGGCGCCGCCGCCCTCAGCCTGATCGAGGCGGCGATTCCCGGTGGGCCGCACATCGCGGCCGTGCCCGGCCTCGGCGCCTTCGGCTTCGCGGTCGTCCTCTTCTTCGTCGGTGCGCGCCTGCCGCTTGCCGCCCTCGCCACGCTGGGGCCGATCGGCGCGGCCCTGGTCGCCCTCGCCCTCTCCTCCGGCAGCCGACCCGGCGATGGCGCCGTGCTCTACATGCTGCCGGTGATCTGGGAGTCGTACTTCTTCGGTCGCCGCGGCGCGATCCTGATCGTCGTCTGGATCGGGTTGGTCCAGGCCCTGTCGCTGCTGTCGATGCCGGCCGGGATCGCGGATGTCGACCGGTGGTTGGACGTCTTCGTCTCGGTGTCGGTGGTGGCGCTCGTGGTCGTCTTGCTCGCGCTCCGCAACCGGAGCCTGGTCGCGCGGCTGGAGGCCGAGGCGCGGGTCGACAAGCTGACCGGCCTCCTCAATCGGCGCGGGTTCGAGGAACGGGCCGAGATCGCGCTCGGTTGGTCGCGCCGCGAAAGATCCTCGGTCGGCGTCGCCTCCTTCGACCTCGATCACTTCAAGGCGATCAACGACGAGTTCGGGCACGACGCCGGCGATCGCGTCCTCGTCCGCATGAGCGACGCGTTCCGGGCCGAGATGCGGGATACCGACGTCCTCGGGCGCATGGGCGGCGAGGAGTTCGTCGCGCTCCTGCCGGGCGGAGGGATCGCCGACGCCCGCCGCTTCGCGGAACGGGCGCGCACCTCCCTCGCGGTGGCCGGCGACCCGGGCCTGCCGCCGGTGACCGTCAGCGCCGGGGTGACCGCCGCGGTCGCGCCGCGCGATCTGAGGGCGATCCTGGCCGGCGCCGACCGGGCCCTCTACACCGCGAAGCTGCGCGGGCGCGATCAGATCGTCGCCCGCTGACCGGGCTGGGCGCGCCTGGCCCGGCCGAGATCTCGGGTCAGCGGGAGGAAGCAGCCGGCCGGGGCTGCTCCGTCGCCAACTCGAACGTCCCGCCGCAATCGGGGCACCAGCCCTTGATCGCGGCCAGCATCCCCGGGCCGTCGATGGTCGTGAACCAGCGTCCGCAACCCGCACAGGCGATGCGATCGTAGGACCGCGGTGGCGAGGGAGCGGAACGGGGCTGAGGCCGAGGTGAGGCTACCCGGTCACCCCTTCCCACTTAACACGAAGAGCTCGATCTCGAGGTCGGGGCCGACGTGGGAGTCGGAGACGAAGCCGATCACGTCGCGTCCGGTGAGCCGCTCCACCTCCTCGATGAACTTCTGCTGCATCGCGTCCTGAAAGGCGCTGCGGGTCTCCTTCACGGAGTCGCCGCGCTCGAGCTCGATCATCGTCTTCTCGACGTCGGTGTAGACACCGCCCATCACGCAGGCGAGGAGATCGTCGCCGAGCATCTGCGTCTTGGCGCTGACCGGGTCGCGATGGTGGTAGCGCCGATGCAGGGCGACCATCGAGTCGGTCACGGCGGAGAGGAGATCGTCACCCTCCAGCGGCGGCGCGGGGACCGACATGTCGGGCCTTCTTTCTGTCCTCTGGTGGGTGCGCGCGCGAGGCAGAGGGTGGGAGAACCCAACGAACGGTCAAATCAGCGTACCGCGCTGGTCTAAAATCGACCCATTGCACGACCCGAGCGCGAACTCGATCTGACCGATGCGGCATCCGGCGCCGACGCCCGCCGTAGCCGCGGCGATGAGTTGACCGCGATCTCGGACGGCCTCGTCGCCCTGCTCAAGGAGTACTACGGTCGCGGCCCGACCGAGGCCAAGTCCTACTACCAGGACGATCTCGTCGTCTGCATCCTCCGCGGCGGCTTCAGCCGGGTCGAGGAAACCCTGCTGGAAGGCGGGCGCGGCTCGGCGGTGATCGAACAGCGGATGCAGTTCCAGGAGCTGATGCGCGGCCGCTTCGAGCAGGTCATCGAAGATGCCACCGGCCGCGAGGTGATCGGCTTCATGAGCGGCAACCAGCAGCAGCCCGACATGATGTGCGAGGTTTTCGTCCTCGCGCCCACCGACCTGGTGGCGTAGCTCCCCTCCGATGGAAACCCGAACCCACATCTACACCTTCCCGATCGAGACCGACTCGGACCGGACCGCGGTCGAAGCCGCGCTGGCGAATCTCTCGACCGAGCTCGAGCTGACCCACCCGCTGCGCCTCAGGGGCGGTCACCGGGGACTGATCACCGTTCCCGACGTCAACCCCGAGGAGACCTGGGCGGCGATGGATCGCGCCGTCCCCGATTGGCGCCGGCTGTTCATGCCGCGCTCGGTGTGAAGGTCACCGGGTCGGCAGGACCCCCGACCGGACGGATATCGCAGGCACGATCGGCCTGGGTGGCCGACCAGATCGACCGTCAGACTGTGAGCGTGTCCCGCCGCGACCTGATCCGGATGACCGACGCGGAGGTCACCTCGTTCCTGGTCGACCAGCGCGTGGTCACCTGCGCGAGCATCGGGCCCGACGCCCGGCCCCACCTGATGCCCCTCTGGTACGTGCCCGACGGCGGCGCGATCCTCTGCTGGACCTACGCCTCCTCGCAGAAGGCCAAGAACCTGCGCCGCGACCCGCGCGCCACCCTCCAGGTCGAGTCGGGCGACTCCTACGAGCAGCTCCGCGGCGTCATGTTCGAGGCCGACACCGACCTGATCGAGGCGCCCGACGAGGTCGCCGCCGTCGGCCTCCGCCTGACCCTCCGCTACGCCCCCGGCGACCTGACGCCCGCGGAGGCTCCGCCCGAGCTGCGCGACTTCGTCGCCGCCCAGGCCCCGAAGCGCGTCGCCCTGCGCTTCTGGCCGACGCGGACCGTCAGCTGGGACCACCGGAAGCTGGCCGGGGCGTACTGAGTCTCAGTCGGTCCGCGAGCGCTCGTCCGGGAGGAAGAGGTTCAGCGTCCCGTTGACGAGGCTGACGATGATCGCGGCGAGCACGCCCCACCAGAAGGTGCGGATCTCGAAGTCAGGCACGACCCAGTCGGTGACGTAGAGCATCAGCACGTTGATCAGGAAGTAAAAGAGGCCGAGGGTGACGACGATGAAGGGGAGCGAGAGGATCGTCAGCACCGGCTTCACCCAGGCGTTGATCAAGGTGAAGACCGCGGCGGCGATGAACAGAGTCCACCACTGGTTGCCGTAGCTGATGCCGGAGAGGATCCAGGCGGCCACGAACAGGGCGACGACGTTGCAGACCCAACGGATGGCGAAGGCACGCATCCGGTGAGCATAGGCGGTTGCTGCTAGCCTCGATGGCGTTCAAGTCGGGAGTCCCCGACCAAAGTTGTGCCCGCGCCCGTAGATCGTTTGCTTATCGGCATCCTCCACGTTCGCAGCACGCAGACAACGGAGGTAAACAGATGGCAACCGGAACCGTGAAGTGGTTCAACGACGAGAAGGGCTACGGCTTCGTCACTCCCGATGACGCCGGCAAGGACCTGTTCGTCCACCACAGCGACATCGCCGGTGAGGGCTTCAAGTCCCTCGAAGAAGGCGCGAAAGTCTCCTTCGACGCAGAGCCCGGCGACAAAGGCCCGAAAGCGGTCAACGTCCAGCCGGTCTGATTTCAGCCAGCTTGATGCAGCAGGGGCCGGTCATCGCGACCGGCCCTTTTTTTAGGGTCGAGCCGATGCCGATCCGACACATGGACCACGTGGGCATCGTGGTCGACGACCTCGCCGCCGCGACCGAGTTCTTCGTCGCGCTCGGCCTCCGGGTGCAGGGCGAGGGATCGGTGGAGGGCGAGTGGGCCGACCGCATCGTCGGCCTCGACGGCCTCCACAGCGACCTCGTGATGCTGGAGACCGCGGACGGCCGCCGCTGCCTCGAGCTGGTCAAGTTCAACGCCCCGCCGAGCCCGCCCGGCGACCGGGCCGCCCCGCCGCACGCCCCCGGCATCCGCCACCTCTCCTTCGAGGTCGACGACGTCGACGCCACCGTCGCCGCCGCCCAGGCCCACGGCGCCGAGCTGGTCGGCGAGATCGTGCGCTACGGCGACGCCTATCGCCTCTGTTACCTCCGCGGCCCGGCGGGCATCATCGTCGAGCTGGCCGAGCCCTTGAGCGCCGGTTGACTACGGTCTCTGTATCGCCGACCGCGAGGACCTCGACTTCACCTACTCCCTGATCGACCGGGTCTTCCGGCTCAGCCTCGGCGAGTTGCCGACTTCAGCGGCGCCAAATACGACGGCGACTTCTCCCTGACCCTCGAGCAGGCCCAGCGGCGCAAGCACGAATACGTCGCCGAGCAGATCGGGATCGAGCCCGGGAGACGGGTCCTCGACCTCGGCTGCGGCTGGGGCCCACTGCTCGCCTTCATCCGCGCGCGGGAGGCCGAGGGTGTCGGCGTCACCCTCTCCGCCGCGCAGGCGAAGGCCTGCCGCCGCCACGACCTCGACGTTCACCTCCGCGATGCCCGGCAGATCGGGCCGCAGGACTTCGGTGACTTCGACGCGGTGGCGAGCCTCGGCGCCTTCGAGCACTTCTGCTCCCCCGAGGAGCACGCGGCCGGCCGGCAGGCGGAGATCTACGGCGACCTCTTCGGCCGGATCGCCGACCTGCTGCCGAGCGGCGGGCGCCTCTACCTGCAGACGATGGTCTACGGCCGCAACATGATCCCGCTCGACGAGGTCGACATCGACGCCCCGCGGGGGTCCGACGCCTGGTACCTGGCGCTGATGGCCCATCAGTTCCCCGGCTCGTTCCTGCCCTACGGCCAAGAGCAGGTGATCGAGTGCGCCGAGCCGCGTTTCCGTCTCGTCGAGAGCACGAGCGGGCGCCTCGACTATCTCGAGACGATCCGTCAGTGGCGTCGACGCTTCGCCGAACCGAGCCTCAGGAAGACCCTCCTGAAGGCGCAGCTGGTGCCCCGCTGGCTGACCAGCTCCGACTTCCGCCTCGCCTTCACCTCCGGCGTCAGCGCCAACAGCGTCTGCTTCGAACGCGAGCTGATGGACCACCACCGGCTGGTCTTCGAGAAGCGCCCGCAGCGGCGCCGTGCGTCAATAGGCCGGTGAGAGCACTTGGCCCGGGGCGGGACAGGGCGTCGCCCCGACCTGGAGGGTTTCCGATGCCCAAAGCGCCCTCAGGCCGAAGGGGTCGTACAGCTTGAGGTTCCCGTCATTCTGGACGGCGAGGTAGTCGAACCCGGTCTGTCCGGGGGTCTCGGGGGCGGCGCTCGTGTTGTTCGTATTGGTCTGGAAGGCGACTTGGCCCGAGCTCGTTTCCACCGCGAGGTTGCCCGTCGCAGCAACCGTGTGCCCATAGCTCAGAGCCGCGCTCGAGCCGGGTAAGGGCACCCCGCCCGTGGTCGCATGGCGGAGCGTCGGGGTCTGGGTCGAGCTCCAGAGCGTGCCGGCGCCGGCCAGGACGAGCGCGCCGCCGGTCTGCATGGTCAGCGTGTAGCGCCCGTTGGGCGAGGTGATCGTCGCGCCGGGGGTCATCGCCAGACCCGCCGGCATGATCGTCGCGCAGCCGTTGGTCGTCACCTGGACCGGCGGCTGAGGCTGGGCGTTGGGGCAGCTCGAGCTGCCCGTTGTTCGTCCCGGTTGCCCAGATCGCCTGATTGCCGTTGGCCGGCGTCTCGTAGAGGACCACGTTGCCGTCGTCCTGGACCGAGATCGTGGCGCCTTCGTAGTAGGTCGTGTGCTTGCCCGCGGCGGTTTCCGATTCCCAGAGGACGTCGTTTTTCGAGTCGAACACCTGAAGGTTGCCGTCGCTCTGCAGGATCGTCTTGACCCCTCCGTCGCCGTTTTTCTGCTCGCTGTCGGCCGTGCCTGCCGCCCAGATCGCGGCGCTGCCGTGGTAGAGGACGAGGTTGCCGTCTTCCTGCATGATGAACTTGTACCCGCCGTCCGGCGAGGTGTAGGAGTCGCTCTTCGCGGCTTCCATGATCGTCCCCGACGGGATCGTCGTCCCGCAGTTCGAAGACCCGTTGGGGAGCTTGACGACGCCGGTCGAGCTCGCCGTGTCCGCCGGCGCCGGGAACCCGGCCGCCGGGAACGGGCACTCGTAGTTGTTCGCGCCGCATTCGACTTCGCCGTAGGTGCTGCTCACCACCGGCGAGCTCGGCGGCGTGTCGTTGCAGCGTTCCGAGGTCGCGGAGATGCTCTCGAGCGCCTCGCCCCACATGTTGCTCTTCTGCCGACAGGGGTTGTAGTCGGCCCAGACGAGGTCGACTTCGTTGGTGTTCGCGCCGCTGCCCGCGATCGACCCCTGGACCCCGTAGCCGTGCGCGTACATCGAGAGATACAGCGGCGTCGACGTTTCCGTTTCGGTGGAGCCGCTGGGGCTGTAGGTGCTGCTCGACGGGGCGAGCTGCAGGCCGTTGGCCGATGACGTGTTGAGGAAACCCCATCCCTCCTTGCTGGCGTCGAAGGTCGCGCTCGCCGCCCCTCCCCCGGGCTCGGTCGCCGCCAGCGCCATCGAGTTGGTGTTGCCGTCACAGCTGTCTTCGATCACCCCTTTGGCGATGCCGAGGACCGCCATCACGATCGCGCCAGGGGTCGGGAAGTCGGCGTCGAGGGCGAACATGCTCAACCCGACGACGTTCGGCGAGGCGACGCCGGCGAATGAGGCCCCGGCCCAGACGAGATTCAGCGCTCCCTGCATGTAGCCGCTCACGCCGGCGACTTCGTTCGAGGAGGCGAGTTGGGCGGTGTCGTTGGCGACGATCGGCTCGGTCACCGCCATCCCGGTCGAGGCCACTTCCGGCGAGCCCCCAGGCGAGACCGAGACGGTCCCCGGCGTGTAGGGCTGCGGATTGCCCGCCGCGTCGACGTTGCTGAAGCCCACCGGGTTGGAGGGGTTGCTCCCCTCGCTGCCCTCGACGAAGCACTGCACGGCGCTGCCGGCCACCCCGACGTTCACCCCCATCTGGTTCATCGTGCCCTTCACCGTCGCCGGCCCGAGATTGCTGCCCGAGCTGTTGCCGAAGTTCCCACACGCCTGGCCGTTGGTGGTGTTGCTGCCGGCGCCGGAGGGGCAGTAGATGCCGTTGGCGGTCTCGTTGCGGACGGTCAGATACCCACAGGGGTGCGAGGTGTCGCCATCGCAGGTGTTCCCGGCGATGCTGCCGCCGGAGCCGGGCGCGAGACTGGATGCTCGTGCGGTCGGCCGGCCGCGGGACGCCGCGACGCGGCGTGGCGCGATCGTCGCCGTCGCCGCCGAGCCCTCGCGCCAGTCGTAGACCCCATCGACGCTCTGGTAGTCGCGATCCTGCTCGATGTCGACCCAGACGTGCCTGGCCGCTCGGACCCGGCGCGCGCGACCGCCCGAGAACAAGCCACGCGAGGCCAATCTCTTCCTCAGTCTGGCCGGCAGGACGAACGTGTAACGGCGGGTCACGTTCCGTTTCCACAGCGTGTGGACGAACACCTTGCGAAAGAGTGGGTCGACCGGATCTGGCCCAGTCGTGTGCAGGTCCCGGGCCACCTCGACGGTCACCATCACCCGATCGGGTGCCGCCTTGCCCTTGTGCAGCCAGTTGGCGGCGCGGTAGCGGACCTTGAACGAGACGCGCAACTTCCCGTTCTTGAGGCGGCGAAGCGTCGGTCGCGATGCCGCGGGCACCGGCAGCGCCAGCTGCTTGGAGCGCAGGCCCCGGTACAGCGAATGGTGACTGTGGGGCTTCAGGTCGGCGTTCGCGGCCGGCACCGCGATCGACGCCGTCAGCACGACGACCAAGCCGATCCATGCGGCACCGCCCCGAACCTTCAATCCCCGTCCTCTCGTCGCGTCCAGATGGCCGTCGGCACATCCCACCACGGACTGATTTGCACGGGAAGATAGCGGCGATCACAGACGCACCTATCGACCTGGGAGACTCGCCGACGACGGAGGCGACCTCGTCTCGAAGGGCCTCGCGGTCCTTCCTGGGATACTCGGCGCAGTGGCCTTTGATCGCCAGCCGACGCTGCAAGGGCCGCGGCTCGGGCTGCGTCCCCTACGGCCGTCCGACCACGACGCGTTCGTGGCCGTCGCGAGCGACCCGCTGATCTGGGAGGAGCACCCGGAGTCCGACCGCGCGACGCCGGAGAAGGTGGAGCGGTTCTTCGCCGACGCGCTCGCCTCGGGCGGCACGCTGGTGGTCACCACCGCGGACGGCGAGATCGTCGGCAGCTCCCGTTTCGAGGAGCCCGACGAGGCCCGCGGCCGCGTCCTGATCGACCACACCTTCCTCGCCCGGACCCACTGGACGCGCGAGAGCTACACCGAAGTCAAGGGCCTCCTCTTCGAACATGCCTTCACCGCGGTCGACACCGTCGAACTGCGGGTGGGGGTCGACAACGCCCGCACCCGCGGCGCCGTCGAGGAGTTCCTCGGCGCGGTCTTCGTCGGCACGGTCTCGACGCCCGTGGGCGAGCACGCGGTGTACGAGGTGTCGCGGGACGCCTGGGCGCAGCGCGCCTGAATCGCGAGCGCCCGATGCCGGAGGATCGGTCCCGGTGGAACTCGAATGGAGTGGTCCCGGGGCGCGAAGGCACCTCAAAAGCGAGCGATCGCGGCACCAGAGGTCCGCGCGTCGTGGAAGGCGATCACGACGACTCGGTCCTCGACCTCGATGTACATGTAGACGACGACAAGCCAGCCCCACGGGCCGATATGGGCGCGGCAATCTCGCCAGAGCCCGGAGAGTTGCTTGCCGGCCCGTGGGAACTCCTCCAACGTACGCAGCGACCGCGATACGCGTTCGCGCGTGTCGTGCGGAAGCTGCCGGGTCTCGATCAGCTCGCGAAGCTCATCACGCGCCAGGCGCGTGACCTCGATCGCCGGCATCGGCTACAGCTCGGAGAGCGGAACGGTCCCGCCGCGCCGAGCCTGCTCGATCGACTCCTGCGCCCGCTCCCAGGCGCCGGGAATCCCATCGAGGATCTCAGTGATCCGCGAGGCATCAGGATCGGCTTCGTCCAGTGCGCTGGAAAGAAGCGAGCGAGCCAAGGTCCCCTCCTGCACATGCGTGCGCTCCGCCAGGCTGGCGAGCTTCTGCGCATAGTCCGGCTCGAGAGTGACGTTGATGCGACGGCTCCGCTCAGCCATGGCTCCAGGGTACACGTAAGGGCACACGACGTACGCGCCTGCGCGAGGCGGCCTCGGATCAGCACGCGCCAGAGGGCGTCGCGGCGCGGACGATGAACGCTGTCAAGCAGTACGCGGAGGCGGGTCGCTCCGCATAAGCGGGACCGTTCGTCGCTACGGGGAACCGGGGCCTGGCGGCAGACCCTTTCCCGGACCCCCTGACGGCGCACCCTGGGCGGCCTGCAGCCGTCCGGCCCAGACCGCCTTGGCACCGAGATCGCCGGTCCGGAAGGTGATGAACGCCGAGCCGAGCGCCAGCACCACGAGCAGCACCCGCAGCGCGTTGAAGATCGACCGCGAGCCGAGCGCGCGATCGGCGATGCCGAGGCCGGTCGGCGCGCCGCCGGAGATCCGGTAGGCGGCGAAGGTGAGGATCAGGATCGCGGTGAAGGCGGTGAAGACGATCGCCAGGATGTGGGCCGCCTGGGAGTGTTCGGAGATCAGGGTGGCGGCTTCGCCGTGCAGATGCAGCTCGCCGCGCAGCGCGGCGCCCGCCTGCATCGTCAGGAAGGCCGAGCTCATCGCGACGATCGAGACGAGGCAGAGCGCGATCCCGTAGCGGCCGAGCCATTCCGGCCGAGCCATGAAGACCAGCGCGCCGATCACCGCGGTCGGGATCAGGATCACCGGCACGTGGACGAAGAGCGGGTGCGCGGGCAGCCCGCCGTAGACGTTGGTGATCCGGATCCCCAGGGTGAGGAAGCCGAGGAAGGCGAGCAGGGTGAGGACGAACTCGGCGCGCCGCCAGTCGACTCCACTCTGCCCGACCGCGGGCCTGGTATCCACGCTCACGGCGAGGACCTTATGAGCGCCCGATGAGAAGGCGTTAAATCTTCGGCCGGGGCGGTGCTAAGCGGATTCTCAGGGTCGCTTGAGGCCTGACACAACTTCCGCCGCCACCATGAACGGGCAGCTTCCCCCTGCTGCGCGTATCGAGAACTCGTCCCTTCCCCAACCGAATCTCGGAGGTAATGGAACATGTCCGTTCCCCTGATCATCGCGCTCAACATCGGCATCGCAACGGCGCTGGCCGTGACGCTGACGATCGTCATGGCCGGCGCAAGCCGGCTGCGCCCACACCATCTCCCCCACCCGCACGCCCATCGCCCGGGCCAGGCCTCGACCGAGCGGGCGCGCCTGGAGGCGGAGGCCGCAATCGGCCACGCGCCGCTCTTCGGACCCCGCGAGCTGGCCGCCGATCATTGATATTAGATGCTTTCTCTCAATAGAAACGGGTATTAGATACCTATGCCAGTCTCAGAGATCATCCTCCTGAACGTGGGAATCGCCGCTGTACTGGCGGCGATCCTCGCTCTCGTCATGCTCCTTCCCGCGCGCCTCGACGCCCAGCACCGGGCGAGCGAAAAGGGACCGCGGAGGAAGGCCGTCGGCCGGAGAGCGGCCACCCACCACCAGCATGCCCCGGGCGCCGACCGGCGTGGGCTGCGGCCGGTCCGCGACTAAGCCTGAGCGAACTGCGGGCGCCCCCGCGCCCACGCCCCCGACCGCTGCGGGCGCCGATACGATTGCCGCAGGGCGACTGGCCACAGTCGCTCACTGACCGGAATCGATCGGCGCCACCGCACGGCGCGAAGGGGGTTCGATGGGGAGGCTGACGTGCTTTCGTGCCGCCCCGATCGTCCTGCTCGCCATCGTCGCGGGCTGCGGAAGCACCGGCGCGATCTCGCGTGTCGGTGGCTCCGGGCTGCGGGGCGGTCAGGTGACCCTCTCGGCCGAGAAGATCCCCAACCTGGGCACCGTGCTCGTCGATGAAGGGGTGACGCTCTATGTCTTCGCCCCCGACCACGCGACCGAAGTGACCTGCGAAGGGGCCTGCGCCTCGGCCTGGCCGCCGCTGACGGTGGCGGCCGGGCAAAAGCCGGCCGCGAGCGGCGCGGTCAGGGCGAATCTGATCGGGACCGACCCGGGCCCCAAGGGGACCGCGGTCGTGACCTACGCCGGCTGGCCCCTCTACAGCTTCGTCTCGGACACCGAACCGGGTGAAGCCAACGGGCAGAACGTCAACCTCAACGGCGGCTATTGGTACGTGATCTCACCGGCCGGGAAGATCATCAAGTAGAGGGCGAGCCGGTCGCGGGGCGGCCGAGCGGCAGTGGAATCGACCGCGAACGACCCTCGACCGTCACCAGCAAGCTCACCGGACCCGACCCGATGACCCTGATGCCGCCCGACCAGGCGGTCGCCGACGCGTGCGGGCATGGCTGGAGCTCCGTTTCGGCGTAGCCCGGGGCGCGGAACAGCGAGGTCGCGCTGCGGCCGCGGTTGTCGAGGACCTGCCCGTAGTAGAGGAACACCCGGTTGCGCAGCGGGAGCGGGACGCTGAGGACGACGAAGCGATGGCCGCGCACCACGATGCCCATGCGCGTACGGAACTGGCCGTCCCGTCCTCGACCCATGCTCCGCAACGGCCGCGGCGCGATCGCCAGTGGCCCCGCCTGCTCGGTCGCGTTCCGCCGAGCCGCGGGACCCGCAGGCTGTCCTCCCCCTGGCCCGCACGGCGCGAGGTTCGCTTCCGCCGGTTCGACCGGTTCGGTCGACCCGCCCACCGCGAGGGCGATCGCGACGGCGGCGCCCGCGATAATGACGAGGCCGCTTTTCAGCCAGGCAGGCAGCGGGTCACTCGGCCGCCTGAGGCCAGGGGATCGCTTCGGCGGCGTCCTGCTCGGACGGCGCGGGCCATTCGCGAATCTCGCGCAGCTCGACCTCGGCGGCCTCCCTGGTGCCGAACGGTTCGTTGCCGTGGATCGCGACCTTGTCGGCGGGCACGATCGCGAAGCCCTCGACCGGTTCTTCTTCGAGGGTCCCGGTCGCCTCGTCCCAGTCGACCTCCGCCACCGGCACGACCTGCCCCTCGCGCTGGAGGATCCTCACCTGTGCTGCGTCATAGGCAAATCTCGGCATCCGCTTCCCTCCCTTGGTCGACTAACTCGATTCGCCCGCCAGCGTCTTCAGGTCGGTGCTGACCCAGTTCGGCAGGAACGGGTAGACCATCCCGGCTCGCTCGTATCCCTTCGCGTCCACCAGGTAGAGCGCATCGGTGTGTTCGATGTCGCCGGTGGTGCGCCGGACGAAGATCCGATACTTCTTCCAGACCCGTTCCAACTGAGCCTTGGTCCCGAGCAGCCACCGCCACTGGAAGCCGGCGAGACCGAACCTCTTGATCGCCCGCCGCGCCGACCCGGGGGTGTCTTCCCAGGGGTTGACGCTGACCGCCACGACCAGCGGCCGGTCGGCGGGAGGCGTCATGCGAAACGCGGCCGCCAGGGCCCGGCCCTCGAGCGGGCACTCCTGATGGCATTGCGAGTCCATGAAGGTCAGGATCACCGGCCGGCCCCGCAGCGATGCAAATTGCAGCCGGCCGCCCTGCGAATTGCGCAGGGTGAAGTTCGGAGCGCGCCGAAGCCCCGGCGGCCAGACGGCCTGGCCCTGGACCTCGGCCTTCGCCTGGCTCGCGCTCGAGCCGCCGCCGGAGAGCAGATGCAGGGCATCGCCGACCAAGGCGCCGACCAGCACGGCGAGCACGACCATCAGCGCGGCGGTGCGCCGGGTGGTCCTCCTCACCCTCGCCCTCGCAGCAGCAACGCGACGGTGTAGACGCTGAGGACGATGAGCAGGACCACCAGCGGAAAGACGGTGGACCAGACTCCGGAGAAGCTCGTCCAGCCGACATTCGCCACCAGCTGAGGCAACAGTTGCATGGCTCAGACCAGGTAGAGGACGACCCAGGCGAGGATCCCGATCCCCGCCAGCAGGGCCCAATAGTTGGCCGACGGCGTGAAGCCCTCCGGCACCTTGTCGGGGTGGTCACGGTGGCGGACGCCGAGGGCGAAGGCGGTCTCGAGTCGATAGAGGGCGAGCAGCGTGGCGACGACATACAGGGCGGTCCAGCCGAAGAAGACGCTGGCGTAGCCACCGCTCTGGGGCCCGAAGGGGATATGCGCGTACTCGACCATCTGGGCGACGCAGGCGAAGAGGCCGAGCAGCAGGGCGAGCCCGGAAGGCGCGACCCAGCCGGTCCCGCCCCGCCTCGCCACCCGCGCGGCGTAGCCGAAGGAGAGGGCGCTGAGGGCGAGCGCGGCGGCGATCGCGATCCCGTAGCCGGCCGGCGGCGAGACCCCGGCGGGCCGCCAGAGTTCGTTGCTGTCGAGCGAACGCAGGTAGAAGTAGGCGAAGACGAAGCCGAGGAAGAACATCACCGTCGCACCGCCGAGCAGCGCGTAGCCGACGCGGTCGATCCGCTCGTGCATCTCCGGGGTCTCGGCGAAGGCGTCCTCTTCCTGCATCGTCACGTCTGACATCTCTCTCCTATCCCGGGGCGGGGGCCTCGGCCGGTTGGCCGACCGGGGGCACCCCGTAGTCGTAGGGATCCGAATCGATCACCGGCGGGCGTGGGTAATCCCCGACCGGGACCGGGGTCGGCGTCTGCCACTCCAGCGATTTCGATTCCCAGGGGTTGTCCGGGGCCGGCTTGCGGACGATCACCAGCGAGTAGACGACGTTGTAGAGGAACAGCAGCATCGAGGCGCCGAGCACGAAGGCGGAGATCGAGACCCAGTCGTTGAGCGTCTGCAGGTGGCTCGGGTAGGTGACCACCCGCCGCGGCATCCCCATCAGCCCCAGCGCGAAGAGCGGGAAGAAGGTGGAGTTGAAGGCGATGAACATCGTCCAGAAGTGGATCTTGCCCAGCTTTTCGTTCAGCGCGATACCGAACATCTTCGGCACCCAGTAATAGATCGCGCCGAAGAAGACGAACACGAGGCCGCCCATGATCGTGTAGTGGAAATGGGCCATGACGAAGAAGCTGCCGTGGGTGGCGACGTCGCTGGGCACGTCGGAGAGGAACACCCCGGAGGCGCCGCCGACGAAGAAGTTGAAGAACCAGGCCAGGCAGAACAGCATCGGCACCGTGTAGCGGATCTTTGCCCTCCAGAGCGTCCCCATCCCGGCCAGGAACACCAGCCCGGTGGGGACCGAGATCGCCTCGGTGGAGAACATGTAGAAGGGTCGCAGCGACGAGTTGAGACCGCTGACGAAGAGGTGATGCTGCCAGACGAAGAAGCTCAGCAGCGCGATCCCGAGCAGGCCGGAAACGGCGATCCGGTAGCCCCAGAGCCGTTTGCGGGCGAAGACCGGGATGATCTCCAGCAGGATGCCCATCCCCGGCAGGGCGAGCACGTACACCTCCGGGTGGCCGAAGAACCAGAACAGGTTCTGGAATAAGTAGGGGCTGCCGCCGGCGCTGGAGAGGAAGAACGACGTCTGGACCCCGCGGTCGAAGGCGACCATCAGCAGGCAGGCGATCAGGACCGGCGCCGCCAGCACCATCAGCACCCCGGTGCTGAGCGCTCCCCAGCAGAGCATCGGCAGGCGCGACCAGGTCAGCCCCGGCGCCCGCATCGTGATGATCGTGGTGATCATGTTGAGGCCGAACAGGGTCATCGAGATCCCGACCAGGGCGAAGAAGAAGATGTAGGAGTCGAAGCCGTAGTTCGCCTGGTCGTTGAGCGGCGCGTATCCCGTCCAGCCGGTCGGGAAGCCGCCGAAGAGGAGGGTGGTCATCAAGATCGTCCCGGCCGCCATCAGCAGCCAGAAGGTGAGCGACTCGATCCGCGGGTAGGCCATCCGCCGGGCGCCGATCATCAGCGGGATGAAGTAGTTGGCGAACGGCCCCAGCACCCCGGAGGTCATGATCCCCATCATCATCGTGCCGTGGAGGCCGACCAGGGTCAGGTAGTTGCCTGCCCCGAAAAGCTGCGGGGAGGGCCGCAGCAGCTCGGCCCGGATCAGCATCGCGTTCATCCCGGCGATGAAGAAGAAGAAGCCGATCCCGATCAGATATTGGATCCCGACGACCTTGTGGTCGGTGCAGCTGGTGAAGTAGCGGCCGACCCCGCCCTCCTCTTTTTCGGCCATGCTGACCGGGGCGCCGAACATCCGCGAGATCGGATAGTTGAGGAAGCCGAGACCGCCGAGGAAGCCGACCACGGCGAACAGATAGCCGAGCATCAGCGCGACGTCGTTCTGGTTGGTGTCGTCGAAGTAGTCGAGGCTCTCGGCATGGATCTGGTGGCCCAGCCACCAGCCGAAGTAGAAGCCGACCAAGCCGAGGACGATCCCGCCCAGGAGGTTGAAGCCGATCAGACGCCGCCAAAGGGGTTTCGCGACCGCGTCGCTCATCCTCCCCTCCTCTCAGGTTCGGGGAAGTAATGGGTCGAGTACTTCGGCAGAACCTTGTCGGCCGCCGCGAAGACCTTCGCCTGGTTGTGGATCCACGTCTTGAACTTGGCGTCGCTGACCACCTGGCCGGTGTCGAACATGTAGCCGTGCCAGAGGCCGCAGAGCTCGCTGCAGTGGATTTCGAAGGCCTGTTCCTTGGTCGGTTCGGTGAAGGCGATGTTGTCGACGCCCGGGTTGGCGTCGGCCTTGATCCCGAGGCGGGGCGCCCAGAAGGAGTGGATGACGTCGAGCGAGGTGACGTGGAATTCGATCTGCTGGCCGACCGGAAGCTCGAGGTGGGCGGTCTCGATCCCACCGTAGGTCGGGAAGCGGTAGGTGAACTCCCACTGCTGCGCGATCACCTGCACGGGCAGTGCATCGCCCGAGGGCTTGAAGGCCGGTTCGGGGCCCTCGCCGCCCCCGGAGCCGGCGTCGGCGAGCTCGACCGTGCCGAAGATCGCGAGAAAGAGGACGATGACCGTCGTGACGATCAGCCAGACCGTGTTGACGCGCTCGTCGCCGCCGACCGCGAGCCCTTCCTGGGGGCCCTCCTCGCGACGGCGGAAGACGGCCAGGCTGTAGGCGAAGTAGACGATCAGGGTGACCGCGATCGGGGTGACGATCCCGAAGAGGACGGTGTTGTCGTAGAGCTGCCCGGAGCTGGCGGAGCTGGCGTCGCCGGGCGGCAGGGTCGGGGCGATCACCGCGACCACGATCGGCGTGGCGATCGCGCTCAGCACGAGTGAGGCGATCGCGATCCTGCGCAGGTGGTTAGGTTCTTTCACATCACACCACTTCGAGGAAGCCGTCCATGTAGCCGATCGTCTGCATCGGGCCGCCGAAGCCGGCGAGGAAACCCGCGGCGCAGGGGACGAAGCACTGCCACCGGTAGCGGCCCGGCTTGCCGGTGCGGATGGTGAAGGTGATCGTTTCGTGGGCCTGGTTGAGCGAGCAGGGCCCTTCTTCGCACTGATTTTCTGCTTCTTCTGGGACGCCTCGAAGGGGAACGATCAGGCCGATCTGGGGGACGGCGAACGTGTGTGAGGCTTCTTCCGGCGCGATCGAGTTCATCAGCTTGCCGTCGACCGACATGGTCTGGCCGACGGTCCCCTGGACCTGCGAGAGGAAGGGGTTGCGCAGCCCGCTTTCACCGTCGAACTGGTAGACGGTGACGTGGACCAGGCTGTCGGCCGGCACCTTGTAGATCGTGCTGTGGACCCATTCACCCTGGGGATTGCGGATCAGATACGACACCCAGGACTTGTTCGCCCCCTGAGGGCCGACCGCAGCCTCGGTTTTCAAGGTCAGCTGCGCGGTGTGCGGAGCCGTGCCGCGAGCCGCTTCGACCGTGGGCGGCTCGGTGAGGAGATTCGCGATGTAGAGCGTGATCAGCCCTGCGATCACCAAGACCGCGACAGCGACAGCGGAAACCCTCGCCCAAAGTGGACCCATCTAGACCTCTCCATGCACTGCAGTCCGGCTCCGGGCGTCCCCTCTCTGCCGATCGTGTGGCGGAGTGCCCGGGGAAATGTATGAAAACCGCTCGCGAACCTAACCCCACGAGGTGTCGGCAGTCAAGGATCCCTTCGCGCGCGGGGTCCCCCGACTGTCAGATTCCTGACACCGTAGGCACGCAGATCCTCCATTCGCCTCCATCTGGGGGGGGTCGCCGCCCGATTCCGGTCGCCGCATTCGGCCGAGATCGAGGATCTCGCAACGGCCCGTCAGTCACGCCACCAGTCGCGCCGGCCCTCGACGTCGCCGCGCGGATCCTCGCCGAGATCGGGCGCGCCGATGACGAGGATCTCGAGGCCCTCCGCCCCGGCCTCGTAGACTCGCCACGAACCCGCCGGGACGCGCACCGCGTCCCATTCCGTCAGCTCGACGATCTCCTCGTCGACCTTCATCCGCCCGCCGCCGCGCACGACCACGTAGACCTCCTCCTGCGTCTTGTGCGTGTGCCCGTACGGGAAGCGATAGCCGGGCGGGACGCGCTGGTAGGTGAGGCCGGACTGCTCGCGCTTCAGGGCGGCAGGCGGGCCGCGGTCCACACATGGTCGGCGATGACCGGGCCCCCCGGCCTGCCCTGCCTCCGCATGTTCGGCAGGCTCCACCACACCGCGGGCGAGCCACTGTGGCCGGGATTCCGCCGCGCCGCGGCCAGCGACTGGCTCGCGCCCACGGGCATCGCAGGACCTCTTGGGCACGATCGAGGTTGCCTGAGGGCGGAAGAGTCGGCTCACGGGGGCGCCGGGTGTGGCGCCACTTCCGCCAGTTCGCGCCCCGAGAGCTCTTCGAGGGTTCGTCCCTTCGGCTCGATCCGCAACAGCGCGGTGATCGTCAGCGCGAGCAGGGTGCAGCCCGCCATGCCGAAGAGCAGGGCCGAGAGGCCGACATCGTCCAGCAGGACCGGCACGAGGAAGACGCCGAGCGCGGCGCCGGACTTGGCGCCGGCGGCGGCGAAACCGTGGCCGGCGGCGCGCATGTCGGAGGGGAAGACCTCGGCCGGGAGGGCATAGGTGGTCGCGTTGGGGCCGGCGTTCATCAGCGTGTTGAACATCGCGAACCCGACCACGACCATCGGCAGGTGGGCTTCGCCGCCGCCGGTCAGCAGCTCGGAGCCGGCGAGTATGCAGAGCGCGATCGTCATCCCGGCAAAGCCGGTGATCTGGAGCGGGATCCGGCCGACGCGATCGACGAGGACGATCGCGATCGCGAAGCCGATCGGCAGGAAGACATCGAGGACCGCCGTCGCCTTGGTCGAGGTGATGTCGTCGATCAGGAAGCTCGTGTTGGCGCCGTGCACCACGAGCGCCGCGATCAGGGTCGGCGTGAAGACCCCGACCCCGTACGTCGCGATGTCCATCAGGAACCACGGCACCGAGGTGAAGACGGTCCGCCGCAGCATCGCCCGCTTGAACAGGCGCGGCTGGATCAGCGCCCGGAGCCCCTCCGGTGGCTCCTCGCCGCGGGCCCGGTCGGCCTCGGTGACGATCACCGGGTGGCCGACCAGCGCTTCGGTCACCTCCACGGCTTCCGCCTCGCGCCCATTCTGCGCCAGCCAGCGCGGGCTCTCGGGGACGCCGCGACGGAGGAAGACGATGACGATCGCCGGGATCGCGCCGAAGCCGAGCATCCAGCGCCAGCTGTCGATGTGGGGAGCCACCTGGAGGACGATCACGCCGACGATCGCGCCGAGCAGGATGCCCACCGCCTGCAGGCTGAAGGCGCTGACCAGCCAGCGCCCGCGCGCTTTGGCGGGCAGGACCTCGGCCAGGTAGCTGGCGGCGATCGGGTAGTCGAGGCCGATCGCGATCCCCAGCACGAAACGGAAGGCGATCAGCGACCAGATGCTCCAGGCGAAGACGCAGAAGACCGAGAAGACGATGAAGAGGACAAGGTCGAGGCGGAAGATCCGCCGTCGGCCGACCTTGTCGGCGATCGGCCCGAGCAGCCCGGCCCCGAAGATCGCGCCGATGATCGCCGCCGCCGTGACCAGCCCTTGTTCGGCGCTGGAGAGGCCGAATTCCTGGACCAGGAGGGGGCTGGCGACGCCGATGATGAAGAAGTCGAAGCCGTCGAGCATGATGCCGAGCGCCGCCAGCAGCCAGAAGCGGAAGTGCAGCTCGGTGAAGCGCGACTCGTCGAGCGACTCGCCAAGGGGCAGGGCGGGCGCGGTCGCGTCCATCGCATGAAGGTATTTGGGGCCTGATCGCCTCGGGTGTATCCGATGTGAACATGCGCGCTCACGTCGTCCGCAGCGCCTCGGTCGGGGTGAGGCGGGCGGCGCGCATCGCCGGGTAGAGCCCGGCGACGGCGCCCAGCAGGCAGGCCGCGAGCAGGCCGCCGGCGACCGCGGCCGGCGGCACCAGCAGGGTCAATCCTTCGGCGGCCGCGTAGGCGCCGGTCGCGCCGACGCCGAGCAGGACCCCGACGACGCCGCCGGCGATGCCGAGCACGAACGACTCGCCGAGGAACTGGACGGCGATGTGGCGCCGGCGGGCGCCGAGCGCGCGCCGCAGCCCGACCTCCGAGCGCCGCTCGAGCACCGAGATGATCATCACGTTGGCGATCCCGATGCCGCCGACCAGGAGGGCGACCAGGCCGAGCCCGAGGAAGAGCGAGGTGAAGGCGCCTTCGGCGTCGGCCTGCGCCTGCAGCGCGTCGGAGGGACGGCTGACCGCGACTTCTTCGGGGCCCCAGGGATCGGCGGCGCTCGGCAGCAGCGCCGCCGCGGCCCGGACCTGCGCTTCGCCCTGGCCGGCGCGGACGTAGATCTTGGACGCGCTGCGTTCCGTGCCGAAGAAGCGCGCCGCGGCCGGATAGCCGATCAGCGCGGCGCTGTCGAGTTCGGGGACGAGCGGCAGCGGTTCGAGGATGCCGACCACGGTGAAGAGGCGACCCGACACGAAGACCTGGAGGAGGCCGCCCGAGCCGTGGATGCCGAGCCGCTGGGCGGCTTTGGACCCCAGCACGATCGCCGGGTAGCGCTCGCTCGCCCGGTCGACGAAGCGCCCCGAGGCGGTCGTCCCTTCGAGCGTCGCGAGCAGCTCCGGGTCGGCGGCGTCGACGACGATGCCGTCGGTCACCGCGGGCGGGACGAAGGAGCTGCGGCGCACCGTCGCGCCGTCGACCTGGGTGATCGCGGCGGTCGACTCGACGTCGCCGAGCAGCCGGATGCGGCCGCCGGCGGCGGCCGGAAGCTTCGTTGCTTCGCCGAAGAGAGATTCGCCCGGGCCGACCGTCAGCAGGTTCGTCCCCAGCCCTTCGATCTTCGCCAGCAGATCGGACTTGCTCGTTTCGGAGATCGCCAGCACCGCGACCAGCGAGGCGATCCCGATCGCGATCCCGAGCACCGAGAGGGCGGCCCGCAGCTTGCGGGTGCGCAGGCCGACCGTCGCCAGCCGCAGCAGGTCGAGGGGGCGCAGGCGGCTGCTCACCCGTCGTCCCCCTCGATCAGCCCGTCGCGGACGGCGATCCGGCGCGGCACCGAGGCGGCGATCTCCTCGTCGTGGGTGATGATCACCAGGGTCGCGCCGCCATCGTTGAGCGCCCGCAGCAGCTCCATCAGCTCGCCGCCGGTGCGGCTGTCGAGGTTGCCGGTCGGCTCGTCGGCGAGGACGATCGCCGGCTCCCCGACCAGCGCCCGCGCCACCGCCACCCGCTGGCGCTCGCCGCCGGAGAGCTTGGCGGCGCTGTGGCGCTCGCGGTGGGAGAGGCCGACCCGGGCCAGCGCCGCCGCGGCGCGCTCGCGCCGCTCGCGGGCCGGCACGCCGGCGTAGAGCAGGCCGTCGGCGACGTTGTCGATCACCGGCGCCGCCTCGAGCAGGAAGAAGCTCTGGAAGACGAAGCCGATCCGCGTCGCGCGGAGCCCGGCGAGCTCGTCGTCGCCGGCCCGGGAGAGGTCGCGGCCCTCGATCGCGATGCTGCCGCCGCTCGGGCGGTCGAGCGTCCCCATCAGGTGGAGCAGGGTCGACTTGCCCGAGCCGGAGGGGCCGACGATCGCCGCCATCTCGCCGCGATCGACGCTGAGCGAGACGCCGCGCAGCGCCTCGACCCCGCCCGGGTAGGACTTGCGGACGTCGCGCAGCTCGAGGACCGGCGCCTCGCTCACCTCCCCGTCTCCACGGTCATCCTCGCCCGCAGGCCGTTCCCCGCGACCTCGACGTAGCCGTCGGCGGCGAGGCCCGGGGTGACGACGATCGGCCGCCGGGCGGAACCGGGGTCGCCGGCGAAGACGGCGAAGCGTTCGCCGCCGATCCCGATCAGCGCGGTCAGCGGCACGCTGAGGACGTGCTTGCGGACCCGCTGGGTGAAGAGGACGTTGACCGCCGCCCCGTCGAGCGCCGGGATGCGGTGCTTGCCGGTCACCGCGACGGTGGCTTCGACCTCCGGTTCGACTTCTTCGCCCCCTTCGGCTTCGCCGCCCGATTCGATCGCGGCCAGCCGGCGCACCTCGCCGGGCACTTCGGCGCCGCCGGGAAGGATCACCTCGACCTTCTGGCCGCGGTGGGCGATCGACTGCCGGTCGGCTTCGAGGTCGACGCTGACGATCCGCCGCGTCGAGCTGGTGCGGAGGACCGGGACCGATGAAGGTTCGGATGCGGATTCGCCTTCTTCGCCGCCGCCACTGTCAGCACCGCCGCCGAGCGACTGGCCCAGCGTCGCTTCCAGCCCGGTCACCCGCTGGGGACCGCGCAGGTACGCGACCCGGCCGAGCTCGACTTCACCGGTCGCTTCGAGCCCGTGGTCTTCCTGCCAGGCGCGGACGGCGGCGGCCGTGGCCGACGTGTAGTCCTCGTCGACGGTGCCCGGTTCGTAGCCGAGCGCCGCCAGATTGCGCTCCAGCTGTTCGACGTCCTTGCCTTCCGTGACCCCTTCGGCCAGGTCACGGTAGGCCGGCACCGCCCCGTACATCAGCAGCACCGGTTCGCCGGCCAGCGCGTAGATGGGCTCGCCGCGGCGGACCACGGCGCCGAGCGCCGGCAGCGCGGTCACCGTCCCGGAGAGCCGGGCGAGCACCGTGCTTTCGGCCGCGTAGCCGATCGTCCCGGTGGCGGTGAGGTGTTCGGCCAGGGTGCGGCGCTCGACCGTGCCGGTCCCGGTCGCCTTGGCCGGCGGCTCGGGTCCCGATGCTCCGCCCGAGCCGCCGGCGAGGGCGCCCGCGGCGGCGGCGGCGACCGCGACGACTGCGATCACCGCGGCGGCCACCGCCAGGCTCCGCCGTGTCACCTCAACCACCGACGCCGGTGACGTTCAGTTCGGGCATCTTGCCCTGGCAGGCTTCCTCCGCCGCCTTGAAGGCCGGCGAGTTCGTGTCGAGCCCGGCGATGTCGAGCAGGAATTTGCCTGGGCCGGGGAACTTCGGATCTCCCATTTCGATGCCTTCTTCGCGCATGCATTGCGCGAAGGCCAGCGCGCCTTCTTTCAGTTCTTCGTCTTCTTCGGAGGAGAGTTCCTGGCCGCTGTCGCCTAGCTTGCCGTTGCAGGCGGCAAGCGCCTTCTTGGTCGTCGGATCGTTGGCGCCGCCGACGTCGATGCCCTGCCCCGGCTTCGGGTCTTCCATTTCGACCCCGTGGGCGCGCATGCATTCGGCGAACGCGAGCCGCGCTCCTTCGCCCGAGGCGCTCTTGCCACCGCCGGAACTCGAGCCCCCTCCGCCGCAGGCCACCAGCCCGACGACGCAGACCGCCACCGCGAGCGCGATCGCCCAGTCGCTCCTCTTCATTGCCGCTCCTTTGCTGGTTCGCTGTAGGTCATGGCCTCCAGCCTGGGCGGCGGGGCGTTGCCGGCGCGTATGCGGTTTTCGATATGCGGACGAAACGCCCCGTCGACCAGCCGCTCGGCGGCTTCCGCCGCGGCGGCGAGGAGCGCCGCGGTGTCGCTCCCTTCCCCCTGCCCCATCACCACGCCGACCGCGGTGCGCCGCCGCCCGCCCTCGGTCACCTGGGTGGAGAAGGCGAGGCACCCGCCCGCCGCCGAGTCCGAGCCGGTCTTGCCGACGTAGCCGGCGGCGAGCAGGGGGTTGAAGTTGGCGACCGTGCCGGCGACCGGCAGGGTGACGCTGCCGATCGAGACGATCTGGCGGAACGCCGGGAGGCCCATCGCCCGCCGGAAGACACGCAGCTGGTCGGCGGCGGTCGAGGCCGTGCCCGGATCGAACCCGCTGGGATCGGTGTAGGTCGTGTGGCCCATCCCGAGCGCGCCGGCCTCGGCGTTCATGTCGGCGACGAAGTCCGCCTCGCTGCCGGCCACCCGGGCGGCGAGGATCCGCGCGATGTTGTTGCCGGAGGGGATCAGCAGCGCCTCGAGCAGCCGGCGCTCGGTCAGCTCCTCGCCCGCCTCGACCGCGACGACCGACTCGCCCTGGGCGGCTTCCGCGGCCACCGCCTGCGCCTGGGCGGCGGTGACGGTGATCGTGAAGCCATCCTGCGCGCCGCTCAGCGGGTAGCGCTCGAGGGTCAGGTAGGCGGTCATCACCTTGGCGAGGCTGGCGATCGCGGCCGGCTGCTGGTCCGGGCTCACCGCCGCCGCGCCGCCGCCGAGCGCGATCGCCGCCTGTCCCTGCGGCGGCCACTCCCGCGGTGCCAGGTGGAGGCGCTGCCGGTCGCCGGGCCGCCGGTCTTTCTGGTCCAGCAGGTGGGCGGCCGCGAACGGCGCGGCGACGAGGATCAGGGCGAGGAGCGCGCCGAGCGGGGTCGATCGGCTCCGCCGGGCTCCTCTCCGTGCTGGTCCGCTGTAGGCCACGCCCCCAATCTGGGCGGCGCGGTGTTGCCGGCGCGTAAGTGCTTTCCGATACGCCGACAATATGCTCGGGCGAGGAACATCGAGAGCATGCGCGTGCTGATCGTCGAGGACGAGCCCTACCTGGCGGAAGCCATCCGCGACGGCCTCCGCCTGGAGGCGATCGCCGCCGACATCGCCGCCGACGGCGACGCCGCCCTGGGACTGCTCGGCATCAACGCCTACGACATCGCCGTCCTCGACCGCGACATCCCCGGCCCATCCGGCGACGAGATCGCCAGACGCATCGTCGCCTCCGGCAGCGCCATGCCGATCCTCATGCTGACCGCCGCCGACCGCCTCGACGACAAGGCCTCCGGGTTCGAGCTCGGCGCCGACGACTACCTCACCAAGCCCTTCGAGCTGCAGGAGCTCGTCCTCCGGCTCAGGGCGCTCGACCGCCGGCGCGCCCACAACCGACCGCCGGTGCGGGAGATCGCGGGCCTGCGTCTCGATCCGTTCCGCCGCGAGGTCTACCGCGACGGCCACTACGTCGCGCTGACCCGCAAGCAGTTCGCCGTGCTCGAGGTGCTCGTCGCCGCCGAAGGCGGCGTCGTCAGCGCCGAGGAGCTGCTCGAGCGGGCCTGGGACGAGAACGCCGACCCCTTCACCAACGCCGTGCGGATCACCGTCTCGGGACTGCGCAAACGCCTCGGCGACCCCGGGATCATCGCCACCGTGGCCGGGGTCGGCTACCGGATCGAAGCTCGACCGGAGTGACGATGCCCCGCCTCCCCTCGCCGACCATCCGCCTGCGCCTCACCCTGCTCTACGGCGGCCTCTTTCTCATCTCGGGGGTGGTCCTGCTCGCGATCACCTACCTGATCTTCCGCGACGCCTCCGGGGTCAACCTGATCGTCCCGAACGGCTCCTCCCATGCGACGGCCCGCCAGATCTCGGAAACCGAACTGCGCTACGACGAAGTCGTCCGCCGCTCGACCGACGCGCTCCACCAGGGGCTCTTCCGGTCCGTGGTCGTGCTTGCGGTCATGACCGTGGCATCGATCGCGGTCGGCTGGCTCGTCGCGGGCCGGGTCCTCCGCCCCCTGCGCGCGATGACGACCGCCACGCAGCAGATCTCCGAGCGCAACCTGCACGAGCGCCTCGCCCTCGCCGGGCCCCGCGACGAGCTGAAGGATCTCGCCGACACGATCGACGGCCTGCTCGCGCGGCTCGAGGCGCATGTCGCCGAACAGCAGCGATTCGCCGCCAACGCCTCCCACGAGCTGCGCACCCCGCTGGCGCTCACCCAGACCCTCCTCGACGTCGCCCGCCACGATCCGCACCGCGACACCGGCGAGCTCGTCGACCGCCTCGCCGCCGTCAACACCAGGGCGATCGACCTCACCGAAGCACTGCTCCTGCTCGGCCGCACCGACCAGCGCTCCTTCAGCCGAGAGCGAGTCGACCTCTCCCTGATGGCGGAAGAAGCCGCCGAAACGCTCCTCCCCCTCGCCGCGGAGCGCGGCCTCACCATCGAGACCTCCGGCGACGTGACCCCGGCGATCGGCTCCCGCCCGCTCCTCCTCCAGCTGGCCACCAACCTGATCGACAACGCGATCGTCCACAACCTGCCCACAGGGGGCGCGGTGTGGGTCACGACCGCCGTCCACTCCGAGGGCGTGGCGCTGACCGTCGAGAACACCGGCGAGGAGCTCACCCCGGAGACGGTCTCCACCCTCGACGAGCCGTTTCTGCGCGGCACCGGACGAATCCGCACCGACCACGCCGGCGTCGGCCTCGGCCTGGCGATCGTCAAGAGCATCGTCGGGGCCCACGACGGAACCCTCACCCTCGCCCCCCGGGCGGCGGGCGGCCTCCGCGTCACGGTGCAGCTGCCCGCCACCGGCCGGCCGGGGTCCCCTGCGAGCAATTCCTCGACCCGCGAAGACGGGCAAGCCGAACGAGCCTAATCCTCGGAGAAGGCCTCGAAGCCGACTTCCGACATGTCGCCGACGCCGGAGAAGAGGTTGAAGACGACGCAGTCCTCGCCGCTCTGGTTCCGAACCTCATGCCATCGGTAGCGCGGGACGACCATCGCTTCGCCGACGCGCAGCTCGCGCGATGCCCCGGTCTCGTCCAGCATCACCACCGAGCCTCGCGACGGGACCATCACCTGGTCGGCGCCGAAATGCCGGTGCATGTGGTGGACGAAGTCGGGCTGGAAGGTGATCACGTCGGCGACCAGCTGTGGCGTCCCACTGGCCGCCCGATCGAAGAGGCGGCGATTGAGCTGGACCCCGTCGAAACCCGGTGGTTCGCCGACCACCTCCTCGACCTCCTCGAAGGCGAGGAACCGGATCGGCGGGTGATCGTCTGGGATCGGGTCGGGGGGAACGGATCCGTGGCTCATCTGCATCTCCGTCATAGCACCTCGGTGCGATGCAGGGACGTCGTTAGTCTCGACGGCGATGCACAGCGAACTCCGACCTGGCTCAGGCACCCATGACTGACGGTCCGTTGCGGTGGGGCATCCTCGGAACCGGTGGGATCGCGCACACGTTCGCGGACCGATCTGCGATTGACCGACTCCGGGGTCGTCGGGGCGGTCGGCTCGCGCAGCCAGGGCGCCGCGGACCGGTTCGCCGACGAGTTCGGCATCGAGGTCCGGCATGCCGGCTACGAGTCGCTGGTCGCCGACCCCGACGTGGATGTCGTCTATGTCGCGACCCCGCATCCGTTGCATCGCGACAACGCGATCCTCGCGCTGCGCGCCGGCAAGCCTGTCCTGGTCGAGAAGCCGTTCGCGATGAACGCGGCCGAGGCGGCCGAGATCGTCGCGGTGGCGCGGGAGGAGAAGCTGTTCGCGATGGAGGCGATGTGGACGCGATTCCTGCCCCACATCGCCCAAGTTCGTGAGTGGCTGGCGGCCGGGGAGCTCGGCGAGCTGGTGACCGTCACCGCCGACCACGGCCAGTGGTTCGCCGAGGACCCCGGCTTTCGCCTCTTCGCCCCGGAGCTCGGCGGAGGAGCCTTGCTGGACCTCGGGATCTACCCCGTCTCGTTCGCATCGATGATCCTCGGCGCCCCGAATCGGATCGCCGCGGTCATCGACCCGGCGTTCACCGGAGTCGACGCCCAGACGTCGATGATCTTCGGTTACGAGAGCGGAGCCCAGGCGGTGCTCACCTGCACGCTCCGCGCCAAGAGCCCGACCCGCGCCTCGATCGTCGGCACCGACGCGAGGATCGAGATCGACGGCGACTTCTATGCCCCGGCGACGGTGACCCTCCTGCCCCGAGACGGCGAGCCGACCCGGATCGAATCGACCCACCAGGGCCGCGGCCTCCGCCACCAGGCCGACGAGGTCGCCCGCCGCCTGGCCGCGGGAGATCTCGAGAGTCCGCTGATGCGGCCTGGACGAGTCGATCTCGATCATGAAGACGATGGACGCGGTGCGGGCGCAGGCCCTGCGGAGCTGAGTGCGTCACGCGACGCGACGAGGACCTCGCCGACGACGGCCGGGTGGTGCCCGCCGCCTGATCCTCGTCGCGATCGTCCTGGTGGTCACCGCCCTCGCGCTGCCCGCCGGGTCGATCGCCGCCTCGAAGTGGAGCGTGAGCCAGCTTCCGGCGAAACAGGTCGAAGGCGGCTACGCCGACCAGGTGCCGCTCTACAGCGTCTCCTGCCCGGGCAAAAGGCTCTGCGTCGCGGTCGGCGCGCTCGACACCGTCGCGGTCTCGCAGTCGCCGACCGGCGGCAGGGAAGGCTGGCACGTCGGCTATCCGACCTACCCCGAACCGAAGCAGAGCTGCCTCGAAGAAGAAGGGGTGCCTGCCGGCTCGTGCTCGTTCCCGCGCGGCTCGCTCGACGCCGTCTCGTGCGCCACCGAGAGCCCTCTGCGTCGCGGTCGGCAAGGAAGGCTCCGTCTACGTGTCGACCGACCCGACCGGAGGCAGCTGGTCGATCGGCACTCCCTATCAAGGCCCGGGCGCGCCGCATCTGACCGCGGTGTCGTGCCCTTCGGCGACCCTGTGCGTCGCGGTCTCGGGCGAAAACGGCGCGGCGGCCGGCAGGGTCTTCACCACCACCGCGCCGACGTCGGGGCAATGGCAGTCGGCCCGGCTCGCCCGCTCGCCGGACCTTCGCGGCGTTTCCTGCACCACGACCGCGGAGTGCCTGGCGGTCGCCAAAGGCGGACGGATATTCGTTTCGAGCCGATCCGACCGGCGGGGCCGGCTCATGGCGCGAGGTCGGCTCGCCTGCGCAGCGGGACCTCGAAGGAGTCTCCTGCGTGGCGAGCTTCCTCTGCGCGGCCGGGGACGGCGGCGGCAACATCCTCACCACCACCGACCCCGCCGTCTCCGGTTTCGCCACGACGAATCCCGGCGGGTCGGTGCAGATCACCGGCGTCACCTGCCCGACGACGACGGACTGCGTCGCGGTCGACAACAACGCCGACATCATGACCTCGAACGACGCGGGCGGCCCGAAAGGCTGGACCTTCGAGAACCTCGTCCCCTTCGAGGCCGAATCGCCCGAACACGGGCAGTTCGACAAAAACGCGCTATGGGGCGCCTCCTGCGCCTCGACCTCGCTCTGCGTCCTGGTCGGCGCCAACAGCCGGATCTTCAGCGCGACCGATCCCTTCGCGGCGCCGGCGCCCCCTCCTCCGGCGGCGACCCCCCAGGCAAGAAATCGACCCGAAGGCGTCCCCGGACGCACCTCGTGTTCGCGGAGGGCTTCTGGAAATCGGCCGTCACGCGTCACCGCCGCCTCAAGGCCCGCTTCCACTTCTACTCCCGCGACGGGGCGACGGGCTTCGAATGCAGACGCGACCGCGGACGTTGGCGTCGCTGCCACTCCCCTCTTCGCTACTGGGTCGCGGTCGGCCGGCACGCACTGCGGGTCCGCGCGATCGGCACGACCGGCCTGCGTGGACCGGTCGCGACGGTGCGCTTCAAGGTCGCGCACCGGCGACCACACTGAACGGGGCAGACGCTCCGTCGAGTCCAGGAAGTGCTTCGCGAACCGTTTCCGGCTGATCGGGAAAGTGCGGGGTGTGGAGGACCGGACCCCCGACAGCGCGGCGCTCGCCGCCTCGCTCACGAGCCCTGCCGAGTTCGCGCCGGTCTTCGACCGCCACTACGACGCCGTCCACGCCTATCTGCAGCGCCGGGTCGGCCCCGACGCGGCCGACGAGCTGGCGGCGCGACCTTCCTCGTCGCCTTCGAGCGCCGGGCGAGCTACGACTGCTCGAGACCTGACGTCCGGCCGTGGCTCTTCGGGATCGCGACCAACCTCCTGCTCCATCACCGTCGTCGGATGGTCCGTCAGCTGCGCGCCTACGCGAAGACGGGGGTCGACCCGATCCTCGACGCCTTCGAGGGGGTCGAGAACCGCCTCGACGCCGCCGGGCTCGGGCGCGAGCTGGCGGCGGCGCTGGCCGGTCTACCGGCCGAGGAGCTGGAGGTCCTTCTCCTCTACGCCTGGGCCGACCTCTCCTACCCGGAGATCGCCGGTGCGCTCAAGATCCCGGTGGGGACGGTCCGCTCGCGGCTCTGGCGCGCCCGCGGGCGGATCCGCGAACTGTTGGAGGCCGATCGGGCAAGTTCTGGTGCGCCGCCAATCCGAGAGGAGGGAGATCGCTGATGGACGAGATCGAGCTGCTGCGGGAGTTTCGTGCCGGGCTTCCCGGACCGCGCCCCGAGAGCCGCGAAGCTGCGCGCGCCGCCCTGGTGGAGCGGTTCGGGTCGGAGGGCACGGCGCCCGTCCGGCCGGCGGGTCGGCGGCCGCGCCGCAGGCTCCTCCTCGCCGCGGCAACCCTCGTCTGCCTGGCGATGGCGATCGGCCTGCCGATCCTTCTCCTCGGCGGCAGCGCGGAGGTGGGATCCGCCGCGGCCCAGGTTCTGCGGCAGACCGCCCTGGTCGCGAGATCGCAGCCGGCGGAGCCGCAGCCCGAACCCGGCCAGTACGCCTACACCCGCTCGCGGACCGGATACATCACGACCACCGTCGGCCTCACCGCGGCGAAGAACGGGCCCGGCGCCAGCGGTCGCGAACCGGCCCCCGGCTGGAGCGTCCTCGTCCCCCGCGAACGCGAGATCTGGATCGCGCCCGACGGCTCCGGTCGGATCCGCGAAGAGGGCGGACGACCCCGGTTCCTCTCTGAGGCCCAGCGGGCCGCCTGGGTCGCGGCCGGCTCCCCGCAACTGCCGTCGGTCGGGCAGGTCTCCGACGAAGCATTCTCGCCCCACCATCTGGATTACTTCCGCTCGGCGTCCCTGCCGACCGACCCGAAGACGCTGCGGCGGCTGATCGAAGCGCGCAAGGTCCCGGGCCTCGGCGGGCCCCGAGGCGAGGCGGAGACCTTCGAACTGATCGGGGAGATGCTCCGCGAAACCGACCTGCGACCGGCGCTCAGGGCCGCGATCTACGAGGTCTGCGCCGAACTGCCGGGGGTCGAGCTGCTGGGACCGGTCAGGGATCCCGCGGGCCGCCGGGGAGTGGGGATCGCCTTCACGGATCACCGCCGTGGCATCCGGCACGAGCTGATCTTCGACCCTGCGGATTCCGCCCTGCTCGGCGAGCGCCAAGTCGTCGTCGGCGGCTGGGACAAGGCGCTGCAGGTGCCGGTGGGGACCGTGGTGGGATACGCCTCCTACCTCGAATCGCGGGTCGTCGACTCGACGGCGATCCCGCCTCGTCACAAACCGTCGGCTGCCGAGAGATAGAGGTAGTGGACCCCGACCGGCAAAGCGACGAGGAGCTCCTCGCGACGACGCGACATGAGCCGGAGGCCTTCGCCGCCTTCTACCGCCGCTATGAGCGCGCCATGCTCGTCTACTTCCTGCGCCGCACCGCCTCGGCCGAGGTGGCGGCCGACCTGACCGCCGAGGTCTTCGCCGCCGCACTCGCCTCCTCGCGACGCTTCCGGCCGGGGAAGACGCCGGCGGTCGCCTGGCTCTACGGCATCGCCCACAACAAGCTTTCCTCGAGCCTCGCCCGCGGACGGGTCGAGGAACGAGCCCGCCGCCGCCTCGCCACCGAACCGCTCGTCCTCGACGACGAGGCGATCGAGCGCGTCGAGGTCCTCGCCGACGCGAACCGTCAGGCGGAGGTGCTGCAGGATCTCCTCCTGCGACTGCCGGACGAGCAGCGCCAGGCGATCCGCGCCCGGGTCCTCGAGGAGCGCGACTACGAGGAGATCGCCGGCGCACTCGATTGCTCGCAGGCGGTCGTCCGCCAGCGGGTCTCACGAGCGCTGCGCTCCCTGCGCAGGAACCTGGAGGAGGATTCGCCATGACCGAGCCGATCGCACCCCGGTCCGAGCCGCCGGTCCTGCCCGCCTTGGAGCAGCTCCTGGTCCGCGCCGCGCGGCGCCGGGCCGAGCCACGCAGGCGTGCGCGGCGACGCTGGTTCCTCGTCGCGATCGCCGCGGCACTGGTGCTCGCGGCCGGGGCCGCGGCCGCGACCGGGCTCCTGCCGATCACCACGGGCCACACCGCGCACGGCACCTACACGGTCGAGCGACGCCCGGTGCCCGCAACCGCGCCCGGGGAACCGTCGCCCGGGACGGTCTGCCTGCAGCTCGAATACGACGGCCGCGGACCCACCTATGGCTGCGGCGACGCGCCGACCGGCTCGAAGCCTTTCGGGCTCCTGGTCGCCGACTCGCTCGCGGAGGGCTCGCGGGAACGCGTCGTCTACGGACTCGTCGCCGACGACATCATCCGGATCGCCGTGCTCGGCAAGGGCGCCGAACCCACCGACGCCCCGACCGAGGACGAGTCCGGGCTGCCCGGTCGCTTCTTCGCCGTCGCGGTCCCCCATCGCGGGCAGATCGAGGTCGTCGGGTACGACGGCGAGGGCCGGCAGGTGGCCCGGATCGGCAGCCTCGCCGGCCCGGCCCGCGCGCCCCACTCGAAAGCAGAAGCGATCGAACAGGGCGACCCGGCGGGCTTCGCCCCCACCCTGCCGCCTCCCTCCAGCTTCACCTTCGAAGGTCACGAGATCAGCGAAGCCGAGGTCGGCCGCCTGGAACTGATCTGCCTCGAAGGTCAGGCCGTCTCCCACTGCTACCGGACGCCGCAGGAACTCGAAGCGGCGCGGGAAGGCCGCGAAGGCGCCAGGTGAGCAATGCTGAACGCATCGACAGAGGAGGATCATTCGTGAGGGGAACTGCACCGATCGTCACCTCGGTCGCGCTCTTGGCGACGGTCGTCGCGATCGCCTCGCCGGCGACGGCGTCGCTCGCCGCGACGACCGAATCCACCGCCGCGGCGCACCTCCCCCACTTCGACCTGATCAGCGGGCCGACCAGCTTCAAACGGATCCCGAGGATCCTGCGCCTCCCGTTCGAAGATGGCCTGCCGAAAGGGGCGAGGCACGGCTTCCGGGTCGGCAAGGTGAGACGAATCGGCGATCTGCTCGCAACTGCCCGCGGCAAGGGAGCCTGCGGCGTCGGGGCGGCCCGGCACGCGTTCGCCGCCTTCCTCGAGGCCTTCGACCAAGGCGACGTGCGGAGACTCGATTCCCTGTTCGCCAGGAGACCGGCATTCAAGTGGTTCTCGGCGGGCGCACCCGGGCCGCCGAGGTTCGACCGAGCGGCGAGACGCCGGGACACGCTGATCCCCTACCTCCGCGCCCTCCATCGCCGACGGTACCGGCTGGGCCTGGACTGGCTGCGCGTCAACAGCGGTGCTCACCGATCGACCGGCCTCGCCTTCGAGCTGCGTGGCTCGATGCCCGGGTTCAGGAACGGCAAGTGGTTCCCGCTCGCCGGGAAGGCAGACCTCTTCTGCCTGGCCGGCGGCCCGAAGTTCCGCGTCTTCAGCCTCGGCCCTCCCGGGAGCGGTGCGGCCGCCGAAATGTCGCACAGGCCTTAGGGCGGGTTTAGCCGAGCAATGAAAGGTTCCGCGCGCGCAACGTTCGGCGCCTACCGGACATGTAGTGGTGATGGACAAGAGATCGGCGCACCGCACCGCGAGCAAAGGAGGAAGGACGATGAGGCTCCACCATCTGGAAGCAGGTCGACTTCGGCAGGCGCTGCTCGCCTCGATCGGGCTCGCCCTGCTCGTCACCCTGGTCCTCGCCGGGGCGAGCAGCGGACCGGGTGAGGCCAATGCCGCCGACCCGACCTCCTCCACCGGGGCAAGCCCCCTCCTGCTCTTGAATGGGCCGGGCTGGCGGGTCCAGAACACCGAGGAAAATCGTGGTCGCGGAAAGGAAGGCATCTACGGGTCGATCGAATTCGTCACCGGCAAGCCGATCCCCTACGAAACGATCAAGGTGAGTGGGCCCAACAAGCATCCGCGCGAGTCGGGGATGTTCCCGCCGGCGGTGCGTCAGCGCCGGGTCGATCTCGCCTGGCGCCGGGCGAGCCTGAAGCAGACGATCGCCTGGATCGAGGGGCTGCCGCACCCGCACGGCCGCAGGGTGGTGCGTCTGCCGGTCCTGGACACGACCGCCTACGTCGACACCCACGACGAGTTCTATTCCAACCAGGGCGGCCCCGGCAATCGCCAGATGATCGCGCTGTGGTCGGAAGGCGGCGACGTCTACGAACTGCGCGCCGCGGTCCCCGACCTGAAGGCCTTCGAAGAAAGGCTCGGCTGGCTGACCAGGGTGGACCCGCAGACCTGGCTCGATGCGATGCCGGCCAAGGTGGTCGCACCGGCCGAATACGACGCCACGGTCCGCGAAGTCCTCAAGGGCATCCCGACGCCGAAGAGCTTCTCGCCCTCGCGGGTCCCCGACGAAGAACTCGTCACCGACCGCTACCAGGTGGGGGCGCAGACCACCGGCACCGTCGCCTGCCTCTGGTTGCGCCAGTGGGGTGCCGCCCGACGCAGCGGCGAGGCCGCGGCCGAACAGGAAGCCGACAAGTCAATGGCGACCTCGAGGCACTGGCCGATCCTGCGCGAGATGACCAAGGAAGGCGCCTACTCCGAAGTGGTCTGGGAAATCGCCGAATGGATGCCGAAGGGCTACTTCGAATGGGACGGGCACAAGAGGAGTCTTCTGGCCCAGGCCGAAGGCCTCGGCTGCGCCAATCGCGGGCTGCCGCTGCTGCCGAAGAAGATGAAGGCCCGGCGCGAAAGGGGCGGGCGAGCGTCGGCCTGACGTCGCCGCGAGATGAGCGACTTCTTCGAGCCACCACCTCCGCGCCCGCCCGACCCGCAACCGGCACCGCCTCCCTGGGCAGCGCCGCCGCGCGGTGTCGTCCCGGGCGTGCTGGCGACCGAGCGGATCCTCGCCCGAAACGATCGGGTCGCGGTCTGCCTGGTGCGAATCTCGGTCTACCCGACCGGCTTCGAGTTCGACGTCCTCGTCCTCGCCGCAGATCAGGAAGACGAACTCGATCCGTTCGTCCACCGTCACCCCATGCACTGGAAAGGGACGGCGCCCGAGATCCCCGCGGAGATGCTGCGGCTCGGGGTCGAGTTCGGCGACGGCTCGAAGGCGACGAACACCGAGGGACGCCACGCCGGGGCGGGTCGACCTGGGACGCCGGTCATGAATCAGCGGGGCGGTGGCGGCGACGGCAGCAGCTGGAGGCAGACCCAGTGGGTCTGGCCGCTTCCTCCCGACGGTCCGCTCGCCTTCGTCTGCGAGTGGCCCTCGATGGGCATCCCGCTGACCCGGGCGGAGGTCGACTCAGGAGCCGTCCGCCAGGCTGCGTCTCGGGCTCAGGTGGTTTTCGAGTCCTGAGACGCAGCGGCCGGCGCCGGACACGCCGGCCAGAAGCCGGAATCGCGCGACGATCACCACGGCGCCCGGCCCCGCAAGCCAGAGGAACCTCTCCCCGGTCATCTGATGACAGCTTGATGGTCTAGTTGATGGTCGAGTGGCCCCGCCGGGTATCTGGCCCATGGACAGGCGCCTGCTTCCGCTGCTGGTTGTCGCGATCTCGATCCTCGCTCTTCCGACGGCCGGCGCCACGCCCGAACACCCGCGTGACTTCGAGGCGGCGGAAATGGTCGCCGGGAACGAAGGCTGGGCGCGAACCGACCGCCCACGCCGTGGCCGCCCTTTACACGACGGACGACAACGGCAACCACTGGAAGCTCGCCGCGAGCTTCGGGCCCGGGATCCCTGGGATCAGTCTGCTCTCCTACCGCGGCGACGACGCTGGCGTCGGCTACGACTACCCCGGGCCCGGCCTCACCCTGCTTTCCGCCGGCGCCGCGCCGGAACACCTCGTCGGCACCGGGCCTGCCGCCCGAAACCCACCCCTCGCTCTCCTTCTCGGGCCCCGAAGACGGCTTCGCCTTCGAGAGCGAGAAAGAGTGCGAAATCCTCATCCACTGCACCCTGGTCAACCAGCTCTACTTCAGCGCCGACGGAGGCGCGAGCTGGACCCCGACGACGCAACCGTGTCACGGATGCCAGTCGCAATGCAGATAGAGGCTTGCGGTCTGCGAAAGCAAACGGGCTCTCAACCCGGCGACAATGCTCTCTCCGAGACTCCGGTCGACGAAGAAAGTCAGCTCATCCGGTCTTGGCGCCATGGGCCGACTATCTGACGCCGCGCCCTTGCTCGACGGCTTACGGGCTGCAGGTCTACGTCTGCCGACTCGAAGACCTCGCGAACGACAGTCCGTTCGCGCTGATCTTCCGGGGACTCACCGACCCCGATCGACCCATCGACTGGCTCGGCGACTCTCCCGACGACGACGAGCGGGAAGCGCCGACTTGAGATCCCGCGGCGACGGAGCTAAACGCAAGGGACCTCCGGCCCAGGAGCTTCGACCGGAGATGTCGATCGACGGCCATCGACGGTCACCAGGCGGCAGTCGCTCAACTTCGCCAGGGCGACGTACTCGGCGTCGTAGGTCTTCGCCCAGCCGAAATCCTCGGCCACCTGCCACGCGGCGGCGGCGAGGTCGTCCGGCCGCTCCTCGGCGATCGCGAGCTTGCCGCCCAGGAACCGTCGCAAGGCAAGCTCGGCGAGCGCGTCGGTGATGTCGCCGCGGAAGGCCATCTCGTGGAGGATCGAGGGCACCTCGCTCCAGAGGAGCGGCGGCGCGATCAGCCGGCCGTCCTCGTCCAGACCTGCGCTCACCTGCTCACCGGCCCGGTCGAGCGCCAGCCCGACCACCAGGCTGGCGTCGACGACGAGCACGCTCAGTGGGAATCGCGGGAGCGCCGGACCGCGGCGGCGACGTCGGGCATCGGCTCGCCGGTCAGCGTCTCCCCCCAGCCCTCGGGCAGCGCGACCATCGTCGGCTCGTCGCCTGAGTCGGTGGGGACGACGATCCGTGCGCGGGCCGCCTCCGCCTCGTCGAGGTCGAGCACCTCCCGCAGCAATTTCTCCTTCGCGGTCACGGTCAAAGCGTACCGTCCGCACTCGCGCATTCCCGCCGAAAGGAGCATCTGATGCGCAAGTTCGCCTGGTACGGGCGCCTCTCGACCAAGGACAAGCAGGACCCGACGCTCTCCTTCCCCTCCCAGCGCAACGAGTGCGAGGCGAAGGCGGCCGAGCTGGGCGGCCGGATCGTCTGCGACTTCACCGACCAGGAGGCGGGTCGCCGGGACGACAGGGCCGGATGGAGCGAGCTGGTCCGCGAGGCCAAGGATCCCGACGCCCGTCGCTTCGACGCCGTGATCGTCTACGCGACCTCGCGGCTCAGCCGCGACCTCTTCCACGCGCTGACCTACGAGCGCGAGATGACGCGGGCGGGGGTCGAGGTCTTCTACGCGCTCACCGCGGGCGACCAGACCAGCCCCGAGGGACGGCTGATCCGCCACATGTTCCAGGCACTCGACCAGTTCGAGGTCGAGAAGCTCGGCCGCGAGGTGCGCCGCGGGCAGACCGAGAACACGCGGCAGGGCTATCGCAACGGCGGCCGCGCCCCCTACGGCTACCGCCTCCGCCACGAGCCCCATCCCGACCCCGCGCGGGCGCGGGCCGGGGACAAGAAGTCGCGCCTCGTCGTCGATCCGGAGCGGGCGCCGGTGATCGCCGAGATCTTCGATCGCTTCGTCTCCGGCTCCGGCTACAAGGAGATCGCCGATCACCTGAACCGCCCCGGCGGGCCTCCCCCGCCGAGCCACGTCGACACCAGGCGGAACACCGCGGGCAAATGGTCGAAGAACACGCTGCGGGCGATCCTGCAGAACCCCGTCTACACCAACCGGCAGGACGGCGTGGTCGACCTCGCCGACGCCTGCTCGGTGCTCGACGGCATCCCCGACCTTGGTGAGGCGCTCGCCGACGCCGATCCGGAGCTGCGCCGCGCCGTCTTCGATGCCTTCCGTCTGTCGGTCGAAATCGACCGGAACGCAGGCCAGATACGACTGAAGGCGCTCGTATCGAGCGCCTTCAGTCAAGCCCGCGACCTTAAGTCCTTGGTCGCTAATGGCGGAGTAGCGGGGGGACAATCCGACCTTAGGGGAGCACGCGCCGTGCCGATCGAAGAAGTCGCAGATTTGGCTGTATAGGCGGGCTTCAGGAGGGTCCTCCGAGACGACTCGGGGTCGGCCTCAAGAGGACCTCGAAAAAGTCGCCTTGACATCTGCCTCGACCGGCCTACCTTGGCGCACCGGAAAACCGAAGCGGCCCTCGGCGGCGGTGCAACGCCATCCGAGGGCCTGACCACAAGGAGGCTGGCTCCTCATGGCTGACGAGAACCCTACGGGCGCCCCCCGGGCAGTGCCCATCGTCTTTTCCGACCACCTGATCGATCTCCTCAAGCAGGAGGTCCACGGCTGGCTGGCCGGCGTCGAGGAGGACCTTGAGACGCCGGAGGGGCTTGAGGACCCGGAGGCGTCCGTCCGCGAGGCCGCAGTGTGGCGGCGACTACTCCAGGCACTCGACCGTCGCGAGGTCGTGCTCCCCGACGAGGAGGCGCGGGCGACCATCCAGACAGCGACCGAGGGCTACGAGGAAGCGGCGGAATACACGCTCGCGACCCTCCGACACGACGCCCACCTCGCACTGCTCGATCTGTTGGGCGGGGAAAGCAACCGAACCGATGACCGCTAGCCAGAGGATCGGCCGCAACATCAGGCGCATCAGACGTGCGGCCGACCTGAGCCAGGAGGCCCTCGCCGACATGGCGGGGATCCACCGGACCATGATCAGCCAGTACGAGTGGGGAGAGCGGGAACCCCCTTGACCCGGTCGTTCCTGAAGCTCGCCGCCGCGCTCGGCGTCGAGCTGGCCGTGCTGGCGGAGGGCGTGAGGTGGGAGCCCGGCCGGTCGAGCCCGGGCCGGTGGGTGATCGATGAGGACGCGAAGTGACGACCAACGAGTACGCCGCCAACATCTTCGGCCGGAATCTCTGCCTGGCCAGGCGGCGTCGCGGCCTCTCCCAGGAGAAGCTCGCCGAGCGCACCGGCCCGTGCCGCGACACCATCTACAAGATCGAGATGGGCCAACGCTCACCAAGGCTCGACACGCTGCTAACCCTCGCCGATGTGCTGGCCGTCGATGCGGCGGAGCTTTTGAGCGGACTACGGCCTTGAACACGGGCAGAGAATTCGTTTTTCCTGCCCGATCAGGCACTTTCGAGCGCCGAGTGCCTATCCTCATCGGCTCCGCGGGCGTCTATATAAGGCCGCTCCGCCTGCATCTCCGTGGTCCAGTTCTCGGACACGAGGCGCTCGGACAACCACCCACGGCTCGGGAAGCGTCGGTCGTTAAGGAGGCGCCGTCGAGGAGGCGCCGCGTGCCCGCCCAGTAGACGCCTGCCGGGCGGATAGCTTTGGCGGCGATGATTGGAATGGTCCAGTCCTCACCGGGAACTCCACTCGCCTTCCTGGGCGGGGTGGTCGGTCCTGTCGCCGCCGCCGGGAGGAACCGTGTCTGACTTCGCCGCCCGCGCGGTCGACCGCTGGCATTCGGCGGCTGAGCTCTTCGGCCGTCCCTCCGCCGCCTACGGGATGCTGCGGTTTCAACTAAGAGATCGGGTCGCAGGCGGCGCCGAGGTCGGCATCGCCTTCCAGAACGACGAGCCAGTTGTGGTGCTGCTCCACTCCGAGCGGTTGACCGTTGCCCGCCCCGCCGAGCCGACCTCCGAGCACAGCCCGATCGAGTTCGAGTCGATCTCCCTGGCGGCGCCGTCGCGGGTCGGGCTGGCGGTCGGCGAGATGCAGCGACCCGAGGGGATCTTCCGCAAGCGGACCTGGACCTTCGGCGAGCCAGGACCTACAGCGACGGTGCTCGAGACCCGCGCACACACTTCACAGTTGGCGCCGGAAATCGGCGGAGAGGCGTTGGTGGCCGAGGCGGCTGCGCAGCTCGGCTTCCCGGGTAGGGACGGCTAGGCGATGCTCGACACCGCGGTCTCGATCCTGGCGGCGATCGCGCTCCTGATGCCCGGCTTCATCGTCGCCGAGATCAGCGTCGCCCGTTCGGCGCGCTCCTCTCGTAGCGACCTCGAGCTGGCGCTGCGGGCGCTCGCCTACACCCTGATTATCCACCTGGTCTTCGGCTTCTGGACCGTCCACCTGGTGCGGACGATCGGCTCGCCCGACCACTGGACCAACCACTGGATCGCGATCAGCGCCTACGTTGCGGTCGTCCTGATCGTCGTGCCGGTCGCGATCGGCGCCGCGGCCAACGCCTACCTGGCCCGCGCCGAGGGCGGCGACGGCCAGCCGAGCCTCTTCGCCGCCGCCCTCGGCGGCGGCGAGGCGCGCGACGCCTTCGACTTCGCCTACCAACAGTGGCGCGATGCGGGCGTCTACGTGATCGTCGAGATGGTCGGCCACGAGCCGGAGCGGCCCCGTCTCGTCGGTGGCATCTTCGGCCGCGGCTCTGCGGTGGGTCAGACCCCTTCCCCTCACGACATCTACCTTCAAGCGCTCTGCCTGGTCGAGGAAGACGACGACGGGATCCGCCGGCTCAGCCAGCGTGCCGACCCCGACCGCGGCGTCTACATCCCCGCCTCCCAGATCGCCCGCATCGATCTGGTTCCCGAAGGACCGGGTACCATCTAGGTATGGCAAAGGACGGAAACAGGCGGCTGCAGGAGGGGGCGTTGAGCGCCCTAAAGACGCCGAAGAACCCCCCGGCTCAAACCAAGCTGGTGCCCCTGAGCCCGCCGCCCGCGAAAAACGGGGACGGCAAATGAGCGAGAAGCGCCCGGCGGCGCAGCGCCCCGACGGCAGAGGCCCCGTTCGCGGCTCGTTGACTCCTTCAGGCACGCCGAAAAATCCGCCGGCACCGACGAACCTGGTGCCGCTGACGCCGAAACCTGCACCGGCGCCCGAGAAGAAGTAGCTGCTGGTCCCGCTTCGCAAGTCCCGTCGGCCACGACGACACGACCCAGTCCGATACGTGACCCGCGATGTCTGATAGCACCAATCCAAGTGGCGAGGGCCCGCGGTTCGTCCATCCGAAAGTGCTCGCCATCGACCTTCCCGACGACGACGTCGAGGAGATCCGAGCGGGAGGCTTCAACGTCGCCCCGGGGTCCTTCGGGACGCCGATCGAGGTCGAACGGACCGAAAATTACGCCCCGATCAACATCAACGGCCGCCTTCCCGGGGTCACCGAGCAGCAGATAGTCGTCGTCGACCTCGCCGGGCCGCCACCGGACCCGGAGCTCCGGGTCGGCGAGAAGCCGATCGGCGAGGGGCCATGGCAGCAGAAGAACCGCGGCCTAATCGATCCTCGGCCCTACTTCATGTGGATCAGCCGCAGCCACTTCGAGCGGATCTACGAGCACGGCGGGGTCTTCATCATCTTCGCGGCGCACCGGATCTCGCCGGACTATGTCTGGGCCGTCGAACACCAGATCTCCTACGGCCAATCGATGGGCCTCGACAACTGGAGCTTCCTCGGCGTGCTCGACCGTCTCGACGTTACCTACGACCTCGGGACCGAGATCACGCCGGCCGAGAGCACGAGTCCACTCTTCACCCCGATCGCCACCGCGCTCGCCGAGGCCCGCTTCGACTGCCTGGTCGATGCAAAGCAGGGGCTCGCAAGTCGCTGGGCGACCCTGGCCCGCAGCAAGTACGACGGACCGGTCGCGGGCATGCTAGGCCCCGAGGACGACTCAGGGCAGGGATTCGTAATCGTCCTGCCTCGGATCGAGCGCAAAGGCAAGCTTCTCCGAGAGCTCCTTGATGGCCTCCTGCCACACATCGCCCCGAAGCTCTTCCCCGAAGACGAGCGACACGCTTGGGTCGAGGACGACCGCTTTGCCTCGCCCGAGGTCGCACGCCTTCGGGCCGAGATCGTGGAGGTCGAAGTCGAGGCCGGCGACCGGGTCGCCGAGCTTGAAGGGCGGATCGTGGAGCTCCGCAACGATGACGCCCATCTGCGCGACCTGCTCACCGCCAGCGGCGACGAGCTGGTCGCCGCGGTGAAGCAGACGCTCGAATCGTTGGGCTTTGAGAAGGTCGTCGACGTCGACGTCGAGGAAGAGCTGAAGGAGAATCGGCGCCGCGAGGATCTCCATCTCGCCAGCGGCTCGCCGATCGTCCTCTGCGAGGTCAAGGGGATCAACAACCTGCCGAGCGACGAGGACGCTCTTCAGGTCGCCAAGTACGTCCTGCCTCGGATCAACGAATGGAAGCGCCACGACGTCCGCGGTCTGACCGTCGTCAATCACCAGCGAGGGCTGGCGCCTGCCGATCGCGATGCGAACGTCTTCCAAGGCGATCAGATACAGAACGCCGAGGGCCAGGGCATCGGCCTCCTGACCACCCTCGACCTTTACCGCCTGGTCCGCGGCTTCGCCCGCAACGATTGGCGTCATGACGTCATTGCCCCGCTCTTCACCGAGGTCGCCGGCCGGGTCGATCCGCTGCCCGTCAACTACGAGCCGATCGGTGAGGTGGTCAAGTTCTTCGAGAATCAGGGGGCGCTGACGGTGCAGCTCGACGACGGCGTCGGCCTCGCGGTGGGGGAGACGGTCGCCTACGTACTGCCGCTCGACATCGTCGAGGAGGAGGTCGAGGGAATCCAGGTCTCGAGCATTGACGTAAATCCAGCTCCTGCGGGCTCCAATGTCGGACTGCTCACGGCGCTCTCGAAGGCCGACGCGCGCAAGGGGACGAAGGTCTACCGGGTCGGTTCGCGGGACTGATCAGAGTTCATCGGCCGCCGGGCGGGCGGGCGAGGAAGAGTTTCAGCTCGGTGGAGTCCACGGCCCCGACGATATCCATGGAGGACCGCCGCCCGGCTCAGCCGGCGGCGCCGCCGTCGGCGAAGCGGGCGAGCCATTCGCCGACGTTGGCCCCGACCCAGTCGACCGCCGCCCGCACCGCCGCCTCCTGCTCAACCGAGCCGGCTTTGACCTCCGCCACGGCCGACTGGTCGGTCTCCTGCTGCATCACCTGCTGGTGGCCGAGCTGCTCCGCGGCACCGATCCGCAGGACACCCGTCTCCAGTGCCTCCACCATGACGCCGAAGGTGAGGACAAAGGCGAGAGGCTCGTCGCGATTCGAGATTTCAACGCAGACGCTTTCACGGTAGAGGACCTCCGGCATGCCCATCGCCTCCCAGGTCCTGAGCATCGCCTCGATTTCCTGGCTTGAAACGTCGGTGCGCGCGCCGGGGATCTCGGCGCCGAGGCGTTCGAAGAGCGGCGCCAGTCCGGCGCGGGCGGCGGCCACGGCGGCGCGACCATAGCCGATCAGCTCCTCGCTCTCGCGCTCCCGCGCCACGGCCGGCTCGAGCTGCTCGCGGATCTGCGCCGAGACCGCCGCCAGCTCGGGCAGCTCGGGCGCCGGGGCGGCAAGCTCGAGCCAGCGTCCGAGCTCGCCCGCGAACTCCGCCATCGTCGGTCGCCTGACCGGGGTCCCCTGGGTGGCGGTGGAGATCACCAGGTCAAGCGCGGCAGCCGAGGGCTGGCCGGGGCGGTACAGGCCGATCGCGGTCTCTGCTTCGTTCGGATTGTGCGTGCCGGGGATGGCGTAGGTCTGCCCCCGCGCCAGCGCCCAGAGGGTCTTCGCCAGCGAGTAGACATCGGCGAGCCCGTAGTCGATCTGATCCTCGTCCAGATCCTCGCGGAAGAGCTCCGGAGCGGTGAAGCTGAAGGCGCCTGGGATCTCAGAGTGGGTTATCCGGGCGAGGTCAGGACGCCAGAGGAGGCCGAAGTCGCCGACCGCGGGTTCTCCCTCCCAGAGATAGAGATTGGCGGGCTTCAGATCGCGGTGGGCGAGCTCCGTCGCGCTCGGCCAGATCGGCCAGCGTGGCGGCGATCGGGACGAGAGCGGCCACCACTTCGCTCAGGTCGGCGTCGGCCAGCGCCGCCGCCAACGCGGTCGCCTCGGGCATCGAGTACCAGGCCCGCTCCCCCGCGCGAGGCGCCTCGGGAAGGTCGTGGTCCAGGATCGGCAGTACGCCGGGACGCTCCCCGAGCGAGGAGAGATAGTCCACCTCACGCCGGAAGCGCTCCCAGCGAAGGCTCTCGGTCTTTCGCGTCTTCAGGAACTTCACCGCGACGGGATCCTCCCCGGGATCCCGCGTCGCACGCCAGACCTCGGCGTTCCCACCTTCGCCTAGATGAGTAGTTCCACGAATCCTCCGCGTCGAAGGCTGCCGCAGGGTTAGCGAGCAACGCGGTCGAAGTCGGCGGTGCTCAGTAATCACCGCCGACCCGAAGGGGGCCTCGATGCTCGCCGACCTCGACCTGCTGCTCACTGCGGTCTTCTGCACCGCCGACGATCTCCTGCCCGAAGGCAAGGGAAACGCCCGTAGGAAGTTGACCGACGCGGAGGTCGTCACCCTCTGCGTGGCGCAGTCGATCATGGGCGTGACCTCCGACGAGCGCTTCGTCCGGACCGCCGCAAGACGTCTTCGCCACCTGTTCCCGGGCCTGACCAGGCGCTCGGGCTTCCACCGCCGCCGTGACCGCCTCGCCGGGACGATCGAGGCGCTGATCGACGTCTTCGCCTCCCGCAGCCCCGGCTACCACGACGATCTCCTCCTGGCCGACTCGACCCCCGTGGAGTGCGGCCGCTCGCGCGAGACGGTCAAGCGCGGTGGGTCGAGCTCCCTGGCCGACGCGCTCTCCGACGCCGCCGACTACGGATACTGCGCGTCGCACAGCCGCTGGTTCTGGGGATTTCGGCTGCACACCCTGATGGCGCCCGACGGGACCCCGCGGCAGATGGCCCTGACCTCCCCCAAGGAGGGCGAGCGCGAGGTCTGTCTGCGGCTGCTCGGGCGGGTCAACCGCACGGGTCCGCTCACCGTCCTCGGCGACAAGGGCTATGCCGGAGCCGACTTCGAGGCCGATGCCGCAGGGCTCGGGGCGACCGTGGTGCGGCCCCGTCGCAGGGACGAGCCCGGGGGCGGCCCACACCTGGCGCCGCTGCGCCAACGGATCGAGTCGATCTTCTGGACCGCCAAGGACATCCTCGCCCTCGAGCGCCACGGCGCCCGCACGCTGCGCGGGCTTCGGGTCCGCATCGCCGCACGGTTCCTCGCACTCGCCGCGGCCGTCTCGCTGAACCATGAACTCGGTCGCAGCAGCCGGGCGCTGGTCGACTACGTCGCCTGAGTCGTGGAACTACTCATCTAGGGGCCGCAGTAGCTGCCAGCCGCAGAGCTCCTGACCCTCCTTCAGGTCGGCCACTGCCCTCCCGCTCAGATCGCCTCGCCGCAGGCGAGGCAGTGGACCGGGCCGCTCCAGCCGTCGAGGACCTTGACCGGCTCCTCGGGATGACAAGGGGACTCGCGCCTCTCCATGTCGCCGGGTTCGCGGGGCGGCTTCATCGCCGCGACAGCGGGGTCGGGCTCGAAGCGGATCGGGCCAGAGCTGCCGAAGAGCTCCGCAGCGGCCGCCGCGCTGCCCTTGGCGGTCACGTACTCGCGCTGGGAGTCGGTCAGCCAATCCTCGCCCTGATGACGGCAATAGGGACAGAAATAAGAGGGATCTTCCGCGCCCTCCTCTTCGCGGCCCCGGTCGACGAACCACTTGAACTGGCGGCCGCACTCAGGACAGGCACGGCGGATGAAACCGTCGGGGTCGAGCGGCAGAGCTATCTCGAGTCGGACGTCCTCACCCATCGTCGGAGGAGACTATCCGCCAGATCCCAGAAAGAGACCGAATTCAGGTTTTCCTCGTTCCCCATTCGCGCCGCACCCAGACAGAAGACTTCTCGTTCGATCGAATGCTGGTGTAGTTTCTGGTGTAGTAGGTGGTAGACTGCTTCAGGAGCAAAGGAACCATCTATGCCCGTATTGACTCCCCCAGCAGCTGAGCAGCTCGACCACGATGCCATCACGCTGTCGATTGCGGAGATCGCTAGCTATCTGCAGGATGCGCTCGGGCAGCGGATCGCGGCCCATCTCGTCGGCTCACGCGATGCGAAGCAGATCGGCCGCTACCGCAAGGCAGACGGGCCGACACCGAACGCGACGACTGACCTGCGACTGCGCGAGGGCTACAAGATCGTTCGCATGATCGTCGAGAGCTTCGACGACAAGACTGCGCGGGCGTGGCTGTTCGGGACGAACACTCGTCTCGACGACGAGGCCCCCATCGACGTGCTTCGCCGCGCCACCGAACCGACCCAGTTCGCCGAGGTCAAGGCAGCCGCCAGGCAGCTTGTTAGCTTCGAGGGGTGAGCGGGGGAGAGCTTTGGTGAGTCGGGCATCGCGCGGATCCACTTGCCTTCACGCCGCTGTTCCTCTGCTCTTGGAACCATCGCTTCGACGACACCGAGCGGCGCTTCCGGACGATCTACTGCGCTGAGAATCCGGAGACTTCCCTCCGCGAGGTACTCGCCGACTTCCGCCCGAACCTCGCCGCGCTCCAGGCGCTCGCCGAGGCGATGGGAGACGACGCGCTGGATGACCTCTCCGAGCCGGTCACTGCGAGGTGGAGAGAGGAGCATCTCCTCGCTCCTGCGCAGATGGTGCTCGACGGCGAACTCGTCGATCTCACCGAGCCCGAGGTGCGGGCAGTTGTCGAGGCGCGCCATCGCGACCTGCTGGTCGAGCACGGACTCGTGCATCTCGACCTCCACGAGATCACCTCACGGCGACGAGTGGTGACGCAGACGATCGCCGGCGAGCTTTTCGATCAGGGCGCCGCCGCAGTCCGATTCCCGTCTCGCCTCGACGGCCTACCCGCCCTGGCTCTCTTTGAGGGGCGAGCGGAACTGCTGGGAGTGGGTGAGCCGATCGCCTTGATCGACCCGGCTCCGGATCCGCTCGTCCTCGTCTCCGGTGAGTGGGATCTCACAATGGAGCCCACCGGGCCTTCCTGACCTATCTCGTCGCCGGCCTTCCCGTCCCGGTGATTCGCTCCTAAGGGAGCCACTTTCAGCGCTCAGCGCCCTGATAGGTATGACTCACGACGGGCGTTCCTGTTCCAACTCCTTCGCACAACCGCCTAGGCACGTTTGTAGACGCCTCGCCCTTCTCGCGATATCCACGCGGAGATGGGGCGGCGAGCGATGAGACGAGACGCGAATTCGCAGGGCGTCGTCGAACCCTTCGTCCGAGGCTTCGTCTGTTTCTTCGCGCGACCCTTCGCCGGATGTCCGCGGACGGTCGGCGCAAACGCCGTGGCGGCGCGGATTTCGGGCGGTCGGATTTGCCGACATCTCTGCGCGTCGTCCAGTTCGGAACATGACGTGAACCTCTCGACCTCGACTCCGCTCTCGATCACCTCCGTCTCTCCCGCACTCGGCGCGAACACGATCGCCACGGCGCCGGCGAGGCAACGCCGATCGACAGACCGGCCGCGGACGGGAGGCCGCGCATGAGCGCGGCCGTGGTGACGGAGGTGGGGCTGCCCGAGATCACCGCGGAGCTGATCGCCTCACTCGGCGAGCATCGCGTCCTCTCGACCGAGCAGCTCCGGACGATCCACCTACCGGAGCGGAGCGTGCGGCGGACGCAGCAGGTGTTGGCCAGGCTGGAGAGCGCGGGGCTGCTCTGCCACGTCGACGCGCGAATCGCCCCGCGGCGACTCTGGTTCCTCAGCGACGCCGGCGCCGACCTCGCCGTCGATGCCGGCGAGGTGGAGCGCAGGCCGAAGGTGCTCGAACCGAGAGACGCCGTCGGGGCGCTCCGCGCCCACACGCTCGCCGTCAACGACGCGGCGATCTGCTTCCTCCGCGCGGCGCGTGAGCGCGGCGATGACTTCGGCCCGCTGTCGTGGCGACACGAGGTCGCGCATCCCCTGAGCGCGGGGCGCGGCCGTCGCCACAGGACGCTCTTCGCCGACGCAGTCCTCACCTACGTGCGACAGCCCGCGAGGAAGATCTACCTCGAGTACGTCTTCCTTGAGTTGGATCGCGCCACCCTCAGCGTCGATCGCCTCGCGATGGAGTTGAGCCGGTACGCCGACCTCTACCGGGCCGCAGATTCGACCGGAGCGCCGATGTGGCGACGGCGCTACCCCGTCTTCCCGCGGGTGCTCTGCGTCCTGGCCGGCGGCTCCCCAGAGGCGCTCCGTCGACGGCGAGACGTGTCCCTCTACCTCCTCGACCGGGACCCCAGGTCGAACGGACGCCCGAGTTGCGGATCTACTTCTGTCTGCTCGAAGACCTGGAGAGAGAAGGTCCGTTCGCGCCGATCTTCCGAGGGCTTGACGATCCGAAGCAGCCCATCGATTGGCTCGGCATCTCTCCAGAGGAGGAGGCGACTTGAGATCCCGCGGCGACCACGCTAAAGCTGCTGATGACGGATCGTCGTGCGCGCGGAGGCGCCCCGACCTGATCCACCGCAGGGATTCTCCGACCGAGGAGCTTCGACCCGAGATGTCGATCGAGTACGCGCAACCGGGCTCGGCGCTGGACGCACAGCTCCGCCGCGAGCAGGCCAAGGCAGTTTTCGCGCTCCTCAAGCTCATCGATCGATGATCAGTATTAAGTCAGCGTTTTGGGTGATAAAGTCCCCTATATGTCTGACGTAGATCACGATGGGCTCTACCGACAGGCGGAGTCGCAGGCCGGCTACTTCACCGCCCAACAGGCTCTCGAAGCGGGCATGGAGCGCAGCACGCTGCGTCATCATGCGAGACCGGGAGGCCGCTACGAGAGGGTCCGTCGCGGCCTCTATCGGCTGCGGTACTTCCCGTCGAGTCCGCATGAGCACGTGATGGCGGCCTGGCTGCCGCTTCGCGACGCGGGCGCGGTCATCTCCCACGAGAGCGCGCTCGAGCTGCACGACCTTTCCGACGTGATCCCGGACGCCGTCCACATCACCGTCCCGCGCTCCGAGCGCGGCCTCCGACGACGCGATGGGGTCCAGCTCCACACCGCCCACCGGCCTCCGACAAAGAAGGAAGTCCAGAGCCTCGCCGGCCTTCCGGTCACCGATCCGGCACGCTCCATCGTCGACTCGCTCGAATCCGGAGCCCAACCGGAGCAGATCGAAATGGCCATCCGTCAAGCCGTCGACCGCGGGCTGACCACGCCACGTCGACTCCAGGCGGTGGCCAGATCCAGGCCCGAACGGGTCGGCAGGTTCGTCGCACGCGCACTGGAGGTGCCGGCGTGAGGTACGCGGACGCGGCGGCTTTCAGGATGGCCCTCGAGCAGCGGCTCAAGGACCGGGCGGACGGCGACGGCGCCCGCCTTGCACGGGACCGTAAGCGGGTCGCCTTCGATCGCCTTCTCGCCCGGCTACAAGCCGTCGGCCAAGGGCGGTGGCTGCTGAAGGGAGGCTTCGCCCTCGATCTCCGGCTGGCCGCGCGGGCGCGGAGCACGAAAGACATCGACATCGAGTGGCAGGCGGAGGAGAGTGAGCTGCTCGACGCCCTCCTCGACACCGCCGACCAGGATCTCGGCGACTTCTTCGTCTTCGGGATCGAGCGCGCCGGGATTCCTGAGGATCGCCTCGGTGGCAGCCACCGCTTCCGAATCTCGGCGACCCTCGCAGGCCGGCCGTTCGAGACGTTCCTGCTCGACGTCGGGCTCCGAGCCGACGAACCGATCGACTCCGAGACCCTTCGCACCGAAGATCTCCTCGGCTTCGCTGGGATCGACCCGGTGGAGGTCTCGGCGATACCGCTGGAGCTGCAGACCGCCGAAAAGCTCCACGCCTACACCCGGACCTACGAGGGCGAGCGCTCGAGCACTCGCGTCAAGGATCTCGTCGACCTCGCGCTGATCGCCGAGCTGTCGAGCCTCGACGGCGCTGATCTGCGCCAGCAGGTCGAGACGGTCTTCAGACTCCGCGGAACTCACCCGCCACCCACCGCCCTGCCATTACCGCCATCTGACTGGGCGACGCCGTTCCGACGCCTCGCCCACGAGGTCGGCGCACCCGCGAAACTCGAAGACGGGCACCAAGACGCCGCGGCACTGCTCGATCCCGTCCTCACAGGAGACGTCACGGCAGGCACCTGGGACCCCGCCGAGCAACGTTGGATCGAGGACAACCCAACGAGGAAAGGGAGCAACTGATGCGCAGGTTCGCCTGGTACGGGCGCCTCTCCACCAAGGACAAGCAGGACCCGACGCTCTCCTTCCCGTCGCAGCGGCGGGAGTGCGAGGCGAAGGTGGCGGAGCTGGGCGGGCGGATCGTCTGCGACTTCACCGACCAGGAGTCCGGGCGGCGCGACGACCGGGCCGGTTGGGCCGAGCTGGTGCGGGAGGCCAAGGAGGTTGAGGTCCGGCGCTTCGACGCGGTGATCATCTACGCGACCTCGCGACTCAGCCGCGAGCTGTTCCACGCCCTCAGCTTCGAGCGGGAGCTGACCCGCGTCGGGGTCGAGGTCCTCTACGCGCTGACCTCGGGCGACCAGACGAGCCCCGAGGGCCGGCTGATGCGGCACATGTTCCAGGCGCTCGACCAGTTCGAGGTCGAGAAGCTCGGCCGCGAGGTGCGGCGGGGGCAGACCGAGAACACGCGCCAGGGCTACCGCAACGGTGGCCGCGCTCCCTATGGGTATCGCCTCCGCCACGAGCCCCACCCCGACCCCGCTCGGGCGCGGGCCGGCGACACCAAGTCACGGCTCGTGGTCAATCCCGAACAGGCACCGGTGATCGTCGAGATGTTCACCCGCTTCCTCTCCGGCTCAGGCTACGCCGAGATCGCCGACCACCTGAACCGACCCGGCGGTCCCCCCTCCCCACGCCACGTCGACACCAAGCGCAACACCTCCGGCCGCTGGTCCAAATCCACGATCCGCTCGATGCTCGACAACCCCGTCTACACCGGCCGCCTCTACTGGAACCGCCTCGACTTCCGCGCCGTCAAGCAGGGCGAGGGACCGCTCGTCCGTCGCGGCGAGGAGGAGTGGGTCGCGGCCCAGCGCCGCCACGAGGCGATCGTCTCCGACGAGGATTTCGAACGGGTCCAGGTCGAGATGCGGGCGCGGAGCACCGGCAACTCGGGCAACCGCCGGCGCCGCGCGCAGAAGCGCTTCTATCCGCTGCGCGGCATCGTCCACTGCGCCACCGGCCACAACCCGCTGCGGATGCACGGCAAGAGCCGGAAGGGCAACAACTACTACGCCTGCGGCTACCGGCTCTCCTACGGCGACACCGCCGCCGAGGCCAACGGCCACGGCAAATGGCAATACGTCCGCGAGGACCGGGTGATCGCGCTCGCCGACTCCTTCATCTCGAAACGGATCTTCGGCCCCGACCGCCTCGACCACTTCCGCCGCCAGCTCGCGGCGCTGCGCGCCGAGGTCGGCGGCGAGGAGGACGACGAGCGCGACCGCGTCGCTGCCCGCCTCACCGAGCTGGAGCAGAAGATCGAGCGCCAGCTCGACGCGATCGAGGAGGGGATCGACCCGATCCTGGTCGGCGACCGGATCCGAGCGCTGAAGACCGAGCGCGAGGAGGTCGGGGCGAAGCTCGCGCAGCTCGACCATGCCCGCACCGACAGCGATGCGATCGACCCCGACGAAGCCGCCGAGATCCTCGCCTCGATGCCCGACCTCTCGGCCGCGCTCGCGGAGGCCGATCCCGAGACCCGCCACGCCCTCTACGAGGCCTTCCGCCTCCGCGTCGAAATCGACCGAAACGCGGGCCAGATACGACTGAAGGCGCTCGCATCGAGCGCCTTCAGTGAGTTCAAGGGCCTGAGCGAATTGTCTGAGTCCGCTCCTAAGGCCATAGCGGGGGCAGGATTCGAACCTGCGACCTTCGGGTTATGAGCCCGACGAGCTACCTGGCTGCTCCACCCCGCGGCGGACACAAGATCTTAGCAACGTGGGGTTGAAATCCCCGCGCGGCTCGGGCGGGGTGAGGGGGTTCGGTCAGTGGCCGGCGGGGCGGCGGGGTGGTGGTTCCCAGGCATTGGTGGCGGGGTCGCCGAGGGTGTTCGGGAGGATGCCGAGACCCTCGATCTCCAGTTCGACGAGGTCGCCGGGGGCGAGCTTGCGGTCGTGCTCGATGGTGGAGCCGCCGTTGACGGTGCCGGAGCCGAGGAGCCAACCGGGGCGGAGGATCTCGCCTTGGGAGGCCCAGGCGAGGACCTCGTCGAGGCCGAAGATCGCCTCGCTGGAGTTGCCGTCGCAGAGGGTCTCGCCGTTGAGGCGAGCCTGCATGCGGAGGCCGCCGCGCCAGTCGAGCTCGTCGACGGTGGCGACGAGGGGACCGGAGGAGCAGGCGAAGTGCTTGCCCTTGCAGGGGCCGAGGCGGCCCTCCATCTCGCGGAACTGGATGTCGCGGGCGCTGAAGTCGTTGAGGATGGTGAAGCCGAAGATGTGGTCTTCGACCTGGTCGGGCGTGAGGTTCGAGCCCTCCCTGCCGACCACCACCCCGAGCTCGAGCTCGTAGTCCATGTGGTCGGTGTAGTTGGGCCACGGCACCTCGTCGCCCGGCCCGATGAAGGAGGCGGGGTTGCCAAGGTAGCCGACCGGCAGCTCGTAGAGGACGTCGGGCACCGGCGCGCCCCTGCGGCGATAGCCGAAGGAGAAGTGCTCGGCGAAGATCATGTGGTCGCGGTAGCCGGACGGGTCGAGGGCACCCAGACGCGGGAGAGCATCCGCGGCCTCGACCCGGCCCGCACCGCTGCCATCGGCGAGCGCTCCGCGCGCCGCCTCGAGGAAGGCCTCGCCCGCGGCGATCCCCGCGCTCAGGCTCCCGGGCACCAGGGCGGCGGCGATCCGCGCCGCGGCGGTCGCGTCCGCCCCACCCCGTTCGAGCCGCACGCGCTCCGCCACCCGGAGGTCGATCCAGGGACCCTCCGGCCCCGCCCCGACCAGGACCCTCGGCCGTGGCCCGTCAGGGCTCGCTTCAGCGACTCGCGAGAAGTACATGCGCTCTATCTATCGGAATCACTCGGCCGGGGCCGCGGCCACCGGGCCGCCGCCGCCGCCGCGCCGGTCGAAGCGCAGAAGCCGGCGCACCGCGCCGGCGCGGACCGCGGTCGCCTCGTATTTCGCCAGCCCGACGGCGAGCAGCAGCGCGACGCCGTTGAAGAGGTCGGGGATCCAGATCGGCGCCCCGGCCAGCTGCAGCCCCTTCACCCCGGTCGCCAGCACGTAGACGGCGACGATCGTCCCCCAGACGTTGAAGCGACCGCCGCGGAACTGGGTGGATCCGAGGAAGGCGGCGCTGAAGGCGGGCAGGAGATAAGCCGGGCCGATCGTCGGGTCGCCGGTCCCGAGGTTGGCGCTGACCAGCATCCCGGCGAAGGCGGCGATCGTCGCGCAGGCGATCAGCGAGCAGGTGACGACTGCGGCGACGCGGACACCGGCCAGGCGGGCCGCCTCGATGTTGCCGCCGGTCGCGTACACCCGCCGCCCCAGCGGCGTGCGCTCGAGCAGGTACCAGACCACCAGCCCCACCGCGAGCATCAGGTAGACCGGCAGCGTCAGCCCGAAGATTTCCGTCGTCCCCAGCTTTTCGAACGACGAGCCGAGGCCGATGATCTGCTGCGAGCTCGACACCCAGGCGATCAAGGCGAGGAGCACCGAGCTCATCCCTAACGTGGCGATGAAGGAGTCGATCTTCACCTTGGTGATCAGGATGCCGTTGGCGAGGCCGATCACCGCGCCGGCCAGCAGGGTGAGGATGATCGCGGGCACCACGCCGACGCCCTGGTCGACGAGGAGCCAGCCGACGAAGATCGCGCCGAAGCCGAGCTCGGTGCCGACCGCCAGGTCGAACGCCCCGGCCGAGAGGGCGATCACCAGGCCGACCGCCAGGATCGCCGTCACCGCCTGGCTGTCGAAGAGCGCTTTCCAGGTGTTCCACTGCAGGAACGTGTGCGGCACCCAGATCGAGAAGACGATGAACATCACGGCGAAGATGTAGAGCGCCGAGATGTTCCTGAAGGAGAGGGCTCTGGCGATTTTCTCAGGCATGTCGGGAGACCTCCGCTCCGCTCGTGGCGGGGGCCCCGCCGTCGTGTTCCGTTCTGTTTCACCGCGCCGACGCCGATCCCGGCGCGGACCAGCCCCGCCTCGCTCAGCTGCGACCGCCTCACCTCGGCGACGACCTCGCCGTCGCGCATCACCAGCACGCGGTCACATATAAGGGCCAGCTCCTTGGCGTCGGAGGAGCAGACGAGGACGCCCGCCCCCGCCGCCGCCGCGTTGGCGATCAACTCGAAGATCCCGGCCTTGGCGCCGACGTCGACCCCCTGGGTCGGCTCGTCCATCAAGAGCGCCTTCGGCTCGTTGCGCAGCCACTTCGCCAAGACCACCTTCTGCTGGTTGCCGCCGCTGAAGAGCTCGAGCGCGCGCTCCGGCTCGGCCGGCCGCACCGCCACCCGGTCGATCCAGCGGTCCACCTCGCGGCGCTCCTCGCGCTGGTCGAGCCGCCCCATCATCCGCCGCAGCGGGCGCAGCCGCGGCAGGGTCATGTTTTCGCGCACGGTCATCTTCATCACCGCGCCCTCGCGGTGGCGGTCGCCGGGGACGTAGGCCACGCCGGCGGCGATCGCCCGCCGCGGGTCGAGCCGGCCGAAGGCCTTGCCCTCGATCTCGAGCTCCGCCACCTCCCCGAGCCCCGCGCCGAAGAGCGTCGCCGCCACCTCCTCGCGGCCCGAGCCGAGCACCCCGGAGACGCCGAGGATCTCGCCCGCGTGCAGGTCGATGTCGAGTTTGGCGATCGTCGGCGCGCGGACCCCGCGCGCCCGCAGCACCGGCTCGCCCTGGGCGCGCGGCGCGGCGTCCTCGACGGCGGCGAGCGCCTCGCCGGCGATCAGCTCGACCAGGTCGTCGTGGTCGTAGCCGCCGCGCGGGACGTCGGCGATCAGTCTGCCGTCGCGCAGGCAGAGGACCCGGTCGGCGATCTCGATCACCTCGTCGAGTCGATGGGAGATGAAGATGACGCCGGCGCCGCGCTCGGCCACCCGGCGCACCGCGACGAAGAGCTTGGCGACCTCGTCACCATGCAGCGAGGCGGTCGGCTCGTCGAGCACCAAGACGTTCTTCGGCTGCTCCCAGCCGTCGAGGGCGCGGGCGATCGCGACGATCGTCCGCTCGGCGGCGCTCAGCCGCTCGACCGGCGCCCGCACGTCGAGCTTGACGCCGAAGTCGGCGATCAGCTCCTCGGCGTGGCGCCCTTCGGCGCGCACCGGGGCGGGCAGCAGGGCGCTCCTGCCCAGGCTCCGCCCGAGGTCGAAGTTCTCGATCGTCGAGAGCGTCCCCACCAGGCCGAGGTCCTGGTGGATGAAGTGGAGCCCGGCGCGACCCTCCTCGCCGAGCTCGATCTCGGCCCCCGGGTCGGGCTGGTGGACGCCGGCGAGGACCTTGACCAGCGTCGACTTGCCCGACCCGTTCTGGCCGACCAGGGCGACGATCTCCCCCGAGGAAACCTCGAGGGAGACGTCGTCCAGCGCCTTCAGCCCGGGGAAGGACTTGGACAGTCCCCGGACTCGAAGGAGCGAATCTTGGGTCAACCTTTGACTCCCCATAGTTCCGCGAACATTTCCGCGAAGTTCGGGTAGCCCGACCAGCCTTTGCTGACGTCGTACTGCACGTCTTCTTTGGTCAGGAACTGGAGGACGCCGAGACCTTCGGCCTCCGGCCCGCTCAGTTTCTGACCGGCGATCTCACGCGCGGCCTGGTCGAGCAGACCCCAGGTCAGCACCGGCAGGTCGAACCCGAGCACCGCCGTCGACTTCCCTTCCTTGAGGTACTGCAATTCGGCCGGGCCGGGCGAGGAGCCGAGCGTTTCGACCTCGATCCCGGCCGCCTTCAGGGCCGTCGGCAGACCCGCTTCGATCTCCGCGGTGCCGAACACCGCGACGTTCGTTTCGGGGTTTGCCTGCAGGTCGGAGACGACCGTGTTCGGCGCCGTGTTGCCGAGTTCTTCGATGCCGACCTTGGCGATCCTCACCGAGCATTCCGGGCAGAGGTTTTCGAATTCTTCCTGGAACGATTCGGCGATGATCGTGGTGAAGCTCAGCTCCGGCGTTTCGTAGAAGACGGCGTTGCTTTCTTCACCCGCCATTTCGGCGATCACGTAGGCGGCCATCAATTTGCCGCTCCGTTCCGAGTTGGCGTTCGACGCCTGCGGCGCTTCGATGCCGAATTCTTCGGCGTCGCTGATCCCGGTCGTCACCACCGGAATTTCCTTTTCCTGCAGTTCTTTCAGCTGCTTGGACCAGAGTTCCATCGTGATCGAGCCTACGATCACCGCCGCCGGTTCTTTGGCGATCACGGTGTCGAAGGCCGAGGCGACGGTGTTCGCCGCCGAGCCCGCCTTGACCCGTTCCAGCTTCACGCCCATCGTCTGCGCGGCCGGCTCGAGGATTTCCCAGAAGAGGGCGCAGATCGGCGTCCCGCAGTCGACGTAGTCGATCTCGTCGCCTTTGGGGACTTCTTTCAGTTTTTCGGTGACCGGGAAGGGGCTCGGTTCACCGATGTAGGGGGCGACGACTTTTTTCGCCGCCGCGACACCGCCACCGGACGATTCTTCCGCCGCGTTTTCCGTTTCGCCGCCCGTTTCCGATTCCGAGGTTTCCGCTTCGGTGGTCGAACTGGACGAACTGCTGCTGCCGCCGCAGGCCGCCAGGCCGAGGGCGAGCACGAACACAAAGAGCGCAGCGATCGCGCTTCTCCTCAACGTCACTACCGACATCTCTCTCCTCCGTTGTCGAGTGCCGGCGAACCCACGCCGACCATGCCGAATCGTGTATCGCTTGTACGAACGCGGCAGAGTCATATCAGAAATCTACCGGTGTATCCAGTCTGGGTGATCGTCCACTAGAGATTGCGCCATCCACAAAATGTGTATACACTGGCGCGAAAGTTGCTCATTCCCATGTTTGTCGTACTTCTCGTACGGGGAGAGGAGATTCATTGACTGCCGGCGCTCGTTTTTCACTTGGAACCTTCGCCTTCGACGGCGAGGCGGCGCCCTATCTCGTGATCGACGAGCGCGCGCACGACCTGCGGCCGGTGCTCGGTGACGACACGACCCTGCGCGGCCTGATCGACGATTGGGACGCGAAGCTGCCGGAGTTGCAGCGGCTCGCCGACGAAGGCGTCCCCGGCTCGGAGCCGCTGCCCTTGTCGGAGCTGCGCCCCCTCCCCCGGTCGAGCCACTCGGCCAGGTCTTCCAGGCGGCGGCCAACTACCGCCAGCACGTCCTCGACCTGATCGCCGGCGCCGAGTCGCGCGGCGACGACTCCGACGGCCATGCCGGCGGCAGCCGCGACGACGCCCGTCGCCTGCTCGACGAGCGCGCCGCCGAGGGCCGGCCGTTCGTCTTCCTCGGCTCCGCCCACGCGATGGTCGGCGCCGAAGACGAGATCTCCCTCCCCGCCGACTCCGACCAGTCCGACTGGGAGCTCGAGCTCGCCGCGGTGATCGGCCGGCCGGGCCGCCGTGTCCCCGCCGAGGAGGCGCTCGACCTGGTCGCCGGCTACACGATCGCCAACGACCTCACCTCGCGCGACGCGCTCGCCCGCTGGGACGCCGGCACGCTGGGGATCGACTGGCTGGCCGGGAAGAACGCCCCGACCTTCCTGCCGGTCGGCCCGCTGCTCGTCCCCGCCGCGTTCGTCGACGACCCGCAGGAGCTGCGGATCAAGCTCACCGTCAACGGCCGCACGATGCAGGACGAGTCGACCGCGGACATGCTCTTCGACGTCGCCCAGCTGATCTCTTACGTCACCACCATCACCGAGGTCCGCCCCGGCGACATCGTCCTCACCGGCTCGCCCGCCGGCAACGGCGCCTCCCACGGCATCTTCCTGGCGCCGGGCGACTTGATGGAGGGCTCGGTGACCGGGCTCGGCACCCAGCGCAACCGCTGCGTCGCCGAGACGCCGCCGCCGGGTGCGGCGCGGGCGGTCCGGAGCGCGGTCGCGACCGGCTCGGGCGAGGGCAAGTGATGGACGTCGAGGCCCGCCTGCAGGCGCTCGAGGACCGTCAGGCCGTCTCCGACCTGATGCTCGCCTTCGGCGCCGCGCTCGACGCCAAGGACTGGGACGCCTACGGCCGGCTCTTCCTCGAGGACGGCAAGTTCACGATCGAGGGCCAGTCGCGCCAAGGGCGCGAGGAGATCGTCGCCGGCCCCCGCCGCGACCTCGACCGCTACGCCGCGCTCCAGCACTACAGCACCAACCACAAGGTGGCGCCGGCGGGCGACGAGGCGACCTCGAGCCACTACCTGATCGCGATCCACGTCGACGACGCCGGCGCGATGGAGCTGCACGCCGACGCCGGCGGCCGCTACGACTGCAGATGCGTGCGCACCGCCGACGGCTGGCGCTTCGCCGAGGTCGAGCTGCACGTCTTCTGGCGCGCCGGCGACTCGTTCGTCATCCAGCCCAAGGACTGAGCGCACCCAACCGTCCCCGACGGTCGGGGCGCTTGGCAGCAACTCGACGAGGTGTATGCATCTCGTCGCTTCCTACCAAGAAGCTAGACTCGATCTCATGCCCGATCGGGAGAACGGAACCACGCGCGACGGCCAGAACGTGACGATCGTCCACGACCTGCTGCGCCAGAAGATCCTGCGCGGCGCCGTGCCGGCCGGCGAGACCTCGCAGGCGGCGCTCGCCCGCGACCTCGACGTCGGCCGCACCCCGCTGCGCGAGGCGATCCGGATGCTGCAGCGCGAGGGCCTCGTGATCTCCGAGCCGAACCGGCGGCTGCGGATCGCCGAGCTGTCGGCGACCGATGCCGAGGAGCTCTACGTGATGCGGGTGGCGCTCGAGGGCGTCGCGATCCGGATCACGGTGCCGACCCTCGCCTCCGAAGGGGTCGCCGAACTGGAGGGGCTGATGGCGCAGATGGACCACTACATCCGCAGCGAAGACCACGCCGGCTTCCGCGCCCCCCACCACGCCTTCCACGCCCGCCTCGTCGCCGCCGCGGGCGAGCGGGTGACCAGCATGATCGCCCAGCTCTTCGACCACGCCGAGCGCTACCGGGTCAACTTCGGCGCGACCAAACCGGAGATCTGGGCCCAGCGGCGCGCCGAGCACCGCGGCATCGTCGACGCCTGCGCCGAGGGCGACGCCCAGCTCGCCGTGCTGCGGCTGGTCGAACACTACGGCCGCACCGCCTCGCTCGTCTTCGAGGGCCTCGGCGGCGACTACGACCCGGAGCGCCTCCGCGTCGCCCTCGCGGCGATCGCCCCGGGCTCCGAGTCGACGCTCGACAGCTGACGCGTCCGCACTTCGTTCCGGATAGCGGAACTAACTGCGAACGCGCCTAGGCGGCGCTGTTGAGGAAGGCGTCGACGCCGGCGAACTGGCCGGGCAGCTGCTCGGGCCAGAGCTCGATCGTCGGCGCCAGCGTCTCCTCGTTGATCGCCATCTCCGACTCGAGGATTCCTCGGGAGACCTCCTGGACGAATTTCGCCCGCGGATAGCGCCGTGCCGCGTAACTCTCCAAGGCCGCCGGGATCGAGTCGGCGTCGTCCAGCTCCTCCGCCAGGACCACCGCGTCCTCCAGCGCCATCCCGGCGCCCTGGGTGATGTGCGGGGTGCAGGCGTGGGCGGCGTCGCCGCCGAGCACGACCAGCCCTTTGTGCCAGGGCGGCGGCAGCAGCACCTCGCTGAGCGGCGAGTAGACGATGTCGTCGCCCTCCTCGATGTTGTCGCGGATGTCGCCCAGCGGGCCCTCGAACTCGGAGAGCCGCTCGCGCAGCATGTCGGGGAAGTCGACCGGGTCGTAGTGGACGCCCTCCGGCTCGGAGGTGACCAGCAGCAGGTACATGGTGTCGGTGGTCAGCGGGATGTAGCCGCCCTTCGAGCGCGGCGACTGGAAGAGGTCGGAGCGGTCGACCTCCGCCGGCCGCGGCACGGTCAGCCGCCAGACGACGTGGCCCGAGTAGACCGGTTCGTAGGCGTCGCCGAAGAGGCGGTTGCGCAGCGGCGATTTGATCCCGTCGAAGCCGACCACCAGGTCGTAGTCGCCGCTGGTGCCGTCGGTGAAGCTGACGCCGACCTCCTCGCCGCGGTCGTCGATGTCCTCGACCGTGGTCCCGTAGCGGATCGTCGCCCCGGCCTTCTCGGCGGCGCCGATCAGGATCCGGGACAGCTCGCGGCGCGGCAGGGCGCAGTTGGGCGGCACCCGGTCGTCACCGAGCTGCGACTCGATCGCGACGATGCGGTTGCCTTTGTAGTCGTTGAAGGTGTAGCCGTCGTAGACGACGCCGACCTCGAGGATCTGCTCGAGGACGCCGATCTGGTCGAGCGCGCGGAGGCTGTTGGCGGGCTGGTTGATGCCGACCCCGTAGACGGTCGAGTCGGGCTTGATCTCGACCATGTCGACCTCGACGCCGCGCCGGCCGAGCGCCGCGGCCGCGGCCAGGCCTCCGATCCCCGCGCCGACAACCAGCACCTTCTCGACCTTTGCCATCCCGATCCCTCCTGTTCGACCCCGGATTGCCGTGGCGGCCGCTTCCCAAGCGCTACCGCAACTAGGAGGAAGTATATACAGAAGTGGTGTTCTTCGGCTCTCGTGTATTGTGTCGCCCGATGGAGGAGAGGACCCTCACCGTGGCCACCCACGAGGACCACGTCGGCCGTGAGGCGGGCCTGCGCTTCTACGACCTGAGCCATCCCTGGGGCCACGACGCGCCGCTCTGGCCCTACTTCCCCGACGTCAGGATCGAGCGCTTCCACTACCACGCCAAGTCCGGCGTGCTCTCCCAGCAGATCACCACCTTCATGCACTGCACGACCCACACCGACGCCCCCGCGCACGTCGTCGAGGGGACGAGGTTCATGGACGAGGTGCCGCTCGCCTCCTACTTCGGCTCCGGGGTGGTGGTCTCGATCCCGAAGGAGAAATGGGAGGTGGTCACCGCCGCCGACCTCGAGGCCGCGACCCCCGAGATCCGCCCCGGCGACATCGTCATCGTCAACACCGGCTGGCACCGCTACTGGGGCGACAGCCGCCGCTACTTCGTCGAGTCCCCCGGCACCTACGAGGAGGCCGGGGCCTGGCTCGCCGCGAAGGGGGTCAAGGGCTTCGGGATCGACTGCCAGGCGCTCGACCACCCCTTGGGCACGGCGATCGGCCCGCAGCCGAACGGGCCGCTGATCGACGGCATCCTCGAGGAGTACGCGGAGTTCACCGGCGGGCGCGACGCCGCCGAGGACTTCCCGCTCTGGGAGCCCTGCCACCGCCACCTGCTCGGCAACGGGATCGTCGGCTTCGAGAACGTCGGCGGCGAGATCGACGCGGTGACCGGGAAGCGCGTCACCTTCGCCGCCTTCCCCTGGCGCTGGACGAAGGGCGACGGCTGCATCGTGCGGCTGGTCGCGATCGTCGACCCGTCGGGCGAGTACAGGCTTGAGACGGGCGAGGCCTGAGCGTGCCCGAACCCCCCGTCGCCGTCGTCGGCGCGGGCCTGATGGGCTCCGGGATCGCCGCCTGCTTCGCCGCCGCGGGCCACGAGGTCGCGGTCCACGACCCGGTCGCGGAGGCCCTCGCCGCCGCCCCCGAGCGGATCGCCGCCTGTCTCGAGGAGATCGGCGCCGACTCCGGAGCCCTCGCCCTGGTCCGGGTCGAGTCGCGCCCCCGGGACGCGGTCGCGGGCGCCGGCTTCGTCTTCGAGGCCGCCCCCGAGGACCTCAAGCTGAAGCAGGACATTTTCGCCCGCCTCGACGCGATCGCCGCCCCCGGCTGCATCCTCGCCTCCAACTCCTCGGCGCTGCGGCCGACCGAGATCGCCGCCCGCGTCGAGGACCCGGGCCGCACCGTCGGCACCCACTGGTGGAACCCGCCGCATCTGGTGCCGCTGGTCGAAGTGATCCGCGGCGAGCGCAGCGCCGACCGGACGGTCGAGCGCGCCTGCGAGCTGCTCGCCGCGGTCGGCAAGGTCCCGGTCCGGGTCGACCGCGACCTGCCCGGCTTCGTCGGCAACCGCCTCCAGCACGCGCTCTGGCGCGAAGCCTTCCAGCTGGTCGACGACGGGGTCTGCGACGCCGGCACGATCGACACCGTGGTCAAGAACGGCTTCGGCCCGCGCCTCGCGGTGCTGGGGCCGATGGAGAACGCCGACCTGGTCGGGCTTGAGCTGACCCTGCAGATCCACTCCCACCTCCTGCCGCGCCTGACCCCGCCGAGCGAGCCGGCCGCCGGCCTGCGCGAGCGGATCGCCGCCGGGCGCACCGGGATGGCGGCCGGCGAGGGCTGGCGCCACTGGCCCGACGGCTCGCGCGAGGAGGTCGCCGCCGAGCTTTCCCGCCACCTGCGCGAGGCCGCCGCGAAACGCGCCGCCCAGCGCTCCTCCAGTCCGTGAGCGCCGAGGCCAACGGCAACAAGCCGATCCGCGACGGGCACAACGTCGCGGTCGTCCACGAGCGCCTGCGCCGCGACATCCTCAGCGGCGAGATCCCCGCCGGCGAGACTTCCCAGCTCGCCCTCGCCCGGGAGCTGGATGTCGGCCGCACGCCCTTGCGCGAGGCGCTGCGGATGCTCCAGCACGAGGGCCTGGTGATCTCCGAGCCGAACCGGAGGGTGCGGGTCGCCGAGCTCTCTGCCGAGGACGCCGAGCAGCTCTACGCGATGCGGATCGCGCTCGAGGCGATGGCGGTCCGGGTCACGGTTCCCGAGCTCGGCTCGCGGGAGATCGCCGAGCTCGAGGGCCTGCTCGCCCAGATGGACCACTACATGCGCCGCCAGGACAGCGCCGGCCTGCGCAACCCCCACCGCGCCTTCCACGCCTGCCTCGTCGCCGGGGCCGGAGCCCGCACGGCGACCACGATCTCGCTCCTCTTCGACCACGCCGAGCGCTACCGCGTCGCCTTCGCCGGCTCGGACCAGCACCGCTGGGACGAGCGGCAGGCGGAGCACCGCGCGATCGTCGACGCGGCGACGACCGGCGACGCCGACCTCACCGTCCACCGCCTGCTCGAGCACTACCTCGCCACTTCGGCGCGAGTTTTCAACGGCCTCGACCCCGACTACAACCCACGCCGCCTGCACCTCACCTGCGCCGCCCTGGCCCCGGGGTCGGAGCTGGGGCTCGGCTAGGCGAGGCGCGGGACCAGCGCGGCGACGTTGGTGCCGTCGACCGCGGCCCGCTCCGCCGCGCCGAGGCCCAGCCCGGGCGCCGGATCGCCGCCCTCGGGGAGCACCGCGTAGGGCCAGTCGGTGCCGAAGACGACCTGCTCGATGCCGGCGAGCTCGCGCACCGCGGCAAGCGCGACCCGGTTGTTCGACAGGCCGGTGTCGTAGTGGATGCGGCGCAGGTAGGCGAGGGCGCCATCGGGCGCGGCCTCGGCGCGGGAGGGCTCACGTCCCGCCCATTCGGCGATCCGGTGGGCGATGAAGGGAGCGACGCCGCCGAGGTGGGCGAGCTGTAGGCGGATGCTGGGGCAGCGCTCGAGCGTGCCGCTGTAGATCAGGCTGGTCACCGCGCGGGTGGTGTCGAAGGGGAACTCCTGCACCCAGACGGGCACCTCGGGAAGCGGCGAGGGCGTCGCCGGCTGGATCGGGTGGACGAAGACGTGGGCGCCGCGCCGCTCGAGCTCGTCGAAGACCGGGTCCCAGGCCGGGTCGCCGAGGTAGGTCCCCTCGACGTTGGAGAGCAGGGCCACCCCGTCGAGCCTGAGCGTGTCGAAGGCATAGGCGATCTCCTCGACCGCGGCGTCGACATCGGGCAGCGGCAGCGTCGCCAGGCCGGCGAAGCGGGCCGGCTGCTCGCGGACGAGCGCCGCCGTCTCCTCGTTGACCAGCCGCGACAGCTCCTTGGCGAGCCCGCCGTCGCCGAACCAGACGCCGGGCGGCGAGAGCGAGACGATCGCCGCGTCGATCGCGTACCGGTCCATCACGCCGGAGAGGATCTCCGGGGTCGCCGGCGGCAGCGGGTAGCCGGTCTCCAGGCCCAGCCGCTCGAGCTCGGCCCGGTAGCGCTCCGGGATCAGGTGCGCGTGGGCGTCGATCCGGGGCATCGTCAGGCGGCCTGGTTGAAGACTTCGTCGACTTCCCCGGCCTGCCGGGGCAGGTGCTCGGCCATCGCCGCCAGGCTCGCCTCGAAGTTGTCGGCGTGGATCTGGCGCTCCGCGTCGAGCACGTCGCGCGAGGCTTTCTGGGCGAACTTGACGCGCGGATAGCGGCGCGCCGAATAGGCGGCGAGCGCCGCCTCGACCGTCTCGCCGGCGACCAGCTCGTCGGCCAGCGTGGCGGCGTCCTCGATCGCCATCGCCGCCCCCTGGTTCAGGTGCGGCACGCAGGCGTGCGCCGCGTCACCGCCGAGCACCACCCGCCCCTTGTGCCAGGGGGTCGGCAGCGACACTTCGGAGAGGGGGCTGTAGACGACCTCGGAATCGGCGTCGAGGCCGTCGCGGATCTCGCCGATCGTCCCCCCGAACTCCGCCAGCCGCTCGCGCATCGACTCGACCAGCTGGTCCTTCGCGTAGCGCACCCCGGCGGGCTCCTCGGTGACCAGCAGCAGGTACATCTTGTCCTCGCCCAGCGGCGTCCGCCCCGCCTTGCGCGTGGGCGACTGGTAGAGGCCGCCGCAGACCACCTCGGGCAGGCGCGGCGCGCCGACCCGCCAGACCGCGGCGCCGGTGTAGATCGGCTCGTGGCCGTCGCCGAAGAGCCTTCGGCGCATCTCCGATCTGATCCCGTCGAAGGCGACGACCAGGTCGTAATCGCCGCTCGAGCCGTCGGAGAACTGGACCGCGACCCGCTCGCCCTCCTGTTGGAGGTCGGCGATCGTAGTCCCGTAGCGGACCCGCGCGCCCTCGCGTTCGGCCGCCTCGACCAGCACCCGGTGGAGCTCCGGCCGCATCAACCCGACCTCGGCCGGAACGTCGTCTTCACCGGCCCCGAGCCGCGAGGGCACCTCGACCACCAGATTTTCCTTGTGGTCGAAGAAGAGCCAGTTGTCGAAGGCCCAGCCGGTGTCGAGGATCTCCTCCAGCACCCCGAGCCGCTTCAGCACCCGCAGCGAGTTCGCGGGCTGGCAGATCCCGACGCCGTAGACGTCGAGCGCCGGCGTGCGCTCGATCACGTCGGCCCGGGTCCCGGCCTGGGCCAGCGCCGTGTAGGCCGCAAGCCCGCCGATCCCGGCGCCGACGATCAGCGCCCGCTCGACCTTCGCCACGTCTTTTCCTCCGGGACCGTCTGCCGCGGCCCTAGCGGACGCTGGCGGCGTCCCAGGGGTTGACCTGGACCTCGGCGTCGGGCAGCGGCGCCGCGTTCGGCGTCCCTTCCAGCATCGACTCCGGCATCGGGATGTTGCGGTAGAAGGTCTGCGAGCCCTGGGCCGGAGTCCATTTGGTCGTCTTCCAGTCGGGCACATAGAGGCGGTAGCCGCCGGTGTTCATCTCGAGCCGGTTACCGCCCGGCTCCTTGAAGTAGAGGTACTCCTGTTCGCCCATCCCATGCCGGCCGGGGCCGGTCTCGATCTCGACGTCCTGGTTCAGCAGGATGTCGCAGGCGCGGTGCAGTTCGTCACGGGTGTCGACCCAGAAGGCGACGTGATGGAGCCGTCCCGTGACCCCGGAGCGGTCCATGATCAGCCCCAGGTCGTGCGACTTCTCGTTGTTGGTCGACATGCAGAAGACCGGGATGTCGGCGTCGTCGAGCACCGTGTACTCGGTGAAGGTCGAACCGAGGTTCTCGAGGTACCAGTTGGCGTCGCCCATCGGGTCGGCGGTCATCACCGTGACGTGGTCGATCATCCGCGGCGCGATGCCGCGCGGGACGTAGCGCTGCGGGCGGTCGGGGTAGTCGGACTTCATCCCCGCGGGCGCCTCGTAGTCGGTGATGCCCCAGAAGATCTCGTGCAGGTGACCGCCGGGGCCGCGGTAGCGATAGGCGGGGCCGTGGCCGACCGAGTCCTCGAACCAGCCTTCGCCGGCGCCGGCCGCCTCGAGGTTGGCGACCGCCTTGTCGAGGTGCTCGGGGCTCCAGGCGCGCCAACCGACGTGGCCCATGCCGGCGTCGGCGGCCTCGGTCAGCTGGACCGAGTGGTAGTGCCACTCGCCCCAACCGCGCAGGTAGACGGACTGTCCCTCCGCTCCGGACTCTTCGAGCCCGATCACATCCTTGAAGAAGGCGAGCGACTCAGCAGGCTTGGGGGTGAGCAGCTCGATGTGGGCAAGGTGGGCGATCAAGCGGTTGGACATGCCTTCTCCTCTTCGTTCCCGGTTATGAGCGCGATCCCGACGCGCGAGAGAAGTATATACAGATTGAGGTTCTTTCGGCTGTTTGAAGTCTCGTGTATTGTGCTCGAACCGTGGAAGGGACGCAGAAAAGCGCACCGGCGGGGTCCAAGCGGATCATCAGCTGCGCGATCACCGGGGCGATCCACGTCCCCGCCCAGACCCCGCACCTGCCCTGCTCGCCGGAGGAGATCGCCGCGCAGGCGATTGCCGCGGCCGAGGCGGGCGCCGCGATCCTCCACCTCCACGCCCGCGACCCGGAAACCGGCAAACCGACCGCCGACCCCGACGTCTTCGCCCGGTTCCTCCCCCAGATCAAGGCCGCCACCGACGCGGTGATCAACATCACCACCGGCGGCAGCGTGACGATGAGCCTGGACGAACGCGCTGCCGCCGCGACCCGCTTCCAGCCCGAGCTCTGCTCGATGAACATGGGCTCGATGAACTTCGGGATCTTCCCGATCGCCGGCGGCGTGGCGGAGTGGAAGAACGACTGGGAAGAGCACTACCTGGAGTCGAGCAAAGGCTGGATCTTCCGCAACACCTTCACCGACGTCGAACAGCTGGTCGGGCAGCTCGCCCCGGGCGGCACCCGCTTCGAGTTCGAGTGCTACGACATCGGCCACCTCTACAACCTCGCCCACTTCCTCGAACGCGGGATCGTCGAGCCGCCGCTCTTCGTGCAGAGCGTGATGGGGATCCTCGGCGGGATCGGCACCCACCCCGAGGACCTGCTCCATATGAAGAGGACCGCCGACCGGCTCTTCGGCGACGCCTACCGCTGGTCGGTGCTCGGCGCCGGCCGTCACCAGGTGCCGCTGACGACGAACGCCGCGATGCTCGGGGCGAGCGGCGTGCGAGTCGGCCTCGAGGACTCGATCTACCTGCGGCGCGGCGTGCTCGCCGAGTCGAACGCGGCGCAGGTCGAGCGCACCGTGCGGATCCTCGACGAGCTCTCGCTGCAGCCGGCGACGCCCGACGAGGCGCGCCAGATCCTCGGCCTGAAGGGCGCCGAGAAGACCGCGATCCCGAACCCGGCATGAGCGGCGGCGAGGCCCAGGCCCCCGCCGACGTCCTCGACGAGTACATCGCCAAGTACTCCAACTGGGGACGCTGGGGCTCCGGCGACGAGCGCGGAACGACCAACCTGATCAGCCGCCGGGTCGTCCGCGACGCGGCCCGCGCCGTCGAGCTCGGCCAGGTCGTCGGGCTCGGCCTGCCGTTCGACCAGGACGGTCCCCAGACCGGCTACCTCGGCCGCTTCAACTGCATGCGCTACTCGACCCTGACCGGCTCCGAACACGCCGCGGGGACCCAGCGGCTGGCGGGCAGACCGATCCCGCGCGGAGTCGGCTACGCCGACGACACCATCGTCCTGCCGCTGCAGTCGGCGACCCACTGGGACGCCCTCTCCCACGTCTTCCACCAGGGCCGCATGTACAACGACCGCTCCGCCGCCGAGGTGACCGCGGCGGGCGCCCCCCAATGCGACGCGGTGGCGCTGCGCGAGACCCTGGTCGGCCGCGCCGTCCTGCTCGACTTCCCCCGCGCCCAGGGCGTCGACTGGCTGCCCGACGGGCACGCGATCGACCGCGACCAGCTCGACGCCGCGGTCGAGTTCGCCGGCACCGAGATCCGCGAGGGCGACATCGTCCTGCTGCGCACGGGGATGCTGGCCCGCTGCCGGGTCGAGGGCTGGGGCATGTACGCGGGGGGCGACGCGCCGGGGCTCAGCTTCTTCGCGCTGCCCTGGATCGCCGAGCACGGCGTCGCCGCCGTCGCCTCCGACACCTGGGGCGTCGAGGTCCGCCCCAACGAGCTGCCCGACAGCTTCCAGCCCTTCCACATCCCCGCGGTCGTCTACATGGGGCTCCTGCTCGGCGAGATGTTCGACCTCGAGGGGCTCGCGGCGGCCTGCGCCGAAGTCGGTCGCCACGAGGTCTTCTTCTCGGCGCCGCCGCTCGCGGTGACCGGCTCGGCCGGCGCCCCGCCCGGCCCGGTGGCGGTCCTCTGATGGCCGACCAGTCCGACACGCCGCCGGTTCGCGGGGCCGGCGCCGAGGCCGTACTCGAGCATCCCTTCCCCGGCGTCACCCGCCGCACCACCCACACCGCGCAGGCGACGATCAGCGCCTACGCCTTCGAGCCACGGGCCGAGTTCCCGATCCACACCCACCCCGAGGAGCAGATCACCGTCGTCCTCACCGGCACCGTCGTCTTCGAGGTCGAGCGCGAGCACCACACGCTCGGCCCCGGCGAGACCTACGCGGTCGCCGCCGGCCTCGAGCACGGCCTCCGCGCCGGCCCCGACGGCGCCCGGTTCCTCGCCGTCGTCGTCCCCCGGCGCCACGGCTCCGACGCCTACGAGATCAAAGGAGACAGCAGGAGATGAGCATCGAGTCCGTCAACCCCGCCACCGGCGAGCAGGTGGCCAGCTTCGAGGAAGCGACCCCGGAGGCGATCGAGGCGGCACTGGCCCGCGCCGAGCAGACCTTCGCCGAGTGGCGCCGCCGCCCGGTCGCCGAGCGCGCCGCGCTGTTCGGGGCCCTGGCCGCGACCATGCGCGCCAACGCCGCCGAGCTGGCCGGGCTGGTCACCCTGGAGATGGGCAAGATCCTCGGCGAGTCGAAGGCCGAAGTCGAGAAGTCGGCCGTCTTCTGCGACTACATCGCCGCGCACGGGCCGAAGCTGCTCGAGCCGCGCGCGATCGAGGGCGGCAACGACGAGAACTACGTCCGCTTCGAGCCGCTCGGCGCGATCCTCGCGGTGATGCCCTGGAATTTCCCCTACGTCCAGGTCTTCCGCTTCGCTCCGGCGGCGCTGACCGCCGGCAACGTCGCCCTGCTGAAGCACGCCTCGAACGTGCCCCAGTGCGCGCTGGCGATCGAGCGCATGTTCCTCGAGGCGGGCTTCCCCGAGGGCGTCTTCCAGACCCTGCTGGTCGGACCCGCCGCGGTCGAGGGGATCATCGCCGACCGCCGCGTCCGCGGCGTCACCCTGACCGGCTCCGACCTCGCGGGCTCGAAGGTCGCGGCGCTGGCCGGGCGCGAGCTGAAGACCGCGGTGATGGAGCTCGGCGGCTCCGACCCGTTCGTCGTCCTCGACGACGCCGACATCGACCTCGCCGTCGCCGCAGGGACGCGGGCGCGCAACATCAACGCCGGCCAGGCCTGCATCGCGGCGAAGCGGTTCATCGTCGCCGAGGCGGTCGCCGACGAGTTCGAGGCGAAGCTGGCCGAGTCGGTCGGCGCGCTGGTGGTCGGCGACCCGACCGATCCCGCGACCCAGGTCGGTCCGCTCGCCCGTCCCGACCTGGTCGAGGCGCTGCGCGCCCAGGTCGAGGACTCGCTCGCGGCGGGCGCCGAGGCGGTGGTCGGCGGCTTCGAGCACGGCGGCCCCGGCGCCTTCGTCGACCCGCTCGTCCTGACCGGGGTCGAGCCGGGGATGCGGGTCTGCCGCGAGGAGACCTTCGGCCCGGTCGCCGCGGTGGTGCGGGTGCCCGACGAGGCGGCCGCGATCGCCACCGCCAACGACTCCGACTTCGGCCTCGGCGCCTCGGTCTTCAGCCGCGACGTCGAGCGGGCGAAGCGGGTCGCCGCCGAGATCGACGCCGGGATGATCTTCATCAACACGATCGTCGTCTCCGATCCGCGCCTGCCGTTCGGTGGGGTCAAACGAAGTGGATTCGGGCGCGAGCTCGGCGAGTGGGGCGTGCACGAGTTCGTCGACGTCAAGTCGGTGGCGGTGGTCGCGCCGTGACGACTTGGCGAGGGCCCGCCTCCGGGGGAGACCCGGCGGAACAACAGCGGGGAGGTCCCGGCGGGTCTCCCCCGAAGTCGGGCCTGCGGACGGGGGCCTCGGGACGATGAAGGTCGCGGGCGCCACGGTATTCCTCAGCGGGGCCAACCGGGGCCTTGGTCGCGTCCTCGCTGAGGAGCTGCTTGGGGCCGATGCCGCGGTTCTCTACGCCGCCGCGCGCCGGCCCGACGCGCTCGCGGAGGTCGTCGCACTCGACCCCGACCGCGTCCGCCCGGTCGCCCTCGACACGACCGACCAGGACGCGGTCGACGCCGCCGCGGCGCTCGCCGCCGACACCACGCTCCTGATCAACAACGCGGGCGCCGCCGCCTTCGCCCCCGCCCTCACCGCGCCGCCAGACGACGTCGCCCGCGAGATGGCGACCAACTTCGGCGGCACCTACGCGATGGTCCGCGCCTTCGCTCCATTGATCGAGGCGAACGGCGGCGGCGCGATCGTCAACCTCCTCTCGATGGCCGGGCTGGCGGCGATCCCGCCGCTCACCGGCTACTCGGCCTCGAAGGCGGCGGCGCACTCGATGACCCAGGCGGTGCGGGCCGAACTGCGCCCCCGCGGTGTCGCCGTCCACGGCGTCTACCCGGCCGGGATCGGCACCGACATGCTGGCCCACCCGGGCATCCCCCACTCATCGCCACAGGAGGTCGCCGCGGGGATCCTCGCCGGACTCGAGGCGGGCACCGAGGACATCTTCCCCTGCTCCCTCTCGCGGGCCGAGGCCGAGATCTGGCTGTCCGATCCGAAGGCCCTGGAGCGCCACCACACCGGCGGCTGACTAGGGTGGCGACGTGCCCCCGGGACCGCAACGCGTCGCGATCATCGACATCGGCTCGAACTCGACCCGGCTGCTCGTCGCCGACGTCGAGGACGGCCGCGTGGCGCCGATCGAGCGCCGCAGCACGGTGACCCGGCTGGGCCGCGGCGTCGACCTCAGCGGCAGGCTTGCCGCCGAGGCGATCGAGGCCGCCTGCGCCGCCGTCGACCCCTATGTCGCGACACTGCAGGAGCTGGGCGCCGAACAGGTCGACGCGATCGCCACCAGCGCCGTCCGCGACGCCACCAACGGCAGCGCCTTCATCGCCGAGCTGCGCGAGCGCTTCGCGCTCTCGGCGCGGGTCCTCGACGGCGACGAAGAGGCGCGGCTCACCTACATCGGCGCCACCTCGGAGACGGCGCCCGCGGTGCCGACCGTGGTCATCGACATCGGCGGCGGCTCGACCGAGCTGATCGTCGGCGAGGGCCGCGACATCGAGTGGCACACCTCGCTGCAGGCCGGCGTCGTCCGCCACACGGAGCGCCACCTGGTCTCCGACCCGCCGACCCCGGGCGAGCTGGAAGCGATGGCCGCCGACCTGCGCGCCCTGATCGAAGCGGCGACCGTGCAGGCGCCGGGCGCCGAGGCCGGGATCGCGGTGGCGGGGACGCCGACCTCGCTGGCGGCGATCGAGCTGGAGCTCGAGCCCTACGACCCGCGCCGCGTCCACGGCCACGTGCTCGAGCTGCCGAGCATCCAGCGCATGTTGAGTCGCCTCGCCGGCGCGCCGCTCGCGCGCCGGGTCGAGATCCCGGGTCTCCACCCCGACCGCGCGCCGACCATCGTCGCCGGCGTCGTCACCCTGGTCGAGGTGATGCGGGCCTTCGACCTCGAGCGGATCACCGTGTCCGAGCACGACATCTTGTACGGAGCGGCGATTGCGTTATCGGATTCGAGTTAAGTACAATCGCGCCGCGGTCGAGAGACCCGGCGGTACCGGTTGGACACTGGCTGTCCGGCCAACAGGACAAACGGGTGGTTGGTGGGGCTTAACCCCCATTAATAGGTCGTTTGTCTACCTAATTCTCGGTACTCCACGCACGACGCAGTGGACAAATCCCCCCTGCCCTGGCAATACTCAACGGACCGGGGACGAGGAGGGGCTAGCCTCACCTTGCCCTTGGCATAGGGCTTGGGCGATTGCCGCATCATGGCGCCTCCCGCCGTCTGAGCCCATCAATAAGGGTCCCTCGAAGACGTACCCCTGCCCGTCCTGAGGGATCCGCGTGGATCGGCCGTCAGCGATGACGGCCGATTCTCGTTCTGGGACCCGCGCCCGCCGGTGAGTTCGCAGTTGGCTCCGCTATCCGGAACAAAGTGCGAACGCGTCAGGCGAGGTTCGATTTGCGCGGGTAGACGACCTCGGGGTCGGTGATGACGTTGACCAGGGTCGGGACGCCGGACTCGAACGCCTTCTCCAGCGCCGGGCGCAGCTCGTCGGGCCGGCGGACGATGACGCCCTCGCAGCCGAGCGTCTCGACCAGCTCGTCGTAGCGGGTTTCCGGTCGCAGCTCGGCGGCGACCGAGTAGCCGTAGAGGAACTTCATCGGGTGGTGCTCGAGCGCCCAGATCCCGTTGTTGCCCATCACCCCGACGACGCCGAGGCCGTGGCGGGACATCGTCTCGAACTCCATCCCGGCGAAGCCGAAGGCGCCGTCGCCGAGCAGCAGGCAGACCTGCTTGTCCGGGTTGGCGACTTTGGCGCCGATCGCCTGGCCGGGGCCGGCGCCGAGGCACCCGAACGGGCCCGGGTCCATCCAACAGCCGGGCTCGTAGGTGTCGATGCAGCGGCCCGCGTAGGAGACGAAGTCGCCGCCGTCGCCGACCACGATCGCGTCGCGGTCGAGGACCTCGCCGAGTTCGCGGTAGACCCGCACCGGGTGGAGCGGCGCGCGGGGGTCGTCGAGCTGCTCGCGCTCCTTTTCGCGCGCCTCCGCCTCGACGTTGGTCAGCTGCTCGAGCCAGGGCCTGCTGCGCTCCCCCTCCCCCGCCGCCGCGGCGATCGCAGCGAGGCCGGCGGCGACGTCGCCGACCAGGTCGAGGTCGGGCAGGCGGTTGGCGGTCAGCGCGTTGGCCGCGACGTCGAGGCGGACGATCTTCGTCGCCTCGCCGAAGCTGCCGCCGAAGCCGAGCCGGAAGTCCATCGGCACGCCGACCACGAGGGCGACGTCGGCGCCCTGCAGGGCGGTCGACCGGGCGCGGCTGAAGGCGAGGTCGTGGTCGGCGGGGACACAGCCGCGGCCGAGGCCGTTGAGGAAGACCGGGATGCCGAGCGCCTCGGCCAGCGCCCGCAGCTCGTTCTCGGCGCGCGCCCAGTAGAGGCCGGTGCCGGCCATGATCACCGGCCGCTCGGCGCCGGCCAGGAGCGCCGCGGCCTCCTCGACCCCCTCCGGGGCCTGGGCGGCGGGCTTGTCCGGGAGGGCCGGGACTTCGAAGTCCGCCTCGCTGAAGACGACGTCCATCGGATAGTCGAGGAAGGTCGGGCCGCTCGGCGCGGCGGCGGCGAGGTCGAGCGCTTCGGCGGTCAGCGCGGCGATCGCGTCGGTCTGCTTCGCCGTCGCGGCCGACTTGACCAGCGGCGAGACGAAGGGAAGGTGGTCGATCTCCTGCAGCGAGCCGGACCCCCAGCGCATCTCCGGCGCCCGCCCGCCGAGCACGGTGATCGGCGAGTTGTTGGCCTGCGCGCCGGCGATCGCGCTCATCCCGTTGGTGACGCCCGGGCCGGCGGTGAGCGCGGCGACGCCGATCCCGCGGGTCGCCTTGGCGAGGCCCTCGGCGGCGAAGGCGGCGGTCTGCTCGTGGCGCACGTCGAGGATCCGGATCCCCTCCGCTTTGCAGCCGTCGTAGATCGAGAATAGGTGGCCGCCCGAGAGCGTGAACAAAGTGTCCACGCCGCGCGATTTGAGGACCTTGGCGACGATGCGCCCCCCGTGCTCACCCATGCGTGGAGCCTATATGTCACGACCTCGTGTAGTGCCCGGGGCGGGACTCGAACCCGCGAACCCCTACGGGGTAGCGCCTTTTAAGGGCGCCGCGTTTACCAGTTTCGCCACCCGGGCAAGGCGATGGTAACCCGCCGAAACCCCGCAACGAGCATCCAAAAACGCCTGCGACCACGCGGTAAAAGGCCAATAAATCTTGTCGGTGCGCAACTCGGCCCTTGTTACCGTGTCTGAAAGGCACCGGACCACGCCTTCCCTGGAGGGGAACCTTGGAGGCATCAGCACTCAGTCACGCCAGTCGCCGCGGGCTCCTCGCCCGTAAGTCGCCCCTGCTGAAACTCCAGGGCGACGAGAAGTTGATCGCGATGGCCCGCAGCGGCAACCCGGGCGCCTTCGAGACCATCGTCGACCGCTACCAGGGCCGTCTGCTCGGCTTCTGCCGCCAGATGCTGGGCTCGACCGAGGACGCCGAAGACGTGCTGCAGGAGGTCTTCGTCAACGCCTACCGGGCGATGCTCGCCGACGAGCGCGAGATCAACCTGCGCCCCTGGCTCTACCGGATCGCCCGCAACCGCTGCCTCAACCTGCTTCGCAAGCCGAGCGCCGACGCGCAGGAATCGATGGACATGGTGCCCGAGGTGGAGGCCGCCTCGACCGCCGAGAAGGTCCACAACCGCGAGGAGTTCCGGCAGATCCTCTCCGACGTCAACAAACTTCCCGAGACGCAGCGCTCGGCGCTGCTGCTGCGCGAGATGGACGCCCTCTCCTACGAGGAGATCGCCGACGCGATGGAGACCACGGTGCCGTCGATCAAGTCGCTGTTGGTGCGGGCGCGGATCTCGCTCGCCGAGGCGAGCCAGGCGCGGCTCCTCACCTGCGGCGAGGTCCGGGTCGAGCTCTCCGAAGCGGCCGAGGGCCTGCGCAAGGTCTCGGCGCCGGTGCGGCGCCACGTCCGCGAGTGCGACGAATGCGCCGACTTCCGCTCCCAGGTCCGCTCCAACGAGAAGCTGCTGGCGGCGATCTTCCCGGTCGCCCCGCTGTTCGCCCTGAAGGGCTTCATCGCCTCCAAGTTGGGCCTCAGCGGCGGTTCGGCCGCGAGCGGCGCGGCCGGCGGCGCCGCGGCGGGCGGTGGCGCGGCTGCCGCGGGCGGCGCGGCGAGCGGCATCGGTGCCGCGCTCGGCGGCTCCGGCGCGGCCGGCGGCCTCGGCGGGCTGGGCGGCGCGATCGGTGGAGCGATCGGCACCAAGGCGGTGGCCGGCGTGGTGACCGCGGCGGTCCTCACCGCGGGTGCCGCGGTCGAGCTCCCCAAGCAGCAGCATTCGACGCCGGTGACCCCGGCGGTGAAGGAAGCACCGGCGCGGGTGCTCAACGCGGCGCCCGCGACCGGCGGCGTCGAACCGGCGATCGCGGAGACTCACGCGGTCGAAAGCACCAAGGCCGCGATCGCGAGCAACACGGTCGCGGCGGCGCCGAGCAAAGCTGAAGAAGCCGAAGTGACGAACGTGGCGCCGGTCGAACCGGTGACCCCGGTCGAAGAAGTCGCCCCGCCAGAAGAAGCGGTCGCGGTCGAAGAGCCCGAAGCCGGCGCCTCCGACACCGAAGCGGGCATCACCGGCGGCGTCGAAGTCGACTCCGCCACCGCGGCGAGCCCGACCACCGTCCCCGGCGCCCACGGCGGCAAAGGGACGGTGACCGTGACCGTCGCCCCGGAAGCCCCGGCGACGACTCCCCCGGCCACGACCACGCCGCCGGCCTCCACCGCCCCGGTGACGAGCGAACCGGAAGCCCCCCCGCCCTCGCCGGAACCGGCGGCCGAACAACCGCCCGCCGAAACCCCGTAGCCGACGCGAAGGACGACGGGGCAAGCGCCGAGCGGCGCGCCCCTCCCCTCCTATCTGGATTGAGTTCGCAGTTATCCCCGCATACCGAGGAGAACTGCGAACTCACTGCCGAAGTCACCGGGCTGGTGGGGACGCCGCGGGGCGCGGTCGTCTTACGGCCCGGTGGCCGGGCCAAAGGACGACCGCGGGGCGGCTCAGCCGAGGCCGATCACTTTGAGCCGGCGCATCAGGCAGGTGCCGGCGAACTGGCGGGTCTCGGCGAGCGAGTAGCCGAACAGCTCGAAGTCGTCGCCGCCCTCCGCCCAGGGCGGTGAGAAGACGCCGTCGGCGACCGGCAGGGATTCCTCCAGGGTGCGCTGGATCGCCGCCTTGTAGCGGTCGTCCTCGTGGGCCTTTTCGCGCAGGAAGACCGAGCCGAAGGCGACGTGGCGATGCTCGTCGCGGGCGACGTTGCCGAAGCCCTCGACGAAGCCCGGCAGGGTGTTTTCGCGCTCGTTGAACTCCATGATGAAGTGCTGGCCGGTGAGGGCCAGCATCCCCTCGATCACCATGTGGTAGAGCGTCACCGCCTCGACCAGGGCCTCGGTGTCCTCCGGTTCACGCGAGAGGCGCTCGGTCCGCTTGCCGAGCATCTCGTCGAAGAGCCGCCCGAAGTTGTCGTTCAGGTGGGCGGAGGTCTCGCTCAGCATCTCGCTCAGCCCGTCGGCCTCGAGCACGCCGACCTCGCGGTAGAAGCGCTCGAAGAAGCGGACGTGCCGGGCCTCGTCGGCGATCTGCGTGCAGAGGAAGATCTTCTGGTCCTCGATCGGCGCCGCCCGCATGATCGGACCCAGCTCCTCGGCCACCTTCTGCTCGCCGATGAAGAACGACGACAGCCCGTACATCCGCTGGAAGCGCTCCTCCACGGAGATCCGGTCCTGCCAGTCCTCGCGGTCCTGGCTGAAGTCGAGTTCCTGGGTCTGCCACTGCTGGCGCTCCCAGAGGTCGTAGAGCTCGCCGTAGCCGAGCAGCTTGATGTCGGCGGTGCGATCCGCCGCCTCGTTCAGCGCCGGGTCGGCGGTCGCCTGGTAATCCGCGCGCTGCGTACGCGACCGGATCCCGGCCGCCTCCTTCGCCTCCATCCCGATCCTCCCTGAGTCGTGACTCCCGTGGAGGCGAGGCTAACACCGGACTGGCCGGCCGGCCAGCCGCGGCGTTCGCACTTTCCCGTAATCAGTACGGATAAGTGCGAACGCGCCGTGGGCGGGCTAGGCGGAGTGGGTCTCGCCCGGCTCGAGGATGACGACGGAGCCGGCGCCCGCCGCCTCGACGTCGGCCTTGAAGGCGGCCGCGTCGGCCTCGATCGGCGGGAAGGTGTTGTAGTGCATCGGGATCACCGTCCCGGCGCCGACGAACTGGGCGGCGGCGACGGCCTCGTGGCGGTCCATCGTGTAGTGGCCGCCGATCGGCAGCAGCAGGATGTCGACCGGGCTGCGCTCGGCGATCAGCTTCATGTCCGAGAAGAGGCAGGTGTCACCGGTGTGGTAGATCGTCTTGCCGGCGATGTTGATCAGCATCCCCGCCGGGTTCGTGATCACGGTGCCGTCGGGCAGGGTGTTGGTGTGCCAGGCGGGGACGAGCTTGATCCAGCCCCAGTCGAAGGACACGGTGCCGCCGAGGTTCGGGTCGCTCACCTGCTCGACGCCCTGTCTGCCGAGCCAGCCGGCGATCTCGGTGATCGCGACGCAGTGGGCGCCGGTCCGGGTGGCGACCGCGACCGCGTCGGCGATGTGGTCGGCGTGGCCGTGGCTGATCGCGATCACCGTCGGCTCGACCTCGTCGGCGGTGGCGACGGCCACCGGGTTGTTGGGCTTCAGGAACGGATCGGTGAGGACGGTGGTGTCGCCCTCGGTGAACGTGAAGCAGGACTGGCCGTGGAACTTGATCTCCATCTCAGGTGTCTCCCTTCTGGTCGGAACGGCGCGGGTCGTCGCGCCCTCTGTCGTGGCGAAGCTCCTCGTTCAATGCCCAGCCGACCGCGACCCCAACCATCATCCCCATCCGCGCCTCCTCGGCGAGCAGGGCGCGGACCGCGGCGATCCGCTCGTCCGGGTCGGGCACGGTGGCGGCGCGCAGGGTCTCGGCTTCGTGCGGCTCGCCGAACCAGCCGCCCTCGGCGAGCGCCGCCGCCAGCACCTTCTGCAGCTGCGGCGCGGCCTGGGCGACGATCCGCTCGGCCTCGCCGAAGCGCTCGGCGTCGAGCAGCCGCTCGATCGCGGCTTCGAGCTCGCTCTCGTCGGGCACGCGGCGCAGCCTATTCGCGGTGGTGCAGGGTCGTCGCGGCCAGGCCGGCGAGGCCGCCGACGGCGCCGCCGACCAGGCAGGCGAAGAAGTTGGCGGTCGGGGCGAAGAGCGGCAGCGCGATCAGCACCGCGGCGGCGACGGCGACCCCGATCACGTCGTACTCCTCGTCGATCGCCCCGTGCGTTTCGGAGCGGCGGATCGCAAACCAGGCGGCGACGGCGCCGAGCGCCATCCCGTTGCCGCCCGCGATCACGGTGATTTCGCCCTTGGCGCTGGCGATGCCGCCGGCGGCCAGCACGCCGAGCGCCCCGCAGGCGAGCAGCAGCAGCGCGGTCGGGGCACTGCCGAGCCGTCGCTCGACCGAGGTCGCGAAGATCGCCAGCCCGATCGCCACGACGAACAGGTAGCCGACGTCGACGTAGGCGAAGGGGGCGGTCAGGTAGCGCCACCACTCGCTGCCGAAGGGCACGATCAGGCCGCCGTAGGTCGCCAGCGAGTCGCCGGTCGCCTTCTGGATCAGGAGCAGGATCGCCGAGCCGAAGATCACGCCCAGCGTCGCGTAGGGACGGAAGCTGTCGGAGCGAGCGAAGGACGGGGCCGAGGGTCGCCCGGGCCGCCGCAGTCGCGGCCGCCGGCGGCGCCGCTTCGGCCGCTGGGCCTCGAGCGCGTCGCCGCGGCGCTCCAATTTTGGCGCCCGCTTGCGCAGCCGCGCGCCGCAGTACGGGCACTCGGTCACATACGGACTGACCTCCGAACCGCAGTTCTTGCAGATGACGCTGAGCTCAGTCTCACTCATGGGCTCGTTCGAGGATACCCGGCGACCGGGCTCCCCATGGTGGATTCCGCTGCCATACTGGGCCGGCACCCTTATTCGAGGAGGAAACACAGTGGAGTTGAAGAGCCTGACCGAGCAAAAATCGCTGCTCGCGACGCTTCCCCCGGGCAAACGCGCTCGCCTTTACCGCCTTCTGTACGAGTTCGGTCCCGGTAACGGCACGCTGATGCTGCTGCCGATCGACCAGGGCATCGAGCACGGCCCGCGGGACTTCTTCCCCAACCCGGCCTCCAAGGATCCCGACTATCAGTTCCGGCTCGCCGCCGAGGCCGGTTACTCGGCGCTCGCCTGCCAGATCGGCATGGCGGAGAAGTACTACCCCGACTACGCGGGGAAAGTGCCGCTGATCCTCAAGGTCAACGCGAAGACCGACATCCCCTCCGGCTCCAAGGCCTTCTCCTCCTGCAACGCCAGCGTCGAGGACGGCGTGCGGCTCGGCGCCGACGCGATCGGCTACACGCTCTACGTCGGCTCGCCGCGCCAGGACGAGGACCTCGCCCAGCTGCGCGGCGTCCGCGAGGAATGCGACCGCTTCGGCATGCCGCTGGTCATCTGGTCCTACCCGCGCGGCGAAGCGGTCGAGTCCAAGGGCGGCCAGAACTCCTTCTACGCGATCGACTACGCGGCGCGACTGGCGATGGAGATGGGCGCCGACATCGTCAAGCTCAACATGCCGCAGATCGACCCGGACAAGGACAAGGACTCGCCGGCGCCCTACAACGAACTGGAAGTCGATCAGCAGGAGGCGATCCGCCACTGCGTCGAATCGGCGGGCCGCGCGCTCGTCGTCCTCTCCGGCGGCTCCAAGGTCGACGACGAGATGGTCCTGCAGAACACCCGCGAGGTGATGGAGGCGGGCGGCAGCGGCGTCATCTTCGGCCGCAACGTCTGGCAGCGCGATTGGGACGAAGCGGTGGCGATCGTCCAGCAGATCAAGGAGAGCCTCCTCTCCAACGTGCGGCGCACCCCGTAAGGAGCGCGCGCCGCAGGCGCGCACAGCGACAGAGGAGCGCGCGCCGCAGGCGCGCACAGCGACAGAGGAGCGCGCGCCGCAGGCGCGCACAGCGACAGAGGAGCGCGCGCCGCAGGCGCGCACAGCGACAGAGGAGCGCGCGCCGGGCGGCGTGCGCGGCGCTGACGGGGGAGTGATCGAGGCCCCGCCCGGCTTGGGCGGGGATGACGGGACGCGGGAGCCTCGCCCTGCTGCTGATCGCCGCGGCGCTGCTGCTGCAGCCCTGGGATAGCGGCACCGCCCGACGCTTGTTCGCGATAGACGAACAAGCGTCGGGGGTCGGTGCGTCGGAGCGGCTCGCGGGGCGCGTGGTGCGGGCCGTGGACGGGGACACGCTGGAAGTGGCGGTCGACGGCGGCGCGACGGAGACCGTGCGGCTGATCGGGGTCGATACGCCGGAGACGGTCAAGCCGGATACCCCGGTCCAGTGCTTCGGGCCACAGGCATCGCGCTTCGAGCACCGGACGGTCGAAGGGCGGCGGGTACGCCTCCTCACCGGCGTCGAACCGCGCGATTTCTACGGCCGGTTGCTCGCCTATGTCTGGGTCGAAGGGCGCCCGCGAGAGCCCTTCCTCGAGGTCGAGCTGCTGCGCCGCGGCCTCGCCCCGAACGCTCACGTTTCATCCAAACGACCGTTTCTCGGCCCGATTCGAAAGACTCGAGCGACAGGCGTCGAGAGCCGGGAAAGGGCTCTGGAATGCGTGTTGAGCCAATTCGTCGATCGGCGCCTCATGAGCGAAGCGTGAGCTTTGCAAGATCCTTTGCTACGGTGCCCGCTGCCCTCCGGGGCTCCCCGTTATGAAGATGAGACAGAGCATCTCCCAGTTCGAGACCGCCTTCGAGCAGGAGACTTCACTTGAGCGCCGCCGCCGCGAGCAGCTCCGCCGCCGCGCCGCCAACCGTTCCCGCGCCCGCAAAATCGAGCGCACGGAACACTCGAGCACGGTGCGCTTCAGCGTGCTGGCACTCTGCCTCACGGTGACCGTCGTGGTCGTCGCGGTCACGATGTTCGAGGCTCTCTCGATTCTCATCTCGTAGCTGCGGACGCCCAGGCGCCCGCTTTCAATAGACTCGCCCGCCGATGCCCCGACGCTCCCTGAAGCCACAGCTGAATCAGATCCGTGCCTGGGTCCACCAGGGCCGCACCGATGCGTGGATCGCCCACCAACTCGAAATCTCGGCGACCGAGCTGCGCGAGTTCCGCAAGCAGTACGAGCTCTCGCCCGACGACGAGAACGCCGGATCGAGCGAAGTCGATCTGCGCGACGAGATCGAAGCGGAGATCGAAGCCGCCACCGCCGAGGAAGAGGCCGAGGAGGCCGACGGCGAGGACGAGGGCGACAGCGATGCCGACGGCGATGAGGACGGCGACGACGCCGAGGGCGGCGAGGGCGGCGAGGGCCGCTCGCGCAGCAGCAGGCGTCGCCGGCGCGGTCGCCGCGGTGGCCGCGGTCGGCGCAAAGAGCTCGAGGCGACCTTCGATCACGGCGAAAACGACGGCTACGGCCTCTGGCTCGACGCCTCGGTCAAAGACAACCCCGTCTACGTCGAGCATTGGGTCGGCAACCGCGACGTCACCGTGCGGATCGAGCCCGACCAGATCGTCATCCGCCGCGCCGGTGCTCCGGCCGACGACGCGGACGACGACGACTCAGAGGACTAGCCTCGCCACGGTCCGGCTGTTCGTCTGACCAAGCAGGTCGGGGGACGCAGGGAGTGAGGCGCGGGGAGCGCACTTTTCCGTGCGTGACCCGATCCGAACGACCGAGGACCCCGAGATGCGCCGGTCAGATGGACAGCCGGCGGCGGCCGGCGAAGTTGCCGGCCCCGCGTAGGTAGGACCAGAAGGCCGCGTCGGCCAGCGTCTGCGCTTCCCCGGTCGCCGCCGGGGCGACGTCGATGGCGATCTGCTGCGCCCAGTCGGTGCCGTCGCCGTAGAGGTCGGCGAGCTGCTCGGCGGTGAAGGTCGGGCCGATCCGGCGCCGCAGCTCGACCCGGATCGCGTCGATCACACGGTCGGCGACACGCCGCCTGCGGGGGTCGTCGATCGCGGCCAGCTCCCGGGCCCCCTCCTCCCACTGGTAGAGCGCGTTGGCGAGCGGATAGGGCATGGCTGGCAATGTACCCATCGGCGCTCGCCGCCCTTTCGGCGCCGCCGCGGTGCATAGGAAAACTGCCACGGACCCTGGGGAAAAGGTCAGAATGCTCATACACACTCGCCTATCCAATCGCCAATGTGTCCGTTGCGTTCATCGCCCGGGTGGGCCTGGAAGATGGACACATGTCGGTATCTGATCAACAGCGGCCGGGACATCGATCTCGTCGCGGATTAATGTCGCGCGATGTTGCAGACCCCCTGGGGAGACGCGGATATGTTGCGGCAGCGCCGGCTGCCTCCCGGCCGCAGTGGCGACCGCGAGGCTGCGCGCCGCGAGCAGCGCGAGCGCCTCTTCGCGGCGATCGTCGCGAGCTGTGATGAAAAGGGCTACGACGCGACCTCGGTCGAGGACCTGCTGCGCGCCTCCGGTGTCTCCCGCGCCACTTTCTACGAGCAGTTCGACGACAAGCTCGACTGCTTTCGCGCCGCCGAGGAGGAGATCGTCGCGGCGGCGATCTCGGCGGTCGCCGCGGAGTTCGGCGGCGAAGGCGACGCGGTGCAACGGCCCCGCGCCGCGCTCGAAGCGTTCATCCGGCTGATCGTCGGCCAACCGGCCGCGGCGCGGATGTGCCTGGTCGAGTCCTACGCGGCGGGCGAGAACGGGATCGAGCCGGTGCGGCGGGCGATCGACTGGCTGATCATGCTCGGCCGCGACGCCGCCGAACAGATGCCCGAACGCGCCGCGATGCCGCCCGAGCTGCTGCGCGGGATCATCGGCGGCCTCTACCAGGTGATCTACGGACGCCTGCTGGCCCGCCGCGAGGCGGAGCTGCCCGACCTGGTGCCGGGCCTCTGGGACTGGGCGATGAGCTTCCCATCGCCGCCGCGGCCGCTGCGCCGGCCGGGCAGGCTGATCGTCGCCCGGCCGATCTCCGAGGCGCCGCCGTTCGCCTCCTACAGCCCCGAACAGCGGATCATCCGCGGCTTCGCCGCCGCGGTCGCCGGCAAGGGCTACCCGGCGACCACGATCGCCGACATCGCCGCCGCCGCCTCGATCTCGCAGACCACCTTCTACGAACACTTCGACGGCAAGGCCGACGCCCTGCGGGCGGCGCTCGACTCGAGCGGCGCGCAGCTGCTGGCGGCGATGATGCCGGCGATGCGGCGGACCGACGACTGGCGCATCGCGGTGCGGATCGGCTTCGAAGAGATGTGCGGCTTCCTTGCCGCCGAGCCCGCGTTCGCCTCGCTGCGCACGGTCGATATCTATGGCGCCGGGCCGATCGCGATCGCCGACCGCAACCAGATCGGCAAGCAGTTCATCAGCGCCCTGGTCGGCCCCGCGCTCGAGGCCGGGATCTCCCCCACCGACCTGGTGCTCGAGGCGAGCGCCGGGGCGATCTACGGGATCATGTTCGAGGGCGTCTGGAGGGGCAGGACGGCCGATCTCCCCCGCCTCGCCCCCTTCCTCACCTACTTCGCCTTGGCGCCCTTCGTCGGCGCCGAGGAGGCCTGCGACGTCGCCACCAGCCGCGGCCGCGCCGGTTGAGACACGCTTCTAGGGCGTATTCGGGATTTCCCGCAGCGGCGCGTCGACCGGGGTGCAGGTCACCTTCAGCGGGCCGGTGATCTTCCAGACGGTGACCGGGCCTTCGTGGAAGAGCGCTTCGGCGCCGCCGGCGCCGCGCAGCCAACGCGCCTCGGGTGAGGGGACCGGCTTGCTCGGGTGGAGGAAGTTGAGGAAGGGCGAGGTGACCAGGTAGTCGAGGTCGGCGCCGTTCACCGTGGCGCGGAACCCTTCGCAGGTGGGGATCGCGTTGTAGGCGCCGTGCGGATCCGCTTCGCCCAGGTAGACGACGCGGTTGGAGAGGTCGGGGCCGTAGAAGCCGTAGCCGGCGAAGCCGGCGGTGGTGCCGGCCAGGCCGATCCGCGAGTCGGTGATCCCGCGCGCCCAGCGGTAGGCGTCGTCGAGGCTCATGCCGGGGATCGAGGTTTCGGCGCTGAGGTTGGCGAAGCGATGGTTCAGGTAGTGGCGCTGGACCGGGTAGCCGAGCCCGACCACGGCGATCGCCAGCGCGACCAGCGCGCCGATGACGAGCCGCCGCGGCGCGCCGTCGCGGCGGCCGGCCCAGATCAGCGCGGGCACCGCGACGAAGACGACCACGAAGGCGAAGGCGAAGAGGCGGGCCTTGTCGTGGAGGGCGTGGTCGGGGCGGTCGGTGACCAGGTAGACGATCGCCAGCACCGCGATCAGCGCCCACTGGCGCTTCGGCGCATCGAGGAAGCGCGGCAGCGGCACCAGGACGAGCGCCGCCAGCAGGGCCGGGATGACGTAACGGATGTTGATCGCGAACCCGACCGGTTCCCCTTCCGCCCCGGCCGCCCCGAGCGGCGTGAAGAGGTAGGCGACGAGCCCGAATAAGGCGACGCCGCCGAGCCAGCGGATCAGCTTGTCGCGGCCGGAGAAGATCGCCAGCAGGCAGGCGGCGACCGCGGCGACCAGGACCAGGGGCCAGAGGGTCCCGAAGGCGTCGTGCAGGCCGGGCACGAAGTAGTGGCGCCAGACGCCGGTGTCGGTCGCGTAGTGGCTGATCGCGAAGTTGGGGCGGCCTTCCTGCAGGCGCTCCGGGTGGGGCAGCGAGATCGGGCCGAGCCCGGTCACCTCGGGCAGGGGGTTGCCGGCGACGATCAGGTTGCGCAGGTACCAGTAGCCGCCGCCGAGCAGGGCCGGGACGAACCACCAGCCCGCCGCCTGCCGGCGCCTGCCGGTGGGCGCCAGGACGATCACGACGACGGTCAGCGCCGCCGCCATCGCGAAGACGGTGAGCCGCGTCCCCGCCGCCAGCCCGACCGCCAGCCCCGCCGCCGCCAGCGGCCAGCCATACAGCGCCCGCGTTCGCAGTTCTCGTCGCATACCGAAGGTTTCTGCGAACTCATCGGGCTGGGCGTTCCAGGCCTCGATCAGGATCGCGATCCCGGCCAACACCAGCGCCGCCGCCATCAGGTCGTTCTTCGCCGCCCCCGGCTCGCGCACGACCAGGGTGTGGCAGCCGATCAGGATCGCCGCGCCGAGGACCGCCGCGATGCCGCGGCCGTAGGGCCTCCCGACGCAGTAGGCGGCGAGGAAGGCGACCGCGAGCCAGCCGAAGTTGATGAAGAGGCTGAGCGTGTCGCGGCCGGTCATCAGGATCCCGACCGCGTGCAGGAGCTCCGAGTTCTGCGGGTAGAACCAGTTGACGAAGACGGTCTCGACGTGGTGCATCCCGGTCGTCGAGTGCGACTGGGCGATGTCTGCCGAGAACGGCATGTGGTACCAGAGCGAGTCGAAGTTGAAGATCCCGGCGTCGAGCGCGTGCTTGGTCGTCTCGGCCCAGTCGAAGACGACGATCGCGACCACCACGATCGCCACCACCGTCGCCCAGATGCCGAGCTCGCCACCGCGCGCGGTCTGTCCTTCGCCCGGCCGCTGCGGCACCATGCGGGCCGCGAAGGCGACCAGGACGGCGGCGGCGAGCAGCGCCCCCGCGTAGAGCAGCCCAAACGTCCCCAGCGTCTCGCTGACGACGGTCAGCATGCCGACCGCGGCCACCACCTCGACCAGCCGTGCCGGGGCGCCGCGCCAGCCCGGCAGGAGGCGGGAGCGCAGGAGATGGGCGGCGAGGCCGAAGGCGCCGGTCAGGACGAGCAGCTGGGCGGCCCCCAGGAGGTAGGAGCCGAAGCTAGGCATCGGGCCTCAGCGCAGGCCGCGGACCACGTACGGCTTCTCGCCTTCGGCGACCATCCCCTGCTTGCGGGCCGCCCGGGCGACCACCGCCGGTTCGTCGGAGGACTGGATCGCGCGGTGCAGGCGCTTGTTTTCCTTCAGCAGTTCGTGGAATTCGGCTTTCGCCGCCGTCGTCGACCGGTAGGTGTCGAAGAGGTTGATCGCCGGGTTCAGGTAGGAGTAGGCGACCGCGAAGAGGACCAGCACCAAGGCGATCCGCCCGACCCGATCCCATTTGATCCGGCTCGGGCCGCTGCGGGCGCCGGGACGGGGTCGGCGCGCCGCGGGGCGGCGCTTCGGACGGGTGCCGGCATATGCACTCGAGGCCATGCCCGCAGCTACGCTGCCGGCGGACCTTCTCCTTCATTAAGCGCGGTGCTGGACGAACGCGTTCAGGCCGGGGAACTCGGCCGCGGCGCCGAGCTCCGCCTCGATCCGCAGCAGCCGGTTGTACTTGGCGACGCGATCCGAGCGCGAGGGCGCCCCGGTCTTGATCTGGCCGGCGCCGGTGGCGACGGCGAGGTCGGCGATCGTCGTGTCCTCGGTCTCCCCCGAGCGGTGCGAGATGACCGCCGTGTAGCCGGCGTCGCGGGCGATGCGGATCGCCTCCAGGGTCTCGCTCAGGGTGCCGATCTGGTTGACCTTGACCAAGATCGAGTTGCCGACCCCGAGCTCGATGCCGCGGCGCAGCCGCACCGGGTTGGTGACGAAGAGGTCGTCGCCGACCAGCTGGACGCGGTCGCCGATCGCGTCGGTGAGGAGCTTCCAGCCGTCCCAGTCCTCCTCGTCCATGCCGTCCTCGATCGAGAGAATCGGATATTTCGACGAGAGATCGGCCCAGTAAGCGGCCATCTCCTGCGACGAGAGCTTGCGGTTCTCGTGCTCGAGCGCGTAGGAGCCGTCCTCGTAGATCTCGCTGGTCGCCGGGTCGAGCGCGATGAAGAGGTCGGAGCCGGGCTCGTAGCCGGCCGCCTCGACGCCCTCGAGGACCGCCTGCAGGGCCGCCTCGTTGGACTCGAGGTCGGGCGCGAAGCCGCCCTCGTCGCCGACCGCGGTGGCGAGGCCGCGCGCCGCCAGGCTCTTCTTCAGCGCGTGGAAGACCTCGACCCCGAAGCGCATGCACTCGGAGAAGCTCGAGGCGCCGGCGGGGACGACCATGAACTCCTGGAAGTCGACCGAGTTGTCGGCGTGGGCGCCGCCGTTCAGGACGTTCATCATCGGCACCGGCAGGACGCGCGGCTCGCCACCGCCGTAGAGCTCGGCGAGGTAGCGGTAGAGCGGCTGCTGCGAATCGGCGGCGGCGGCCTTCGCGGCGGCCAGCGAGACGCCGAGCAGCGCGTTGGCGCCGAGGCGGCCCTTGTTCGCGGTGCCGTCGAGCTCGATCATCGTCTCGTCGAGGGCGCCCTGCTCGGCGGCGCGGGCGCCGGTCAGCGCGGCGGCGATCTCACCGTTGACGTTGGCGACCGCCTTGGTGACGCCCTTGCCGAGCCACCGCTCGCCCCCGTCGCGCAGCTCGACCGCCTCGAACTCACCGGTCGAGGCGCCCGAGGGGACCGCGGCGACGCCGATCGCCCCCGACTCCAGCGCGACCTCGACCTCGACGGTCGGGTTGCCGCGCGAGTCGAGGATCTGACGCGCGTGAATGGAGGAGATCGTGCTCACGAGTCGGCGAGTCTATTCGCCGGAGCGGCCCCGGCGCGGTGCCGTCGGCCGAACCTGGGGAAGGCCTATTTTTCGCCTTCGGCCGCCGCTTTGGCGGCGGCTTCTTCCGCGGCTTTGACCGCCGCTTCGGTTTCGGCCGAGGTGCCTTCTCCGCCGGCCGCTGCTTCTTCAGCCGCTTTTTCGGCTTCTTCGGTCGTTTTTTTGCCCCCGACCTTCCCCACCGCTTCGGGGCGCGGGCGCTGCACGAGGCGTTCGCCTTCCGGTTTTGCCACGGTCACCGAGCCGGGGACGGCCGGGGTGTTCTGGACGACCGGCGCCGGGCATTCGGTCGGCGGCAGTTTCGGATTGGCTTCGTAGCAGGCTTCGGAGGCGGTCGACGGGTGACCGGAGCCCTTGTAGTTGGCGCACTGTTCGGTGACGAAGCCGGAGGCGCAGTGGGTGCGGGCCCTCCACTTCGGTTCGAAATTCTCTTTGACCCAGTTTTGGAAGTAGGTCTGTTCTTTTTCCTGGGTCAGCTGGGTGCTGATCGTCGTTTTGACTTCGGCGAAGGGTTGGACTTTTTCCGGGTGAAGCGTCACGACTTCCAGCAGCAGGTAATTTTTTTCCTGTTTGACGGGGCCGATCAGTTCCCCGGTCGCCGATTTGAAGATGTCTTTCTTCAGCGGTTCCGTGAGGAATTCTTCGGAGATTTCTTTCTGGAGGCCGCCGTTCGCTTCGGTCGTCGGCGAGTATTTTTTCGTCACTTTCTTCCAGCTAGCTTCCGAGTTGTCGGCTTCCAGTGCTTTCTTCGCCGCTTCGACTTCTTTTTTGTCTTCGTTCACGACGACGCGGACGTCTCGCGTCGGTTTTTTCGTGTACTGGGCGGCCTTTTCGGCTTCGTAATATTCTTCGGCTTCAGATTCGCTGACCGGCGGCGCTTCTTTAGGGATCTTTTCCTGGATTTTCGTCTGGATGATGTTGAGTTCCAGGACCTTTTCAACTTCTTCTTCGTTGAAATTCTGTTCCTTCAGGAATTCTTCGTATTTCTTTTCGCTACTCCCGAAGCTTTCTTTTTTGACTTTGGCGAGTTCTTTTTCGATCTCACCTTTGGTGACTTCGATGCCGAGTTCTTCGCCCTCGCCGATGATCCAAGCCTTCTGAATTAGTTCGCCGACCGTCGCATTGTGGAGTTCTTCGGCTTTTTTTGAGCCGGCCTTCGGCGGCTTTTTCAGGCCGGCCCCGCTTTCCTGCCGCGCGAGCGACTTCTTGTAGTCGGCTTCGGAGATGTGGCCGAGTTCGCTCGGGACGCTGCTCACCAGGGCGATGTCGCCGGCGGGCACGCTCGGCGCGCCGAGGCCCTCGGCCGCGGCGAAGACCACGAAGAGCCCGATCGCGAGGATGCCGAAGAGGACCAGGCCGAGCCGCTGCGCAGCGCGCGAACCGCTGTCGCGGGCCGTGTTCCCCTTTGGCGCTTTCCCCTTGCCTGGATTCGCGCCCCGTTTATTTCGCCCCGATTTGGCTCCCACCAGCGGGGCAGCATAGTGAAAGTCGCTTCACGGCGGATAAAGGTCAGGCCGCGGCGGGCTCGGCCGCGCGTTTTGCCTCGCGCAGGGCGTCGGCGAGCGCCAGCACCGCCGCCAACCGCTCGTCCGGATCGCCCGCCACGCGCAGCGAGGCGGTCTGCTCCCGCCATTCGTAGAGCGCCCCCTCGACCCGCTCGGAGAGCACCCCGGCGCCGGTCGAATCCAGTTCCACCCCGGTCACGGTCAGTTTGCCGCCGCGGAACTCGACGCTGCGCGCCCCGGCGAGGCCGAGCTCGATCCGCGCCCGCTGCAGCTTGAGCAGGTTCTCGGCCTGCGGCGGCAGCTGGCCGAAGCGGTCATCGAGCTCGTCGGCGATCGCCCGCAGTTGGCCCGGCTCGCGGGCGGCGACGATGCGGCGGTGGATGTCGATCTTCGCCGCCTCGAAGGGGACGAAGGTGGCGGGCAGATAGGCGTCGACCGGGACGTCGAGGCGGACCGGCTCCGGCACCCCCTCCCGGTCGGCGTCCTCTCCCCCGGCCTCGGCGACCGCCTCGTCGATCATCTGGCAGTAGAGCTCGAAGCCGACCGCGGCGACGTGGCCCGACTGCTCGTCGCCGAGCAGGTTGCCGGCCCCGCGGATGTCGAGGTCGCGCATCGCGATGCGGAAGCCCGAGCCGAGCTCGGTGTGGTCGGCGAGGGTCGAGAGGCGGGCGGCGGCGTCCTCGGTCAGCGCCTCGGCGCTCGGGTAGAGCAGGTAGGCGAAGGAGCTCTCCTTGGAGCGCCCGACCCGGCCGCGGATCTGGTAGGCCTGGCTGAGGCCGAGCTGGTCGGCGCGCTCGACGATCAGCGTGTTCGCGGTCGGGATGTCGAGGCCCGACTCGATGATCGTCGTCGTCACCAGCACGTCGGCGTCGCCGCGCAGGAAGGCGAGCATCGTCTCCTCCAGCGAGTGCTCGTCCATCTGCCCGTGCGCTTCGAGGAAGCGGGCACCCGGGACCAGCGCGCGGAGGCGCTCGGCGACCTCGAACAGCGAGTCGATCCGGTTGTGGAGGACGAAGGCCTGGCCGCCGCGCTCGACCTCTCGTGAGAGCGCCTTCTTGACCAGGTCCTCGTCGTAGGGGCCGACGTAGGTGCGGACCGGGCGGCGGCCCTCCGGCGGCGTCTCGATCACCGAGATGTCGCGCAGGCCGGCGAGGCTCATCTGCAGGGTGCGCGGGATCGGCGTCGCCGACAGCGCCAGCACGTCGACTTTCAGCTTCAGCTGGCGCAGCAGCTCCTTCTGTTTGACGCCGAAGCGCTGCTCCTCGTCGACGATCACCAGGCCCAGCTCCTTGGCGCGGACGTCCCGCGAGAGCAGGCGGTGGGTGCCGATCAGGATGTCGACCTTGCCCTGCTCGAAGTCGGCGAGCACGGCTTTGGTCTCGGCGGCGGCGCGCAGGCGGGAGACGCCCTCGACTCTGAAGGGGAGATCGGCGAGGCGCTCGCGGAAGGTGCCGAAGTGCTGCTGGGCGAGGATCGTGGTCGGCACCAGCATCATCACCTGGGTCCCGTCGGCGGCCGCCTTGACCGCGGCGCGGAGTGCCACCTCGGTCTTGCCGAAGCCGACGTCGCCGCAGACCAGGCGGTCCATCGGGCGCTCCGATTCCATGTCGCCCTTGACCGCTTCGATCGCCTCGATCTGGTCGGCGGTCTCGCGGTAGGGGAAGTTCGACTCCATCTCGATCTGCCACTCGCCGTCGGGCGGGAACGAGTGACCTTTGCGGGCGCGGCGCTCGGCGTAGAGGTTCAGCAGTTCGCCCGCCAGCGCCCCGGCCGCTTTGCGGGCCCGCGCCTTCAGGTTCTGCCAGCGTTTGCCGCCGAGCGCCGACAGCGTCGGTTCGCCGCCCGCGCCGACGTAACGGCTCAGCTTCTCGAGCTGTTCGGTGGGGACGTAGACCCGGTCCTCGCCTTTGTATTCGAGGTAGAGGTAATCGCGGGTGACGCCGCCGATCTCGCGCGTCTCGAAGCCGGCGAAGCGGGCGACGCCGTGGTCCTCGTGGACGACGTAGTCGCCGACCCGCAGCTCGGAGAAGGCGAGCCGGCCGCGACCGCCGCCGACCGCGGGCGTCTCCTCGGCGCGGCGGCGCCGGTGGACGAGGCGGCGGAAGGGATAGACGGCGAGTTTCAGCTCGGGGGCGACGAAGCCCTCGCGCAGCCGCGCCTCGGCGAAGGAAAGGCCGGGGTCGGGCGAGAGGCGGCCACCGGCGAGCATCGCCGCGTCGAGCCGGTCGAGGCCGTAGCGGGCACGCTCGGCCTCGCCGATGCTGTCGAAGGCGACGACGGTGCGGTAGCCGGAGCGGACCAGTTTCTCCAGCTCCGACTCGGCCTCTTTGATCGAGCGGGCGGGGCTCTCGGCGCGGGCGGCCCGGAAGGCCTCGGCCTCCTCGTCGTCCTCGCCGGCGGCGGTCAGCGAGAGCGCGGCGCGCTCGGCGAGCGGCGCGGCGACGTCGACATAGAGGTGGCGGGCGTCCTCGGCCTTCATCGAGGTCGTCGCGTCCTCCCAGACGTCGCGGAGGGCCGGCTCGACCTCCTCGGCGGCGGCGAGGACGACGGCGGCGTTGGCCGGGACGAGGTCGAGCGGGGCGCGGAACTGGTCGAGCGGGAGGAGCTCGGCCAGGTCGGTCGCGCCGCCTTCGCCTTCGGCCGCCTCGAGCGCCGCCAGGGCGGCGAGCTCGCGGTGGTCGGCGTCGAGCTCGGCGGCGGGCGCCAGCTCGACCAGCTCGGCCTCGCCGAGGCTGCGCTGCGTGAAGGTCGAGAACCAGCGCATCGACTCGACCTCGTCGCCGAACAGCTCGACCCGGACGGCGCGTTCCTCGGTCGCCGGGTAGACGTCGAGGATGCCGCCGCGGACGGCGAACTGGCCGCGTTCCTCGACCTGCTCGACCCGCTCGTAGCCGGCCGCGACGAGGTCCTCGGAGACGGCGCCGAGATCGACCTCGTCGCCTTTGGCGATTTCGAAGCCGGCCGGGCGCAGGGAGGCGTCGGGGACGGCCTCGGCGAGGGCGACGGCGGAGGCGACGACGACCGCGTCGGCTTCGCGCGAGAGCGCGTCGAGGGCGTCGATCCGCAGGCCGACCAGGTGCGGCGGCGGGGTGACCGAGGAGGCGTAGCCGGTGCCGCGGGAGGGGTAGAGACGGACGCGCCGCGGCGCCAGGTAGGCGCGCAGGTCGGCGGCGAGGTCGCGGGCGGCGCGGTCGTCGGCGGCGACCAGGAGGGCGGGGCGGCCGGCGAGCCCGCGGTCGTCCTCGAGCAGGGTCGCGAGCAGCAGCGGGCGCAGCGTCGTCGAGGCGCGCAGGGTGACCGCCTCGCCGCCGTCGGCGGCGGCGAGCACGCGGCCGGCGAGCGCGTGGACGCGCTCGTTCTCGGCGGCTATGTCGATCAGGGATCTGAGGCTCATGTCAGGGCGGTGCGAGGGACGAGGGCACGCAGGACGGCCGGATCGGCGATCCGGCCTCTTCATCCCAGTTTACGAATGCGCCACACCGCCCTGACGTTTCCGTCGCACCACCCCGCCGACGGGCCGAAAACCTGACTATGCGTCAGGTTTTCGGCCCGTCGGCCTCGAGGGTGCTGAGGGAGTGCGGCGGCTTTGGAACGGAAGGGCTACGGGAAGCCGAGGCCGCGGACGTGCTCGAGCTGGCCGACGCCCTCGGCGGCGGAGCGGCCCTCGATGTCGTCCCACTCATGGAGCATCCGCTTCAGACGGGCGACCGACTCGGGCGGGTGGGCGGCGACCGAGGCGGCGAGGGCGAGCGCCGACTCCTCCGTCGCCGCGGCGGGCGCGACGCGGTTGACGAGGCCGAGGCGGAGCGCCTCGTCGGCGCCGATCGTCCGCGAGGTCAGCAGCAGATACTTGGCGGCCGCGAGGCCGCAGAGGGTGACGAGGCGGGCCGGCCCGACCGGCATCCCGAGCGCCGCGCCGGGGAAGCGCATCCGCAGGTTGGCGCCGCCGACCCGGAGGTCGCAGGAGATCGAGATCTCGGCGCCACCGCCGACCACGTCGCCGTGGCAGGCGGCCACGGTCGGCTTCGGGAAGGCGACGATCGTGTCGTAGAGGTCGGAGAACATCTGCATGCGGCGGACGTGGGCGTCGTGGTCGAGCTCCTCGCGGACGTCGGCGCCGGCCGAGAAGCCCATGTGGTCGCTCGAGGAGAAGACGAGGACGCGGACCGCGTCGTCGCCGCGCGCCACCGCGAGGTGCTCGAGCAGCTCGCTCAGCATCTGGGTGTTGATCGCGTTGCGGGCGCGGGGCCGTTCGAGCCGGATCAGCGCGACGCCGTCGGCGGCAACGCTGTAGCTGGTCACCGTCTCCGGCTCGGCGCTCCCACCGTTGTCGACCGCGTCACTCATCGTCGTCCTCCCCGGACGCTAGCCGCTCCACCAGCCTTTCGGTCTCCTCGGCGGCGCGGGCGACCAGGTCCTCGACCTCGGCGGGCGGCTCGCGGAACTTGCCCAGCACCCAGGCCGAGACGATCTCCGGGTCGGTCGAGTCGGGCCGCCCGACCCCGATCCGCACCCGCCAGAAGTCGGCCGAGCCGAAGCCGCGTTTGAGGCTCTTGAGGCCGTTGTGGCCGGCCAGCCCTCCCCCCTCGCGGACGCGGATCTCGCCGAAGGGGATGTCGATCTCGTCGTGCAGGACGACGGTGCTCTCGAGCGGCGCCTTCAGTGCGCCCCGCGCCGGGCCCGCCGAATCGCCGACCGCGTTCATGTAGGTCAGCGGCAGGAGGATCGCCACCTGGGCGCCGCCGGGGCCGGACCGCCCTTCCCAGAGCTCGCCCTTGTACTTGGAGCGCGGCTTGCCGAGGTCCCAGCGGCGGGCCAGCTCGCGCCCCACGTCGAAGCCGATGTTGTGGCGGTCGCGGGCGTGCTCGGGCCCGGGGTTCCCCAGGCCGACGATGAAGATGCGCTCGCCGCGGTCCATGCGACGGCGGAAGAACCGGCAGGAGGGGCTACTCGCCCTCGGAGTCGCCGCCCGAGTCGCCGTCGCCCTCAGCGGCCTCGCCGCCCTCGCCCTCGGCCTCGCCGACCAGTTCGGTCTCCTCCTCGACCTCGGGAGCGACCTCTTCGACGCGCGGCGGCGCCAGGGTGGCGATCGTGACCTCTTCGGCCTCTTCGACGACGAAGGTGACGCCGCTCGGCGGCTCGATCGCGGAGAGCTGCAGGGTGTCGCCGATCTCCATCGTCGAGACGTCGACGGTGATCCTGTCCGGGATCGCGGTCGGCAGCGCTTCGACGGTGATCTCACGGGTGACGTGGTCGAGCACACCGCCGGCTTTGACGCCGGGCGCGTCGTCGACACCCTCGAGCTCGATCAGGACCTCTGCCTGGATCGCCTCGTCGAGTTTGACCTCCTGGAGGTCGATGTGGCGGAGCGTGCCGCGGACCGGATGCAGCTGCTGTTCCTTGATCACGACCGGGCGCGCTTTGCCGCCGTCGACCGAGAGGTCGAACAGCGCGGCGCCCTCGGCGATCACGCTGCGCACGTCGCGTTCGGCGACCTGGAAGGCGGTCGCCTCGGACCCGCCCGAGTAGACGACGCCGGGGACGAGCCCCTCGCGGCGCATCCGGCGGGCCGTCCGCGAGCCGAACTCGACGCGCGGGGCGACTTTCAAAGTGGTGCGTGCATCAGCCATCGGACGGGAGAGGATAGAGAATCGGCGCAGAAAGGCGCTTGTGGCAAGCTGGTGACATGCCGGACGAGGGGAAGATCCCGAAGGGACGGTTCCGCCGATCGGCGAAGCTCGGCTCGATCGTCGGGACGCAGGGGGCCCGTTACGCGGGCACCAAGGCCGCCAACGTCGCGCGCTCCGAGGAGGACGGCAAAGAGAAGCTCGAACAGCGCCACATGGAGACGGCGATCAAGATGGTCGGCGCGCTCGGGCAGATGAAGGGCGCGGCGATGAAGCTGGGGCAGTTCGCCTCCTTCATCGACACCGAGTTCATCCCCGAGGAGTACCGCGAGATCTACCAGGAGCAGCTCGGGAAACTGCGCACCGACGCGCCGGCGATGCCCTGGGAGCAGGTGGTCAAAGTGCTGGAGGAGGAGTACGACGGCGAACCGCTCTCCGACTACTTCGCCGAGATCGAGCATGAGGCCTTCGCCGCCGCCTCGATCGGCCAGGTCCACCGCGCCGAGCTGCTCGACGGGCGTCGCGTCGCGGTGAAGATCCAGTACCCGGGGATCGCCGAGGCGCTCGAGGCCGACCTTCGCAACGCGGGCACGCTGGTGCGGCTGGCGCGGGCGATCGCGCCGGGGCTGGACGCCAAGGCGATCGCCGACGAGCTGCGCGAACGGGTGATGGAGGAGCTCGACTACGAGTACGAGGCGCAGAACCAGCGCGCCTTCTCGCGCGCCTACCGCGAACACCCCTTCATCTACGTGCCGGAAGTCGTGACGCGGATCTCGCGGCGCCGCGTCCTCGTCACCGAGCTGGTCGAAGGGATGGGCTTCGAGGAGATCAAAGAGCTCCCGCACGAGGAGCGCAGCCGCTTCGGCGAGATCGTCTTCCGCGGCAGCTTCGGCTCGATCTACCACCTGCAGCAGTTCAACGCCGACCCCCACCCCGGCAACTACATCCTGATGGCGGACGGGCGGGTCGCCTTCCTCGACTTCGGGATGACGAAGAAACTCGACCGCGAGCAGATCCTGCTCGAGCAGCGCGCCTTCGACGCCGCCTCGCGCGACGATCCCGAGGCCTTCCGCACCGCGCTCGCACGAGCTCGGCTTCGTCAAGAAACCGTCGAAGCTCGACGCCGAACGGCTGCTCGCCCACATGCAACGCGATCGGCGGCTGGTACGTCGAAGACCGCGAGGTCGAAATCGACGCGAAGCTCGTGATGAAGATCATCGAGGTGACCAACGACCCGCGCTCCGAGTACTTCGACCTGATGCGGCGCGAGTCGATCCCGGCCGACGAGCTGATGGGACGGCGGATGGAGATCGGCGTCGTCGCCGTGCTCGGGCAGCTGCGGGCGAAGCGCAACTGGCACCGGATCCTGCGCGAGTGGGTCTACGCCGACGCGCCGGCGACCGAGCTCGGTCGGCAGGAGTGGGAGTACTTCGAGGAGCGCGGGCTAAAGCAGACGCCCGGCCTGGCCGAAACTCCTTGATATGAGCCGAATCAAACGCGGTTGGGCGCTGACCAAGAAAAGTGCGGCGCTGCTGAACGAGCATCGCGAACTGGTGCGCTTCCCGCTCTACGGCGGGATCGCGACGATCGTCCTCGGGCTGCTCTTCCTCGGGCCGGGTGCCTTCGCGCTCGACAAGCACACCTACGGGATCGGCATCCCGCTGATCGTGATCGGGATCTACGTGCTGAGCGTGGTCGGGATCTACTTCAGCGTCGGCCTGGCCGCCTGCGCCGACCTGATCTTCCGCGGCGAGCAGGCGACGGTCGGCGACGGGATGGCGGTCGCCAACGCGCGCTTCGTCGCAGATCTGCGGCTGGGCGGCGCTCTCGACCGCGTTCGGGCTGATCGTCGGCCTGCTGGAGAGCCAGGGCGGCGCCTTCGGCGAGATCGCCGGCCGCCTGGTCGGCACCGCCTGGTCCCTGGTCACCTTCCTCTCGGTGCCGGTGATCGCGATCGAGGGCACCGGCCCAGTCGCCACGCTGAAACGCTCCGCCTCGCTCTTCAAAGCGCGCTGGGGACAGCAGATCACCGGCAACATCGCGATCGGCGGCGCCGTCTTCCTGCTCGGCTTCCTCCCCGCCGTGCGCTTCGTCGTGGTCGGCGTCGTGATCTGGCCCTCGGTCGGCTTCGCGGGCGGCGCTGCTGGTCGTGATCGGCGTGCTGATCGTCTGCGTCGCGCTGGTGATCTCGAAGGCGCTCAGCGGCATCTTCGGCGTCGCCCTCTACCGCTACGCGCTCGACGGCGAGGTGGTCGGCGGCTTCACCCAGGCCGACCTCGAGTCGGCGGTGAAGCCGAAGCGCGGGCGCCAAGGCGAGCCCGCCGGGCGCCACCCCCGGGACGATCTAGATGGCCCGCACGGCGATCCGCGAGGCGCCGGGCGCGACGGCCGCGGCGGTGCTCGGGGCGATGCGGGCGGTGGCGCTGGAGCACGGCGGTCCCGGGATGACCGAGATGGACCGCGAAACGATCGGCTCGGCGGCGACGATCGTGCTCGGGCTGGGCGAGGTCGACGTCGACGCGATCGCCCCGGTCGACCCTGCCGGGCTGGCAAGCGCGACCGCCGACGCCGCCGACGCGCGGCGGGCGGTGCGGATGCTCTCGGTGATGTCGCTCGCCGACGGCGAGATCGACGCGGAGAAGACGGCGCTGGTGCGCGCCTACGCCGAGGCGCTCGGGGTCGAGGCCGAGTACCTCGGCATCCTCACCGAGGCGGCCGCCGACGAGATCGCCCAGGCCGCCGCCTGCATGGTCCGCAAGAACGCCGAGAGCTTCCCCAACCTCGACTGCGAGCCGACTGCAGGTCAGCGCGATCGCCCCGTTCTTCCCCTACAAAGACGCCGCCGACCCGGAGCTCGAGGCGCGCTACAAGACGCTCGGCGATCTCCCGGCCGACACCTTCGGCCACGCTTTCTTCGATCACTTCCACCGAACGGCTTCCTCTTCCCCGGCGACCCGGACGGGCTCGCCGAGGGCTTCACCACCCCCCACGACAGCTCCCACGTGCTGAGCGGCTACTCGACCTCGGAAGGCGGCGAGATCTGCGTCTCCACCTTCATCGGCGCGATGCACCCCGACCACCCGATGGCCGCCGAGGTGCTGCCGGTGATCTTCAGCTGGCACCTCGGGGTGAAGCTGAACGACATCGCCAACAGCACCACCGGCGTCTTCGAGCCGCGCCACTTCTGGACCGCCTGGGAGCGCGGCGCCGCGACGCAGCGTCGACGTCGTCGATCCCGACTGGGACTTCTGGGGCGCGACGACCGTGCCGCTGGAGGAGCTGCGCGCCGCCTACGGCGTGCCGGCTGCCGACCCGGCGATGCTCGCGTAGCGCTGCGTGTATCTGGGCCCCCTAGGGGACCAAATCCTCGCTGCGTGATTTCACCCCGGGAGAGGAGTCACGGAAGGCGCGCAGGAGGTGATGAAGGCGGGAGATGCCACGATGGAGCAGGCCTTCGACCCGGAGATCGCCGCGCCGCCCCGGTGAGTTCGCACTTATCGTCGCTGCGCGGTGATAACTGCGAACTCACCGGGATCATCTGTCATGGATCCGTGACTTCTCGCGCCTCCCGTGACCCCGACATGCGTTCCGTAACTCCTCCGGGCACCTCTTGTGATCGCTCCGACCCTTCTCCTCCGCCCGGACCTGCCGCGGATGCCGGGCCGACCTCACAAAGCCGAGGGTCGGCCCGGCATCCGCGGCACCCGGCGACTGACCGTGGCACCCGGCGACTGACCGCGGCACCCGGCGACTCCTGGAGCACGGCGGCCCGCGTCTAGAGGTCGAGGCGCTCGTAGAGCCGCGGGTCGTTGGAGACCAGGCCGTCGACGCCCATCTCGACCAGCTTGCGCATCCGCGCCTCGTCGTCGACCGTCCAGGCGATCAGCTCGACCCCGGCCAGCTTGCAGATGCGGGCCAGCCGCGGCGCTGATCAGCGGGTGGTAGACCCACATCGCGAAGACGCCGAACTGGGGCAGCTTCTCGGCGGCGAGCCCCGGCAGCTGGTGGCGCATCCCGTAGAGGGCCGCGCGCAGCGCCGGCTTGGCCCAGGGACGGCGGGTCCAGTCACGGGTGGTTTTGGGATAGGTCCAGCCGCGGCGCAGGTTCGGTTCCAGTTCGAGCACACGTTTCAGGGTGTGCATCTCCATCGTCGAGATCATCGCCCGGTCGATCAGGCCGCGCTCGCGCAGCGCCTCGACGAACTCCTCCTCGCGGCCCGGCAGCTTGATGTCGAGGTCGATCTCGACCTGGTCGAGCGGCGGCTCGAGGAAGGCGTCGAGCGCCTCGGTGAGCCGCAGCGGCGCGCGGCTCGCCGCGTCCTCCCAGTCGTGGGCGACGGTCAGCGGCGCCCGCTGCTCCAGCGGCAGATCGGCGTCCCGCAGCCAGATCACGTCGAACTCGATCGTGTCGACCCCCGCCTCGACCGCCGCCCGGAAGCTCTCCAGCGTGTTGCCGGGCGCGATCAGGTCGGCCCCCTTGTGGCCGACCAGTCGCATCGGGCCTAGAAGAGCTGGTTCTCGCCCGCGAAGATCTCGGAGACCGAGTCGTCGGTGAAGATCCGGCGGATCGAGTCGGCGAAGGTGCCGGCGGTCGAGAGCACGGTGATCTTGTCGGGGGCGCCGGGGCGCAGCGGGATCGTGTCGGTGACGACGATCCGCTCGATCGCCGAGTCGGCCAGCCGTTCGTAGGCGGCGCCCGAGAAGACGCCGTGGGTGGCGACCGAGATGACCCGCGCCGCGCCCTCGTCGAGCGCCGTCTGCGCGGCGGCGGTGAGGGTCCCGGCGGTGGCGATCATGTCGTCGACCAGGACCGCGGTCTTGCCCTTCACGTCGCCGACCACGTAGCCGATCTCGGCGACCGCCTGGGCGGGCCGCTCCTTCTCCATCACCGCCCACTGGGTGCCGACCCGGCGGGCGAAGTTGCGCGCCGTCTTCACTCGGCCGGCGTCAGGCGAGACGATCACCAGGTCGTCGGCCATTTCCTGGTCGATGAACCACTGGGTCAGCATCGGCATCGCGGTCATGTGGTCGACCGGGACGTGGAAGAAGCCCTGGACCTGGCCGGCGTGGAGGTCCATCGTGAGGATGCGGTCGACGCCGACCGCCTCCAGGCACTTGGCGACGATCCGCGCCGTGATCGGCTCGCGCGGGGCCGACTTCTTGTCCTGGCGGGCGTAGCCGAACCAGGGCATCACGGCGATGATCCGGTGGGCGGAGGCGCCCTGGGCGGCGTCGATCATCGTCAGCAGCTCGACCAGCGAGTCGTTCGGCGTCATCCCGGTGCGCTCGTTGCCGCAGGTCGACTGCACGATGAAGACGTCGGCGCCGCGGATCGACTCCTCGTAGCGGCAGTAGACCTCGCCGTCGGCGAACGTCTTCAGCGTCACGTTGCCGAGGTCGATTTCGAGGTTCTTGGCGATCTTCGCGGCGAGCTCCTGGGAGCTGCGCCCGCCGAAGACCATCATCCGCTTCTCGTAGGCGTGGGAAATCGCCGTAGAAGCCATCGGCTCCTCCTCGAGCGTGCTCACGTGTCCTGCTCCTCTCGCATCTTCGCCGCCTTGTCCGCCGCGTAGCCGTCGATATTGCGTTGCGCGTTCTCAGAGACGGCAAGAGCCCCTTCCGGGACATCGTCCTTGATCACCGCGCCGGCGCCAGTGTATGCCGAGTCGCCGACCTCAACCGGTGCGATCAGCATCGTGTCGACGCCGATCCGCACATCGCGTCCGATCGTCGTCCGGTTCTTCGTGAAACCGTCGTAATTAGCGGTGATGGTGCCCGCGCCGAGATTCGAGCCGGGGCCGACGTCGGCGTCGCCCGACATACGACAGATGGGGGACCTTGGCCCCCTTGCCGATGCGCGAGTTCTTGATCTCCACGAAGGCGCCCGCCTTGGCGCCGGCCTCGAGCACGGTGTCGGGGCGCAGGTAGGAGAAGGGGCCGACGGTGGCGCCGTCGCCGACCCGGCAGCCTTCGAGGTGGGAGCGCAGGACGCTCGCTTCGACCCCGATCTCGGCGTCGACGGCGGTCGTGTGGGGCCCGACCACGGCGCCGGCGCCGACCGCGGAGGCGCCGCGCAGGCTGGTGCCGGGCTCGATCCGGGCGTCGGCGCCGATCGCGACGCCGGCGTCGATCCAGGTCGAGGCGGGGTCGACGACGGTGACCCCGGCCAGCATGTGGGCCTCGAGCAGGCGGCGGCGGGCCTCGGCCTCGACCGCGGCGAGGTCGACCCGGTTGTTGATCCCCATCGTCACCCCGATGTCGTCGGCGAGGTGGGCGGCGACGGTGAGCCCCTGGGCGCGGATCGCGGGAAAGACGTCGGGCAGGTAGTACTCGCCCTGGGCGTTGTCGTTGGCGAGGCCGACCAGGGCGGCGGCGAGCGGCGGCGCGTCGAAGACGTAGGTGCCGGCGTTGATCTCACGGATCGCCAGGTCGGCGGCGTCGGCGTCGCCGGCCGCTTTCGCCTCGACCACCTTCTCGACCACGCCGTCCTCGCCGCGGACGACGCGCCCGTAGGAGCCGGGGTCGTCGAGCTCGATCGTCAGCATCGTCGCCGCCGCGCCGGAGGCGGCGTGGGCCTCGAGCAGGGCGCCGATCGTGTCGGCGGAGAGCAGCGGCACGTCGCCGGAGAGGACGAGGACGGTCTCGGCCTCTTCGATCAGCGGCAGCGCCGCGCGGATCGCGCCGCCGGTGCCGTCGGGCACCGGCTGCTCGACCGTCTCGACCCCCACGGGGAGCCCGGCCGAGATGTCGCGGCCGGGCGAGACGATCGCCGCGACCCGGCCCGCGCGGCCGGTTTCGCGGGCGGCGAGGATCGGCCAGGCGACCATCGGCCGCCCGCAGACGCGGTGCAGCATCTTCGGCGTCGAGGAACGCATTCGCGTTCCCTCGCCGGCCGCCATGACCAGGACCAAGGGAGGTGCCACTGCCTCCAGATTAGGCGGGGGGCGGTGCCGGCGTCGCGATCAGGCGTCGCGCGAAACTTCTTTGCCGACCGAGGCGACCGAGATCAGCGTCCAGCCGGCGAAGATCAGGTCGATGCCGACCAGCAGCCCGATCGCCCAATCGGCGCTGGAGGGGAACTTGGCGAGGACGAGGATGCCGATGACCAGGCCGCAGATGCCGCTCAGGCCGACCCAGCCCGCGTTCGGCTGCCCGCGGCCCATGAAGGCGACGAGGATCCGGGTCAGCCCCATCAGCAGGAAGTAGATCCCGAGGACGAGGGTCAGGGTGATGCTGCCGTTGTGGGGCTCGAGGATCAGCCAGAGTCCGACGACGAAGGTCAGCACCGCCCAGGCCATCCGCGCCAGGAAGCTGCCGACGCCGTGGGCGGCGAAGGCCGCGGCGGCGAGGAAGGCGCTGAGGACGACCAGGATGCAGCCGATGAAGATCGCCGTGCCGACGGCGAAGATCTCCGGGATCACGATCGCGACGATGCCGATCACGATCGCGACGATGCCGATCGTCCGCAATGCCCGCCAGGTGCGGGCGAGGCCTTCTCTGACCTCCGGGTCGAGCGATGCTCCTCCGTACTCCATTCCGAAAGGAACCCTATTTGGAGGTGCGGACAGTTCCGGGGGAAGGACTCGAACCCTCTCTTCCAGGACCAAAACCTGGCGTGCTGGCCGATTACACCACCCCGGACCGGGGTCGCAGCCTAGCGCCGGCGAGCGCGTTCGCACTTATCGTCGGATAGCGACGAGAACTGCGAACGCCCGCAGGGCGGCGTTCAGTCTTCGCCGGGTCGGGCGACTTTGCCGCCGCCGGCGCCCGGCTCGAGCGCCGGGCCGCGCGGCGAGGCGATGCCGAGGACCCGCATCGCCTTCAGGCCGAGGCCGAGCTTCTCCCGCCCTTCGGTCGCCGAGACGTCGTGCCCGCAGAGCTCGCGCACCCGCTCCAGCCGGTAGCGCACCGTGTGGCGGTGGGTGAAGAGCTGTTTGGCGGTGGCGGCGACGTTGCCGTCGTTGTCGAGGTAGGCCTCGACGGTGGCGACCAGCTCGGTCTCGTACTGCTCGTCGTAGTCGGCGAGCGGCTGGATCGTCTCGGCGTAGAAGCGTTCGAGCTCGGCCGGGTCGTCGCTCATCGCCGGCAGCAGCAGGCGGTAGGCGCCGGTGTCCTCGAAGGCGAGCAGCGGCCGGCCCTCGGCCTCGCCGACGTTGACCGCAAGGCGCGCCTCCGAGCCCGCCCGGTAGAGGTCGACCGGGTCGGCGGAGCGGCGGCTGCGGCCGATCGTGACGTGGAAGCCGGAGAGGCTGTCGGCGAGCTCGCGGGCGAGCCCGGCGCCGGCGCGGGCGAGCCGCTCGTCGTCCTCGGCGGGGACGATCACCGCCACTTCGGCGGCCGGCTCGGCGTCCTCGGTTGTCGCCAGGGCGCCCGGCGCGAGCGAGCGCAGCGCGCGCAGGGCCAGGGTGAGGACGCGGCCGCGCCACTCGCCGGTCTGGGCGGCGCGCGGGGCGGCGCGCAGGACGAGGACGCCGGCGCCGCGGTCGAGGTCGGCGCCGAGCTCGGCGCCGCGGGCGACGATGTCGCCGCGATCGGTGACGCGGCGCGAGAGGACGTCGGAGACGAAGGCGCTCGCCACCTCCTCGCTCGCCCATTCGGGGGCGCGGGAGCGCTCCAGCTCGAGCGCCAAGAGCGTCGTCACCATCCGCGCGATCGACGGCGCGGGCGGCGCCTTGGCCCGGTAGCGGAGCTCGCCGACCGCGCTGTCGGCGACCCGCAGCTCGACGATCGTCACATTCTCGCCCCCGGAGAGCAGCCGCTCCTCCTGGTCGGGGGAGGCGCCGGCGACGGCGAGCACAGCGCTCGAGCGGTCGATCAGGGCGACGCTGGCGTCGAGCAGGCGGGCCGCGGCGCGCGCCACCGCGGGCAGCCCGGCGCCCGCTTCGACCGCCTCGGAGAGGGCGTCGAGAAGGGTTGGATCTTCGGGAGCCACGGCGGGTTTGGCCTCTTTGGAGGTGGCGGTCACATTCTCATTATTCCGACCGGACCCGAACGCGCAGCCCGGCCGGTGCCCCGGCTGTCCTGGTTCAGCTGATGAATTCGTGGATTTCGGGCCAGTATTTGACGACGACCAGGCCGATCACGACGCCGCCGACGATGAGCGCCGCGAGCACGAAGAGGGAAAGCGCCCCGGCCGCCGCCTTTTCCCAGAGCCGGCCCGCGCCACTGAGCGCGGGGCTGAGGATCAGGGTGACGAAGGTGATCAGGCAGATCAGTGCGGCGATTCCGAAGAGGACGTACTGATGGCCGATCTTGGCGAGGCCGAAAGCGATCACTGGGTCGGATTGTGGCGCAATTGGCCGACGACGAGGCCGATCGCCGCGCAGATCGAGAAACAGGCGGCGCCGAGCGCCCAGCCGCCGCTGACGTCGCTCAGGTAGTGGACGTCGAGGTAGACCCGCGAGAGGCCGACCAGCGCGGTGACCACGATCCCGGCGACGACGACCAGCGCCGCCCGGGTCATCCCCGGGCGCAGGCGCACCACGATCGTCGTCGCCGCCCAGACGTAGATCACCGAGTGGGCGGCGTGGCCGCTGGGGAAGGACGAGCCGTGGGTGCCGACGAGGCCGTCGGGCGGACGCGGTCGACCGACCGCCGCCTTGATCTCGGAGAAGCCGATCTGGATCAGCGCCATCCCGGCGAGCAGGACGCAGAACTCGGTCCAGCGCCGGCGCCAGGCGAGCGCCGCCGCGCAGACCGCGGTCAGCGGCCAGACAAAGGCGCCCGAGCCGAGGAAGGTGAAGAACTTCGAGAAGCCGGTCATGAAGCCGCAGCGGAGGGCTTCGGCGACTCGGGTCGCGGTTTCGTCGCCGGGGGTCGGGCCGGGTTCGCGGCCGATCACGACGATGTAGGCGACGAGGACGAAGAGGGCGACGGCGAGCACCGCCATCAGCGAGGTGAATTCGAGGCCGAATTTGCCGCCGGGGGTGAGGCGGTCGCCGATCAGGCGCAGGCCGGTCTCGTGGCGGCGGGCGAAGGCGACGATCGGGCGGGTCGCGGCGTGGTCGTCCATCCAACCGACCGCGGCGCGGCGGTTCTCCGGGACGCGCAGGAAGCGGGTCGCCCAGACCGCGCCGACCACGACGGCGATCAGCGCGCCGAGCAGGAAGGCGCCTTTGCCCGCGTACTTGATCGCGGTGTCGATCGAGCGCGAGAAGATGTAGCCGATCACGATCGTGGCGCTGACCCAGATCCCGCAGCCGAGCACGCTGTAGGGGAAGAACTGGCGGAAGCGCATGCCGGAGCTGCCGGCGATGAAGGGGGCGAAGGCGCGGACGAAGCCGACGAAGCGGCCGATGAAGATCGTTTTGCCGCCGTGGCGGGAGAAGAAGCCCTCGACCTGCTCGAGGCGGTCGTGGCCGAAGCCGAAGCGGGGCCCGTGCTTGAGCAGGAACTCGCGGCCGAGCCGGCGGCCGAGGAAGAAGCTGGTGACGTCGCCGGCGCAGGCCATCGTCCAGGCGAGGGCGATCGTCACGTAGAGGTCGATCGCGCCCTGGCCGGCGACGGCGCCGCCGAGCAGCATCACGGTCTCGCCCGGCGCGACGAGGCCGATGAAGGCGCCGGTCTCGGCGAAGGCGAAGACGCCGACCAGCGCGTAGGTCCAGGCGCCGAGCGCGTTGGCGACGTCCTCGAGGATCTTCTCCAGGTCGAGGACCTGGGTGAAGAGGTAGTAGGCGACGCCGATCGCGAGCGACGATCGCGGCGCGGCTCGCCCACTTGCGCTGGGTCGGGGTGCCGGGGAGCCTCATCCGGGGGCCGCGCCCGCCAGGCAGACGATCGCGTCGTCGCGGTCGAGGGAGGCGGCGGCGCGCTCGGCCTCGACGAGCGTCGCGAAGAGGCCCACCGCCGTCGGGCCGGAGCCGCTGAGGAAGACGGCGGGGGCGCCGGCGCAGCGGAGCGCGTCGAGGGCGTCGCCGATGTCGGGACGGAGGGAGCGGGCGGCGGGCTCGAGGTCGTCGACGAGGAGCTCGGTGTAGGCGAGCGGCGAGGCGCCCGCCCCGGCGGCGGCACGGAGGCGCGGCGCGATGCTCTCGAGCTCCGCCGGGTCGCGGCCGAGGCCGAGCCGGTCGGCCTCGTCGAAGACCGCCTTGGTCGAGAGCCCGCCGCCGCCGGGCAGGAGGAGCGCCGCGTGCTCGGCCGGGGCGGGCAGCGGCTCGACCCTCTCCCCCGCGCCGCGGACCAGGGCGAGCGCCGGGCGCAGCTGCGAGGGGACGTCGGCCCCCAATCCGGCGGCGATCTCCGCCAGGTCCCCCCCCGACGCTTGTCCACGTATGGAGGACAAGCGTCGGGGGCTTCGCTCGGCGGCGAAGCGCAGGACGGCCGCCGCGTCGGCCGAGCCGCCGCCGAGCCCGGCGGCGACCGGGATGCGCTTCTCGATCTCGATCCGCAGCGGCGGGTGCTCCCAGCCGCGGGCGCGCAGCGCCGCCAGGGCGCGCGCCGCCAGGTTCTCGCCCTCGACGGCGGCGCAGATCACCTCGTCGCGCTCGCCCTCCTCGATGCGGAGGAGGTCGGCGAGGGCGAGCGGCTCGAACAGCGAGCAGAGCTCGTGCAGGCCGTCGGCGCGGGGGCGGCCGAGGTAGAGGCCGAGGTTGAGCTTGGCGGGAGCGTGGACGAGCATCGCAGGGCGGGTGCTGCTTCGCGGAGTCAGGAGTCCTGTCGGTGGAGGATCGCGGAAAGGGCGGCGAAATCGGTCGGGCGCCAGCTGCTCGGCGCGGGCGCGCTCGGGGAAGCCGAGCTCGACCAGGCCGGCGCGGGCGGCGGCGCGCGGCGCCGGGACCCCCTTCAGACCGGCGATCTCGAGCGAGCGGGCGAGCGTTTTGCGGCGGTGGGCGAAGGCGGCGCGGATCAGGTCGCGGGTCGCCGGGTCGGCGGCGGGGCCGGTGCGGCGGAGGCGCAGGATCGCCGAGGCGACCCGCGGGCGCGGCTTGAAGACCGCCGGGTCGACCTTGCGGATCAGCTCGACCTCGCAGGCGAGCTGGGCGACCGCGCTGGGGGCGCCGTAGGTGCGGCTGCCCGCTTTGGCGCGGAGGCGCTCGGCGATCTCGAGCTGGACCATCACGGTCCAGGTGCGGAGGCTCGGCAACTCGGCGATCGTGCGCAGGATCACCGGCGTCGCCACCGAGTAGGGCAGGTTGGCGACCATCGCGTCGGGGGCCGGCTCGAACCCGCCGAAGTCGAGCCTCACGGCGTCGCCCCAGTGCAGGGTGACGTTGGGGAGCGCCGCGACAGCGGCGAGCGCCGGCTCCAGCCCGCGGTCGATCTCGACCGTGTGGAGGTGGGCGACGAGCGCCGCGAGCCGCTCGGTCAGGACCCCTTCCCCCGCCCCGACCTCGAGCACCACGTCGCCGGCGCCGACCCCCGAGTCGCGAACGATCGCGTCGAGCAGGTTCGGGTCGGCGAGGAAGTTCTGGCCGAGCCTGACCACGGGCCGGTTACCAGCCGAAGAGCGCGTGGGCGTTGGCCTCGACCGTGCGCTCCAGCTCCGTGAGCGCGACGCCGCGCTCGGCGGCGACGACCTCCGCGGTGGCGACCACGTTGGCGGGCTCGTTGCGTTCGCGGCGGCGCGCCTGCGGGGTGAGGAAGGGGGCGTCGGTCTCGACCAGGATCCGGTCCTCTCGAACTTGTGCGGCGGCGGTGCGGAGGTCGGCGGAGCGTGGGTAGGTCACGTTGCCGGCGAACGAGCAGTACCAGCCGCGCTCGGCCGCGTCGGCGACCTTCTGCGGCGCCGAGAAGCAGTGGAGGATCACGGCGTGGCCGGCGGCGCGCTGGTCGAGCGTGGCGAAGATCTCGTCGATCGCGGCCCTCTCGCCGTCTTTGTCGCGGGCGTGGATGACGATCGGCAGGCCGAGGTCGACGGCGACCTCGATCTGGCCGGCGAAGGCGCGGCGCTGGTCGTCGGCGGCGGCGGTGTCGCGGTAGAAGTCGAGCCCGGTCTCGCCGATCGCCCGCACCATCGGGTGGGCGCCGAGCTCGGCCAGCGCCGCCTGGGCGGCATCATCGAATCCGTCGGCGGAGTTGGGATGGCGTCCGACCGCGGCGAAGACCGGCTCCTCGGCCGCGGCGACCGTGACGACCTCGGCGTTGGTCGTCTCGTCGAGCCCGACGTTCAGCATCCGGTTCACCCCGGCCGCGGCCGCGGCCTCGAGCAGCTCGGCGGTCGGCTTCTCGCAGAGGAAGAGGTGGGTGTGGGAGTCGATCACCCGGCCCAGCCTAGTCGGCGGCCGGCGTCTCGATCTTGGGGAAGAGCGGGGCGATCCGCTCGACCGACTGGCCGCCGCCGCGCGAGCCGAGCCCGGCGAGGCCGCGGCCCTCTTCGTCCAGCGCGGCGAGCAGCGTCTCGGCGGTCGCCGGCAGGAAGGGGACGACCATCAGGGTGACCACGCGGAGGCCCTCGATCAGGTTGTAGAGGACTTCGTCGAGCCGCTCGGGATCGGCCTCGTCTTTGGCGAGGACCCACGGCGCGGATTCCTCGACATAACGGTTGAGGCGCCGCACCAGCACCCAGATCACCTCGAGCGCCTGGCTCAGCTCGGCGCGGTCGAGCAGGTCGGCGAGGCGCTCGACCGTCCCTTCGAAGTCCTCGGCGAGGACCGCGTCGACCTGCGCCTCGGGCACCGTGCCGGCGCGGTAGCGGTCGACCATCGCCAGGGTGCGGCTGGCGAGATTGCCGTAGTCGTTGGCGAGCTCGGTCTCGTAGCGCGCCTCGAAGCCGGCGGTCGAGATCGAGCCGTCCTGGCCGAAGCTCACCTCGCGGAAGAGGTAGAAGCGCAGCGCGTCGGCGCCGAAGCGGTCGATCACGACGAACGGGTCGAGCACGTTGCCGAGGCTCTTCGACATCTTTTTCTCCCCCATCAGGAGGAAGCCGTGGATCACCATGCGGCGCGGCGGCTCGAGCCCGGCGGCCATGCAGAGGGCGGGCCAGATCACCGCGTGGAACTTGAGGATGTCCTTCGCCATCACGTGCAGGTCGGCGGGCCAGAAGCGCTCGGTCAGGTCCTCGCCGGGGCGGGCGAAGGTGAGCGCGGTGACGTAGTTGAGGAGGGCGTCGAACCAGACGTACATGCGCTGCTCGGGGTCCCAGGGCAGCGGCAGCCCCCACTTCAGGGTCGGCCGCGAGAGCGAGACGTCCTCGAGCCCGCCTTTGATGAAGGCGACCGCCTCGTTGCGGCGGAAGTCGGGGACGACGAAGTCCGGCTGCCCCTCATACAGCGCTTCCAGCCGGCCCTGGAATTTGGAGAGCTCGAAGAACCAGTTCTCCTCTTCGACCCAGTCGAGCGGGATCTCGTGGATCGGGCAGGTGTTCCCGGGCGCCACCTCGCGCTCGGTTTTGAAGTCGGCGCAGCGGGGGCAATACCAGCCTTCGTAGGAGCCCTTGCGCACCCAGCCGTTGTCGTAGACGCGCTGCATGATCTCGGCGACCACGGCTTCGTGCCGCGGGTCGGAGGTGCGGATGAAGAAGTCGTTGGTGGCGCCGATGATCGGCCCCAGCGCCTCGAACTTGGCCGCGTTCCGATCGACCAGCTCTTCCGGCGAGATCCCCTCTTTGTCGGCGGCGTTCTCGATCGGCTCCCCGTGCTCGTCGGTGCCGGTGAGGAAGAAGACGTCCTCCCCGCGCTGCCGATGGTGCCGCGCCAGGATGTCCGCGGCCAGGGTCGAGTACGCGTGCCCGAGGTGGGGCTCCGCGTTGACGTAGTAGATCGGGGTGGTGACGTAGAACTTGCCGTCGGTCATGGACGCCCCACGATAGTGCGGCGGCGCTCGCGGGCCGTCGCCTCAGCAGTCGAGTCGCGCGGCGAGGGCGGTCAGCTTGCCGCCGTAGTTGGAGTAGGTGCGGTAGAGCGGTTCGAGCAGCAGCTGGTTGTAGGTGTCCTGGATCTGCGGCATCAGCTGCGCGGAGACGTTGTTTTCGAAGCCGGACATCACCGCCCCGACTTCCTTCGTCCAGGCGGCTTCCGCCGCGGTGGCGGAGCTCGCTTCCGCGGCGGTCCCGGGATCTCCGGTGGAGCTGCCGGAGCTCCCCGAGCCGCCGCAGGCGGCGAGGAAGAGGACGGTGAGGACCAGCGCGACGGCGACGAGGGACTTGCGCAAGCTAGCGACGGGCCTCGCGGCCGGTGAGGGCTTTGTAGAGGTCGTTGGCGCGGGTGCCGGTGAGGGCGGCGACGACCGAGGCGGCGGCGCGGGGACGGGCGCCGGACTGGACCAGGTGGCGGAGGGCGTCGACCGCGAAGCCGACGTCCTGGCCGTGCTCGGCGGTGGCGGCGGGCCCGATCACCAGGACGATCTCCCCTTTGACGTCGCCGCGGAAGCGACGGGCGAGCTCACCGAGGGTGCCGCGGGCGACCTCCTCGTGGACCTTGGTCAGCTCGCGGCAGACCGCCGCCTCGCGGTCGGGGGCGATCGCCGCCAGCGCGCCGAGGCTCTCCCCCACCCGCCGCGGGCTCTCGAAGGCGATCACGGTCTCGGTCGAGCGCAGCACCCGCTCCATCTCCCCCGCCCGCCGCGGCAGGAAGCCCTCGAAGCGCCAGCGGTCGGTCGGCAGGCCGGAGGCGACGAGGGCGACCGGCACCACCGAGGGCCCGGGCAGCACCGTCACCTCGAGGTCGTGGTCGATGCAGCGGCGGATCAGCTTGAAGCCCGGGTCCGAGATCCCCGGCATGCCGGCGTCGGAGACGAGGGCGACGAGATCGCCGCGCTCGATCCGCTGGGTCAGCTCGACCGCCCGTGCCGCTTCGTTGCCCTCGTGGTTGGAGATCAGGCGCGGCGCCGGGCGGATCGCCAGGCGGTCGAGTAGCTGGCCGGTGCGGCGGGTGTCCTCGCAGGCGATGAAGTCGGCGGAGACCAGCGCCTCGCGAATCCGCGGGGTGACGTCGTCGAGGTTGCCGATCGGCGTCGGGCAGACGACCAGCGCTCCCGGCATCAGTGACTGTCCCGGCCAGTCACTTAGCTCGCTTCTCGAGCTCGGTGCGGGCGAGCGCCGCGGCGCCGATCATGCCGGCGTCGTTGCCGAGCGTCGCTTCGAGGATCGGGGTCTCGTTCATCGGTCGCAGGGCGCGGGCCTGGACTTCCTTGCGGACCGGGTCGAGCAGCAGGTCGCCGGCGCGGATCACGCCGCCGCCGACGACGATCGCGTCGGGCTGGAAGATGTTGGCGAAGCTCGAGCAGGCGACCCCGAGCCGGCCGCCGATCAGGTCGAAGACGCCGATCGCGATCTCGTCGCCGGCCTCCGCCGCTTCGGTGACCGCGAGCCCGTCGACCTCCTTGCCTTCCCCGAGCAGCCTGCCGAGCACCGAGTCGGGGATGCTTTCGGCGGCGGCGTGGCCCTCGCGCCCGAGCGCCGTCCCCGAGGCGAGCGCCTCGACGCAGCCGTGGTTCGGGCAGTTGCCCTGGCAGGGCGGCCCATCGGCCTGGATCACGACGTGGCCGAGCTCCGCCCCCGCCCCGGTCGAGCCGCGAAAGATCTCGCCGCCGAGGATCAGCCCGCCGCCGATCCCGGTGCCGATCGTCAGCATCACCATCGTCGGCATCCCGCGCGCGGCGCCGTAGAGGTACTCGGCGTAGGCGGCGACGTTGCCGTCGTTGTCGAGGAAGACCGGGAGGCCGACCCGCTCGGCGACGACGTCGCGGACCGGCAGGTCGACGATCGGCAGGTTGACCGCGGAGATCGCTTCGCCGCGCTCCTGGTCGATCGTCGCCGGGATGCCGAGGCCGACCGCGACCGCGTCGGGGCGGGCCTCGCGGGCCGCGATCACCTCACGGACGAGCAGCTCGACCAGCTCGTCCTGATCCTGGCCGCGCGAGGTCTCGCGGCTCTCCCACAGGGGCTCGACACCGGCAAGGACGCCGACCTGAATCTTCGTCCCGCCGAGGTCGACACCGATCGTCTCGGCCTCACTCATCCGGGCTAGGCTAGTCGTCCGCCCGCATCGGTGGCGCAAGGCCCTTCCCGCGCCCTTTGCAGGCGGATCGAGTCATCCGGCGAAGTCCGTTGTTCCTTAGGAACCTCGACTACGGTTTCGGACCCTTTTTCCCTGACGACATGCCTGACGACGCGCCTGAGAACGGCGAAAATCGGCCGCAGGAGCCGCCGGAGCGGCGGCCCCAGGGCCAGCCCGACTACAAGGTCTACCGCGCCCGCCGGGGGCTTTTCTCACGCCTGCGCGGGGGCGGCGACATGCCGCGCTCGGGCGCACCCGAGGCGGGCGGCGGGGCGGGGCGGGCGGGCGGCCCGCCGGACGAGCCGGGCCGCCGCAACTACGGCCCGGGGCACCGCGAAGGCCCCCACCTGCCGCCGCTCAAGATGCCGTGGAAAGGGCGCCGCGAGCGCGGCGGACGCTCCGGCCGGCGCAAGCCGCCGGCACGGCGGATCGCCTTCTGGCTGGGGATCGCGATCGTCGGCTGGATCCTGGTCAGCCTGCTCTCCTTCGCGATCTCGGCCCAGCTACAGTCGTTCAAGCTGGCGGGCGAAGCCAAGGACGCCCTGCACGGCAACCCGTTCATCCTGCCCAGCGCCCAGAACATCCTCGTGCTCGGCACCGACGCGCGCCCGGTCAACACCAAGGAACCGACCGCCCCGCATAACCAGAAGTGCTTCGAACAGCAGGAAAAGGGCGAAGCGCCGCACGCCCCCTGCTCGGACGGCGAATACCGCGCCGACACCCTGATGGTGATCCGCGCCGGCGGCGGCACCTTCAACAAACTCTCGATCCCGCGCGACTCCTTCGCCGAGATCCCCGGCGAGCAGCCGCAGAAAATCAACGCCGCCTTCGCCTACGGCGGCGCCGCGCTGCAGATCAAGACGGTCGAAAAGTTCCTCAACATCAAGATCGACCACGTCGCGATCATCAACTTCACCGGGCTCGAAAACCTGGTCGACTCGGTCGGCGGGATCGAAGTGAACCTGCCGCACAAGCTCTGCGCCGAAATCGCCGGCGGCGCCGGTCACGGCCAGGGCGGGGTCACCCTGCACCTGAAGAAGGGGGAGAACACGCTCGACGGCGAGCAGGCCCTGGCCTACTCCCGGATCCGCGAGCCGAGCGAATGCCCCGGCAAGGGCAAGAGCGCCTTCACCTACGGCTACTCCGACCTCGATCGCGCCAAGGCCCAACAGGCGGTGATCAACGGGGTCAAGGACCGCCTCACCAGCATCACCCGCATCCCCTACAACTTCATCCACGGCCCGATCATCGGCTGGGACGCGCCGAAAGCGTTTGTCTCCGACATGGGCTTCTTCACGATGCCGCAACTGGTCTTGGCGGCGGGGATCGGCGGCACCGGCGGCACCGATGTCCTCTGCGGCACCAGCCAGAAGGAAGCCGAAAAGTGCGGGATCGGGACCGGACCGGAAGGCTCGATCGAAGTGCCCCAGTCGGTGCGCCGCGCCGCGGTCAAGCGGTTGATGGGCTGACAGCCGAAGCCGCGGCTAAGTTCCGCGGACGATGCGCCGCCACCTCACCTACGCCAACGTCGTCTCGACCATCTGCCTCTTCCTCCTGCTCGGCGGCGTCGCCTACGCGGGCACGCACCTCGCCAAGGGCAGCGTCGGGGTCAACCAGCTGAAGGCGGAAGCGGTGACGAAGCCGAAGCTCCACGCCAACGCGGTCAACAGCAAGAAGGTCCTCAACAACTCGCTGACCGGGTCGGACATCAACACGTCGACGCTGGGCGAGGTGCCGAACGCGACCAACGCCGAAACCGCCGCCAACGCGACCAACGCGGCGAACGCCGAAAAGCTGAACGGGCACGCCCCGAGCGAATTCAGCCCGGTGCTGGTCGCGAGCACCAGCGAAGAAGTGAGCCTCCAAGCCGAACTCTACTTCTCGGTGAGCGGCGTCTTCAGTGCCGAAGCGGAAGCGAGGAAAGTCTCCCTGACCCTGCCCGGCCGCAAATTCAGGGCGACCGATTTCGCCGTCCGCTTCGAACGCGAAGTGCAGGCGAGCGCCAACCTTCGTGTTTCCCTTGTCGTCAACGAAACGGCGACGGAAGTCTGCACGGTGACCGTGGTGCCCAACACCTGCGCGCCGCCGAGCGCCGGCATCGAAATCCCGCCCGGCGCCCAGGTGGCCTGGAAGATCGCATCGTCGGCGCCGGTCACGGCGCGGCCCGAGTTCGCGCTGCGTCTCCTCCCCGGCTGACGCGCTGCGCGGATTTGGGCCCCCATAGGGGACCAAAAAGACGCAGCGCGGATCGCTAGTCGCTCGAAGAGGACGAGCTCGACGAGGAGCTCGAAGACGCGGCGGCTTTGGAGTCCGATTTGGAGTCGGAGCCGGAGTCCGAGGAACCGGACGAGGAGTCGGAGGACTTCGACTCGGAGGAGCCCTCACCGCTCCCCGATCCGTTGCCGCCGCCCTTGCGTTTGCCGTAGTCGGTGTTGTAGAAGCCGGAGCCCTTGAAGTGGACCGCGGGGGCGGTCAGGACGCGGTGCGCGGGGGCGCCGCACTCGACGCACTCGGTCAGCGACTCGTCCGACATCTTCTGCAGCACGTCGAAGACGTGGCCGTTGTCGCATTTGTACTCGTAGATCGGCACGGGCCCGCGATTATCGCAGCCGCTACGGTTCGGGCATGGCGACGACCCCACAGGAGAAGCCCGAGACCGAGGTGACGATGGAGGAGATCGTCGCGCTGTGCAAGCGGCGCGGCTTCGTCTTTCCCTCCTCGGAGATCTACGGCGGGCTCGGCTCGACCTACGACTACGGCCACTACGGGGTGCTGCTGAAGACCAACGTGAAGAACGAGTGGTGGCGCTCGATGCTGCAGGAACGCGACGACATCGTCGCGCTCGACTCGGCGATCCTGCAGAGCCCGAAGGTCTGGGAGGCCTCGGGCCACCTCGCCGGCTTCACCGACCCGCTCGTCCAGTGCCTCGGCGACTGCAAGCGGCGCTGGCGGGAGGACCACCTGCGCGAGGCGGTCGCGGCGGAGGGCGGCGACCCCGACGGCGAGATCCGCTGCCCCGAGTGCGGCGGCGAGCTCTCCGAGCCGCGCAACTTCAACCTGATGTTCGAGACCCACGTCGGGCCGGTCGCTGGCGAGGGCTCCGAGGTCTACCTGCGGCCGGAGACGGCGCAGGGCATCTTCATCAACTTCAAGAACGTGCTCGGCTTCGCCCGCAAGAAGCCGCCGTTCGGGATCGCCCAGGTCGGCAAGTCCTTCCGCAACGAGATCACCCCCGGCAACTTCATCTTCCGCACCCGCGAGTTCGAGCAGATGGAGATGGAGTTCTTCGTCCCGCCCGCCGAAGCGGAGCGCTGGTACCGCGAGTGGATCGAGATCCGCGAGCGCTGGTACACCGACCTCGGCATCCGCCCCGACCACCTGCGGATCCGCCCCCACGACCCCGACGAGCTCTCCCACTACTCCTCGGGGACGAGCGACGTCGAGTACCTCTTCCCGATCGGCTGGTCGGAGCTGGAGGGGATCGCCAACCGCGGCGACTTCGACCTCACCCAGCACGCCAAGTTCAGCGGCGAGAAGCTCGAGTACTTCGACCAGCAGACCAAAGAGCGCTACGTCCCGCACGTGATCGAGCCCGCCGCCGGCGCCGACCGCGCCACCCTCGCCTTCCTGGTCGACTCCTATGAGGTCGAGGAGGTCGAGGGACGGCAGCGCACCGTCCTGCGCCTCCACCCGCGCCTCGCCCCGGTCAAGGTCGCGGTGCTGCCGCTGGTCTCCAAGGAGGGCCTGCCGGAGAAGGCGCGCGAGGTCTTCGCCGACCTGCGCAAACGCCTCCCGACCGAGTTCGACGAGGGCGGCTCGATCGGCAAGCGCTACCGCCGCCAGGACGAGATCGGCACCCCGTGGGGGATCACCGTCGACTTCCAGACGATGGAGGATGACACCGTCACCCTGCGCGACCGCGACTCGCTCGAGCAGATCCGCGTGCCGATCGAGGGCCTCGGCGACGAGCTCGTCAAGCGCCTCGAAGCGCCCTGGCAGAGCCCGAAGCTCGGCTGAGCCGAGCTTCGGATTCAAGCGCGGCGCCCAGAAGGCCGAATAGGGTCGGATCACTGACCCTGCCGTCTGAAGGAGCCCGTGTCTTGGCCTATGAAATGAACATTCCGGACAGTGACCAAAAGGTCAAGGTCCGAAACCCGTGGGCGGTGGCACTGCTGCCATTCATCACGCTCGGCATCTACCACCTGGTCTGGTGGTACAGGATCAACAAGGAGCTGAAGGCTTTCGGCGAGTCGCGCGGCTACGACCTCGGCCGCAACCCGACCAACTCGCTGCTGGCGCTGTTTCCCGGCTTCATCATCATCGTCCCGCCGCTGGTCTCCTACTGGCGCGGCACGAAGCGGGTCCAGGGCGCCGCGGCGCTGGCCAACCGCGAGCCCGTCAACGGCTGGCTCGCGCTGGTGCTCTACCTGTTCATCTCGCCGGCGATGTTCGCCTACCTCCAGGTCTCGCTGAACCACGTCTGGGAGCAGGAGCTCTCGCCGGCCCCGGGCCAGGACGCCCCGCCGCGCGCCGACGACGACGCGATGCCGCCGAAACTGGCCGACGCCTGAGCCGGCGCGCCTAGTTCGAGAGGAACGCTTCGACAGCGGCCGCGTCGGCATCGAGCCGGCCGGCCGCTTCTTTCGTGACGCGCTCGAGGTGGTCGATCTCCACCCGGCCCTTCTGGAAGCGCCAGGTGGAGACGGCCCGTCCTTTGACCAGGGCGAACGGGCGGAAGATGCCGTTCGTCGTCACCAGCATCTTGTGCGCGCCGACGACGTGCTCGCGCGAGGCCCAGCCGAGCAGCAGCGGGTCGAAGGCGCCGAGCAGGCGCGGCGGCGGGAGCGGCGCGGAGTCCTCGCGCCGCCGCAGGTCGAGGAGGCCGTCGCCAAGGGCGACGACGCGCCGGGCGATCGCCGCGAGGCCGGCGCGCGCGTCGCGCAGCGGCAGCCCCGCCCAGCGGGCCAGGTCGGCGTCGGTGGCCGTGCCGTGGCCGACCAGGTAGCGGCGCGCCAGCTCGGCGAGCGCCGCCTCACGATCGAGCGCCGCCGTCTCCCGCTGGACGTCGGCGCCGAGCCAGTCGCGCACCGCCACGAAGGCGTGCTCCTTGCCGACCATCGGCCCGCGCACGCAGACCCCTCGCAGCGAGGCGTAGAAGAGGACGTGGACGAGCGCCTGGCCGGCGGTCGGCACGTCGGCGGCCTCCAGCCGCTCCTTCAGTTGCGCCCGCGTCAGCGGGCCCTCCTCGGCGAGCGCCCGCGCCACCGTCTCCACCCCGCGCTCGGCGGCGGCCTCCTCCACCCCGGTCTGGCGCAGGCGCGTCCGGCAGCTGGTCCAGAGCGGCGGCGTGGTCAGCGCCTGCAGCAGCGGGTAGTCCTCGGCGCGGATCAGGTGCAGGGTGCCGCGGTTGACCCAGGTGACGATCAGGCGGCGAGCGGCGAGCGCCCGGTCGACGTCGGAGGCGGCGAGTCCCTCGCTGCGCGCCCGCACCGCGAGCCGGGCGCCGCGCGAGTCCTGCGCTTGGATCGCGAGCAGCCGCTCCGCCACATCGACGGGATCGCGCGCCGGCCTGGTCGCCAGCCCTTGCGCGGTGATGCGCGCGGCATGAACCTCGCTCGCCTTCACGGCGGCGAGGCGCTCAGCCTTTGCCGGAGAGGAGGTTCCAGGCCTTCTGCCAGAAGCTCGGCCCGGGCTCGCCGGCGACATCGTCCGGCGAGACCTCGATCGAGCCCGGGTTCTTCCCCGGCTTCGCCAGTTTCGCCGCGGCCGCCGCGTCGATCGTGAGGATGACGCCGCGCTCGTAGATCCCCTCGACCTCGGGCGCGTCGACGAATTTGTGACCGCCCGGCCGGTTGGCCGTGGTGTCGAAGATGATCCCGTCGAAGAGGTCGGCCTCGGGCGCGTCGAGCACCTCGACCACCGTGCCCAGCTTCACCTCGTCGCTGGAGTAGACGGGGATGCCGTGTTTGGCGACGAGGTAGGAGACTTTGGAGCCGAGATCTTCCATGCCCGCGAGCCTAACGGAGCAGGTCAACGACACCTAAACTCAGCTTGGGAACACCCGACCGGGAAGGGATGCAGATGGGAACGAATCTGGCCTCGATCGTCACCGGCAGCGCCGCGCGGGACGCCGCCGCGCCCGCCGTCCGGCTGGGCGAGCGGACCCTCACCTACGGCGACCTCGACGACCGCAGCGCCCGCCTGGCGACGCTCCTGCGCGAGCACGGGGTCGGGCCCGGGGACCGGGTCGGCGTGATGCTGCCGAACGTGCTCGAGTTCCCGGTCGTCTACTACGGCGTCCTGCGGGCGGGCGCGATCGCGGTGCCGATGAACGTGCTGCTGAAACGGCGCGAGATCGCCTTCTACCTCGAGGACTCGGGGGCGAAGCTGCTGCTCGCCTGGCACGGCTTCCTCGACGAGGCGCGCGACGGTGCTGCCGACGCCGGCACCGAGCTGATCGGGGTCGAGCCGGAGGCCTTCGCGGCGACGCTCGACGCGCTCGAGCCCTCGCCCCAGGTCTTCGACACCGACGCGGAGGACACCGCGGTGATCCTCTACACCTCGGGCACGACCGGCAAGCCGAAGGGGGCCGAGCTCTCCCACCGCAACCTCGACCAGAACTCGGAGATCATCTCGCGGACGACCTTGCTGATCGACGCCGGCGACGTGGTGCTGGGCGCGCTGCCGCTCTTTCACACCTTCGGCCAGACGGTGGCGATGAACGCCTCGATGCGGGTCGGCGCGTGCCTCACGCTGGTGCCGAAATTCGATCCGGGCGAGGCGCTGGCGACGATCGAGCGCGACGGCGTCACCCACTTCTACGGCGTGCCGACGATGTACGGGGCGCTGCTCCACCACCCCGAACGGGAGAAGTTCGACACCTCGACCCTGCGGCTCTGCAAGACCGGCGGCGCGTCGATGCCGGTCGAGGTGCTGCACGGCTTCGAAGCGGCCTTCGGCACCGAGCTGATCGAGGGCTACGGCCTCTCCGAGACCTCGCCGGTCGCCTCCTCGGGGCACCCGAAGCAGATGCGGAAGCCCGGCTCGATCGGGACGCCGATCGAACAGGTGGAGATGCGGATCGTCGACGCGGACGACAACGAGGTGCCGCGGGGCGAGGTCGGCGAGATCGTGATCCGCGGCCACAACATCATGAAGGGCTACTGGGGACGGCCCGACGCGACCGCCGAGGCGATCCGCGACGGCTGGTTCCACAGCGGCGACCTCGGGCGCGAAGACGAGGACGGCTTCTTCTTCGTCGTCGACCGCAAGAAGGACATGATCATCCGCGGCGGCTACAACGTCTACCCGCGCGAGGTCGAGGAGGTGCTCTACGAGCACCCGGGGATCCGCGAAGCGGCGGTGCTCGGGGTCCCCCACCCCGAGTGGGGCGAGGAGGTCGGCGCCGCGGTGGTGCTGGAGCCGGCCTCGGCCGACCTGGCGCCGGAGGAGATCAGCGCCTGGGTCCGCGAGCGGATCGCCGCCTACAAGTACCCGCGCGTCGTCTGGTTCCTCGAGGAGCTGCCGAAAGGCCCGACCGGCAAGATCGTGAAGCGCGAGATCGACGTCCCCGCCGGAGCGCTCCGTCCATAAAAAACTGGCCGGGCAGCCAGTTCTTCCGGTACGCTCTCGGAGCCGTCGATCACGACACGAAACGGGGTTGAGATGAGCGTCGCCTCCCAGAGCTTGATGGACAACATCACCTACGAGGACCTCTACAGGCGCTGGGAGCAGGGCAACTGGAGTGCCTACGACATCGACTTCTCCGCCGACGTCGCCGGCTGGGCCGGCCTCGCCGACATCCAGCGCCGCTCAGCGATGTGGATCTACTCGATGTTCTTCTACGGCGAGGACCGGGTCGCCGACACCCTCGCCCCCTACATCACCGCGGCGCCGACCGAGGAGCAGTCCTACTTCCTCGCCACCCAGCAGGTCGACGAGGTCCGGCACTCGCTCTTCTTCCATCGCTTCTTCAAGGAGGTGATCGGGGTCGGCGGCGAGAGCATCGAGGAGACGCTGGCGACGACGCTGCCGCAGTTGAACTGGGGGTACCGCGGCATCTTCGATCGGCTCGACCGGATGGCGCTCGAGCTGCGCCACGACACCTCGCTGCCCAAGTACGCGCAGGCGATCACGCTCTACCACTTGATCGTCGAGGGCAGCCTCGCCCAGCCGGGGCAGCACTTCATCGAGGACTTCTTCGCCTCGGAGGATTCGATGCCGGGGTTCAGCGCCGGCATGGCCAACGTCTCGCGCGACGAGCAGCGCCACATCGGCTTCGGCGTCAAAGTCCTCTCCGAGCTGCTCGACCCCGGCCATCCCGCCGGCGAGGAATGCAGGGCCGCGGTGGTCGAGCTGCTGAAAGAAGTGCTCGCCTACACCCCGGCCGTCTTCCGGCCGCCGAACCTCGACCGCTCCTACACCGAGTGCTACGGCTTCACGATGGAGGACATCTACGCCTTCGGCCTCAAACTGGTGCGCCAGCGCTGGCGCACGATCGGCTTCCCGGTCGAGGAGATGCCGCCCGGCGTCTTCCCCTTCGACCCGGCCAAGTCGGAGGAGCAGCTCGCCACCGAGCAGGTGCGGATGATGCTCGCCGGCATCCTCGGCCCGGCCGACGGCGGCGTCGCGCCGAGCACCGACCCCGAGTTGATGGGCCTCTACTTCGAGATGACGGCGCGCGTCGCCGACCCGGCGGCCGCCAACGGCACCCCGCTCGTCTACCAGTGGAAGTTCAGCGACGCCGAGCCCTGGCACCTGGTGATCGACAACGGCTCGACTCGCGCCGAGCCCGGCCTCGCCGCCGACCCGGCGGTGACGATCGAGGCGACCTGGGCCGACTGGCTTGCCTCGACCAAACCCGATGCCAATCCGCTGAAGATGGTGCTCAGCCGCAAGATCCGCCCCCACGGCAAGCTCCGCGAGCTCGCCCGCCTGCGCAAAGTCTTCAACTAGCGCGACTTTCGTCCCGGTTCCACGGCACCCGTCGGTCGATGGGCCGAAAAGCTGACATATAGGCCGGTTTTCGGCCCATCGACCGCGGCCTGTCACGAAAGCGTTACGAGATCGGCGGGCGCAGGTCGGCCCAGGGGCGCTCGGCCTCGATCTGGGCGGCGAGCGAGATCAGCAGCGACTCGCTTTCCGGGCGGCCGACGATCTGGATCGCCAGCGGCATCCCGTCGGCGCCGAGGCCGAAGGGGATCGACATCGCCGGGTTGCCGAGGTGGTTCCAGGGGACGCAGTAGGGATAGAAGCGGCTCATCCCGAGCACCGTGTAGAGGGCGCCGCGGCCCTGCCAGCGGCGGACCGGCAGTGCCGTCCCGCCCATCACCGGCATCACCAGCACGTCGACGTCGTCGAAGACCGCGTTGACGCGGGCGATCTCGGCCGGCCGGTTGGCCATCGCCCGTTCGTACAGCGACTCGGGGAGCAGGCCGCCGAGCCGGCCGAAGCCGCGGGTGCGCCGTTCGAGGCGCTCCGGGAGCGGCACTTCCTCGACCGTTTCGGCGACGCCTTTGAGGAAGCGGGCGGTGATCGTGTCGCCGATCCGCCCCCAGTCGGGGTCGCGCGGCGAGACGTCGTGCCCGAGGCCCGTCAGCATCGCGGCGGCGTCGGCGACGGTCTGCTTGACCTCGTCGCTGACCGTCGGTGGGGCGATCGCCCGCGGCGGCGCCGTCGACCAGCCGACCCGCAGCTTGCCGGGGGAGTCTTTGACCGAGTCGACGAAGGGCTTCGCCGGAGGCGCCGGCGCTTCGTCCTCCTTCGAGCCGCCGGAGACGACGTCGAGCCACAGCGCCGTGTCGATGACCGAGCGGCTGACGCAGCCTTCGACCACCATGCCGCGCCAGGCTTCCAGCTTCGGCGCCAGCGAGACGCGGCCGCGGCTCGGCTTCAGCCCGAAGAGGCCGCAGCAGGCGGCGGGGATGCGGATCGAGCCGGCGCCATCGCCGGCCGAGGCGACCGGCACCAGGCCGGCGGCGACCGCCGACGCCGAGCCGCCGCTCGAGCCACCCGGCGTGCGCTGGGGGTTCCAGGGGTTGCGGGTGACGCCGTAGGTGGCCGACTCGGTGAAGCCGCAGATCGCCATCTCCGGCAGCAGGGTCAGGCCGACGATGATCGCCCCCGCCTCGCGCAGCCGGCGGATCATCTCGGCGTCGGCCTTGGCGGGCTCCTCGAAGGCGTCGGTGCCGTGCATGTTGACCTCGCCGACCACGTCGACTTCGTCCTTGATCGCGATCGGCACCCCGAGCAGCGGCCGGTCCTCGCCGGCGCCCCGCCGCGCCTCCGCCTGCTCGGCTTCCAGCATCGCCTTGTCGGCGAAGACCTTGCGGAAGGCGTTCAGCTGCGGATCGATCTGGTCGATCCGTTCCAGCGACTGACCGACCAGCTCGGTCGGGCTGACCTCCCCGGCGCGGACCATCGCGGCCTGCCGGGCCAGCCCCACGAACGCGATGTCGTCTCCCCCCTGCGGCAAGGAGCCGATCCTACCGACGGGCCCGCCGTCTGGCCAGGCTCAGTCCGAGACGAGCAGGTAGCGGGCCGAGGCGGCACCGGCGGTCAGGCCGGGGGCGATGTCGCGGCTCGGGTCGGAGAGGGCCTGGAGGGCGAAGCCGTCGGCGACGGCGAGGAGGTAGGCGACGACGGCCTCGGCGTCGAAGCGGAGGCTGAGGATGCCCTCGTCTTCCTTCGCGCGGAAGACGTCGGCGACGTGCGAGCGGGTCGCCTCGAAGAGCTGGCCGACCTCGTGCTGGATGTCCGGGGTGCGGCGGCCGGCGCTGAAGAGCTCGTAGAGGAGGAGGAAGTAGCCGGGATCGTTGTCGATCATGTCGGTGAGGCTCTTGACCAGGACATCGAGGACGGCATCGGCCGTCTTCGCCGTGGCGAGCAGCTCATCGAGGCGGGCGATCCGCAGTTCGGTATCGCGCTTCACCACCTCGACCATGAGCCGCTCCTTGGTGCCGAAGTAGTAGTGGAGGAGGCCGCGGCTGACCCCGGCCTCGCGGGCGACATGCTCGAAGGTCGAGCCCGCCGCGCCGCGCTGGGCGACGCTGTCGCGCATCGCGTCGACGATGCGCTGCGCCTTCTCGCCGCTGAGCTCGCGCTCTTTGGTCGCCGCCTCCACCGGAATGTCGGCCCTAGGAGCCGTTGATGCTGGTGCTGCTCGTGTACTCGAACTCCTCTTCAGCACCGAAGAGGGCGTCGAGGACCGCCTTGCGGGCGCCCTCGCTGACGACCAGGGCGACCACGCCGCCGACGATCGCGAGCACGAGCAATTTGCCGAGGCGATGCTTCTTCTTCGGCTTCTGCAGCCGTTCGCGCGCTTCCTGCAGCGCTTCGGCGGCCTGGCGCATTTCCTTCTGGACCTTCTTGTCCGAGGTGACGGCCTTGACCGGGCTCTTGCCGTTGCCGGTGGCGCGGCCGTAGGCCTTCTTCGCCGAAGTGAAAGCGTCTTTCAGGTTGTCGCGCAGATCGTCGTCTTCGATCAGGCGCTGCACGTACGGGTTTTCGCGCGCCGCTTCGTACAGGTCCCCGGCGCGGTCTGCCGTCTGAGTCGTCTTGCTCTTGGACATCCCTTCTCCCTCGCTGATCTCGCGGTTTCGGTGAGGATATACCCGCGATTCGCCGCGGGACACCGCGCCGGCCGGTGGGAGCCGACGATCAGTCGGGCCCGACGCCGTCGAGGACCACCCCGGTGGTGCGGAAATCGAGCCGCGCGTCGCGCAGCCGGCGCAGTCGCAGCGGCGCCAGACCGGGGTGCTGGAAGCGGTAGCGGCGGATCTGGAGGCGGCCCGCGTCTTCGTCGGCGACCTGGCGGAAGCCGGGACCGAGCAGGCTGTGCGGCGGCGCCGGCTCGGCGCCGTCGGAGACGAAGTCGACTTCCTTGACCAGCCAGTCGAAGCCTTCCTGGCCGCGCACCTGGAAGGCGCCGTCGTCGAGGTAGTAGCCGAGCGGCGCCTCGCCGAGCGTCCAGGTGACCGTCGCCCGCGGGCCGCTCGGTTCGCCGATGTGGTCGACCACGGCGCTCCAGTTCGGCCGCTGGAACTGTTCATCGGTGCTCGCCAGAACGCAGAAGCCGAGCGAGTAGGCGACCAGCAGCGCCCCGATCGCGGCACCGAGCCGGCGCGAGGTCGGCGAGCTGACCGCGATCCCGATCGCCGCCAGCAGCGGCACCAGCGCCGGGATCAGATTGCGGGCGAGTACGAAGTCCTTGCTCGCCTCGATCAGCGCCAGCACCACCGGGATGCCGATCGCGGCGGCGACGAGCAGCAGCGGGCGGGCGGCGGCGCGCCGCTCCCGCTCCTCCCCGCGCCGCAGCAGCAGGGCCAGCGCGGCAAGGCTCAGCACCAGCGGCACGAAGGCCAGCCAGGGCCGCTCCGGCCGGGCGATGATGTCGCCGGTCTCGCCGGTGACGAAGGTCGTCGCCGTTTCCCAGATCCGGTGGCCGAGGGTGACGTTGCCGATCCACTCGGCGTGGCCGATCGACATCTGGTGGATCGCCAGCGGCGCCACCGCGATCGAGCAGCCGGCCAGGATCGCCATCCCGCCGAGGCTCGCCCGCCCGCGCCGGCGCAGCAGCATCGCCGCCTCGGCGGCGATCGGGAAGGCGACGAAGTAATGGGTGGTGATCGCCAGGCCCGACCAGACCCCCCACCAGACGAAGTCGCGCCGCTTCCCGCTCCGTTCGGCCCGCAGCCAGTAGAGCGCCGAGAGCGCGCCGAAAAGCGTGACCAGGGCGTAGGCGCGCGCCTCCTGCGAGTACCAGAGCATCATCGGGTTGACCGCGACCAGCGCCGCCGCCCAGAGCCCGGCGCGCCGCCCGCGCAGCTCGACCCCGATCAGGTAGGCGACCGGCACCGTCGCCACCCCGGCCGCCGCCGAGACCGCGCGCAGCCCGAATTCCCCGGTCCCGGCGAGCTGCGACCAAGCCCAGGCGACCGCGTAGTAGACCGGCGGCGTCGACTCGCTCGACCAGACGCCGCTCATCGCGTGGCCGAAGCTGCCGCCGAGGATGCGGGCGGCGGTGACGACCTCGTCGTGGTGGTAGCTCTGCACGCCGAGCGTGGCGAAGCGGAGGGCCGCGGCCAGTGCGGCCAGCCCGGCGACGATCCAGAAGGCGCGCGAGCGGTCCCGCGCCCAGGCGACCGGGGAGCGCCGCCGTCGCAGTCGCGCCACCGTGCGCCCGACCGGGCGAAGCGTTGCCGCCTCCATCCTCAGCGCCCCCTCAAGAGAGCGCGACGTCGAGCGCTTTCGATACCTCGTCGACGAAGACGAACTCGAGGTCGCCGAGCTCGGCGGCCGGGATCTCGGCCGCTTCGCCCTCGTTGCGCGCGGGCACGATCACCCGCTTGATCCCCGCCCGCTGCGCCGCCAGCGACTTCTCCTTCAACCCGCCGATCGGCAGCACCTTGCCGGTCAGCGTCACCTCGCCGGTCATCGCGACATCGTTGCGGACCGGGCGGCCGCTCAGCAGCGAGGACAGCGCCACCGTCATCGCCACCCCGGCCGACGGCCCGTCCTTCGGCACCGCCCCGGCCGGCACGTGGATGTGGATGTCGTGCGAGGCGAACCAGTCGCCCTCCTGCTTCGGCGCGATCTGGGTCTGGTGGCCGCGCACGTAGGAGAGCGCCGCCTGCGCCGACTCTTTCATCACCTCGCCGAGCTGGCCGGTGATCGTCAGGTGGCCCGTGCCCGGCATCCCGGTCGCCTCGATGAAGAGCACGTCGCCGCCCGCCGGCGTCCAGGCCAGCCCGGTGGCGACGCCAGGGTCCTTGGTGCGCCGCCGCGTTTCGGCGAAGACCCGCCGCCGGCCCAGCATCTCGCGCGCTTTCTTGGCCGAGACCCGCACCTTGCCTTTCGCTTTGCCTTCGGCGACCTGGCGGGCGACTTTGCGGCAGATGGTGCCGATCAGGCGCTCCAGGTTGCGGACGCCTGCCTCGCGCGTGTACTCCTCGACGATCGCGGTGAGCGCCGCGTCGGAGAACTCGATCTGGGACGGCTTCAGCCCGTTCGCGGCGACCTGCCTCGCGACCAGGTGGCTGCGCGCGATGTGGCGCTTCTCGTCGAGCGTGTAGCCGGCCAGTTCGATCGTCTCCATCCGGTCGAGCAGCGGTCCCGGGATCGTGTCGAGCACGTTCGCGGTGGCGATGAAGACGACGTCCGAGAGGTCGAAGGAGAGGTCGAGGTAGTGGTCGCGGAAGGTGTCGTTCTGGGCCGGGTCGAGCACCTCGAGCATCGCCGAGGCCGGGTCGCCGCGGAAGTCGGCCCCCATCTTGTCGATCTCGTCGATCATGAAGACGGGGTTGCGCGAGCCGGCGTCGCGGAGGGCGCGGACGATCGTTCCCGGCAGGGCGCCGATGTAGGTGCGGCGGTGGCCGCGGATCTCCGCCTCGTCGCGGACGCCGCCGACCGAGATCCGCTCGAACTCGCGCCCCAACGCCTTCGCGATCGAGCGCCCGAGGCTCGTCTTCCCCACCCCGGGCGGCCCGACGAAGCAGAGGATCGGCCCGGGCGAGTCCGGGTTCAGTTTGCGCACCGCCAGGTACTCGAGGATCCGTTCCTTGACGTCTTCGAGGTCGTAGTGGTCGGCGTCGAGCACTTTGCGCGCGTGCTTGATGTCGAGGTTGTCCTCGGTCAGCTTGTCCCAGGGCAGCTCGGTCAGCCACTCGAGGTAGGTGCGGATCACCCCGTGCTCGGCCGCCGCAGGCGGCAGTTTGGCGAGGCGCCCGAGCTCGCGGTCGGCGGCTTTGCGCGCTTCCTCGGGCAGCTTCGCCGCCTCGATCCGCTCCCGCAGTTCCTTGACTTCGGCGGCCTGCTCGTCTTCCTCGCCGAGCTCGTCCTGGATCGCTTTCAGCTGCTGGCGGAGGAAGAACTCGCGCTGGCCTTTGTCGACTTCGGACTGGACCTGCGACTGGATCTGGGTGCCGAGCTGGACGACCTCGAGCTCGCGGGCGAGGATCTGGGAGAGGTGGCGGAGCCGCTTGGCGACGTCGACTTCTTCCAGCAGCTCCTGCTTCTCGGCGGTGTCGATGCGGAGCGCGCCGCCGATCAGGTGGGCGAGCGCGCTCGGGTCGTCGATGTTGGCGACGGCGAGCTGCAGCTCCTCCGGCAGGTAGGGGATCTGCTCGACGATCTCGGAGAAGGTGCGCTGCACGTTGCGGGCGAGCGCCTCCAGCTCGGCGTTGCGCTTGACCTCGTCGGGCAGCTCCGAGATCCGCGCGATCAGGTAGGGACGGTCGGTGACGAAGTCGTCGAGGCGGACCCGCTGGGTCGCCTGGACCAGGATCCGCAGCGTCCCGTCGGGGATTTTCACCATCCGCTCGACCACACCGACGACGCCGACGTCGTAGAGGTCCGCGGGGGTCGGCTCGTCCTTCTCGGGATCGCGCGAGGCGACCATCACCAGCATCCGGCTGCCGCCGAGGACGTCGTCGATCAGTTTGATCGAGCGCGGCTGGCCGACCGCGAGCGGGGTGATCGTGTCGGGGAAGGCGACCGAGTCGCGCAGCGGCAGGACCGGCAGCGCCTCGGGCAGCGGCAGGTCGCGGGGCGGCGCGTCGTCGGCGTCGAGCGGCGCCTCGACGATCTCGAGGCTGGGCGTCCCCTCCATCAGGGGCGCCCGATCGGGACCCGGTGGGTGGTCTCCTCGGGATCGCGCAGCGGCAGTTCGACGACGAGCACGCCGTCTTCGTAGTTGGCGACGGCGCGGTTGTGGTCGACCTCGACCTGCAGCTCGACGACGCGGCGGAAGGGCCCGGACGGGATCTCGATCTGCTGGTAGACGCGGCCCTCGGTCTCCTGCAGGGCGCGCCGGCCGACGATCGCCAGCTGGCGGCCGGAGACCTCGATCCCGATCTCGGCGAGGTCGATCCCGGCGAGGTCGACTTTGACCACGGCGCGCTGCGGATCGTCGACGTAATAGACGTCGACGTTGGGCGAGAAGCCGGAGGCGCGGCGGCTGACGTAGCGGGTGCGACTCCAGGAATCGCCCATCAGCTGGTCCATCTCTCGGCGCATCCGCGCAAAGTCGGCGAAGAGATCTCGCTGGGGCATCCGCAGAAACATAGCCCGCGAACCGCACGGGTACCGCTCAGGCGGCGCGACTCGCCGATGCCCAGCGGGGCGCGCGCATCAGGAGCACCGGTTGGCGCGGCGGCACGAGGCCCTCGGGACGGTTGGGCCGGAAGGTCGCGCAGGGCTCGCCGAGCTCCAGCGCGCACAAGAGATTCTTGTGGAAGTAACAGTCCTCGCAGGTGGGGGCTTTGGGCTTGCGCGGCATCGGCTCGCGCATGAAAGCAGCGTGGCCGGCCAGGCGTCGGGCACGAACCCGCAAATCGCAATCTTCCCGTCACAGGCCTTTCACATTGTCCCCGCGTCTTGCGAGACGGCCGCCCGCCGCCGCTAACATTCGGCCAGATGGAGGCCCACCAACGCAGCCGGCAGTTGTCCGATTCGCCGCCGCTCTTCAAGAGCGAATTCCTCAACTTCTTCTCGCGCGTGCATCCCGCACTGCCCGCGATCATCTTCGTCCCGGTGATCGTCGCGGCGGAGTGGATCGGCGCGACGAAGGGCTGGAGCGTCTGGCAGATGGTGCTGATCTCGGCCGGCGGCGTCGCCTTCTGGACGCTGACCGAGTACTGGCTGCACCGCCTGATCTTCCACTGGGAGCCCGACAACGCCTTCGGCCGGCGGATGCACTTCATCATCCACGGCATCCACCACGACCATCCCAACGACAAGATGCGACTGGTGATGCCGCCGTCGGTCTCGATCCCGCTCGCGGCGATCTTCTTCCTCGGCTTCCTCGCGGTGCTCGGCGACGCCGCCTATCCGGCCTTCGGCGGCTTCATGCTCGGCTACCTCGGCTACGACTACACGCACTACTACGTGCACCACTTCGTGCCGAAGTCGAAGGCCGGCAAGCGCCTTCGTGAGGCGCACATGCGCCATCACTTCCAGGACCACCGCTTCGGCTACGGCGTCTCCTCGCCGCTCTGGGACGTCGTGTTCCGGACGCTCCCGCGCAAACGCAACCGCTGACCCGGGCCGAGCGGACGCGTCAGGCGACCACGCCGTTCCCGTTCGGAGATCGGGCGCCGGCCGGGACCACCATCCGGCGGTCGTCGGGACCGGGCCGCAGGATCATCACCTCGGCGGGGGCCTTCTCGAGCAGCCAGACGAGGTCGTCGCCGGAGAGGCCCTGCGTGCCGGTGGCGCCGGCCGAGACGACGACCCGGTCGAAGTCCTCTTCGGAGAGCAGGCGGGCGAGCGCGTGGCGGTAGGTCCGACCGCGCTCGATCCGGGCGTCGACCGGGACGCCTTTGGCGGCGGCCCGCTGTTCGATCGCCTCGAGCATCGCCATCGCTTTGCTCGCCTCGTTGGGGATCGGGCACTCGAGCGGCAGGCTCTTCGGCACCTGGGCCAGATAGGCGGGCATCAGGGTCGCGCCCTCGGCCCGGGCAAGTCGCAGGGCGGCGTCGACGGCGCGCCGCGAGATCTGCGTGCCGGTGAAGGGGAGCAGGATGTGATGGACCGCGTCCTGCTCGACCGGGAGCCGGCGGTCGCGTCGCGAGTGGGCGATGAGGAAGCCGCCGACCAGGCCGAGCGCGAGCGCGACGACGATCAGGATGTGCTCGATGCGAATTGCGGCGAATAGGTCCACGGCTACTTCTCCCCCTCGTCCTTGAGTCCGCGGCTGGCGACGATGCGGACGTCGACGCCGGGCGGCGTCGCGTGCATCAGGCGCTGTGGCAGCGGTTCCCGGAAGCGGGCCAGGCCACGCGCCGGCGGCGACTCGCCGACCATGATGTAGGTGCTGCCGCGGTCACGGGCCACGCGGGCGGCCGCGGCGACGATGTCGTCGTGCTCCTCGATCAAGAGGTGGGCGCCGAGCACCGAGGCGAGCCGGCGCAGGGCCGTCACCTGGCTCTCCACCTCGCCCTCGATCATCAGCCCCGGCGGCTTCACCCAGAGCAGGTCGAGCTCGGTCCCGAGCCGCTGAGCGGAGCGCCACGCCCTGCGCACCAGGCGCTGGGCGCTCGGCTGTGGACGGACCAGCGCCAGCAGCCTCTCCCCCACCGCCTTGGCGGCGTCGTCGGAGACACGTTCCTCGTCACGCGTCCCGACCGACTCGGACTCGGCGTAGACGAGGCGCTTGGACTCGACGTCTTCGGCGACCTGCCGCAGGCTGACCTCGCGCAGCGCCGCCAGGTTCTCGATCTTGAAGAAATTGTTGAGGGCGGCGTCGATGCTCTGGGTCGGGTAGATCTTGCCGGCCCGCAGGCGCGCGATCAGGGCCTCCGGGGTGAGGTCGATCAACACCACCTCGTCAGCGTCCGCCAGCACGCTGTCGGGGACGGTCTCGCGGACCCGCACCCCGGTCAGCTCGGCGACCTGGTCGTTCAGCGACTCGAGGTGCTGGACGTTGACGGTGGAGAAGACGTCGATCCCGGCGGCCAGCACCGCAGCGATGTCCTCGTATCGCTTCTCGTGCTCGAGGCCGGGCGGGTTGGTGTGGGCGAGCTCGTCGATCAGCGCCAGCTCGGGGGCGCGCGCGAGGAGCGCCGGAAGGTCCATCTCGGAGACGGTCGCGCCGCCGCGGATCTCGACCGGGCGACGTGGCATCTCCGCGAGGCCGCGCGCCTGCTCGCTCGTCTCCGGTCGATCGTGCGGCTCGAGGTAGCCGATCACGACGTCGCGGCCGCTGTCCGCTTCGGCATGGCCCTCCTGCAGCATCCGGTAGGTCTTGCCGACTCCCGCCGCCATCCCGAGGAAGATCTTGTAGTGGCCGCAGCCCTCCGGCTTCTCGCGGGAGGCGTGCCGGCTCTGCTCGGATTCGGTCGGCGGCCCGGGTTGGGACATATCGGCCATCTTTCAGCTCCTGACGAGCTTGCGCGGCTCCGACACCGGAGCGTGCTGGTCGCAGACCCGGAGTATCGCCCGCGCCTGCGCGGCCAACGTCCCCGGCGGGTACTCGGAGCGGTGCGCCGAGCGCGCGTACAGCGGACCGGCGCCGTCGCCGACCAGCGAGCGCAGGAGCTGCATCGCCTCGGGCGACAGCGGCCCCGGGGCGCGCAGCCGCGCCGCCAGCTGAAACAGAAGCGGGGCCGCTTCGGCAACGGCCGGGCGGTCGATCGGGACGGCGGCCCCGCCGCGGTCCAACGGACCGTCGACCTCCTCCACCGCCCGTTCCAGCCCGAAGGCGAAGGATTCGCGCGCGCGGCGTTCGTGGCGGCGGGCGAGGCGCGCGACCAGCTCGCCGATCCGCCCACTCACCACCCCCATCTCAAGCTCCCAGCAGGTTGTGCACGACGAGGTCGATCAGCTTGATCCCGATGAAGGGGACGATCAGCCCGCCGAGGCCGTAGATGAGGATGTTGCGGCGCAGCAGGCCGCTCGCGCCGATCGCCCGGTAGCGGACCCCTTTCAGCGACAGCGGGATCAACAGCGGGATGACCAGCGCGTTGAAGATGACCGCCGAGAGGATCGCCGATTCGGGCGTCCCCAGGCTCATGATGTTGAGCGCGCCGAGCGGCCCTTCGTGCCCGCCCACGGCGTAGGTGGCGGCGAACATCGCCGGCAGGATCGCGAAGTACTTGGCGACGTCGTTGGCGATCGAGAAGGTGGTCAGGGCGCCGCGGGTGATCAGCAGCTGCTTGCCGACCTCGACGATCTCGATCAACTTGGTGGGATTGGAGTCGAGGTCGACCATGTTGCCCGCCTCGCGCGCCGCCTGGGTGCCGGTGTTCATCGCGACACCCACGTCCGCCTGGGCGAGGGCGGGAGCGTCGTTCGTGCCGTCCCCGGTCATCGCGACCAGCCGCCCGTCGGCCTGCTGCTCCTTGATCAGCTCGAGCTTGCGCTCCGGGGTCGCTTCGGCGAGGAAGTCGTCGACGCCCGCCTCCTCGGCAATTTTCGCCGCGGTCAGTTTGTTGTCGCCGGTGACCATGATCGTGCGGATCCCCATCGCCCGCAGCTGGTCGAAGCGGGCTTTCATCCCCTCCTTGACGATGTCTTTGAGGTAGACGACGCCGAGGACCCGCTCGTCGCGGGCGACCGCCAGCGGCGTGCCGCCCTCGCGGCCGATCCGGTCGAGCTCGATCTGCAGCTCGGGCGGTGCGTGGCCGCCCTCGGCGATGATCCACTCGGCGATCGAATCGCCGGCGCCCTTGCGCAGCTGGCTGCCGTTGAAGTCGACCCCGCTCATCCGGGTCTGCGCGGTGAACGGGACGAAGGTCGGCTCGTGGCCCGCGAAGTCGTGCTCGCGGATGTTGAACTTTTCTTTCGCGAGGACGACGATCGAGCGCCCCTCGGGGGTCTCGTCGGCGAGCGAGGACATCTGCGCCGCCTCGGCCAGCTCGGTCTCGGTGACGCCCGGCATCGGGATGAACTCGGTCGCCTCGCGGTTGCCGAGCGTGATCGTCCCGGTCTTGTCGAGCAGGAGGACGTCGCAGTCGCCCGACGCCTCGACCGCCCGGCCGGAAAGCGCCAGCACGTTGCGGCGCACCAGCCGGTCCATCCCGGCGATGCCGATCGCCGAGAGCAGCGCTCCGATCGTGGTCGGGATCAGCGCGACCAGGAGCGCGATCAGCGTCGTCTCGGAAAGTTCGGTGCCGGCGAAGAGCGCGAACGGGCGGAGGCTGACCACGACGACGATGAAGATCAGGGTGAGGGCCGAGAGCAGGATCCCGAGCGCGATCTCATTCGGCGTCTTGCGCCGCGAGGCGCCCTCGACCAGGGCGATCATCCGGTCGAGGAAGGAGCCGCCCGGCTCCTGGGTGATCTCGACGACGATGCGGTCGGAGAGCACCTTGGTCCCGCCGGTGACGGCGGAGCGGTCGCCACCTGCCTCGCGGATGACCGGCGCCGACTCGCCGGTGATCGCCGACTCGTCGACCGAGGCGATCCCCTCGATCACGGTGCCGTCGCCAGGGATCCCCTCTCCCGCGAGGACCACGACGACGTCACCGCGGACCAGCTCGGCGGCCGACTTCTCGGTCCCGTCGAGCATCTTCGCGCTCGCCTCGGTGCGCATCGCCCTGAGGCTTGCCGCCTGGGCGCGGCCGCGGCCCTCCGCCATCGCCTCGGCGAGGTTGGCGAAGACGACGGTCAGCCAGAGCCAGATCGTCACCGTGAAGGTGAACCAGGACGGCTCGTGGCCGCCGCCCAGTGGTCCGCCGCCGAACACCTGGATCAGCCAGGCGACGGTGGTGACCGCGGCACCGATCTCGACCACGAACATGACCGGGTTGCGGACCTGGACGCGGGGGTCGAGCTTGCGCACCGACTCGAGCAGGGCCGGCCGCAGGATCGAGGGGTCGAACAGCGACCGGGGCTGCTCGCGCTCCGATGAGGTGGTGGTCTCGCCGGTCGGGGTCGGGGTCTCGTCGGTCATTTCAGCGGTGCTTCCTTGTCGAGGGCGATGTTGAGTTCGAGCACGTTCACGCCGGGCTCGCCGATCACGCCGAGGAAGCGGCCTTCGGTGTGGTCGGAGATCAGTTCTTCGACCTTGGCGAGCGGCAGTCGGCGCACGGCGGCGATCCGGTGGGCCTGGATCCAGGCGTTGGCCTGGGAGATTTCGGGGTCGACCCCCGAGGCCGAGTTGGTGACCGCGTCGACCGGCACCTCTTCCCGGGTCAGCGAGTGGTCGTAGGGCTTGTTGAGCTTCACGTAGGCGGCGAGGTTTTCGCGCACGTCTTCGCGCGCTTCGATGCTGTTCGGACCGAGGTTCGAGAAGTAGCTGGTGTCACCGGAATAGCCGGTCGCCGAGGGCCGCGGCTGGAAGTAGGCAGGGTCCGGCCGCGTTTCGGGTTCCCCTTCTTCGTCCATGACCGGCTTGCCGTTCTTGCCGATCACCGGTTCGGTGAATTCCTGGCCGATCAGCTTCGAGCCGACGGTGCGGCCGTCGAAGGAGACCTTGGAGCCGTTGGCGGCGCCGGGGAAGGCGACCTGGGAGATGCCGGTCATGGCCAGCGGATAGACGAGGCCGAAGAAGACGGTGATGAAGACCACACCGATCACGGAGGTGAGGAGCGTCTTGCGCATCTAGAACAACCTCGTCGTCAGGCTCTGGACGATCGGCCCGAGCAGCAGGGCCGGGAAGAAGGTGAGCGCGCCGACCAGGACGATCACGCCGACCAGGAGGAAGACGAAGGTCGGGTTGTCGGTGCGCATCGTCCCCAAGCCGGCGGGCGAGACCTTCTTCTGGGCGAGCGACCCGGCGACCGCCAGGACCAGGATGATCGGGATGAAGCGGGCGGTGAGCATGATCGCGCCACCGAGCAGGTCGGCGAAGGTGATCCCGAACGCACCCACGTTTCCGGGCGCGTTGGGCTGGACGAAGCCGGTGTAGCCGGCGAAGGCGGAGCCGTTGTTGTTGGCCTGGGAGAGATAGGCGTAGAGGGTCTCGGAGAAGCCCTGCGGGTTGACGCCGGCGAACAGCGAGCGTTTGCCGAGCTCGGTCGCCGAGGCCAGGCCGGCGCCGAACAGGGCCGCGAGCGGCGTGTAGAGGACGCCGAGCGAGACCAGCTTGATCTCGCGCGCCTGGACCTTCTTGCCGAGGTACTCCGGCGTGCGGCCGACCATCAGGCCGCCGATGAAGACCGCCAGCAGGACGAAGAGGAGCATCGAGTAGAGGCCGGTGCCGACGCCGCCGAAGATCACCTCGCTGGCGGCGAGGCCGGACATCGGCACGGCGCTGCCGAGCCCGGTGAGGGACTCCATCGAGGCGTTCACCGAGCCGTTGGAGGTGACGGTGGTCGTCGCCGCCCAAAGCGACGAGTTGGCGATGCCGAAGCGCTGCTCCTTGCCCTCCATGTTGCCGCCGCCCGAGCCGGCGATCACGTGGGTGTGGAGGCCGGCGGCGTGCTGGGCGACGGTGCCGTGCTGCTCGGCGGGGAAGATCACGACGACCAGCGCGAGATAGAGGACGAACATCGCCGCGAAGATCGCCCAACCTTGCCGCTGGCTGCCGACCATACGTCCGTAGGTGTAGGTGAGCGCCGCCGGGATCAGCAGGATCGCCAGCATCTCGACGAAGTTCGAGAGCCCGGTCGCGTTCTCGAAGGGGAAGGCGGAGTTGACGCTGAAGAAGCCGCCGCCGTTGGTGCCGAGCTGCTTGATCGCCACCTGCGAGGCGACCGGCCCGAGCGCGAGGATCTGGTTGCCGCCGGCCAGGGTGCTGACGCTGAGCGCGTGCCCGAGAGTCTGCAGCACGCCCTGGGAGACGAGGATCAGGGTGACGACGACGGCGAGCGGCAGCAGGATGTAGTACATGCCGCGGATCAGGTCCTGCCAGAAGTTGCCGAGGCCGTTGCCGCTGCGCGCGACGAAGCCGCGGATCATCGCCACCAGAACTGCCATGCCGACCGCCGCCGAGACGAAGTTCTGCACCGTGAGGCCGGCCATCTGGGCGAAGTAGGTGAGCGTCGTTTCGCCGCCGTAGAACTGCCAGTTGGTGTTGGTGATGAACGACGAGGTGGTGTTGAAGCTGACGTCCCAGGGCGCGGAGTGGAAGCCGGCGGGGTTGAACGGCTGGATGCCCTGGGTGCGGAGGATCAGGTACAGCGCGATCCAGAACAGAGCGGAGAAGACGATCAGGGTCTTGGCGTAGGTCTTCCAGTCCTGCTCGCTCTCGGGGTCGACTCGCAGCACCCGGTAGGTGAGGCGCTCGGCGCCGCCGAGGATCGGAGTCAGGAAGACGCGTTGCCCGGTGTAGACGCGGGCGATGTAGATGCCGAGCGGCTTGGTCAGCGCGACCACGACGGCGAGGTAGATCGCGATCTGCAGCCAGCCCTGGGCCATCTAGAGCTTCTCTCCGCGCAGCAGCGCGTAGACCAGATAGACGCAGACGAGGAAGGAGATCACGAGGCCGAAGACGTCGGCGCCGCTGAGGGCGGCGAACGGGACGAGGAGAGTGGCGGTCATATCCGGTCGATCAGGTCGATCGCCCAGTAGAGGAGGGCGAAGATGAGGACGGCCAGCACGACCGCGAAGACGTCCGCGATCGGGCTGCCACCGCCGGGGAAGATGTCTGCGAGAACGAGCACAGCGACATCGTGCGCCCCACCGCGTCAAGGCCGCATGAAGTTAGGAGCGCCCCCTATACAGATCGTGTGAAGGAACTCACTGGGGTTCTACTCGGCGAAGCGGTAGCCGACTCCCGGGTCCGTCTTTATGTACTTGGGGCCGCCCTCCGGCTCGATCTTGCGGCGCAGGTTGGCGATGTGGGCGCGCAGGACCTGGAAGTCGTCTTCGTACTCGACCCCCCAGACCTCGACCAGGAGGGCGCGGTGGGTCATCAGCCGGCCGCGGTTGCGGGCGAGCGTGCGGAGCAGGCTGAACTCGATCGGGGTCAGGTGGACCAGCTCGCCGTCGCGGCTCACGGTGCGAGCGGCGAGGTCGATCTCGAGGCCGTCGGCGACGATCTTCGGCTCGGCTCCGTCCGGCGCGGCGCGGCGCAGCACCGCTTCGAGGCGGGCGACCAGCTCGCGCGGCCCGAACGGCTTGGTCACGTAGTCGTCGGCGCCGGCCGCCAGGGCCTCGACCTTGCGGTCCTCCTCCCCCACCGCCGACAGCACGAGGATCGGCATCCTGGTCCACTCGCGCAGGCGCCGGGTCACCTCGACCCCGTCGATGTCGGGCAGCATCAGGTCGAGGATCGCCGCCTCGGGCGGCTTCACCGCGGCCAGGTCGAGCGCCTCCTCACCGGTGGCCGCGGTCACCGCCTCGAAGCCGGCGTCGCGGAGGATCACCCGCAGCGCGCGCAGGATCTGCGGCTCGTCGTCGCAGACCAGGATGCGGGCGGCGGGACCGTCGCTCATGCTGCCACAGCCGGCGCGTCGAAGCTGACCACGAAGCTCGAGCCCTGGCCGGGCAGCGACTCGACCTCGACCTCTCCCCCGTTCGCCTCGATGAAGCCGCGCGCGATCGCCAGGCCGAGCCCCGAGCCGGACCCGCTCGCCGCCCCTGGCCCCCGGTAGAACGGTTCGAAGATCCGCTCGCGCAGGTTCTCGGGGATGCCGGGGCCGCGGTCGACCACCCGCACCACCAGCCGCGGGCCGACCAGCCGCGAGCGGACCAGCACCGGCTGCCCCTCGCCGTGGACGACGGCGTTCTCGAGCAGGTTGGCGAAGGCGCGCTCGAGCTGGGTCGGGTCGGCGCTCAGCGCCGGCAGGTCCTCGTCGAGCGCCAGCCGCACCTGGGCGCCGTGCTGGCCGATCGACTCGCGCGCCGCGTCGAGCAGGTCGACCAGCTCGACCGGCTCGCGGTGCGGCTCGGCCCGGCCCGATTCGAGCCGCGAGACGTCGAGCAGATTCTCGACCAGCCGCGAGAGGCGCTGCCCCTCGTCGACGACGGCGTCGCTCAGCTCGTGGCGCTCGGCCGCGGTGACGCTGGGCGAGTCGAGCGCCGCGCCGGCGGCGATGATCGCGGTCAGCGGCGTGCGCAGGTCATGGGAGACGGCGCGCAGCAGCGAGGTCTTCAGCTCGTCGGAGCGCCGCAGCGCCTCGGCCTCGATCGCCTCTTCGCGCATCCGGTCGCGCTCGGCGGCGAGCGCCGCGGCCTCCTCCAGCGCCCGGTCGGCCTCCTCGCGCCGCCGCTCCGACTCGGCGGCGCGCGCCCGCGCCAGCTCGGCCAGGGTGCCGGCGGCGATCGCGACGATCACGAAGACGACCAGGGCGACGATGTCGTGCTGGGCGTTGATCGTGAACTTGCGCAGCGGCGGCAGGTAGAAGAAGTTGAAGACGAGCGCGCTCAGCACGGCCGTGGCGATCCCCAGCCAGAGCCCCCACACAGTCGCGATCAGCAGCACGCCGGGGATGAAGACGATGCCCAGCGAGACCGGCTCGGCGATCCCCTTCAGCGCCGCGACGATGCCGGCGCCGATCGCGGTGACGACCAGCGCGGCGAGGATCCCGAGCGCCGTCGAGGGTGGCTTGGGACTTAGCCGGAATGCGGACATTGCCGGAATCTACGCGCCGCGGGGAGCGGCGGCCCCGCTCTACTCGTACTGGAGGCTTTCCAGCACGTCGAGCCGCGAGGCGCGGCGGGCCGGCAGCACCGCGGCCAACACCCCGGCCAGGGCGGCGAGGACGAGCAGCACGACCAGCGACCCGATCGGATAGGAGAGGGTGAAGCCTTCGCTCTTCAGCGGCTGCGCGATCAACGCCGCGAAGATCACGCCGAGGGCCATCCCGAGGATCGCGCCGATCAGCGCCGTGATCACCGACTCGTAGCGGATCATCGTCCGCACCTGGCGCCGCGACATCCCGATCGCCCGCAGCATCCCGAGCTCCCGGGTGCGTTCGTGGATCGAGAGAGCCAGGGTGTTGGCGATCCCGAACAGCGAGATCAGGATCGCCAGCGCGAGCAGCGCGTAGAAGAGGTTGACCAGCGTGTCGACCTGGGCTTCGCGGCTTTCCTTGAGTTCTGCCTGGTTCAGCACTTCCGCGATCGGGAAGGCGGATTCGGCACCGCGCGTGAGAATCGCCTGCACCGTCGCTTCGTCAGCGCCGGGTTCGGTCTCGACGAAGTCGATCCGGTCCTGCGGCTGGTCGAATTCCCGGGCGATGACCGGCTGGGTGATCAGCACCGAGCCGAAGACACCGAGCTTCGAGTGGAACTCGCCGACCACGGTGAACCGCGGCGTGCGTCCGCTCTGGCTCAAGAGGCGGAAGCTGTCGCCGATCGAGAGTTCGTGCGAGGAGGCGAAGGAGTCGGAGACGACGGCCTGGTCGTCGCGGAGGTGGCGCAGCACCGGCGGGCCGCCCCGCTTCCATTCGACCGTCACCGCGCTTTCGATCCCCGGCGACGGCGCGGTCACGTCGACGCCGCCACCGCCGACGAGCTTGGCCTGGGCGGAGCGGATCGTCTGCACCGATTCGACCCCCGGCACTTTCGCCGCCAGCCGGGCGGCGCCGGCCGGGATCGGCGAGAAGCCGTCGCTGTTCTGGATCACCAGGCCGCCGGCGAAGTTTTCGTCGACGACCTGGGCGACCGTGCTCTTCAGGCCGGCGGCGAAGACGGTGACGAAGGTGACCAGGGCGAGGCCGATCATCAGCGCCGCCGCGGTGACGGCGGTGCGACCCGGATTGCGCTCGGCGTTCTCCCGCGCCAGCCGCCCGACCAGCCGCCGCACCCGCTCCAGCGGCCAGCCCGCGACGTTCGCCAGGAACGGCACCAGGCGCGGCGTGTAGAAGGAGCCGCCGATCACGATCAGCAGGGCGCCGATGCCGATCTTGGCGGCGCGGCCACCGGCCCCACCGCCGCCGCCGAGACCGGCGACGAGGAGCGCCACCCCGGCCAGCGCCAGGGCGACCGAGAGGATCACGACACCGAGGCGCCGGCGCCGGCTCGGCCGGGCCACGAACCCCTGCAGGGCGGCGATCGGCGGCACCCGGGTCGAGCGCAGGGCCGGCACCAGCGAGGCGACGAAGGTGACGACGATCCCGACCAGCAGCGAGACGACGACCGTCCGCGTCTCCAGCACCAGCCCGGTCGTCGGCAGGTCGATCCCGAACGTTTCGAACAGCCCGTTCAGGCCGAGCGCGACGACGAAGCCGCCGCCGATCCCGACGATCGCGCCGACCAGCCCGATCGCCAACGCTTCGACCAGGACCGAGGAGAGGATCTGGCGCCGCGAGGCGCCCAGCGTCCGCAGCATCCCGAACTCGCTCACCCGCTGGGCGACCGTGATCGAGAACGTGTTGAAGATGATGAAGGAGCCGACGAAGACCGCGATGAAGCCGAAGACGAGCAGGAAGGTCTGCAGGAAGCTGAGGTTTTCGCGGATTTCTTCGGAGGAGCGGTCGGCGCTTTCGGTGCCCGTCTCGACCCGGATGTCGCGCGGCACCTCGGCTTCGATCCGCCGCTTGAGCACGCTTGGCGCGACCCCCTTCGCGGCGGCGACGGAGATCTGGTCGAGCCGGCCGCGCTTGTGGGTCAGCTGCTGGGCGACCGGCAGGGTGACCTGGGCGATCGAGGCGCCGCCGAAGGAGGCGCTGCCGAGCTGGGTGAAGCCGACCAGTTCGAATTCCCGCAGCCGCCCCTCACCGACCAGGCCGATCTCTTCGCCGAGTTCGAGATTCGCCGATTCGGCGGCGGCGCGGTCGATCGAGGCTTCGGTCGGTCCCCGTGGCCGATGTCCTTCGACGTACTTCAGTGACTCCAGTTGCCCGGGCAGGGTCGAGGAGATGAACTTGGGGGCGAATTTGCTGCCGATCTTTTCGCCCTTCGAGTCGAAGAAGCCGCCGGGGGTGAAGATCGCCCCGGCGGCTCGCCGCACCCCCGGCGTCCGCTGGATGCGCGGCAGCAGCGCGGCGCTCACCGTCGGCACTTCGCCGTTTTCCTGTTCGACCGGGTTCTTCGCGGTGATCACGACGCTGGTCCCCTTCAGCGACTCGCTGAAGATTTCGTCGAAGGCGGCGAAGATCGTGTCGGTGAGGACGTAGGAGCCGGCGACGAAGGCGACGCCGATCACCACCGCGATCACGGTCGAGAGCGCCCGCACCTTGCGCGCCCAGACGCTCTTGAGCGCGAGCCCGGTCACGCCGACCTAGTCGAGCTGCTTCATCAGCTCGATCACGTCGTCGGCCCCACCCGGGGCGCCGTCCTGGACGATCTTGCCGTCGCGCAGCGTGATCAGCCGGTCGGCGTGGGCGGCGGCGGCCGGATCGTGGGTGACCATCACCACGGTCTGGTCGAACTCGTCGACGGCGCGGCGCAGCAGGTCGAGCACATCGGCGCTCGCCTTCGAGTCGAGGTTGCCGGTCGGCTCGTCGGCGAAGACGACGGCCGGTTTGGAGACCAGCGCCCGCGCCACCGCGACCCGCTGCTGCTGGCCGCCGGAGAGCTCATTCGGGCGGTGGGTGCGGCGGTCGTCGAGCCCGACCGTGTGGATCAGCTGGTCGACCCAGGCCTGGTCGGGCTTGCGCCCGGCGATCGAGAGCGGCAGCACCAGGTTCTCCTCGGCGGTGAGAACCGGCAACAGGTTGAAGAACTGGAAGACGAAGCCGAGTTTGTCGCGGCGCAGCTTGGTCAGCTCGCCGTCGTCGAGTCCGGTGATCTCGACCCCGTCGAGCGTGACGGTCCCCGTGGTCGGCGTGTCGAGCCCGGCGAGGATGTGCATCAGCGTCGACTTGCCGGAGCCCGACGGACCCATGATCGCGGTGAAGCGATCGCGGTCGAAAGCGGTGCTCACCCCGGCAAGGGCGACCACCTCGGTCTCACCGGAGCCGTAGACCTTGGTCAGCTCGGAGGCGACAACGACCGTTGAGTCGGCGGCGGGCACGTCCCCTCACCGTAGCGGGCGACGCCGCGATCCGGGCTGCCAATACGCTGAGCCGCCGATGCCCGCAATCGACGATTACGACGGCTTCCTGGTCGACCTCGACGGGGTCGTCTGGACCGGCCGCGACCCGGTCCCCGGCTCGCCCGAGGCGCTGACGGCGATGCTGGCGGCGGGCAAGGAGATCGTCTTCGTCACCAACAATCCGAGCCATCAGCCGGAGGATTACGCCGAGCGGCTGCGCGGCCTCGGGGTCGAGATCGACGCCGAGCGGATCGTCACCGCCGGGATCGTCGTCGCCCAGCTCGCCGCCGAGGCCGCCGGGCCCGGCGGCAGCGCGCTGGTGCTCGGTTACGAGCCGCTGCGCGAGCTGGTCGCCGGCGCCGGCCTGCGGCTGGTCGACTTCGAGCAACCGACCGAGGCCGCGGTCGTCGTCGTCTCCGGCTTCCGCGACTTCACCTACGCCCACCTGCTCGCCTCGAAGCGGGCGCTCGACGCGGGCGCCGCGCTGGTCGCCACCAGCCATGACGCGACGATGCCGATGCCGGGCGGCGAGTGGCCGGGGACCGGGGCGATCCTGGCGGCGGTCGAGGTCGCCTCGGGGAAGCAGGCGGAGATCGCCGGCAAGCCTGCGCACCACCTCTTCGAGCTGGCGCTTTCGAGGATCCCGGACGCCGCGCGGGTGGCGATGATCGGCGACCGGCTCTCCTCCGACATCGCCGGCGGCCACGCCGCGGGCCTCGACACGATCCTCGTCCTCAGCGGCACCAGCGGCTCGGGCGGCGGCTCCGAGGACCCCGCCACGGCGGCGATCAAGCCGGACCTGACGGTGGCGAACCTCGCCGCCCTGGTCTAGCGCTCGGCGAGCAGCAGGGTCTGCAGGGCGCGGCCGATCCGGCCGCGCTCGTCGCCGAGGACCGACTCGGCGGTGGCGTTGCCGCGGCCCCGCGGCAGGGTGACCGCGTCGACGCAGATCCACTCCCCCTCCGGCAGCCGCTCGAGCTGCACGGTGAGGTCGACGTTGACGAAGAGGAAGCGGCGGAAGTCGATCGCGGCGCTGATCCCGTTGCCGACGTCGGCGGCGATCAGCACCCGCTGCAGCGGCGTCGGCTTCTCTTCGTCGACCAGCGGGTGGCGCATCCGCAGCCAGGCGGTCCCCGGGCCGATCTCGGTGAAGCCGCCGGAGACGAACCGCACCTCCATCGCCGTGTGGTAGCCGACGCTCTCCCCGGTCGGGAAGAAGCCGGCCGGGCCGGGGTCGGCCGGCAGCGCCGGTCCCGGCGGGACCCGGGTCGCCTCCGCGGGCAGGTCGATCGAGGCGGTGCGCAGGCGCCAGGCGCGGGCCATCATCAGCACCTCGCCGGCGAGCCGCAGCTCGGCCTCGAGCATCTGCACCCGGCGTCCCGGCCGCACGATCCGCGCCTCGACCGCGACCGGGCCGATCGGGACCGAGCGCAGGATCTCGAAGGTGATCCGGCAGACCTGGAAGTCCTCGGCTTCGGGCAGCAGCTCGAGCTCCCGCCCGAGCAGCGCCGCCGGCGGCCCGGCGTGCTGGGCACCCGGATCCCAGGGCCCGCGCGTCAGCTCGGTCGCGACATACCCGGCGCCATCGGCCTCATAGAACGCTGCCACGCCGCCATCCTAGGGGCGCTCAGCACTTGTGGCTGCCGAAGTCCTCGGTCCAGACCGCGGCGCCTTCGTTGCCTTCGAGGTCGCCGACCTGCAGGGCGATCCCGACTTCCTTGTAAGGGCCGAGGATGTTGGCGTGGTGCTCGGGCGACTCGAGCCAGGCGGTGAAGATGGACTGGACGGTCGAGTAGCTCCCGGTCCCCCAGGCGATGTTCTCGGCCGTCCTCCAGCAGCCCTTCAGGTAGCCGTAGCGCTGGTCCCAGAAGGTGAAGGGACGGCCGCAGGCTTCGTGGGTGAATTCGTCGCAGCCGAGGATGTCGCCGGACTTCATCGCGGCGGCGCGGCCGAGCTGCCGCGACGGCCTCAGGCCGCCGAGCCCGTCGGCGGCACGGGCGAAGTCGGTCATGCAGAGCATCACGCCGACCTGTTCTTCGGCCGTCAGGTCGGTGGCGGTCTGCCCGGGGCAGACTTCCGCGGGGGCGATTTCGGCGGTCCGGAAGGGGAAGGACCGGGCGCTCGCGCCGGCGGCGAAGAGCAACGAGAGGAGGACGGCCGAGAGGGCGTAGGAAATCGGTCTGCGCATCCCCATCGATCTCGGCTGACGTCACAAGCTCGTAAGGAAGAGGTCGTACCCTGGACCTTGAGACGAAAGGAGAATGGACGCAATGGCAACGAAAGTTGTGAAAACTGATGAGGAGTGGCGCCAGGACCTGACCCCGGAGCAGTACGAGGTCACCCGGCGCGGCGGCACCGAGCGCGCCTTCACCGGCCCCTACGTGAGCGAGAAGGGCGAAGGCATCTACAAGTGCGTCGGCTGCGGCACCGAGCTGTTCGCCTCCGGCACCAAGTTCGACTCGGGCACCGGCTGGCCCAGCTTCACCGAGCCCGCCAACCTCGAGCACGTCGAACTGCGACCCGACAACAGCCTGTTCATGCGCCGCACCGAGGTCGTCTGCAAGACCTGCGACGCGCACCTCGGGCACGTCTTCGACGACGGACCGGCCGAGGCGGGCGGGATGCGCTACTGCATCAACGGCTGCGCGCTGGACTTCAAGCCTGACCCCCAGCCCCGAGATAGCTGAACTTGACGGCCAGCGCGACCGCCTCGGTCCGGGTATCCACCTCGAGCTTGGCGATCGCGTTGCGCACGTGGGTGTGAACGGTCGCCGGACTGAGCTGTAGCCGTTCGGCGATCTCTTTGACCCGCAGCCCCTCGGCGAGCAGCTCGAGGATCTGCCGCTCACGCGGCGAGAGCTCGAGCAGTTTCTCGACCTCGGAGGGCTTGCCGCCGGCGAAGTCGCCACCGAGGAACGTGCCGCCGCCGGTCACCGCTTTGACCGCTTTGGCGATGTCCTCGGCGGGCGCCGACTTCAGCACGTAGCCGGAGGCCCCGGCACGCAGCGCCAGCGCCAGCAGATCGGGCTGGGCGTGGGCGGTGAAGATGATGACCTTGGTGCGCGGGCGGACCTTCAGCACCTCGCGGGTCGCCTCGATCCCGTCCCGCTTCGGCAGCTCGACGTCGATGATCAGGACGTCGGGCTCGAGCTCCTTGACGACGTCGACCACGTCACGGCCGTTCCCCGCCTCGCCGACGATCTCGACGATGCTCGAATCGGCCATCCTGGCCTTGATCGCCTCCCGGACGATCTCGTGGTCATCACAAAGGACGACGCGCCTTGCCTCGCGAACGCTCGTGTTCATCGGGCGCTGATTCTGTCAGGAGCGCCGTACCTATGCAAAGAATTAGGTAGAGAGAAGCTGCCGTCCGCTTCCTGCCGGTTCTCGATCAAGGCGATGATGGTCCTCCCGACCGCGGTCGCGGTCCCGTTCAGCGTGTGCACCGCCTCCGGAGATTCGCCGTCCCCCGGCCGATACCTACAACTGAGGCGTCGCGCCTGATAATCCGTGGTATTCGAGCACGAGGTGAGCTCGCGATACCGCTTCTGGGACGGGATCCAGGCCTCGCAGTCGTACTTCTTGGCGGCCGGCGCGCCGAGGTCGCCGACCGCGATGTTGACCACCCGGTAGGGGATCTCCAGCTCGCCGAGGATCCGCTCCTCGATCGACAGCAGCCGCTCGTGCTCGGCCTTCGACTCGGAGGGCCGGGCGAACGAGAACATCTCGACCTTGTCGAACTGGTGGACGCGGAAGATGCCGCGCGTGTCGCGCCCGGCGGCGCCCGCCTCGCGGCGGAAGCAGGTCGAGAAGGCGCAATAGCGCAGCGGCAGGTCGGCGGCGTCGAGGATCTGGTCGGCGTGGAGACCCGCCAGGGCGACCTCCGAGGTGCCGGTGAGGAAGAGCTCGTCCTTCTCGATCTCGTAGATCTGCTCGCGGGCCTCGGGGAAGTAGCCGGTCCCCTCGAGCGCCTCGGCGCGGACCAGCACCGGCGGCACCACCGGCTCGTGGCCCTCGGCACGGACGATGTCGATCGCGAAGCGGACCAGCGCCAGCTCGAGCAGCACCAGGTCCCCTTTCAGGTAGGCGAAGCGCGAGCCGGAGAGACGCGCCGCCGTCTCCATGTCGATCAGGTCGAGCGCGGTGCCGATCTCGAGGTGATCGCGCGGCTCGAAGTCGAACTCGGGGATCTCGCCGACCTCGCGGAGCACCACCGCGTCGTCCTCGGCCATCCCGTCGGGGGCGTCGTCGTCGGGGATGTTGGGGAGCGCCAGGGTGAGTTCGCGGAGCGCGGTCTCGAGCGCCTCGAGCTCCTCTTTGCCGGCGTCGATCCGCTCCCGCAGCACGCCGACCGCGGCGATCTCGGCCGCGGCGTCGCCACCCTCGCGTTTGATCTCGCCGATCCGCTTCGAGGCGGCGTTGCGCTCGGCCTGGGCGTCCTCGACCTGGGGCAGCAGCTCGCGGCGGCGCGCGTCCAGCGCCAGCAGCTCGTCGACCTCGGCGCCCGCACCGCGGCGCGCCAGAGCTGCCTTGACCCGCTCGGGGTCGGAGCGGAGCAGCTTCAGGTCGAGCATCGCCGCTCTACGGTTCGGATGGGCCGGTCTTCTGGCCGGGACGGGGCGAGTTTTCGGCGGCCGTGCCGGCATATTTGGCGACGAATTTCGCCACCGCTTCGGCTTCCTTGCCGACGACGATGTTCTGGGGCATGATCGCGCCGGTGAAGCCGCCGTTCTGGATCGCGTAGAGCACGTCGGCTTCGCTCTCTTCGCGCTGGTCCAGGTTCGGGCCCTGGGTCCGCTCGCCGCGGTTGCCGCTGCCCTGGGTGCCGGCGGCGCTCAGCGTGTGGCAGCCCGAGCAATGGGTGGCAAAGAGGACCGCCCCGTTGTAGTCGGGGCTTTCCTGCTTGACCGCGAGGCCTTCTTCGCCGTACCCGCAGGCGGAGATGCCGAGGGCGGCGGCGATCACCGCGGCTATCAAGATCATCGCTTTCGGACGCACGCGGCGCGGATCATATTGTTTGGCGCCGATCCCGACCTTCTGACGATGCCCCGACCCGACCCAGCCACCTTCCGAACCGCGATGGCAAGCCTCCCGACGGGGGTCACGATCGTCGCCGCCAACGGCGAGGGCGGGCCCGCCGGGGCCACCGCCAACGCCGTCTCCTCGCTCTCGATCGACCCGATGCTGATGCTCGCCTGCCTCGATCGGGGCTCCCGCACGCTGCTCGCCGTCCAGGCCGCCGACCGCTTCTCGGTCAGCGTCCTCCACGACGGCCAGGAGGGCGTCGCCCGCTCCTTCGCGACCAAGGCGCCGGTCGCCGAGAAGTGGTCGGGCGTCGCCTGGAGCGAACGCGACGGGCTGCCCGCGATCGACGACGCCCTGCTCTGGGTCGCCTGCGACCTCCAGGACGTCATCGCCGCCGGCGACCACGTGATCCTCACCGGCGCCGTCACCGACCTGGAGAGGGCGGCCGGGACACCGCTGGTCTTCCACGACGGCGCCTACCGGCCGCTGCGCTGAGGGCGCCGCGGCGCGGAGCGCCTCAGTCGACCGGGGTGTGGCAGACGGCCTCGACGTTGTTGCCGTCGGGATCGAGCACGAACGCCGCGTAATAGGAGGAGTGGTAGATCGGGCGCGGGCCGGGGGCACCGTTGTCGGTGCCGCCCGCGGCGAGGCCGGCGGCGTGGAAGGTGTCGACCGCGTCGCGGTCGGGGGCGAGGAAGGCGATGTGGACCGCCTGCGTGGTCGGGCGGCCGCGGGCCATGACCCAGAACCAGGGCTTACGGTCCTCGCCGAAGCCCACCATCTGCGGGGCGGGCTCGCTGACCGCCTCGATCCCGAGCGGCGCCAGCGCCATCTCGTAGAAGGCGCGAGAGCGATCGAAATCGCCGACGTCGATCAGGACGTGGTCGAGCACGCCGCCAGGCTACTGCGGCAGCCCGGCGATCGCCAGCAGTCGCGGCACGTAGAAGCCGCCGACCCCGTCCAGGTCGAGCCTGCCCTCCGGCCGGTACCACTGCCAGACGCTGTTGTAGACGCCGATCATCAGGCGGGCCAGCAGCTTTGGGTCGGCGGCGGGGATCGCCTCGGCCTCCATCCCGCGGGCGAGGAAATCGCGCCATGCCGCCTCGTAGGACTTGCCCGCCACGTAGGCGCGCTGCCGCGCCTCCTCCTCGCGCGGCGCCGCGCGCTGGTGGCGGACCAGCCCCTGCTCGGCGACCAGCAGCCGGTTGCGGCGCACTTCGCGATCGTTCAGCTCGAAGCCCGCCCGCAGCACCGCGGGCAGCGCCGCGTCGAAGCCGGCCTGCTCACCGCCGATCCGCAGGAACTCGGCGTGGAAGTCCTCGATCGCTTCGGCGAGGATCTCGAACAGGCACTGCTGCTTCGATTCGAAGTAGTGGTAGAGCGCGGTCGGACCGAGCCCGACGGCGGTCGCCACGTCGGCCCACTTCGTGTCTTCGTAACCGTCCTCGCCGAAGTACTCGGTCGCGACGGCGACGATCTCCGCGCGCTTGTTGCGCGGCGACGGCCGTGGCTCTGTTCGCCCCTCTTCCCCCCTGCCCGGCATCTGCCCCTGCCTCCTCACGTCCGGTTGTGCGCCTGTGTCCGCCTCTCAGGACGCGCGCAACCCTACACGGGAATGTGGCGTGTTTCGCCGGTTTATCGGACAGCGTCCGAAAAGAACATGGCGCGAACCGAACCGTGCGAGAATCGCCGCGATGAGCGCGAACGAGCCTTCCACCCCTTCCTCCTCGGATACCTTCCAGGAGCCGGGCTGGTTCACCCGCAACGTCTTCAACAAGGCGATCGCCGGACTCACCGGCCTCGGCGTCAGCATCATGGGCTCGCGCGTCCTCGAAGTGAAAGGGCGCAAATCCGGCCAGTGGCGCTCGACCCCGGTCAACCTGCTCGACGTCGACGGCGACCGCCACCTGGTCGCGCCGCGCGGCAACACCCAGTGGGTCCGCAACATGCGCGCCGCCGGCGGCGGCCGCCTGCGCCTCGGCCGCAAGACCGAGGACTTCAAGGCGACCGAGGTCCCGCCCGCCGAGGCGGTCCCGATCCTCCGCGCCTACCTGAAGAAGTGGAAGTGGGAGGTCGGTGCCTTCTTCGCCGGCGTCGGCCCCGACAGCACCGACGCCGAGCTGGCCCGCATCGCCCCGGACCACCCGGTCTTCAAGCTCGACGCCTGAGCCCGAAACTCGCTGCGTGGTGCGAAATGGGCGCCATAGCCCCCATAAGTCACCGCGTGGTTCGAAATCCTCGCTATCCGTGGAAAAGGAACCACGGAAGCGCCCCGGCGCCGTCAGGGGGCGAACCGGGCTTAGATCCCGCTGGTGGTCGCGGCGCGGACGGCGAGGAAGAAGATCACGATGCAGCTGACCGCCATGATCCCCATCTCGCGGCGGACGATCTGGAGGGCGATCGACTCCTGGGCCTCGGCCGGGAAGGATTCGATGTCGAGCTCACCGAGCTCGCGCGCGGCGGCGCCGAGCCGGGCGCCCTCGGCGATGAAGGAGATCACCAGCGGCAGGATGCCGTAGAGGTAGTGGAGGTTTTCCTTCGCCGAGTGGTCGGTGACGAGGAGCAGCGCGCCCAGCGCCGCCTGCACGAAGACCGAGACCTGGGCGAACCTGAGCAGGTACCAGAACGGCACCGACGGGCGAAATTTGAACCAGGCCCAGCCACCGATGACGCCGGCGACGAGGTTGAGCAGGATGACAAGGCATCCGACCGCGATATGTAGGCCGACCATGCCTTTAAATCCTCCTGAAAGGGTCGGGATTCCGCTTGCTGATGCGGAAAATCACTATGTAGCAAGTTGTCACAATGTGGTTGTATAACAGCGGCTAAGGGCTACCGAGGGGCTGCTGCGCGTCTCCTCACGCCACCGGACCGAGGACATAAGACCACTTCGTGCTCAAGACCTACCTCCCGATTCTCGTCTTCGCGGTACTGGGCCTCACGGTCGGCGGCCTCTTCGCGATGCTGAATCACCTGATCGGCCCGAAGAAGCCGGCCCGCGCCACCGCCGCAAGCCGCCGCCAGTCCGAGCCCTACGAGTCGGGGATCCCGGTCGAGCCGGTCAAAAACTTCCGCTTCGGCGTCAGCTTCTACCTGGTCGCCATGCTCTTCATCCTCTTCGACATCGAGGTCGTCTTCCTCTATCCGGTCGGGGTGATCATGCGAGGCGCCTCGAGCGTCTTCGTCCTCGGCGAGCTGATCACCTTCGTGGTGCTCTTGATGCTCGCCTTCGTCTACGTGTGGAGGAAGGGAGCCCTCGATTGGAGATAGAGCGCCGCAGCCTCGGGGCCCGTCAGGCCTCTGCCCGCGACATGCTCCGCGGCGACCTCGAGGGTGAGGACCTCGAGCGCTACGTCGAAGAGCGGGTCGTCACCACCACCTTCGAGAAAATGCTGAACCTGGCGCGGGCCAACTCGATCTTCCCGCTCACCTTCGGCCTCGCCTGCTGCGCGATCGAGGCGCCGATCGCGATCGTCACCGCCCGCTACGACCTCGCCCGCTTCGGCGCCGAGGCCCTCCGCGCCTCCCCCCGCCAGGCCGATCTGATCATCCTCTCGGGCCGCGTCTCGATCAAGATGGCACCGGTCGTCCGCCGCCTCTACGACCAGATGCTGGAGCCGAAATGGGCGATCTCGATGGGCGCCTGCTCCTCCTCCGGCGGCATGTTCGCCAACTACGCAGTCGTCCAGGGCGCCGACAAGTTCATGCCGATCGACATGCACATCCCCGGCTGCCCGCCGCGCCCCGAGGCGGTCATGTACGGCTTCAACAAGCTGCAGCGCCAGATCATCGGCAACCCCGACCAGGGCTGGCGCCAGCGCTACAACGCGGCCGGCACCGAGGAGTGGGCGCGCGGCGGCCCGGCCTCGAAGCCAAGCCTCGAGGCCGCCGAGGCCTACGAGCTCGCGCGGGAGCTGACCCTTGCCTGACGGGCCCGGACTGGAGCTGCTGCGCGGCGAAATCGACGGCGACCTCACGGGCGCGGTCCGGGACACCTCCTACGCCAAGGAGCGGGCGGCGCTGATCGTCGACCCGGATCGGATTCTCGACGTGCTGGGCTGGCTGCGCGACACCCCCGGCCAGGGCTACCGCTTCCTCTCCAGCCTCCACGTCGCCGATTACCTCCCCAACGAACCGCGCTTCGGCGTCCACTACGAGCTGATGAACCGCGACCGGGCCGAGCGCCTGCGGGTGAAAGCCATGCTCCCCGCCGCGAGCCCCGAGATCGACTCCTGCACGGGCCTCTTCCCGACCGCCAACTTCCAGGAGCGAGAAGCTTTCGACTTCTTCGGCGTCGTCTTCCACGGCCACCCCGAACTGACCCGGATCCTCCTCCCCGAGGACTACGTCGGCTGGCCGCAGCGCCGCGACTTCCCGGTCGGCGGCGAGCCGGTCACCTTCACCTACAGCGAGAAGCGGTATGGCTGAGCACGAGCTCCCCCAGGCGCTGATCGACGAGGACCCCGCGGCGCCCACCGTCGCCGACCTCTACGGCGAGCTCGACGCCGACCGCACCACCGAGGTGATGACGGTCAACATCGGCCCCCACCACCCGGCGACCCACGGCGTGCTCCGCCTCGTCGTCGACCTCGAAGGCGAGATCGTCCGCGACCTCGAGCCGGTGGTCGGCTACGTCCACACCGGGATCGAAAAGTCCTGTGAGGACAAGAGCTACTGGAAGGTCATCCCCTTCGTCGAGCGGATGGACTACGTCTCCTTCTTCTTCCAGATGGAGGCCTACTGCGGCGCGGTCGAGCGGCTGATCGGGCTGGAGATCCCGCCCCGGGCCAAGTACCTGCGCACGATCATGCTCGAGCTGAACCGGATCCACTCGCACCTCGTCTGGCTGGGGACGACGGCGCTCGACCTCGGCGCGATCTCGATGCTCTGGTACTGCTTCCGCGAGCGCGACCGCATCCTCGACCTCTTCGAGATGGCGACCGGCCAGCGCATGCACACGCGTTACTTCCAAGTCGGCGGCGTGATCGAGGACATCCCGCTCGGCTGGGAGGCGAAGTGCCGCTCCTTCGTCGAGGACATGCCGGTCCGGGTCGGCCAGTACGAAGCGCTGCTCGACCGCAACGAGGTCTTCCTGCAGCGCACCAAAGGGGTCGGGATCGTCAGCCGCGAGCGGCTGCTCGAGCTCGGCGTCACCGGGCCGCTGCTGCGCGCCGCGGGCGAGCCCTGGGACCTGCGCAAGGCCTTCGACTACCTCGCCTATCCGGAGATGGACTTCAAGATCCCGGTCGGCACGGTCGGCGACAACTACGACCGCTACCGGGTCCGGGTCGCCGAGATGGTCGAGTCGACCAAGATCGTCGGCCAGGCGCTCGACGCGCTCCCCGGCGGGCCGTTCATCGCCGACGACCGCAAGTACGTGCTGCCGCCGCGCTCGGAGCTCTCGACCTCGATGGAGTCGCTGATCCACCACTTCAAGCTCGTCACCGAGGGCTTCCGCGTCGACCCGGGCGAGATCTACTACGCGATCGAGGGCCCGCGCGGCGAGCTCGGCTGCTTCGTCCTCGCCGACGGCTCCTCGAAGCCGGCGCGGGTCCACTTCCGCGACCCCTCCTTCGTCAACCTGCAGGGCTTCAAGGACATGGCGATGGACTCCTACGTCGCCGACATGATCGCCAGCCTCGGCATGCTCGACCCGATCCTCGGCGGGGTCGACCGATGAGCCCGGTCGACGGCGCGGGCGCCTCGAACCCGAACCTGCCGGTCGACCGCGCGGTCACCCAGGGCCGGGTGCCGAGCACCGGCCCGGAGCAGATCCCGGAGCTGACCGAAGTCGACTGCCCGCCGGAGCTGCGGGAGCGGATCGAGATGCTGATGGCCCGTTATCCGGACCGCAAATCGGCCTCGATCCCGGCGCTGTGGGCGGTCCAGGAGCGCTACGGCTGGTGCACCCCGGAGGGGATCCGCGAGGCCGCCGCGGTGATGCGGGTCACCCCCGCCTACCTCGAGTCGGTCGCCAGCTTCTACGACCTGCTCCACACGACCCGGGTCGGCGAGCACCGGATCGAGGTCTGCACCAACATCAGCTGCTGGATGCGCGGCGGCGACGAGCTGCTCGACGCCTTCCGCGCCGCCGCCGCGGGCGAGGACGTCTTCGTCACCGGCTTCGAGTGCCTCGGCGCCTGCGACATCGCGCCGATGGCCTCGATCGACCAGCGCTACTTCGGGCCGCTGCTGCCCGGCGAGGCGCGGACCGCGATCGACCAGCTGCTCTCCGGCGACGCCGTGCTGCCGGACAAGTCGCTTGAGAAGCGCCCCCTCGCCGGTGACACCTCGCTGCCGACGGGCCTAAAACCGGACCATATGTCCGGAAATCGGCCCATCGGCACGGACCTGCGGCGAGGGAGTGACTGATGCCGCACCAGCTCGAGACCCGCGTCCTGCTCGAAGCCGCCGAGGACCCGCGCCTCGCCACCCTGCAGGGCTACAAGGACCTGGTCGGCGGCTACGCCACCCTCGAACGCGCCTACCGGGACATGGAGCAGGACCAGGTCCTCAAAGAGCTCGAAGACTCGGGCCTGCGCGGCCGCGGCGGCGCCGGCTTCTCGATGGGCAAAAAGGCCAGCTTCCTGCCGCGCGGCGAAATGGCCAAGTACCTCTGCTGCAACGCCGACGAGTCCGAGCCGGGCGCCTTCAAGGACCGCGAGCTGATGCAGCGCAACCCCCACCAGCTGGTCGAGGGGATCGCGATCGCGGCACTCGCCGCCGACGCCGGACACGCCTTCGTCTTCATCCGCGGCGAGTACGACTCGCAGGCCGACATCCTCGACGCCGCGGTCGCCGAAGCCTACGAGGCCGGCTACCTCGGCAAAGACATCCTGGGGACGCACCGCGACCTCGAGCTGGTCGTCCACCGCGGCGCCGGCGCCTACATCTGCGGCGAGGAGACGGCGCTGCTCGACGCGCTCGAGGGCAAGCGCGGCAACCCGCGCCTGAAGCCGCCGTTCCCGGCGGTGCAGGGCCTCTACGGCGGGCCGACCCTGATCAACAACGTCGAGACGCTCTCCAACGTGCCGCGGATCGTCGCCAAGGGCGCCGCCTGGTTCCGCCAGTTCGGCACCGAGCAGAGCCCCGGCACCAAGGTCGTCTCGGTCTCCGGCGGCGTGCGGCGCCCCGGCAACTACGAGGTCGAGCTGGGGATCCCGACCCGCGACCTGATCTACGACCTCGCCGGCGGTCCGCTCCCCGGCCGCACCGTCAAAGCGATCTACCCGGGCGGCTCCTCCTCCCCGGTCCTCACCGCCGTGGAAGCGATGGACCTCCCCTACAGCTTCGAGGCGATGGCCGGGGCGGGCTCGATGCTCGGCTCGGGCTCGGTGATCGTCGCCGACGACCAGGTCTCGATCCCCCACATGGCGCTGCGCACCGCGCGCTTCTACCACCACGAGTCGTGCGGCAAGTGCACGCCGTGCCGCGAGGGGACCAACTGGACGGTGAAGATGCTGGAGCGGGTCGTCCGCGGCGAGGCGACGCCGATGGACCTCGACATCATCAGCTCGGTCCAGGAGAACATCATGGGCCACTGCCTCTGCGTCCTCGGCGACTCGATGGCGATGCCGGTGGCGGCGATGGTCCGCAAGTTCCGCGGCGAGTTCGAGGCGGTGATGGCGGAAGCGGCCGAAGGGATCGACCCGCACGTCGTCGTCGACGCGCCGCCCGAGACCCTGGGAGCGGCGACGTGAGCCCTGACAAACGCGAGGTGACCCTGACGATCGACGGCCGCGAGGTGACCGCGGTCGAGGGCGAGATGCTCCACGACGCGGCCCGCAAGGGCGACGTCGAGATCCCGGTCTTCTGTTACGAGCCGAAGCTCGGCGAGCCGGTCGGCGCCTGCCGGATGTGCCTGGTCGAGATCGAGGGGATCCCGAAACTGCAGACCTCCTGCTCGACCCCGGTCCGCGACGGGATGGTCGTCCACACCCGCACCGACCAGGTGAAGAAGGCGCAGAACGCGGTGGTCGAGTTCCTGCTCGTCAACCATCCGCTCGACTGCCCGGTCTGCGACAAAGGCGGCGAGTGCCCGCTGCAGGACATCACCCAGGGCTGGGGCCCGGGCAAGTCGCGGGTGATCGACGAAAAGCGCCACTTCGAGAAGCCGATCGAACTCTCGCCGCTGGTCGCGATCGACCGCGAGCGCTGCATCCTCTGCTACCGCTGCGTGCGCTTCAGCCAGGAGGTCTCCGAGGACTCCCAGCTGCAGCTGCTCGACCGCGGCGACCGCACCTACGTCGGCACCTTCGACGACCGCCCCTACGTCTCGCCCTTCCACGGCAACATCACCGACCTCTGCCCGGTCGGCGCGCTGACCAACTACACCTACCGCTTCCGCGCCCGGCCCTGGGACATCGAGCAGGCGGGCTCGGTCTGCACCCTCTGCCCGAGCCAGTGCAACGTCAGCTTCACGGTCCGCGACGAGAAGGTGAAGCGGGTGATCGTCCGCGACAACCCGGGCGTCGACGACGGCTGGATCTGCGACCGCGGGCGCTACGGCTTCGAGATGTTCGACGCCGACGAGCGGGTCACCGAGCCGCGGCTGAAAGGCGGCGTCAAGACCGACTACGAGACCGCGATCGCGCGGGCGGCCGACGGCCTGAAGGCGCGCGACGGCAAGGTCGCGGCGATCGTCGGCGACGCCTCCAACGAGGAGGGCTTCCTCGTCCAGGAGATCCTGCGCGGGGCGCTCCACTCGACCGACATCGACTCGCGGCCGGCGGCCGGCCCCGGGATCGGCGCGATCCTCGACCTCTCCCGGCCGGAGCGCCAGGCCGCCGTCGCCGACATCGACGAGGCCGACGTGATCCTCGTCCTGGGGACCGACCCGATGCAGTCCTCGCCGATCCTCGACCTGCGGATCCGCAAGGCGATCCGCCGCAACGGGGCGCGCCTCGCGGTGGCGACCGAGCGGCCGACCGCGCTCGACGGTGGCGCCGAGGCGATCGCCCGCTATGCCCCCGGCCAGGGCGCCTACTTCATCGGCGAGCTGACCAAGGCGGTCGGCGGCGCGGACAACATCGCGACCCCGCTCGCCGAGAGCCT